>NZ_JAYMSC010000002.1:0-709065 GCF_038900775.1 Paraburkholderia sp. JHI869
CGAGTAGCGCGGGCAAGTCCGTCCCAAACCACGCCATGCCCGCGCGGGCTACATCACTACTCAGAATCGATAGCCGACACCGCCCAGGATCACATCCGTATCGCGGCTATAACGCGTAACCACGCGATTCCACGTAACGCGCGCGGCCCAGTGCTGTGTCAAGCGATATGAAGCCGAAACGGAGATGAGCCCCGAGAGAATACCGTCGCCGGTATCGCGCTCGTCGGGGTGCTCGCCGTGATGGATCGCCGCGTAGAGGCCCGCGCCGAACCCAAGCGTGAGATGCTCGTCGAAAAACGCGCGCGTGAGCCAGAGCTGCGCCGTCGCGCCATCGCGCCGCGCCGAGATGCCATTGCCCTCATGCAGATAGCCCACCGTACCATCGAGAAACGAAGTGATGCCGCGCCGGTACTCGATCGCCTCGGCCGCCGAGGTCTGCGATTCGAGGCTATTGAGGATCGTCTCGCCCGCCATCAGCGTGATCTCGTTGTTCGTCACTTTCTGCGTGCGCGGCAACGCGAAATCGCGCGGACCTGGCGTGTCGGGGGCGTCGAGCTGGTAGCCCACGCCCAGCATGAGCGCCGTCGTCGATGGCCCGCGCGACACCTGCACGCGGTTGAGCTGCAGGTTCGCCGTCCAGCGATGCGCCGAGTACCACGTGGCGCGCGCACTGTAGAGCACGCCCCAGCCGTGCGTATCGGCCCAGCCGTCGCCCTGCGACGCGGCTTCGGTATCGAAATAGCGATACGGCCCGACACCCAGCGCGAACACAAAGCGGCGCTGCGCGAGCGGCAATCGCGCCCACGCCTGGATGGCCTGGCCGTCGCGGTGATGATCCGGAATATGGCCTTCGTTCAGCCACGCAATGCTGCCGGCAAAATACTGGCCAAAACCCTCCGTGTAATCCATTTGCCACGAATAGGTATGATCGGCGCCGCTCTTGAGCGGCCCTGTGTAGAGCGTGAATTCCTGCGCGCTAACCGACCCCGAAGCCATGGCGAGCGCGCTGGCGGCAATACTGGATGCGGCTAGCGACGTGACGTTTTTCATTGTGTGCGATTGCGCCCCCCGCTTCAGCTTTCGAGCGGAACGCGTTCAGATGACGAGACTAGCTGCAAGGGAAATGTATGCAACGAGTCGCCGAGCATATCGCGCCGCAATATTACTTGTGTAAGTTCACTCTTTCAGATAATTACGATATGTCGCGGTATAAATTCCTGATTATTTATTTTGGCATCCTGATTACATGACGGGAAAATAAACGCCGCACTAAAGTGCGGCGTTCGCCTTGCAGTCAGCTTTACGACCGGCGCAGGATCAGTGCGCGTGATGGCAAACACGCTCTGCGTGATGGTGAACGTGCTCGATGTGGCACACCTCGTGGTGATACGGTGCGGCGACGGCCGCGAGCGGCGCGAAAAGCGCGGCGCAGGAAATCAGGGCGAACAGGCGGGCAGCAGGCTTGAAAACGGCGTTCATGACTTGGCTTTTGCGTGTGAAAACAGCGTGGATGGAACCAAAAGCCAGCACTCTATCGCAGAGTGTTCCGCGGTGTATTACACGGATGTAACGGGCGTAGCGCTCGATGAAACGCTCTTGACATGCCTTCGTGCGCAAGACCGGGCGCGCCGCACGGCGTGCGCAGCGGCCGCTCAAATAGTGCGCTCGCCGCCTTCTTCGTGCGTGAGACGCCGCAACAGTTCGCGGCCGCGGGAGGTGAGGCGCAGCGTGGGGTCGCCGCCCGCTTCGTCCATTTCGACGAGACGGTAGCGCTGCAGCGCGAGGAAATCGGAATCGAGCGTCTGAATAGGCGCGTCCGTATCACGGATCAGCAGCAGTGTCGCTAGTTCGTGGTGGCTGAGCATCGGGTCTCTCCAGTTGTCGGCCGGAGCCAGGGCGTAAGCGCTGTTTACGGCCACATGCCCGAAAACGATCGACCGAAAGGCCGCGGGCTTGAGTCTCCCCAGCATAGCGAGTCAATCGTACAGTTTCGCTACAGTCGTGTTTCGCTGTGTTACTTCTCGATGTAAAGCAAAAAAGCGGCGCGCATCTGCACGATATGCAGTCTGCGCGCCGCACGCTCAAAGGCTCTTCAGCCTTAGTTGATTTCCAGGCGCTTGCTGGCGCCTGCGGCCCGCTTCGGCAGCGTGAGTGTCAGCACACCATCCTTGTATTGCGCGCTCGCCTTTTCATCGTCGATTTCCGCAGCGAGCGTAAATGCGCGGCTCACGCTGCCCGCATACCGTTCGCGACGCACGACGCGCTCGCCTTCCTTCAGGTCGCTGTTTCGCTCGACCTTTGCCGCGATCGAAACGAGATTGCCGTCGATTTTCACATCAATGTCTTTGCGCTCGACGCCCGGCATTTCGGCCTTCACAGTGAAGCTGGCCTCGCCTTCCGTCACGTCGATCCGGATGCTGGCCGCCTGCCCTTCCCCAGCGCTCGTGGCACGCAACGGCCGGAACAGCCCGTGAAACAGATCGGGCACGCTTTCCATCGAGAACGGATCGTAACGCGAGGTATTGCTCATTGATGCCTCCATGGGCTGAACGTTTTCCTTGTCCACGCAACAATGATGTTGCATCGGATTCCTTAATTCTCCGTCAGCTACCACGGGTGCATGACACCCCTTCAGCCAGCCACGGAGAATTGCCGGCAACGAAGCGCGCCGCTCGCGCAGCGCGGTCGCTGCCGCTCACCGTCCAAACATGAAGGCGCCTCGCGCGTTTGCAAGGGCCTTTTTTCGCCGCACACAAAATTTTTGCGCCGCAGCGCCGCGCGTCATTGCATGTGCATGCCGCCGTTGATCGCGATATCGGCGCCGGTGATGAACGCCGCGTCGTCCGAGCAGAGGAACGCTATCAGTGCGGCGACCTCGTTCGGCTGGCCGAGGCGGCCTACCGGAATTTGCGGCAGGATGCGCGCGTCCAGCACGTCCTTCGGTACGGCTTCCACCATTTGCGTGGCGAGATAGCCCGGCGACACGGTGTTCACCGTCACGCCTTTTTTCGCCACTTCGAGTGCGAGCGCCTTCGTGAAGCCATGCATGCCCGCTTTCGCCGCCGAATAGTTGGTCTGCCCGAAAGCGCCGCGCGAGCCGTTGACCGAGCCGATATTGATGATGCGCCCGAAGCCGCGCTCGATCATGCCGGGCAAGAACGGCTTCGTCACGTTGAAGAGCGCGTCGAGATCGGTTCGCAGCACGGAGTCCCAGTCGGCTTTCGACATCTTGACGAAGCTGCGGTCGCACGTGATGCCTGCATTGTTGATGAGCACGTCCACCTGGCCGAGATCGTCGAGCGCTTGTTGCGCTGCACGCTCGCAGGCCTCGCAGTCGGCGACGTTCATCTGATGGCAGCCGAACTCGCGGCCCGCCGCGCGTTCGGCGGCAAGCCACGCATCGGCTCGCGTGTTCGCCGACGAGCACGACACGGCGACGGTCATGCCCGCGTCGTGCAGGCGCCGGCTGATCGCCTCGCCCAGCCCGCCCATGCCGCCCGTGACGAAGGCAACGCGCTTAGTGGCCATGCTGGCCTCCGCCCGCGTGCGCACGGCCTGCGCCCGACGCCTTGCCCGGATGCGCGGCGCCATTGGTGGCGCTCGCCATCGCACGCTCGAAGGCGTTCATCCACTCGCGCATGGGCAGCGCGCCAGGCACCTTGGACGCGCCAGCTTGCGCGCCCGCGCAGGCTTCCTGCCACTGCTGCGTGAAGTCGCGCGCACTGTCGGACCACGTGCTCGCGCCCTGCATCGCCGCCGCCACGCTCTCTTGCCAGAGCGTGGTGCTCGCACCGAGATAGTCGCGCCAGACCGATTGCGTGGCGACCGCGAAATCGGTCCAGTCGCGCGCGGTGCGCAGCGATTCGAGCAGACCTTCGACCGCCTCGCGGTCGCGCTCGATGCGGCGCTGCTCCAGCTTCAACAGCTGCTCGCGCCACTGCTGCTGCCCGACGAGCAAACGCAGCGCGGCCGCGGTGTTGGCACGGTAGTTATCGAACGAGGCGCCCAACGCCTGGCCGACTGAGGCCGCGTCGAATGAGGGATGGGAAGCGGTTGCCATGGTCAATCTCCTCCTTATGTAGCTTTCGCCCGGCGCGGCCGGATGCGTTTGCTGCTTAAAGGACCGCGGTGGGGCGCGGGCTGCGGCGAGCGAAATGAAAGCGCTTCACGCGCGACGATGGGGGACGGGAAACTTCGGAGTGCCGCGTGTTCGCAACACAATCGGCTCAAGCCAACATCATAGGCACGAAGACGAGCTCCCGCGTAACGAATGGGCGATTTGTCGCTTGATCGACGTCACAAATCGAGATAGTTGATGCGCAGCAATTCAAAACTGGGCTTGCGATCGCCGGTATTTCGCGACGGATCGTCGATACGGCCGATCGCTGCCCGGCCGGTCGCGCCCTCGCCGCCGACCGGCCGGAGGAACCGGGCGCCCCGATCAGGCGGCCGGCGCCTCTTCGTCGCGGACCAGCATGACCGGCCGGTCCGCCATGCGCAGGAACGATTCCGCCACGCTTCCGAGCAACAGGCGCTTCATGCCCGACACGCCACGCGTGCCCATCACCACGAGGTCGGCGTCTTCCTCGGCGGCGATGCGCGAGATCACCGCGGCAATCTCCTCGCCGCTCGCGTCCGCTGCGCGCGTGGAGCCCGCCACCTGAGCCTGCGCGAACACCAGTTTCGCTTCTTCGAGCGCCGCCGTTGCTGCGTCGTTTTCCGCCGAGTGGCGCGCCTGTTCCTCGGCGAAGCCCGAACTCACGTCCACGAGCCGCGCCGGATGGCGCACGACGTACAGCGCCTGAACGGCGCCGCCGGTCGCCTTGGCGATCTTCACGGCCTCGTCGAGCGCGCGCCGGCCGCTGCGGCTGCCATCCACCGCTACCAGAATCTGCTTGTACATCGTTGACCTCCCGGGCGTCGCCCAGATTGCGCGGCGTAGTCGCCGCGCGCGTGCCTCGTGAGCGTCGCGCGCCGCGGCCCGCCGGCCGTTGCGAGGCGCGCGCCGGCTCCCGGCGCGCGCTATCTAAAGATCGTTGTAGCGCATTTGGGTACGGATGCGCGCCGTAGCCAGTGCGACGCGTTGTCTCCTCTGCGTCATCCTTCTGTCAGCATCGTCAACACCGCCGCGCCCGTGAGCCGTCCTTCGCGCAGATCGGCCAGCGCCTCGTTCGCGCGCGCAAGCGGATACGGCGTGGTCTCGATTTCGAGCTTGTGGCGTGCGGCAATCGCCATGAAGGTCGCGCCGTCCTCGCGCGTGAGATTCGCCACCGAGACGATGTGCCGCTCCTCCCACAGCCATGCGTAAGGAAACGAGGGAATGTCGCTCATGTGGATGCCGCCGCACACGACCGTGCCGCCCTTCGTCAGCGCGCGCAGCGCGGCGGGCACGAGCGCGCCGACCGGCGCGAACAGCAGCGCCGCGTCGAGCTCCTCGGGCGCGCGCTCGTCGCTGCCGCCGGCCCAGTTGGCCCCGAGGCGCCGCGCGAACTGCTGCGCTGCGTCATCGCCCGGACGCGTGAACGCATAGACCGTGCGCCCCTGATGGCGCGCGACCTGCGCGACGATATGCGCCGCCGCGCCGAAGCCATAAATGCCGATGCGCTGCGCATCGCCCGCCATCGCGAGCGAGCGATAGCCGATGAGTCCCGCGCAGAGCAGCGGCGCGGCTTCGACGTCGCTGTACTGGCGCGGCAGATGGAAGCAGTAGCGGGCGTCGGCGACGGTGCGCGTGGCATAGCCGCCGTCGATCGTGTAGCCCGTGAAGCCGGGCGCGTCGCAGAGGTTCTCGCGCCCGTCGGCGCAGAAGCGGCAATGCCCGCAGGTATGGCCGAGCCACGGCACGCCCACGCGGTCGCCCAGCGCGAAACCCGTTACGCCGGCCCCGAGCGCCGCCACCGTGCCGACGATCTCGTGACCGGGAATCACCGGTCTTTTCGGGTGTTCGAGATCGCCGTCCACGACGTGCAGGTCGGTGCGGCACACGCCGCACGCACGGACGTCGATCAGCAGTTCGCCTGCGCCCGGCGTCGGGTCGGGTAATTCGGCTTCGCGCAGCCGTGGATTCCCGCCGTCGAACAGCATTGCCCGCATTGCCATCCCCCTCGCCAGATATGCGGCTCGCGCGCCGCTTCGATCACCATAAAACCATGTTATGCAATCGGGCCGCGGGCTGTCGTGCAATGCACGCTGCGCCGCAACTACGCCGCAGCCAGGCAGCCCGATGCGACTGCCAGCCGCGGGGCATCCACGCGTGGCGCGCCGCGCGATCGTGGCAACATAAGACGATTCCCGCAGGACCATGAGGCGCCGCCGCCGGCCACGCGCGCGGTAAATGCCAACTGCGCGCCAACTGCGTGCCAACTGCGCGCCCGCCGCGCACGCCTCAGGCTCGCGCCACGCGCGCTGCCGCACCGCGCGCGCAGTCCGACTCGGTCCGCCTTCCGCCGCCGCGCAACCGGAGCCCCGCATGAACGCTACCGACACCCCTGCCCACCCGCCGCTCACCGACGACCTGCTGCGCCGCATGGACGCCTGGTGGCGCGCCGCCAACTATCTCTCGGTCGGCCAGATCTATCTGCTTGCCAATCCGCTCCTGCGCGAGCCGCTGCAGCTCGCACACGTGAAGCCGCGCCTGCTCGGCCACTGGGGCACGACGCCGGGCCTGAACTTCCTCTACACGCACCTGAACCGCATCATCAACGCGCGCGATCTCGACGTGCTATTTCTCGCGGGGCCGGGCCACGGCGGCCCTGCCGTCGTCGCGAACACCTGGATGGAAGGCACGTACAGCGAGACCTGGCCGAACGTGCCGCTCGACATAGAAGGCATGGCCGCACTGTTCAAGCAGTTCAGCTTTCCGGGCGGCATTCCCAGTCACGTCGCGCCGCAAACGCCCGGCTCGATCCACGAAGGCGGAGAACTGGGCTACGCGCTCTCGCACGCCTACGGCGCGGTGTTCGACAACCCGGATCTGATCGTCGCCTGCGTGGTGGGCGACGGCGAAGCCGAAACGGGCCCGCTCGCCACGGCGTGGCACTCGAACAAGTTCCTCAATCCGGCCACCGACGGCGCGGTGCTGCCCATCCTCCATTTGAACGGCTACAAGATCGCGGGGCCGACGGTGCTCGCGCGCATCGGCGACGACGAACTCGCCTCGCTCATGAAGGGCTACGGCCACGAACCGATTTTCGTGGAGGCTGAAGAACCTCAAGTTGCGCACCGTCTGATGGCCACCGCGTTCGACACGGCATTCGACGAGATCGCGCGTATCCAGAAGGCCGCGCGCGAACTCGCCGACGAACACGGCAACCTGCCGCCCGGCTACGTACGACCGCGCTGGCCGATGATCGTGATGCGCACGCCCAAAGGCTGGACCGGCCCGAAGACGGTCGACGGCCAGAAAACCGAAGGCTCGTGGCGCTCGCACCAGGTGCCGCTCGCCAACATCTCCAAGCCGGGGCATCTCGCATTGCTGGAAAGCTGGATGCGCAGCTACAAGCCCGAAGAACTTTTCGACGCGCAAGGCCGCCTCGTGCCCGAAATCGCCGCGCTCGCGCCGCAGGGCGAAAAGCGCATGAGCGCGAACCCGCGTTCGAACGGCGGCGGCCGCGTGCGCGAGCTGCGTGTGCCGCCCTTTGAACACCACGCCGTGGACGTGCCCGCCCCCGGCCAGGTGGACGCGGAAGCCACGCGCGTAATGGGCGCGTTCCTGCGAGAAGTGATGCGCGTGAACGACCCGACGCGCAACTTCCGCATCTTCGGTCCCGACGAGACGGCGTCGAACCGCTGGAGCGACGTATTCGACGTGACGTCGCGCACGTGGCTCGCGGAAGTCACGCCCGACGACGTCCAGCTCGCCAGCAACGGCCGCGTGATGGAAATGCTCTCGGAGCACACCTGTCAGGGCTGGCTCGAAGGCTATCTGCTGACGGGCCGCCACGGTTTCATGTCGTGCTACGAGGCGTTCATCCACATCATCGACTCGATGTTCAATCAGCACGCGAAGTGGCTGAAGGTGATCCGCGAGATTCCGTGGCGGCGGCCGCTGCCCTCGCTCAACTATCTGCTCACCTCGCACGTGTGGCGCCAGGACCATAACGGCTTCAGCCATCAGGACCCGGGCTTCATCGACTATGCGGTGAACAAGAAGTCGGACACGGTGCGCGTGTATCTGCCGCCCGACGCCAACACGCTGCTCGCCGTGACGGACCACGTGCTGCGCACCTGGAACCGCATCAACATCATCGTGGCGGGCAAGCAGCCGCAGGCGCAATGGCTCGACATGGACGCGGCCATTCGCCATTGCGCGGACGGCATCGGCATCTGGCAATGGGCGAGCAATGACGACGGCGGTGAGCCCGACGTGGTGATGGCCTGCGCCGGCGACGTACCGACCATGGAGACGCTAGCCGCCGTGGACCTGCTGCGCAACTGCCTGCCCGACCTGAAGGTCCGCGTGGTGAACGTGGTGGACCTGATGACGCTCGAGCCCGCCGACCGCCATCCGCACGGCCTGCCCGACGCCGACTTCAACGCGCTGTTCACCACCGACAAGCCGGTGATCTTCGCGCACCATAGCTATCCGACGCTGATCCACAAGCTCACGTACCGGCGCGCCAATCACGCGAACATCCACGTGCACGGCTTCATCGAGGAAGGCACGACCACCACGCCGTTCGACATGACCGTGCTCAACCGGCTCGACCGCTACCACCTGTGCGAGGCCGTGATCGACCGCGTTGACGGACTCTCGCAGCGCGCGGCGCACCTGCGCCAGACGCTGCACGACAAGCTGGCCGCGCACCGCCGCTACGTGGACGAGTACGGCGACGACATGCCCGAAATCCGCAACTGGCGCTGGCCGGCGGCGCGCAACGCGCAAGGCGGGGGCGAAACGCCGCAGTGACAGCCTGGTGACGCCTCGTTGCTCAGGCCAACTCCGGCTTCGCGCGCCCGAACACGCGCGCGAACGCCGTTACGAACGCGTCGAGGCGGGCCGATTCGAGGCAGTCGATGCCTGCCGCGCCCACCCGGCCGTTTCCGCCGGGGAACGCGCGGCAGAGTTCGTCCGCGCCGCGCGGCTCGGTGAGCGGCGCGCGCACGCTTACCGCATAGTTGCCGTCCGCGTTCACACTCAGCACCGCGTGCGCGCGCGACGGCTCCTCGTTCGCGAGCACGTTGGCGAACACGCCGCGCACGCGGCGCGCCCACGGCTCGTCGGGCAGCACGCACACACTGCCGTACTGCAGCGCGATGAGCGGCGCGATGGCCTGGGCCAGTTCGAGATCGTCATGGCGGCAACGGCCGAGCTGCGCCACGATGGGCTCCGACGCGATGAAATCGAACGGGCTCTCATAAGGCTTCATCGCCGCGTACAGATCGAGCGGAGTGATCACGAGATCTTCGACGCAGTCGCCGTAAGCGTTGTAGTTGATCGACTCGCCGAGTTCGCGCAGCGGTTCGGCCTGCGCGGCGTCGAGCCCGGCCTGCTGCGCAAGCGAGCGCGCCGTGTCGGGCAGGTTGTCGCCCCAGGCCGCCGCGATCGCCCACGGCCGGTAGCGGCCAGCGAGGTGACGGTCGACGAGCACACTCGTGCAGACCTGCGCCGTGGTGTCGATATGCGCGACGAGGTTCCTGCACATGGGCAGATCGCCCGCGTGGTGATGGTCGAAATATTCGACCGCGACGTCCTTCGCGAGCAGCGCGGTGAGCGCCTTGCGGTTCACGTCGAACGAAATGTCGAGCACCGTGAGCGAGTCGCCTGGCTGGGCGGGCACGCGCTCGACGAGCGCGATATCGCGCTTCGCGCCGGTGATGAGCGTCGCTTCGCGCGGCCTTGCGAGCCGCAGTTGATGCAGCGCGCAGATGCCGTCTGCGTCGCCGTTGAATACGTCGAAATGCGCCATGTCTCCGAGATTCCGTTGGGTTGAACTTGAGAGTATCGCGCAGCCTCGCCGGATTGCACAAAAGGTGCAACACGCCGATGCCCGTGCAGCCCGTTTCGATCAAGGCTGCGACGTGGCGCGCCACGGCCGTCCCGCGCTCGCTCGCGTGTATGCTGGTTCCGACAATTGCCGCGCCGCAGCCCTCTATTCTCATGATAGCCACGCCGATGCCCGACACGCCGATCTCACGCCATGCCTTGAACCGTCAGCGTGCGGCGCGCCGCCACGGTCGCCTCGTGGACGCCGCGCTCTCGCGCGCCTCGACGTATGCGCACCCGGCTGGGCGCATCGTGCGCATCGAAACGCATATTTCGGTGGTGTATCTCGCCGGGCGCTACGCGTACAAGATCATGAAGCCCGTCGATTTCGGCTTCGTCAATTTTGTGCGGCTCGATGCCCGGCTGCGCTGCTGCGAAGCTGAGATTCGTCTGAATGCGCCCTTCGCAGGACCGATTTATCGCGAGACCGATGCGCTATTTTTTGACGGTCGGCGTTGCCGGCTCAGCCACGCGCATGCTTCCACGCGCGGCAACGTAAAAGTCATCGACTACGCGGTTCGTATGCGCCGCTTCGACCAGCGCCTGCTGTTTTCGAATCTGCTCTCGCACGGCGAACTGAGTACCGCCGATATCGATGCGGCCGCAACCAGGCTCGCCGCGAGCCATCGGCAGGCGCGCCGGCCCGGCCGCGGTCCGATGGCGCCCGCTGCACGCCTCGGCTCGGCCGCACTGCTGCGTGAACAGGTGCTCGCGGCGCTCGCGCCCCTCGAAACGGACCCGAGCACCATGCACCCTGTGGAGAGTGCCGCGTTGCGCGCGACTTGCGAAAGCGAACTCGCGCGCCTGGCGCAACACCTCGACGCGCGCCGCGAGAACGGATTCGTGCGCGCCTGCCACGGCGACCTGCATCTCGACAATATCGTGCGCTACGGACGACACGCGCTGATGTTCGATTGCATTGAGTTCAGCGACGCGCTGCGCTGGATCGACGTGACCTGCGATCTCGCATTCCCGCTGATGGACCTGCGCGCGCATGGCCACGCTGCGCACGCGCACCGCCTGCTCAACCGCTATCTGGAAGCCACGGGGGATTTCGCGGGGCTCATTGCGCTGCGGCTTTATGTCGTCTATCGCGCGCTGGTGAGGGCGCTGGTGGCACTGCTCAAGGCGGGACCGCCTGCGCGGCGCAACGCGCAGGCGAACGAAGAAAACGTCTCGCGCTACCTCGCACTCGCGGCGAGTGAGGCGCGCGCCATGCGCGAACCCGCGCCCTGGCTGCTGCTGTGCCACGGCTTTTCTGGGTCGGGAAAGTCGGTGGCGAGCCGCGCGCTCGCCGAGTTGAGCGGAGTGATCCGTGTGTCGAGCGATCTCGAACGCAAGCGCCTCGAACCCTTCGCGCCGCCCTCGTTCGACGCGCTGCCGGCAAGCGCCTACACGCAAGCCGCGCTCGACGCGCATTACGAACGTCTCGTCGCCCATGTGCGTGACGTGCTGAACGCGGGCCATACCGCACTCGTCGATGCGACGTTTCTCAAGGCAACGCATCGCGCGCAGTTCGCAGCACTGGCGTGTGAGCTGAACCGGCCCATGCTGATCCTGAACTTCCACGCGCCGCAGGCGCGGCTAGCCGAGCGCGTGAACGCACGTGCGCGCGGGCCGCGCGACGCTTCCGACGCCGGTGCCGAAGTGCTTGCTGCACAGTTCGCGCAAGCGGATCCACTCGATGCACGCGAACGACAACGCACCGTTGACCTCAATACCGATGTGGAGATCGAGGCGCTCTCACGCGAACCCTGGTGGGCGCCGCTGTTCGCACGCATGCGTGCGGAGGTCGGGGAGGCTTGACGTTCCAGCGGACTCGTGGAGTGCCGCCGGAACCCCGCTTGCTGCTCGCCTATCGGTCCACGAAGGGGCGCACGAGCGGCCAGCGCAGCGTGGACGCCACCGGAAAACGCGGCTTGCGGCCGACCGGCGCGCGCCACGGCTGCATGCGTGCGGCCATTGCCGTGCACAGCGCGAGACCATCCTGGCCGTGCAGACGCTCCATGGCGTGATGCACGAGGCCGGCGTCGAACCACAGCTTGAAGCGGCGATGGCAGGTGCGGAAGTCGGGATACTGCTCGGGCAGCTTCGACCAGACCGAGCCGGTGGCCAACACCCAAAGGATGCCTGCGAAAACGTGACGAGGATTGTGCGCCGGGCGCCCGCGACGACGACCGTCAACGCGGATTTCATGAAACATGGGTTCGATGCTGCGCCACTGCGCATCGGTGAGTTCCGGAGATATGCGGGAAGACATCTGATGGTCCCTGTGAGGTTATCTGACACAACACGACTAAAGTAGCCTCACAGCCCACAAGAAAATATCGGACTATGCCTAAAAATCGAGATGAATTCGCAGCTTTGGATTCGGGGCGCTAACCGGCGGCCGCGGCGAGTGCTGCGCTACACTGCGCGTTTCCCGGCTTCGATGATGGAGTTCCGATGGTGCCCTCATCCCGTTCAATGGCCCGGCACGGCCGCATACGCGTTGGTGTAGGCGGCTGGATATATGCGCCGTGGCGCGGTGCGTTCTATCCCGGCGGGCTTGCGCAGCGCCGCGAGCTCGAATATGCGAGCCGCCATCTTTCGACGCTGGAAATCAACAGTACGTACTACGGCGCGCAGCGCCCGGAAAGCTTCACGCGCTGGCACGACGACACGCCCGACGACTTCGTGTTCTCACTGAAGGCCCCGCGCTTTGCGATGAATCGCCGCGTGCTGGCCGAAGCCGGAGCCACGATCGAGCGCTTCCTGAGCGGTGGCGTGTTGAACCTGCGCGACAAGCTCGGGCCGATCAACTGGCAGCTCACGCCAGGCAAGCGTTTCGATCCTGAGGATTACGCACGATTTCTCGAACTGCTGCCAGCCGAGGCCGAAGGCCGAGCGCTGCGCCACGCACTCGAAGTGCGCGACGAGAGCTTTTGCACGCCGGAATTCGTGGCGCTCGCGCGCAAGCACAAGGCGGCAATCGTCATTTCCGGCGACTCCAGCTACCCGCAAATCGGCGACGCGAGCGCGCAGTTCGTCTACGCGCGCATCATGGGAACCGCCCAGGATCACCCGCAGGGCTACGCCGCCGCCGACCTCGACATTTGGGCGAAGCGCGCGCTCGCCTGGTCGCGCGGCGAAACACCCGACGATCTCGCCACCTACGCGCAGCCGCTCGCCGCGAAGGCCGGCCGGGACGTGTATCTCTACGTGATCAGCGGCTTCAAGGAACGCAACCCGGCGGCGGCCATGGCGCTGATCGAGCGCCTCGGCGCGAGCTAGCCGGGAGACTCGCCGGTCATGGCACCCTAAAAGACGCTCGACTCCCGCGCGCACGCGCGCTTTAAGGGACAGTCTCGCGCGCCATCTGACTCGTAAAAGTCCGTAATCGCATCGTATTTGCCCTGTCAGTGGCGCGCTGACATATGTCAAATCGCATTGCTGCAACGCAACAGCATACTGTCTCCGTTGGCCGCCGTCTGGCCTCGACACGGAGTTTCCCGCCTTTGCAAACCGCAATTGAATTCACCGTCCGCACCGGCGTCCTGCTGCTCAGCATTGCGCTCTGCCATGCCGCTGCACAGCGATTTCGCCTTTCCGATTCGTTCGGCCTGACCGGTGCAGGCGTGCTGGCCGGCACCGGGTATCTCGCGTTGCAGCACTTCGCGCCCGGCTTCACCGCTTCGAACCTTGCGCCCTTACTCACACCATCGCTTCCGCCCGAGGCCTATCTCTGGATCTTCTTGCCACCCATCCTCTTCGAAGCGGCGTTGCAGGTCGACACGCGCGGCCTTCTCGCCGATCTCGCGCCTATCCTCCTGCTTGCGATCGGCGCAGTGGTGGCCGCCGCGGCAGGCGTTGGCCTCGTCACCTGGATCAGCAGCGGCGAGAGCCTGATCGTCTGCCTGCTGCTCGGCGCAATCGTCAGCACGACAGATCCTTCCACCGTAATCGGGCTCTTTCGCAACAGCGGTGCGCCCGAACGCCTGATCCGGCTGATCGAGGGCGAAAGCCTGCTCAACGACGCCGCCGCCATCGCCATCTCCACGCTCCTCACCAGCGCGCTGGCGCTCGCGCCGTCCGCGGCAAACACACACGGCTATCCGCTCGCAGCGTTCTGCGTTTCACTCGTTGGCGGTTGCACGTTCGGAGCGCTCGCGGGAGCGATCTTCGTCACCGCGTCGAGCGCGCTGCGCAGTCTGCCCTTTTCCGAGTACGCGCTCTCGCTCGCGCTGCCCACGCTGCTCTATCCCGCCGCGCAAAGCCGGCTTCACGTTTCTGGCGTGGCCGCTGTCGTATGCGCGGGTCTCGCGGCCAACCGGCTCATGCGAACACGCCACCCCGCCGCGAGCCAGGCCCTGTTTCGCCAGCTATGGACGTACCAGGCTGGCATCGCGTCCGCCGCTGTCTTTCTGCTCGCGTCGGCACGTGTGCCCGGTCTGCTGGACAAGCTGGATATGCGCGACATCCTCCCGCTCGGTCTCGCGCTGGTGGCCGCCATTCTGAGCCGATTCGGCATCCTCACGATCTTCTTGCCGCTGCTGAGCCGCCTTGGAATTTGCGAACCGCTGCCGCGCACGCATCAATGGCTGATCGCATGGGGCGGCGTGCGCGGGCCTGTCACGCTCACGCTCGCGGTTTGCGTCGCGCGCAACGACGCGCTTTCGCCCGACACCCGCGCGTTCGCTGCCGCCATGGCCGCTGCCTTCGTGCTGCTGAATCTGCTCTGCAACGGCCTCACGTTAGGGCGTGTTGCGCGATGGCTCGGCATCGCGCAACGGACTTCCGGCAAACGCGTCGTGCTGCGGACCGCTGACGCGGGCAAACAAGGCCACGTACGCTACCAGCCGCGCTCGGTGCGCCACAAATAGCCGATCGCTGCGCGCGTGACGCGCGCCTCCAGCGCCTGTGCGTCGGTTTCGCCGCGCTCGCCCGCGGCGTCGACCATGCCGCGCACGATGGCGATCACGTCGAGCGCAGTGGTCTGCCGGTCGTCGAGTCTCGGCGCGTCGGCGAGTTCGAACGCGCCGACCAGCGCCGCGTGAATGCGCTCGCCTACGCGCGCGTCGCGCTCGCCAAGCGGCAGACGCCGCTCTTCGAAATCGAGCAGACGCGCCAATTCCGGGCGCCGCATCTGGTGCGCAACTGCAGCGCGAATGAGCCTGCGCAGCGCCGCCTCGCAACTCGACGCCACCGCGGCAACCTCGACCTCGGCAAGCAGCGGCGCGCTCTCGCGCTCGATCAAGGCAGCGGTCAGCGCGTCGCGGTTCGGGAAGTATTGATAGAGCGAGCCGACGCTCACACCCGCGCGCGCCGCAATGGCGTTCGTGGTGTAGCCGGCCAGGCCCGCGCTTTCGAGAATGCGGGCAGCGGCTTCGAGTATCGCGTCGACCGTGGCGGCGGAACGGCGCTGCACGGGCCGCTTGCGCGCCTCTAGCGGCGCGGCGCGGCTTTTGCGTCGTGGCGTTTGGGTCATGGGGGATATGCGCAGCGGGCAGATAGAATATGAGCAATGGCTCGTATTCTATCTGCCCGCTGCCTTGATGCTGCTTTGAAGCGGCGTGCGCAACGTAACGTGTTGTCCACACGTTTCGTTACGCCGGTCCTGCGCCGCTGACCCTCCCCCCGTCTTCCGGCACGCAGATGAAACCGCGCGCCTCAAATCTGACGGCGCATTTCCGCCGCTGGCAGCTTCATCATTTGCCGATATTTCGTGACCGTGCGCCGCGCTACCTGCACGCCCTGCTTTTCGAGTTCCTGCGTGAGGATGACGTCGGAAAGCGGATCGCGCGGATCTTCGGCGTCGATCATTTCCTTGATGAGCGCGCGCACCGCAGCCGCCGAGCACGTGCCGCCCGTGCGCGTTTCCAGTTCGCGCGGGAAGAAGCGCTTGAACTCGAAGATGCCGCGCGGCGTGGCCATGTACTTGTTGCCCGTGGCGCGCGAAACGGTCGATTCGTGCAGGCCCAGTTCGTCGGCGACGTCGCGCAGCAGCATGGGCCGCAGCGCGATCTCGCCGTACAGGAAAAACGCCTTCTGGCGCGCGACGATGCACTCGCCCACGCGCAGAATGGTCTCGCAGCGCTTGTGCGCGTTGCGGATCAGCCAGCGCGCTTCCTGCAACTGCTGCGCGAGCGGCGAGCGGCTCGTCTGGTCCGAGCGCGCGAACATCTCCGCATAGAGCTTGTGGATGCGCGCGCGCGGCTCGATGGCCGGATTCACGCTCACCACCCACTTGCCGCGCACCTGGCGCACGATCACGTCGGGGATGACATAACCGCCGTCGGCGCGCCCATAGTGGTTGCCCGGCTTCGGATCGAGGCGGCGCACGAGTGCGCTCGCGGCCTGCAGCGAAGCGGCGTCGCAGCCGAGCTGGCGCTGCAGCTCACCGTGCTCGCGGCGCGCGAGGCGCTCGAGATGCTGCGAGACGATCTGCATGGCCAGTTCGCGATGCGGGGTGTCGTGAGGCATCGCCTCGAGTTGCAGCGCGAGGCATTCGGAGAGCGAACGCGCGCCGATGCCGGGCCGATCGAGCGACTGCACCACGCGCAGCGCAACGCGCAGACGGTCCTCGTCGAGCGTGTCTGCTCCGCCGTCCACGTCGGCGAGATCGGCGAGGTCCTGGCGCAGATAGCCGTCGTCGTCGAGCGCTTCGATCACGATTTGCGCCGCGATCCGGTCGAGTTCTTCGAGGGGCGCGAGACGCAGCGACTCGTGCAACTGCTCGCGCAGCGTGACCGGCACGCGCACCCAGTCGGAGGCCTCGGAATCGCCGTCCTCGCCGCCGCGATAGCTCGACGTGCGCAACGCGCCAGTCGTTGGCATCTCGGCGGTATAGCCCGCGCCTTCGTCGCCGTAGCTGGCTTCGGCGTATGACGTCTCGGTGTAGGGCGACGTTTCCTGCGCCATGCCGGCATCGAGGCCTGACTCGCCCGCGCCTTCCGTCGCCATGGCGGGGGCTTCGGCCGCGGGCGCCGCTGCGGAGCCGATGCCCGCGGCGCCGTCAGCCGCTTCGGCCGCCTCACCGGTCTCCGAGGCAGGCGCAACGTATTCGAGGAACGGATTGGTGTCGAGCGCTTCGCGCAGCTCCTGCTGGAATTCGAGCGACGACAGTTGCAACAGCCTCACCGCCTGCTGAAGACGCGGCGTAAGCGCCAGATGCTGGCGCGCGTGTAACGCGATGGAAGGCATGGCAATCCCGTTTTGTTGAATTGAGTGGTAGCACCCCTCATGCAACAGCCATGCCAGTTTTTACAACGCCCTGTTTTGAAACGGGATCGGCGTTTGCAACCGGCGCTGCGCGAGCCTCTTTTCCGACCCCACGCTGGAGATTTTTACAAAGGTCCGGAAAAATTGTTGCGCGTTCCGGCTGAAGAAACAGCGGCCGCGTGAAACGGCTGCAATCCCGCATAGTGGGCGGCCCCGGTGGCTTCCAGCAGGCTTTCAACGTCGCGCTGCGCGAATGGGGACGCGGCGAGGCACGCACCTTGCGGAAAGAGGCATCGACCACAACCAGAAAGGGAGTAGCCATGAAGCGCATCCTGATCCTCAAGACCGCGGCTGGCGCCGCCTGCATGACCTTCGCACTGATGGCCGGTGCGCAAACCACCACGAACAGCAGCGCACCATCGGGCAGTTCGGAATCCGTGGGCCAGCACGTTGACGACGCAACCATCACGACCAAGGTCAAGGCCGAACTGCTCGGCGCGAAGAACCTGAAGTCCGAGCACATCCACGTGAAGACGCGTAAGGGCGTGGTCTCGCTCACCGGCACCGTGCCGAGCGCCGAGGACCGCGACAACGCCAGGCAGGTCGTGGAAGGCGTGACGGGTGTGACGTCGGTGAAGAACCATCTGAAGGTGTCGGCGGGCTGATACACCGCGTACACCGCGCGCCCGGACGCGGCGCAATCTGCGTCCGGGCGCGCAATCGCGCATCACGCTCCGTATTCCCCCTCACTCCTCCTCTTGGCGCGATTGCCTGAGCTGCGCGAGCCGTTGTTCGCCCTGGCGCGCGAGCATCCAGCCCGGATACTCCGCTGGCAGTCCGCTCGCCTCGCCCAGCACGCCTAGCTCTTCCACGCTGAGCTTCACTTTCGTCGCGGCGATATTGTCGTCGAGCTGGTCCACGCGTTTCGCGCCGATGATCACCGATGTCACCGCCTTCTGATGCAGCAGCCACGCGAGCGCGATCTGCGCGACCGAGACGCCTTTGGCCTGCGCGATCGGCCGCATCGCGTCCACGCAGTCCCATGCGCGCTCGCGGTTCACGGGCGGAAAATCGAAGGTCGTACGGCGGCTGCCCGCCTCGCCTTGCTGATCGCGCCCGTACTTGCCGCTCAAGAGCCCGCCCGCGAGCGGACTCCACACCATCAAGCCGAGGCCTTCGCTTTCCAGCATCGGCACGAGTTCGCGTTCGAGATCGCGCCCTGCGATCGTGTAGTAAGCCTGCAGCGACTCGAAGCGCGCGAGCCCTTCGCGCTGCGCAATGCCGAGCGCCTTCACGATCTGCCAGGCCGCCCAGTTCGACACGCCGGCGTAGCGCACGTGGCCCTGCTGCACGAGCGCATCGAGCGCGCGCACCGTCTCTTCGATCGGCGTGACGGGGTCGAACGCGTGAATCTGGTAGAGGTCGATGTGGTCGAGCTGGAGGCGCTTCAGGCTCGCCTTCACGCCGTCCATGATGTGATAGCGCGTGGCGCCGCGCTCGTTCGGCGACGAGCCCATTTCGCCGAAGACCTTCGTCGCGATCACGACCTGCTCGCGCGGGATCTTGAGGTTCTTGAGCGCCTGGCCGGTGATCTGCTCGGAAACGCCTTGCGAGTACACGTCGGCGGTATCGATGAAATTGACGCCTGCGTCCAGCGCGCGGCCAATGAGGCGTTCGGCGTCGGACTGCTGGAGATCGCCGATCTGGTTCCAGATGCCGGCGCCGCCGCCGAAGGTCATCGTGCCGAGGCAGAGTTCCGAAACAAACAGGCCGGTGCGGCCGAGGGGGTTGTAACGCATGGTGTGACTCCGTCGTGGTTCGAGGGAAAAGCCAACGCGGCGAGGATACTGCGTTCGCGCTACGCTTGCCGAACGTCGGCCCGCACCCAGCCCGTCCCGCGCCTCTCTCTCGTCAGGCAGGCGCGCACGAAAGCTGCGAGACTGGCAGGCGTGCAACGCTGCCTTCTACGCCGCCTGATTTCCGCATGACACCGCGCATGACACCGTCTTCGCCCGTATCCGATCCGCACGCGCCCGAGGCCGCCGCCAGGCCGGACGGTGACGTGCTCGCGCGCTTTCATCCGGCCGTCGCCGGCTGGTTCCGGCGCAGCTTCGACGCGCCCACTGCCGCGCAGCGCGCCGCATGGCCGCTCATCGCGAGCCGGCGCGCGACGCTGGTGGCCGCCCCAACGGGCTCGGGCAAGACGCTCACCGCGTTTCTCGCCGCGCTCGACGAACTGGTGCGCGAAGGCCTCGCGAACGGCGGCGCGCTGCCCGACACGACGCTCGTCGTCTACGTGTCGCCGCTCAAGGCGCTCTCCAACGACATCCGGCTGAATCTCGAACGGCCGCTGGAAGGCATCGGCGCGGAACTCGCGCGACTCGGCTTGCCGCCCGTCGACATCCGCACGGCGGTGCGCACCGGCGACACGCCGCAGCCCGAGCGTGCGGCGCTCCGAAAGCGCGCACCGCACATTCTCGTCACGACGCCCGAATCGCTCTACGTGCTGCTCGGCTCCGAGTCGGGCCGGCGCATGCTGGCGAGCGCGCGCAGCGTGATCGTCGACGAAATTCACGCGCTTGCGGGCAACAAACGCGGCTGCCATCTCGCGCTGAGCCTCGAGCGGCTCGACGCGTTGTGCGGCGCGCGCCTGCTGCGCATCGGGCTTTCGGCCACGCAAAAGCCGATCGAAACCGTCGCGCGCTTTTTGGTCGGCATGGGCGAGGCGGCGCAAGATCCGGCCGCCAACGCGCCCGCCTGCGAGATCGTCGACGTAGGCCACACGCGCAAGCGCGATCTAGCGATCGAAATGCCGCCCGTGCCGCTCGAAGCCGTGATGGCGAACGACGTGTGGGAGCGCGTATACGACCGCATGGCCGAACTCGTCGCCATGCATCGCACGACGCTCGTGTTCGTCAACACGCGCCGCATGGCCGAGCGCGTGGCGCGCCATCTCTCCGACCGCCTTGGCGCCGAAGCCGTGGCCGCACACCACGGCAGTCTCGCGCGCGAGCATCGTTTTCTCGCCGAGCAGCGGCTCAAGAGCGGCGATCTGCGCGTGCTCGTGGCGACGGCGTCGCTCGAACTGGGCATCGATATCGGCGACGTCGATCTCGTGTGCCAGATCGGCTCGCCGCGCTCGATCGCGGCCTTCCTGCAGCGCGTCGGGCGCTCGGGGCACCAGGTCGGCGGCGTGCCGAAGGGGCGGCTCTTCCCCACTTCGCGCGACGACCTGATCGAATGCGCGGCGCTGCTCGATAGCGTGCGGCGCGGCGAACTCGATCGCCTCGCGCCGCCGCATGCGCCGCTCGACGTGCTAGCGCAGCAGATCGTCGCGGAAGTGGCCTGCGAGGCCTGGGAAGAAGACGCCCTCTACGCGCTCGCGCGGCGCGCCACGCCGTGGGCCGCGCTCGAACGCGCGCAGTTCGACGCCGTGCTGCGCATGCTCGCCGAGGGCTACACGAGCCGCCACGGACCGCGCGCCGCGTATCTGCATCGCGACGTGGTGAGTCACACGCTGCGCGCACGGCGCGGTGCGCGGCTCGTTGCGCTCACTTCGGGCGGCACGATTCCCGACAATGCCGACTACTCGGTGCTGCTGGAGCCGCAAGGCGTGCAGATCGGCACCGTCAACGAGGACTTCGCCGTCGAAAGCCTTGCGGGCGACGTGTTCCAGCTCGGCAACGCGTCGTACCGGATTCTGCGCATCGAGGCGGGCCGTGTGCGCGTGGAAGACGCCCAGGGGCAGCCGCCCAACATTCCGTTCTGGCTAGGCGAGGCGCCAGGCCGCAGCGACGAGCTTTCGTTCGCGATTTCGCGCCTGCGCAAGCAGGTGGAAGCCGCATTGATCGATGCGAGCGCAACCGCTGGCGCGCCAGATGATGCTGCGTCGCCCGCCGTGGTCGATCGCGCCACGGCTGCGCTCGCGGCCTCGCTCGAGATCGACGATGCCGCGGCGCGCCAGATCGTCGAATACCTTGCGCGCGCCCGCGCCGCGCTCACGGTGTTGCCCACCCAGGACACGCTCGTCATGGAGCGCTTCTTCGACGAGGCGGGCGGCACGCAGCTCGTGATCCACACGCCGTTCGGCAGCCGCCTGAACCGCGCGTGGGGCCTGGCGCTTCGCAAGCGCTTTTGCCGCCAGTTCAACTTCGAGCTGCAGGCCGCCGCGACCGAGGACGCCATCATCCTCTCGCTCACCGGCGCGCACAGCTTCGCGCTGGACGAGGTGTGGCGCTATCTGCATTCGAATTCCGCGGAGCATCTGCTCGTGCAGGCGCTGCTCGACGCACCGCTCTTCGGTGTGCGCTGGCGCTGGAACGCCACTACGTCGCTCGCGCTGCCGCGCCAGACCAGCGGGCGCAAGACGCCGCCGCAGATCCAGCGCATGCGCAGCGAAGACCTGCTCGCGGCCGTGTTTCCGGACCAGGTGGCGTGCGTCGAGAACATCGCGGGCGAGCGTGAAGTACCGCGTCATCCGCTCGTCGACCAGACGCTCGACGACTGCCTGCACGATGCTATGGATACCGAAGCATGGATCGCGCTGCTGCGGCGTATCGAGGCGGGCGAGCTGAAGCTCGTGGTGCGCGAGTTGCCCGCGCCCTCGCCGCTCGCGGCCGAGATCCTCACCGCGCGCCCGTATGCGTTCCTCGACGACGCCCCGATCGAGGAACGCCGCACTCAGGCCGTGCTGTCGCGCCGCTGGAGCGACCCGGAATCCACCGACGATCTCGGTGCGCTGGCCCCCGAAGCGATCGCGAGCGTGCGCGAGGAAGCCTGGCCCCAAGTGCGCGACGCCGACGAAATGCACGACGCGCTCACGAGCCTCGGCGTGCTGGCCGAAAGCGAAGCGCAGCAAGAGCCCCAGTGGCTCGCGTGGCTCGCCGATCTGGCGGCGGCAGGCCGCGCCACGCGGCTGCCGGTCGCGGAACACGACGCGCTGTGGGTCGGCATCGAGAGGCTTGCGTGCGTGCGGGCGATCTATCCGCAGGCGCAGTGCGAGCCGCCGCTCACGCCGCCTCCTGAATACGCGGAGACGTGGACCGAAGACGCGGCGCTCGTGGAGATCGTGCGCGCGCGGCTGTCGGGCTTCGGGCCGCTCACGGTCGCGCAGGTGGCGCGGCCGCTCGCCCTGGAAGCAAGCGTGGCGGCGCTCGCGCTCACGCGCCTCGAAGCCGAAGGCACCGCGATGCGCGGGCGCTTCACACAGCAAGCGATGAACGGCGGCCAGGAGGAATGGTGCGAACGCCATCTGCTCGCGCGCATTAACCGCTATACGGTGCGCAAGCTGCGGCGCGAAATCGAGCCAGTCGAGCGCCACGACTTCATGCGCTTCCTGTTCGAGTGGCAACGCGTAGCGCCCGGCACGCGCGGCTCGGGCCGCGACGCGCTAGCAGCCGTGCTCGACCAGCTCGAAGGCTGGGAAGCCTCGGCGCTTGCGTGGGAAGACGAAATCCTGCCGGCGCGCATCGACGATTACACGCCCATGCTGCTCGATGAGCTGTGCCGCTCGGGGCGTCTCGCGTGGGCCAGGCTGCCTGCGCGCGCGGCGGCCGCATCGACGGTGCGCAACACGCCGGTCGTGCTGCTCGCGCGCCGCGAACTCGCGCGCTGGATGGCGCTCGTCGACACGCCCGACACCACGGGTCTGTCGGCGCGCGCGCGGCGTGTGTACGAAGCGCTGCTGCGGCATGGCGCGATGTTCTTCGACGAACTGGCCGCCGATGCGCATCTGCTCGGCGTCGAACTGGAAAACGCGCTCGGCGAACTGGTGGCGGCGGGCCTCGTGAACGCGGACAGCTTTGCCGGGCTGCGCGCGCTCGTGAAACCGGCGGCGCAGCGCAGCGCGCATCACGGCCGGCGCCGGCCGCGCGGCTTCGGGCCGCTCGCAGGCGGCATGGCCGACGCGGGGCGCTGGGCGACGCTGCGGCGCGTTGAGTTGAACGACGCGTTGAACGATGCGTTGGCCGATGCGATGGCCGATGCGCAGGCGCTCGTCGCGGCGGAATCGGCTGAGCCGGATGCACGTATCGCGGCAGGTACGCGCTCACAGTCGCTTGCGCGCACAAGGCAAACGACCGCCAGCACGTCGCGCCGCCCGCCCGCCGAGCCGGATCTGCTGGAGCACGTCGCCAATGTGCTGCTGCGCCGTTATGGCGTGCTCAGCTGGCATCTGCTCGGACGCGAAGCGGCGTGGCTGCCGCCCTGGCGCGACCTGCTGCGCGTGCTGCATCGCATGGAGGCACGCGGCGAGGTGCGCGGCGGACGCTTCGTCACCGGGATTTCGGGCGAACAGTTCGCACTGCCCGAAGCCGTGGCGCTCTTGCGCGACGTGCGGCGGCGCGGATCGACACAAGGCGGGCCACCGGGAGAAGGCGCGGCGCTCGTCTGTGTGAGCGCCGCCGATCCGCTCAATCTCCTCGGCACGCTGCTGCCCGGCGAGAAGGTGCCGGCGCTCGCCGGCAACCGCATCGTGTTCCGCGACGGCGTGCCGGTCGCGACCCTGATTGCCGGCCGCTTCGGCTTTCTCGGCGAGTTCGACGAGAGTACGCGCGCCGAACTGCGCGCGCGGCTCGCCAAGCCCTGGTGAGGCGCGTTTGGCGCGCGCTCACGGGCTTGGCTGTTAGTTGCGTTCGCCGTCTACGCGGAAGGCTTCATCGCGCTGCGCGTGCCGTCGAAATGCCGGCGTACACGCAAGCCGTTCGCCACGACGAGCAGGCTCGCGCCCACGTCGGCGAACACGGCCATCCAGAGCGTGGCCTCGCCCGCCATCGCGAGCACGAGGAACACGGCCTTGATGCCGAGCGCCAGCGTGATGTTCTGCTTGAGCACGCCCGCGGTCTTGCGCGAAAGGCCGATGAACGCGGCGATCTTGCGCGGATCGTCGTCCATGATCGCGACGTCGGCGGTTTCGAGCGCGGTCGCGGTGCCCGCCGCGCCCATCGCGAAGCCGATGTCGGCACGCGCGAGCGCGGGCGCGTCGTTCACGCCGTCGCCGACCATCGCCGCCATGCCGTACTGCTGCGAGAGCGCGGCGATCGCGTCCTGCTTGTCCTGCGGCAGCAGATTGCCGCGCGCGTCGTCAATGCTGAGCTGATCGGCAATCGCGCGAGCGGTCGACGCGTTGTCGCCGGTCAGCATCACGGGCGTCACGCCGAGGGCTCGCAAGGCTCGCACGGCCGGTGCACTTTCCGCACGCAGCGCGTCGGCCACGGCGAACACGGCGACGGCCTCCTGCGGCGCACATAGCACGATCGCCGTCTTGCCCGCCTGCTCCAGCGTCGCGAGTTGCGCTTCGAGTTCGGGCGAGCACAACCCCAGTTCCTCCACCAGACGGTGATTGCCGAGGCTCCAGAGCGTACCGTCGATGCGGCCTTGCACGCCGCGACCGTTTAGCACCGCGAACTGATCGACCGCGAAGAGGCGCGCATCCGGCTGACGCGCCCGCCAGCCTTCGACCACCGCACGGGCGACAGGGTGCGTGCTCGCATCGTCCAGACTCGCGGCGATGCGCAGCGCTTCGTCCGTAGAAGGCTGAACTTCGCCGCGCTCCCCCGCCGCGGCCAGCGCCCGAACCGGCGCCGCGAGCGCATCGGTCAGGACAGGCTCGCCGCGCGTGAGCGTGCCGGTCTTGTCGAGCGCGACGGCCTTGAGCAGCCGGCCGCGTTCGAGCCACACGCCGCCCTTCACGAGCATGCCGTGGCGCGCTGCGGCGGCGAGGCCGCTCACGACCGTCACCGGCGTCGAGACGACGAGCGCGCACGGGCACGCGATCACGAGCAGCACGAGCGCCTTGTAGAGCCACGCGCTCCACGCGCCGCCAAACACGAGCGGCCCGGCAAGCGCGATGACCACGGCGAGCGCGACCACGGCCGGCGTGTAGTAGCGCGCAAACTGGTCGACGAAACGCTGGGTAGGCGCCCGTTGCGCCTGCGCCTCCTGCACCGCCGCGGCGATACGCGCGAGCG
This sequence comes from Paraburkholderia sp. JHI869, assembly GCF_038900775.1. Lineage (NCBI taxonomy): Bacteria > Pseudomonadati > Pseudomonadota > Betaproteobacteria > Burkholderiales > Burkholderiaceae > Paraburkholderia > Paraburkholderia sp. JHI869. The sequence goes on from NZ_JAYMSC010000002.1 coordinate 25,153, forward strand.
TGCTGTCCTGCGCAGCCGCGGTGACGATCGCCTCGACGACGCCATCGACGACGATGCTGCCCGCGTAGAGCGCCGCGCCGGTCTCCTTGTCGACAGGCAGGCTTTCGCCCGTGATCGGCGCCTGATCGAGCGCGGCCCGGCCGGCGATCACGCGCGCGTCGAGCGGCACGCGCTGGCCGGTCCGCACGCGAATGCGGCAACCAACGGCGACCTCGCCCACCGCGTACTCGCGCCATTCGCCTTGCCCGGCTGGACCTTCGCGGTCTTGCCAGACCTCGGCAGTTTCGGGGGCGAGCGCGGTGAGCGAGCGGATGGCCTGACGGGCGCGTTCGAGCGAAAGCGCCTCGATTTCCTCCGCGAGAGCGAAGAGGAAGACCACCATCGCCGCTTCGGGCCATTTGCCGATCGCAACGGCACCGATCAACGCGAGCGACATCAGGAAATAGATGTTGATCGTGAAATTGCGCAGCGCGATCCAGCCCTTGCGTAGCGTGGGCAACCCCGCACACAGAATCGAGATGACCGCACAAGCAAGTACGAGCAGGCTGGTTTCCCGGCCGGTGCTCCAGGCAAGCACCTCCGCGCCTGCGGCTGCCACGCCGCTCACCGCCAGCAACAGCTTCTGGCGCAGCGCGAGACCGACAGACGCAGGCGGGGCGGCCTGCGCGCCCGCGCTATCGTCGAGCGCACGCGGCGCCATGTCGAGTGCGCGCAGTGCGGCGACGACAGGCTGCGTATCGTCGAGTTGATGATGCACGGTCAGCTCGCGCGCGAGCAGGTCGAAGTCGAGGCGCACGACGCCCGGCATGGGCTCGAGCCGGTTGCGGATCAGGCGCTCCTCGGTCGGGCAATCCATGTTTTCGATGCGCCAGCGAGCGCGGCGCGTGCCTTCGGGCGCCGGAGCCACTCGGCGCGGGCTTTGCGGCGGTGCGCCGTCGTGACAGCAGGCGTGGCCGTGCGTGTGGCCCTTCGCAGCGGCGCCGGATTGGACCTTGGCGTCGTGCGCGCTACTGCAGGCCTCGCCGTGGTCGTGCTGATGTGCCTGGCCGTGATCGTGGCCCTCGCCGTGATCGTGCTCATGCTCGCGGCCATCTTCGTGCTCATGCTCGTGGCCGCGGCACGCGCCGGCGACGCTGCCAGAACCGTGAGCGCAGCCCACCGTCTGTTCCTCATCACGCGCGCGCAAGCGCTGCGCAATGCCGAGCCGCGACAAGTAGCTCTGGTTCATAGCCGGTTTCTCCCAAAAGTGACACAATCATTGAACAGCCTGTAGCCACTACAGGGTCAAGTCATTTGGGAGAGCCGCGACCATGCGAATTGGTGAACTGGCGCGCTTCGCGCACTGCGACGTCGAAACGGTGCGCTTTTACGAGCGAGAAGGCCTGCTGGACGAGCCCGCGCGCGAAACCAACGGATATCGCAGCTACACGGCCGTGCACGCCGCGCAACTTAACTTCATCCGCCATTGCCGGTCGCTGGGCATCGGGCTCGCGGACATCCGCATGCTGCGCCGCTTCCAGGCCGACCCGAGCCAGCCCTGCGACGAAGTCAACGAGTTGATCGACAGCCAGATCGAGCGCATTCACCAGCAGATCGAATCGATGCGCGTACTCGAGCAGCAATTGCGCACGCTGCGCGAGAGCTGCCATGCCCACCAGAGCAGCAGCGCCGAATGCGGGATCATGAAGAGTCTCGAACAGCCCATGGACGAGGAGAACTGCTCATGCCATGGCGACGGGCACGCTGCGGAAGGGGCGCCGCCTGCAGACAGCGGCGCCCCTTCCCTTCACCGCCACTAAAGACTCAAGGCGCTGCGGCGATCACTTCGGCCACCGTGGCCGTAAGTTTCTTCGCGTAGGGAACATGCAGGAACTCGTTCGGCCCGTGCGCGTTGGACTTCGGCCCGAGGACCCCGCACACCATGAACTGCGACTTGGGAAAGCCCGCTTGCAGCACGTTCATGAGCGGGATCGTGCCGCCCTGGCCGAGATACGCGCAGTCCGCGCCGAAATGCGTGCGCGAGGCGGCGTTGAGCGCGTCGGATAGCCACGGCGCGAGTTCCGGCGCGCTCCAGCCATTGGCCGCGCCCGCGTCCGGCTTAAAGGTGACTTTCGCGTTATACGGCGGATCGAGTTCGAGCAGCGCCTTCAGTTCGGCCACGGCCTTCGAAGCCTCGACTAGCGGCGGCAAACGCAGCGAGAGCTTGAACGCCGTGCGCGGCCGCAGCACGTTGCCGGCGTCGGCGAGTGCGGGCAGGCCCGCCGCGCCCGTGACCGAAAGCGAGGGCCGCCAGGTGGAATCGAGCAGCGCCTGCTGCGGGTCCGTGGTGGTGGGCAGCACGCGCCGGCCGTCCTGACCGCATGCCCACGGCATCGTCTTCCAGACGCCTTCGCCAAGGATCTTCGCTGTGGCCTCGGCTTCGCTCAGGCGCTGCGAGGGAATCGCGCAATGAAAGCCCTTGGGGAGCAGCGTGCCGCTCGCGGCGTCTTCGAGGCGCTCGAAGAGCTGCCGCATCACGCGGAAGCTGGACGGCGCAATGCCGCCGTAAGAGCCCGAGTGAATGCCTTCCTCGAGCACTTCGACTTCGAGGTCGCCCGCCACGAGCCCGCGCAGCGACGTCGTAAGCCATAGCTGATCGTAATTGCCAGCACCCGAATCGAGACAAACGACGAGACCGACGTTGCCGAGCCGCTCGCGCAGCGCATCGACATAAGGCAGCAGGTCGTAGCTGCCCGACTCCTCGCAGGTTTCGATGAGGCCCACACAGCGCGGACGCTCGATGCCTTGTGCGTCGAGCGCGGCGAGCGCCGTCACGCTCGCATAGATGGCGTAGCCATCGTCAGCGCCGCCGCGGCCGTAGAGGCGACCGTCCTCGAGCTTCGGCGTCCAGGGGCCGAGGTCGTTGCGCCAGCCGGCGAATTCCGGCTGCTTGTCGAGGTGGCCGTAGAGCACGACCGTCTCGCTGCTGCCCGAGCGCGTGGCGGGCGCCTCGAAGAAAATCACCGGCGTGCGACCCGGCAGGCGCACGATCTCCAGCTTCAGACCACGCACCGGCTGCTGCTCCGCCCACTTCGCGGCCTCCTGCACGACGCGCTCGAGATAACCGTGCTGCGCCCACTGCGGGTCGAATGCCGGACTCTTGGCGGGCACCGCAATGTAATCGGTCAACGCGGGCACGATCTCGTCGTGCCATTTACGTTCTACGAAGGCGCGCAATTCGTCGTGGTCGAGTTGGCGGGTGGCCTCGGACGAGTCGGAGATCATAGTGTCGGTTCCCTGCGATGAAAAGCTCGATGATAGACCCGAACCCTTGCCCGCCGACACCCCTCGCGTCCACCGTTGGCCGTCCGGTCAAGGCATGGCGTGCGCTCAGGGCCGATCCGCGCGACAATGATGAATCGAGCATATTCCGCCCTTTTTTCTGGAGAATGAAATATGGTGAGCCGTTCCGTCTTCGAGATCGTCGTTCTCGCAGCGGTGGTCGCGCTCTACTTTCTCCCCGCGCTGATCGCCGACCGGCGCCAGCGTCACGATCTGCTGGTTATCGCGGTCTTCAATGCTGTGCTCGGCTGGACCCTGCTCGGCTGGCTGCTGGCGCTCTTCTGGGCCCTTCAGCCGAATCCGCCGAAGGATCTCGGCGGGCAGACCAAGGTCCGCAGCCGCCGGCTGGGCATGCTGCTCTTCTCGCGCCGGCTCGACGATCGGGTCCAGGCGCGTGACACGCGAACCGCGGAAAGCAAGCGCTCCCCGCATTGAGGCTTATCCGTCTGGCCAACGTTGCAGGCCACGGCGAGCGCGCGCCGCCCTCGCATGAAATAATCACCGAACTCATCAGCCACGCCCAACACGGAGCCCCGTCATGCCACACGCCGCCCCGCTGCTCGCCTTTGCCGCCGTCGCACTCGGCATGGCGCTCACGCCTGGACCCAACATGATCTACCTCATCTCGCGCTCGATCTGCCAGGGCCGCAAGGCGGGCCTGATCTCGCTGGGCGGGGTCGCGCTCGGTTTCGTGTTCTACATGCTGTGCGCTGCATTCGGCATTACCGCATTGCTCATGGCCGTGCCGTTCGCCTACGACGCCCTTCGGCTGGGCGGCGCGCTCTACCTGTTCTGGCTCGCATGGCAGGCGCTCAAGCCGGGCGGCCGCTCGCCGTTCCAGGTGCGAGACCTGCCCGCCGACCGCCCGCGCAAGCTCTTTCTCATGGGCTTCGTTACGAACCTGTTGAACCCGAAAATCGCCATTCTGTATTTGTCGCTGCTGCCGCAGTTCATCGACCCGCATCACGGCAGCGTGCTCGCGCAGTCCATCGTGCTCGGCAGCGTGCAGATTGCGCTTTCGATCAGCGTGAACGCCGCCGTTGCGATGACGGCGGGCACGATTGCAACGTTTCTCGGCGACCGGCCGGGCTGGCTCAAGCTTCAGCGCTGGCTCATGGGCACGGTGCTCGCCGGGCTCGCCGTACGTATCGCCGCCGAAGGCCAGCGCTAAAGCAAACGGCCGGGCGCATCTGGCCCGGCCGAGTCTTTGCATGTGTCTGGGCGCGTGTAAGCGCTCGCAGGTTTGCCTGGTTCCAGGCTTCAGATCCCGCCGAAGGCCCTTCCGCCAGCCGGGCTGCGCATTTTGACGAATGCCGCGGGAATCGAGCGGGGTTCGATCTGCACCATGTCCTGGGCGAACATGTCCTGGCGAAGCTCGCCGTGCTCGTCGAACCACTGACAGATCAGCCAGTGACCACTGGCAAAGCCAACCGGGCCGGCATACATAACAGTCATGCGCGGACCGCCCGATTTCAGGGTGACAACGTCGCCAATTCCGGCCATGGCAGCGAGCGGCTTTTCGGCTACGTCGATGGTCGTATCAAGCATGATGTTCCCCGTTAAAAAGTCGCACAGAGAAAAACCCCGGGCGGGTTAGCACCCCCGGCTCCCTACCGCCCTTTCGATAATGAGAATGGGGCGGTCTTTAATAAGTTTGGCAAGACTAACAACTCGATTTAATGCGCGCAAGCGATTTCCAATAAACCTGCTGAAAACCCTGTTATTCGGTGCGCGGCAAAACCGCCGTTTATCCTGTGCCGCACAATTTACGCGGAAGGCCGTACGTGGCTGGGAAAAGGTACCGGGAAGATTTCCCCGCGAAACAGTCATATTATTTCAAACCCGCGACCGGAAAATGCGGCGCTGCAACCGCAATAAACATGGCGACTGTGCTGCAGTATTAACGATTGCGGCCGGAAACCGTAAGCCCAGCCAGAGCGAGTGGAAACGTTTTCTGCGTCAATAAACCGTCCGTTCGATTAATTCGCCCGAACCCACACTCGAACTTCGCGGTCGCGCGCGAATCCTCATGTTTTAGCCGCGGATTTCAAGGATTATGCGATTGAAATACGGCTGTCACTTAAATGGATTTTCAGTGCAATGCAAAAAAAAGCCCCATCCGGCAAAACCGGATGGGGCTGCGCGTGCGGGAGGCACGCTCAGGCCACGCTTATTCGGAGAACGGCAGCGTCGTCTGGCCTTCGGCGCGCATGTCGAAGACGTTGAGCGTCATCGCGACGAGCGCGTAGTAGCCAAGCAGTCCGACCAGATTGATCGTGGTCTTGTGGCCAAAGCGCTCGACGGCGCGCGCGTATGTCGCATCGGACACGCGCTTTGCGTCGTACAGCTCGGTCGTGAATGCGTAGATCAGCGCGTCGTCGGGCTCGTCGAACTGCGGCGTGGCGCCCGAGCGGATCTGCTCGGCCAGCGCCTCGGGCACGCCCGCCTTCAGCGCGATGGGATAGTGGATGTACCACTCGGCCTGCGCCTGCCAGCGCGCGGCCGTGACGAGAATCGCCAGTTCTGAGAGCCGCAGCGACAAGCCGGTCTGGTAGCGGCAGAACGCGCCCAGGCGCTGCGCATGCTGCGCCAGTTCCGGGCTATGGATCCAGCCGAGGAACGGGCCGTTGAGGTTGCCGCGCGGACCGGAAAGAATCTCGTCCAGCACGGCCTTCTGCTCTGGCGACGCCTGGGCGGCGTCGAATGCGGGAAGACGCGAGGTCGGGTTTTGTGTCATCGATTGACTCCGTTGGAGGTCATAGCCGGTCGCGCGCGACCGTTTGCGGTCGCGGTTGGCGGCGGACAGTTAGTTGCAGATCAGTCGCATACAGCGAAGCTTACGCCGGGCGCGCCACACCCGTTGCGTCGAGCGCACTGTCGAGCGCGGCGGCAAGCCGCTCGACGATCGTGTCGATGTTCTGCCCGGTGCAGATGAACGGCGGCGCGAGCAGGACATGATCGCCGTTGCGTCCGTCCACGGTGCCGCCCATCGGATAGACCATCAGTCCGCGCGCGAATGCCTCGCGCTTGATTGCCGCATGCAGCTTGAGCGCCGGGTCGAAGGTCGCCTTCGTGGCGCGGTCCTTCACCAGTTCGACGCCCACGAAAAGGCCGCGGCCGCGCACGTCGCCTACATACGGATGGTCCGCATAACGTTCGCGCAGAAGCGTGCGCAGTTGCTCGCCGCGGGCGAGCACGTTGTCGAGCAGTTTCTCTTCGGCGATCACGCGCTGCACTTCGAGCGCCGCCGCGCATGCCGTGGCGTGGCCGAGATAGGTGTGGCCGTGCTGGAAGTAGCCGCTGCCGCCCACGATCGTCTCGTAGATGCGCTGGCTCACGAGCGTCGCCCCGATCGGCTGGTAGCCTGCGCCCAGGCCCTTTGCGATCGTCAGCAGGTCGGGCGCCACGCCGTCCTCCTCGCAGGCGAACAGAAAGCCGGTGCGGCCCATGCCCGACATGATCTCGTCGAGGATCAGCAGCACGCCGTAGCGGTCGCACACCGCGCGGATCTTGCGAAAGTATTCGCGCACAGGCGGCACCGCGCCGGCCGTTGCGCCCACCACGGTCTCCGCGACGAAGGCCGCGACCGTGTCCGGGCCGAGCTCGAGAATCTTCTGCTCCAGTTCGTCGGCCAGACGCTGCGCGTAGGCCTCATCGGTTTCGCCCTCGTGGCGCTCGCGGTACGCGTAGCACGCGCTCACATGATGCGATTCGATCAGGATCGGCAGGAACGGCTCGCGGCGCCACGCATTGCCGCCAATCGCGAGTGCGCCGAGCGTGTTGCCGTGGTAGCTCTGGCGGCGCGCAATGAAATGGCGGCGCGCAAGCTCGCCCTTTTCCACGAAGTACTGACGCGCGAGTTTGAGCGCGGCCTCGATCGCCTCCGAACCGCCCGACACGAAGTACACATGGTCGAGCCCCTTGGGCGCGGCGGCGATGAGGTGGTCGGCCAGTTGCTCCGAGGCGTCGGTCGTGAAGAACGAGGTGTGCGCGTACGGCAGTTGTTGCGCCTGACGCTTGATCGCCTCGATCACGCGCTGGTTGCTGTGGCCGAGGCACGAGACGGCGGCGCCGCCGCTTGCGTCGATGTAGCGCTTGCCGGTGGAATCGATGATTTCGATACCCTCGCCCGCCACCGCGACGGGCAAGGTTTGCTTCGGCATCCTGTGAAACACCTTGGTCATATGTGTCCTCGATGAAATCCGTGAATGATTAACGGGTCGCGCCGTCGACATGGCGCGCGTTCGAATCGATGAAGAGGCCGAGCACGCGCTCGGCGCCCTGCCAGACATCGAACGCCACGCCGCGCGGTTCGATCCGCATGCAGGCCGTGGCTAGCGTGTTTTCGCCGTCGGGGTCGTGCGGGTCGTCGCGGAAGATCGGCAGGCCGGCGCCCGCGCGATCCTGAAGCGCCTGCACGAAGGCCGCGCCGTCGGGCTGCGCGCCAAGCGCGGGCAACAGTTCGGCGAGGCGGATCTGGCGATCGCGAGACGAATCGGTGACGATTTGCGCCTCACGCTCGCAGCCCGTGTGGATGAGGTGATTCGCGTGGCCCGAGGGCGCGCTCACTTCGCGCGCCGAAGAGCGCTGCGCGGTCGCCTCGACGCTATACACGCGCACCTCGCCCGCCTCGTCGGTCCCGCCAATCGTGTGGTGGAAGCCGCTCGCGCGCGGCGTGTCGCGCAGCAGCGCGAGGGCATCTTCCAGCGTCGCGCTATCGAGCACGGCGCGCGCGAGAATCATGCGCGGCACACCCGCGCGCGGCTCGCGGATTCGCACGTTGTTGATCGCTTGCGCCAGTCCCGCGCGGGTGGCCGCGAAGGTATGCCCCGGCAGCGAGCCCGGGTAGTAAAAGCTTACGAAACCGGGCTTTCCTTCGGGTTCGACCTCGACCACACTGCAGCGGCCATGCAGCCATGGGTCGCCGTCTTCGTTGTGTGCAATGAGGGCGGACGCAGGCATGCGTGCGGCAAGCGTCGTGCAGCCGTCCGGCGCGTTGTGGATCAACTCGCCGCGGCAATTCCAGAGGAACAGGTCGTCTGCGGGCCAGTCCAGCGCCTGCGCCATGGCGTCGATTTCCGCGACATAGGCCGGGAAATGCTGCTCGGCTGCGGCGCGCAACTGCTGCGCGAACGCGCTGCCGCGCCAACGGCTCACCGCCTGCCAGGCGCTGCTTTGCGCCATGTAGTCGGCAAAGATCGGTTTCACGTGTGCGCCGAGCTGCCGCCCGATCACCTCGGGCGAGCCGGCTACCCGGATGGCCGGCCCCCGGAAATTCTTGCGTTCCTGCATCGATTTTCTCGCTTCGCTACCGCTATGGGTCTTCCTGTAGTGCGTTTTATACGCCTCAACAACATATGTTGTCAATTTAAATATTTATTACAACAAATGCGATTGACCCAGGCCAAACAAAGCCGGATGCCGTTTTGCAACGGCATCCGGCAGCGGGACAGCGAGTGTGAGAAATGACGCGGCGGGGCGGCGCGCCCGGCGCGCTCAGGGCACGTAAGCGCCGCGCGCGTTCAGCGTACGCTCGGCCTGTTCGAGTTGCGCGATCGCGCCCGAGCCTTCGAGAGCCAGCAGATGGGCGACGAGCGACTCGGCCAGCGCCGTCGCAGCCACGAGCGAAGGGAAAAACGACGGGCTTTCGTGCGTGAAGATCAGCGCCTTGTCGGCGTTCAGCGCGATGGGCGAGACGGCGCTGTCGGTAATCGCGATCAGGCGGCTGCCCTTGGCGAGCGCGGCCTCGGCCACGCGCACCGCCTCGACCGAGTACGGCGCGAAGCTGACAACAATCGTTGCGCTGTCGCGCTCGATGCCAAGCAACTGCATCTCCAGTGTGCCTGCCTCGCCATTCAGCAGCGAGACCGAAGGCCGGAACAGCCGGTAACCGTAGACGAGCCCGAACGCCACCGCATAGCACGAGCGAAAGCCCGCCACGTGCACATGCTTCGCGCGGCGCAGGACGCGCGCCGCCTCGACCATCGAACGTGTGTTGTGGGCGGCGCTCGCCTCCAGATTGTGCTGCTGCGCCACGAGCAGGTCGCGCGCAAGACCGTCCTTCGCGCTGCCCGCCACGAGCGTACGGGCCCGCGAGGAAAGCGGCTCCGGCCGCGTGCGTACCCGCGCGACGAACAGGTCGCGCAGCTCGTTCCAGCCAGGAAAGCCCAGTTGCTGGGAAAGCCGCACGAGTGAAGCGGGTTGCACGTTCGCGCGCTCGGCGACCTTGCGCATGGACGAGACCGCCACTTCGTCGGGGTGGTCGAGCAAAAAGGCGGCCCCAGTCTGGAACTGGGGGCTCAAGTCGGAGAAACGCGCGCGGATCAGCGCGGCGAGCTGGTCGAAACTGTCTGGCATGCGTCGCTCGGGCAGTGGGTGACAACAAATGTTACCACTCGTGTTGCCTGATGTTGCAAGTCGGGACAGATGTTGGTGGGCGACAAGCGATTCTTGCCCTGTCACAAGCGATGCTGGTCTGCCCTATCCCTCGCAAACGCGACTTTCCTGAGAAATCGGCCGCGGCGCTGAGACTTTTCAATCGTGCTTTTCATGTTCCCCTTCGGCTCGTGAGGGCTGCCGAGGCTGGGGAGAGCGAATCGGCTTCCCCAGTTCGAGGCTTGCTTACCGTCGGCGAAAACGTCACTGGCCGATTTGTCGGCTCACGTGATTCTCCTGCTGGTTTAGCACGTAGTCCTCTCGCCGGCTGATATGGCTGCCGTTCTGGCTTGCCATATCGCGCTCCTCTTGCCGAATCTGATGGTCGTCTCGATGGAGTCTCGCCGCCTGGCGTGCGACATTTCCCCTTCGCGCACTTCCTGGTGAATGCGTCGGTCCTGATTCGCCAGGCGGTGATTGACTTCTGCGCGACGTGGGTGCGTTGCATCCCAGTGAGTCTGCGCCGACGCGGTGCCCGCGAATGACAAAGCAAGTACAGTAACCGCCGCGATTCTGTAGACAACGTTGTGCATGTTCGTCTCCGATTCCGTTGAAGGGACGGCTTCTCGCCGTTCACCTCCTCAACGGCACGGACGACCACGATGTTGACTGAAGAGTTGTGAGTTCTGAAACCGGATATTTCGCGTGAGACAGGGCGACCGGGAGCATTCGTGAACGGGCAGATGTTGCAGATTACACGTCTCGTTACACACAAACACACCCGTAATTTGCGCTCCAAATATATTGCCTCTACTACCGACAAGTGAGGAATGTATGAAACGAATTTTAGCGCTGGCGCTGCTGGCTGTATGTCTCGGAACCGCGTTGAGCGGCTGCATCGTTGTACCTGCAGGCGGTTACTACCACCGCTATTAACACGGCCAACGGGGCTCCGCTTCCCTGGGTCTCGCAGGTAAACAGACTGCTGCGTGGCGGAGTACCCCGGACAACTTTGATTGCGAGGCCGCGGGCTAATCAAGTAGCCGAGTAAGCCCGAAGCTCCGACTCGGTTCGCGCAGAGTCAGGGTCGTCGATAGAGACAATTGCCTCAATGGCCCGCACGTAATCTTCGGGCAAGTTTGCCTCCCTCGCGCCCACCAATACATGTTGCTTGTACCAGTGGTACGGCTGCAGGCCAGTTTGTTTCTTCGTGGCGACGTAAGTCAGTGCATACACTCCGACGGCTGCGGTCTCGACCCGGACACTCAAAGGCTCGTAGCCCTTACCTGCCCCTTCGAATCCGTCGAGCGCCTCCCTTTCGCCACGCACCACCGAGAAAATGACGCCATAGACCCGGTCATTGGCGTTTCCGGTGTACTCACAATCGCATTTTCCCGAGCCATCCTTTTTGCTCAATTTGTCGAACGTGAGCTTGTAGCCAGTCACGAACCCCGTGGTGACCACCCTTGCTGACGGAAGCCTCACGACGAGGCGTCGTACCGACATGTTGGAGCCGTACGCGAAATAGGAAAATTCGGTGCTCGAGTCCATTACCGTTATTGCCCTTGTGACAAACAAGCCCGCCCCTCCATCAATCGGTAGAGGGGATGTTCACCTCACTCCACTATAGCCGACTGGCACATGCCCTTGCCTCCTATTGGGTGCCGCCACGCAGGCGAAGGGTCAGAAAATTGAATTCGGCAAGCATTGGTCTCGTCAATAAATAGTCATGCTAAGTAATTGATTTCACGTATTCACTTACGATGGAATCGGTACATGAATGAAACCGCCTCGCACATCGCCGTAGGCAAACGTCCGCCCCTCGACCAGGTATCTTGCGGTCAGCGCACACAGCGCGGCATCGACGTCGTCAATCGATTTCAAGCTTGAAGCGTCGATCTTCGCGTCTTCGAGCACCTTCGGCCGCTGCCGGCGCTTCTCCTTCGCAGACGTTCCCTCCTTGCCCCTGAGAGCACAGGTCACCGCATGGGGAAACGTTTCGAAGCTAACACGGCCGCCCTTGAAATCGCGGGTTGCCAGGAGCGGATAAGCGGAAGAAAAGGCTTCGTAAATCGCCTCTCCGTTGAACATCCACCGGTAGAAGCGACTCGGGCTCTCATCTGCCCGTTTTCGAGTTGGCGTGGCAAAGGAAAAGATGCGTTGACTCGCAAGTTCCCTCTCCGCGAGCCGCCCTTCGCCTTCAACACTCCATTGGCACGGCGCGTCGATGCCGACGGCCTGGACGCCGTACTCGAGGCACGCTTGCAGCATCTCTTGCGGTGTTTTCGCATCCGCAGGCCGGAAAGCGCGATTGCCTTCCAGAACGACCAGATGGCAGCCCTTCTTGTCCCCGCCCACGTCAATGCCGGCAACCGTGCATGTATTCAAGAGGTTCGCGCCAGGCGGAGCCAGGATTGAACCGGGCCGGAAGCACACTTCCAGGGCCCGGTACTTGGCGCTTAGGCTGCAGCGGCCGTGGTCGCTGCTTCAGTGGTCTGCTGGGGCGCGGCAACCTCAGCAGGCGCCGCTGACTTCACCACGAGCTTCGGCGCACGGGCCTTTCGTGTGACAGGTGATTTCGCCGCTGCACCGTTCTTCGCAGCAGCCTTGCGTGCCGGCGCTGCCGTCTTCACCGAAACCTTCCTGGCAGCCGCCTTCCTGGTTGCCGTATTCTTTTTCGCAGCGGCTTTCTTCGCTGCCGGCGCTTTGGCCGCCTTGGCCGTCTTCGCCGTCTTTGCCACAGGTTCAGCCTTTTCAATCAAAAACTTCGACCGATCCTTCGCGCCAGCGAGCCATGCCGGTGCGGTACCACGGCCGGACCACGTCGCGCCGGTTTTCGGGTCGCGATATTTCGGCGGCTGCGGTCCGCGCACGTAGTTACCCGCCTTAGGCGTTTTCACAGCAGCAGCCGATTTCGGTGCGCCGCCTGCAATCAGGAACTTGCTTCGGTCCTTTGCATTGGCGATCCATGCAGGCGCACGGCCGTGGCCAGTCCAGGTCGCGCCAGTTTTCGGATCGACATATTTCGCAGCCGACGAGCCCTGCTTCGCCGCAACGGCCGTTCCCGGCTTGCGGCCGCGCCGTTTGCCAACGAATGCTTCAATATCGGCCAGAGTCACTGCGTGTTTGTCCATCAGGCCGCGAATCTTCTCGAGCACCACCGTCGATTTCGTTGTCGCCAGCGATTCTGCTTGAGCCTGCAGCTTTGCGATTCTTGCCTGAATTGATTGGAGCGTAGCCATTCGTGGTTTTTCCTTTGAAAAGATAGTTTTTCGCACTATGCCACATTGGACGACGAATACAACGTTTAGTGCCGAATTACTTTGATCCCGCAGTGAGAAAGATTACTGTCTATTTCAGATCAACTCACGAAACACCGCGTTCGAATTGCGCTCATAAGCATCGTCGCGAATAGCTTCCTCGCTATCCCGTCTTTCGAGCCGAACCGCACCGATCGCTCCGACACAATAAAACGCACACTCCCGATTAGCGTTGCTCGTCCCTCCACTTCGATCCGTCTTTTTTCTTACTCGTTGTCTGCATCCTCGCGCACCCTCTCGCACTCTCGCGCACGTTCGAATTGATCATCGAAATCCCCCCGTTGGCGCGACACAACGACGATCCTTTCTCGCCGAAGGAAGTTCGCGGCGCGGCCGGGAGCATGCGGTAGAATACTGTGCAAACATACAGTACTTTGTATGGCATCAGCGTTCGGGCACTGCATTACGGCGCTAACGCTCAGGGGCCGCCCGGCCGAATCCACAGTAATTGCAACGTGACAAGCCACCGACCACGCCGCATTGCGCATCTCGACATGGACGCCTTTTATGCGTCCGTTGAACTGCTGCGCTACCCCGAATTGCGCGGCAAACCCGTCGTGATCGGCGGCGGACGCAATGCGGCACCAGAAGTCCTGGCCGACGGCACGCGCCGCTTTGCCCGGCTGCGCGACTATGTGGGCCGCGGTGTCGTCACGACTTCCACCTACGAAGCACGCGCCCTCGGCGTTTTCTCTGCAATGGGCATGATGAAGGCCGCGCAGCTCGCGCCCGACGCCATTCTCCTGCCTACCGATTTTGATTCGTACCGGCGCTATTCGCGGCAATTCAAGGATGCGGTTCGCACGTTCACGGACCAGATCGAAGACCGCGGCATCGACGAGATCTATATCGACATCACAGGCATCGATGGCGAATCGCGCGAACTCGGCAGCCGGATCAAGGCGGCGGTGCACGAGGCGACCCGCCTCACTTGCTCTATTGCCATCGCACCGAACAAGCTGCTCGCCAAAATCGGCTCGGAACTGGACAAGCCGAACGGTCTCACGATACTCACGATGGAGGACCTCGAGTCGCGCATCTGGCCGCTTCCGGCAAAGAAAGTCAATGGAATCGGCCCGCGTGCAAGCGAGCGTCTGGCGAGCATTGGGATCGTAACGGTCGGCGAACTGGCTTCGGCGGACCTCGGGCTATTGCAGGAACACTTCGGGCGAACGTACGCCGCGTGGCTGGCCAGAATCGCACGAGGCCTCGACGAGCGCGCCGTCGTGGTTTCCTCGGAACCCAAGTCCATGAGCCGGGAAACCACGTTCGAGCGCGACATGCATGTCACCCGCGACCGCGCCACCCTGACGCCGGCGCTGACACGTCTTTGCGAGCGGGTCACGGAGGATCTTCAGCGCAAAGGGTATCGCGGCCGAACGGTAGGCCTGAAAATCAAGTTCGCCGACTTCAAGATCGTTACTCGCGACCTCTCTCTCCCGGAACCGGTGGCGGATGCCGTGGCTATCCGGCGAGCCGTCGGCGAATGCCTGAAGCGGGTGTCGCTGGATCGGAGGATCCGCCTCATCGGTGTACGCATTGGCTCTCTTGAGCCCGCCTCGACTACCGCATCTGCCGCAGTCCCAACGCAGTGCGAGTTGCCTTTCGATCGCTGACTTTCCTCGATTCGAAGCAGGTCTTTTCAAAAAATTCACGACGGGCAGATTTTCGGTTAGATTCTCAGTGCGTCTATTCCAGAAGACTTTCAGGCGCATTTCAGCAAAGGCTTCTCCACATGACCTCCCGCGTACCCACGGTCGATGCCTTCCGTCCGCTTGATCACGGCATTGCCCACAATCATTTCAGCGTGCGGGGCGAACCGCCACAACGGCGCTTGCTCGCCTGGCGGGATCGGGTGGGTCATCTTATCGACGTGCTGCCCTCGCGATCCGACCTCGAGAAGCCGTTTCAGGCTTCAATCGACCGCTATCAGGTGGGCGACCTTGTATTTACGGACTGCCGGTCGGACCTCCTCATGCTCGAGCGCTCACAGACGCGGATCTCGACAGACCGGGTACGCGACTTCGTCTTTCACGTGTTTCTGGAGGGTGCCGTTCAGAACGTCACCGTGCGCACCTCGCAGCGCGATAGCGCGCAATCGCCCGCCAGCATCCTTGCACTCGATATGAACCAACCCATTCGAATGCAACGCCTGGCATGCAGGGTCATCACCTTTTTCGTGCCGGCTGCGTTGGTGCAGGAAGTCTTTCCTGATCCGGAGGCCGTCCATGGCCGTATGCTCCACACATCGATGCCGCTCGTGCCACTGATCATCGATCACGTTGCGACGCTCAGCCGGAGAATCGCGAGCCTGAATGCCTCGGAAGTGGACGGCGCAATACGCGCGGCGGCGGAACTCCTTGTCGCAGCGTTTGGACGGCAGGCGGGCCTGAGCGGCGACGCGCGCGCTGCAGCTCGGGCTGCCATGTTCGGTCAGGTACGGCGCTATATTCAGGCGCACCTCACTGAAAGTGACCTCTCGCCTGAAAGCGTGCTCAATGCGCTTCAACTTACCCGCCCAACCCTGTATCGCCTGTTTCAGCACGAAGGCGGGCTTGGCGCTTATATCCGAAACCTGAGGCTACGCCGCGCGGCCGATGAGCTGATCTGCTATCCGCACGTCGCGGTGATCGAAATTGCCTACGGACTCGGCTTCAAAAGCGCCTCCGATTTCACGCGCGCCTTTCGCCGTGCCTACGACATGGCGCCTCAGGATTTTCGGGCTCTAGCCAGCAAGAGGATTCAGTCGCGGTGGCAAGCGTCGATGCGTGCATGACACGTTCATGTTTTGACGCGCCGTTCCTTGAAGAGCATGAGTGCACAAAAGCTCACCATACACGCCGGCGCTACATACCAGGCCGCAGACAGAGGGTCACCGGTCCACTTGATCAACCCGGTCACGATGAACTGAGCCGTGCTGCCGAACAATGCGACGCTCAACGCATGCGAAACTGCCATGCCGCTCGCGCGCACCCTGGCGGGCAGCGCTTCGAGCACCAGCAGACTGACCGCTACGGCGCTGAATGCCATCATGATGCTGATGAGCGCGACGCCGCACAGGATCGGCGCTACGCTCGTTGCACGGGAGAGCATCAGAAAGACTGGATAGACCAGCAGCGCCGAGCATCCTGAGGCCACAAGGGCCAATGGCTTGCGGCGACGCAGACGGTCCATGAGACGGCCAGCCAGCGGCGGAATGATGACGAGCAGCAGCGCAGACGACGCGGAAGCCATGAATCCGGTCACGGCAGGCATGTGCATCACGCGGATCGCGTAGCTCGGCATGAAGTAGACGATCGCGTAGACCGGTATGGTTTGTCCCATGATCATCAGCATCGCCAGCACGATCGTCTTCCCGTGCTCGCGACACAGTTCGGCGAGCGGCGTGCCGGCATGTCTGGCGCTATCGTCGAAAACCAGATCATCGCGAAGCCGGAGGCGAACGTACAGGCCGACGGGCGCAATCAACAGGCCGATCAGGAATGGGACTCGCCAGCCCCACGAAGCAAGCGCATCCGGCGACACCGTACTGGTGATCAGCACGCCCAGGGTTGCGCCCAGCAATGCGGCCGCACCCTGGCTCGCGAGTTGCCAGCTGACCAGAAAGCCGCGGCGCGACACGGGCCCGGCCTCCAGCACGAAGGCCGCGGCAACGCCGATGTCACCCCCAACGGCAAAGCCCTGCAACGATCGACCTGCAATGATAATGAGCGGCGCGATCACGCCTATGCTGGCGAACGAAGGGCACAGTGCTAGCGTAGCGGTTCCCAGCGCCATCATCCAGGTGGTCCTCGTCATCGCTGCGCGGCGTCCCACGCGGTCCGCGTACGCGCCAATGACCATCGCGCCAACAGGTCGCATGAAAAAGCCGACGCCGAATGTACCGACCGCCCAGAGCAATGAGGTCATCGGATCGCTCGCCGGGAAGAAGCGGTCCCCGATCATCACCGCGAAAAACCCGAAAACGGTGAAATCGAACATCTCGAGGCCAGTCACAAGCGATGCTGCGACGACGGTTTTGAGAAGTTCACGGGGATGTTCCTGCTTGCCAGGAGGCTGGTCGCACGTCGCGCAAGGTGGCGTGAACATTATTTTTGTAGTGTGGTCAGTAGTGGCGCATGAGTTTCACGTCGAGAACGCATTCTCGCTGCGTAACGCTTTGCACCATACCACGCGCGGTCCTGAGAGATTCATCGTCCGCGAAATTCCGGTGAGCGTCGTTGCGAAAATGCCTCCAGCCCCTCCCTCATGTCGTCACCGGCGCACGCCACCCTGCGCAGCTCCGCGATCCTTTCCATCGCATCGACCGGCACCGGCACGACGTCTTCGAGTATGCGCAATTGTTCCTTGACCGCTGCGATCGCCAAAGGCGCCTTGGCCGCAATCCCCCTGGCCATCTCCAGCGCGACAGCCTCGACGTCAGCAGGCTGAACCAGCCGATTGAGCACGCCGTGGCGCTCGGCCTCCTCGGCCGCGAGCGGTCGTGCACAAAAGAACATCTCCTTCAGAATATGGATCGGCAGGTTGTTGATGAACCGCAGCAGCCCGCTCGTGCTGTATGGCAGACCGATGTTCGCCGGTGTCATGGCAAAGCGGACCGTCGTGTCGGCCACAACAAGGTCGCAGCTCATCACGAGGTCGACCGCCCCGCCCCACACGGACCCCGACACCATGGCCATGACCACGCCCGGCCAGGCGCGCACCTGCCGCAGAACGCGCTCCAGTGGCTTACCCCACGCGATCGGATCGTGATCTGCCTCGAGTTCGCCCAGGTCGTGACCCGCGCTCCAGACCTTCTCGCCCACACCGCTCGTCAAAATCACAACCGGCACGCGCTTCGATGCAAGGGCCGCCAGTTGATCCTCCAGCGCACGCAGCAATTCCGCATTCAAGGCATGGTGCCTGGAAGCGTTGCGAAAGACCACCTTGGCAATGCGCCCTTCAATGATTTCCGTGGTGACACTCACCCGTTCTTCCGGTTCAATCGCACTCATTTCGTCACTCCGCATGTTGCGCCAGACCGCGCTCGGACTCCTTCTCCGGCACGCGGGGGATTTGATAAAGCACACCCGCGCAGAGTAGCGCATAGAGCTCCGATTCGCTAAAGCCCGTCTCGCGCAAGACTTCGACCGAATGCTCGCCCAGCGCAGGCGGCGCATGGCGTGTCGCCTCACGAGCCGCAGGCTTGCCGTCCTTCTATGCATTGAACACGGGAGTCGGAACCTGGCGCACTTGTCCGAGGACTCGATGAGGCACGTCCTCGACGAGACCGCAGTGCTCGACCTGGGGATCGGCGAACACTTCCTCGAGCGTGTTGATGGGTCCGGCCGGCAATCCGGCATCGACAAAAAGCGCCGTCCACTCGCGTTTGCTTCTGGTCTTCAACCGGCTTTCGATGATTTCCTTCAATTCACCACGATTGGCCACGCGCGATTCGTTGGTCGCAAAACGCGGGTCGCCCGGCAATTGCGGTAAATCGAGAAGTTGACACATCCGGCGCCACATCTCGGTCGTGATCGGAGCGATATTGAGCGGCCCGTCCGCGGTCTCGAACACCCCGTACGGGGCAATGACCGAGTGCGCATTGCCTGTGCGTACCGGCACATTCCCGAGACTCAGATAGCGTTGGGCATGAGACTGACGTATAGAGACCACGTCTACGTCACGCCCAGCGGCATGCTGAATCTGCCGCATTTCGAATTCGTTCACAAGGTAGTGGGCGCGGACCGCATTATCTATGCGATCGACTACCCCTATTTGACGATGACCGGCGCCCGCACTTTCCTGGAACAACTGAATATCAGCCAGGAAGACAAGGAAAAGATCGCGTACCGCAACGCCGAAGACCTGTTGCGGCTGTAGACGTAGACCGCATTAGTTCTGTCGCCGTTGCGACAGTGAATGTGTCACCACACGCCGCGGTCTCGGGGCTGCGGTCGTTTTCTGCCGTTCGCCGCGCGACCAGGCACGGGAGAGCAATGCAACGCGCATGAGGCCGCAGTCGGCCAGCTTTCAGCCGCTCGCCAGCGTTGATTCTCAGACACCCGAAAGTCCGGTGCGCGTGCAAAAGCCGCCACCCGGACCTTCGGTGAGGTCACTCGCCTACCGATGTTCCCGCAGCGTCAACTGCTTTTTGCGAGATCACCGGGCTTCCACGTTTGATCGAAGAACGCTTTCTCCGGCGAGTAGAGACGGAAGATCACGAAATAACCCTTGCCCGGCACGGTGCGCAGCCAGTTTTTCTCCTTGCCCGCCGGCGCAGCGGGACCGAAGTAGAGATCGATAGAGCCGTCGGCGTTCGCCACTGGCTTATCCATCTGGTTTAGCGACGGATACGGCTGGCCATTGTCCAGCCCCGATGCCGTCGTCCCGTCGTAGACCGTTGCAGACCAGAAGTTCTTCGCCGGAATGTTGGGCGGCAAATGGAGGGTGTACGACTGACCGCCATCGAGGAAGTTGCCATCCTTGTCGCGGAACGTAACTGGATACTTGGCACCGGCGTCGACAATATTCTTCACCATGCCCGGACTTGCCGAATAGGCGCTCGTGAAGTAACCGGAGCGCTGTTCGAGATTGGTGAACGTGTCGCTGGCCTGGAACGCGGTATTCTCGCCAGCGAATACGTTGATCCATTGGCGGTCGGGATAATACTTGCCACCTGGCTCGCGCGCGACCATGTCGGTAATCACCACCTTGCTCATCTTGAAGCCGGTTTGAGCGGCTTTGTCGAGCAAGGCGCGCATATCGGCCGACGGCGCAAACGGCTTGCCCTTGTCGATGCCGATCGTGTGCAGGAAGCCGCGCATGTCTAGATCGGCCGGGTCGACATATTCGCTGTCGATGAAGCGCGACATCATGTCGAAATAACTGGCGTCATGCGGGAAAAGGAGATTGGCGGGCTTTTCATTGGCGTTTGGAAACTGCATCGGTTTTGCCGTTGCCTTGTGGCCAAGCGGATAGATACGTGTGGCCGCAATCTCGGCATTCGGCTTCGAAAGATCCTTCGGATCGCTGAAGAACGCACGCCAGAACAGGAAGACGTTGTAAGTGCGCGACCGGTAGACGAATGCGCCCTTCGGCACGTTTTTCGGATCGCCCTTGTAATCTGGAGGAAGCAGCACGAAGATGCCGCCTTTGCCCTTGTCCGGCCCGGCAAAGCCGACGTCACCGGTCCACGTGTGTCCGTCGATCGTCGGGCCGGTTAGCGGGCGCTGGAAGAAGTCGTCGAACATCCCCTGTACCCCCGCCGGCACCTCCACGACAAGCGGACCGTCCTTATGCAGGTCGAGGTAACCCATTGCGTAGACAACGTCGGAATTCGGCGTCGTCACCTGGGTCGAGGCCTTGATGCGTTCCTTCCACACCGGCAGTACGTTGTAGCCTGCGCCGAAAACCTTCTCCGAGCCTTCCTTCATGGCCCACATGTTGACCGCTGGCAGCGCCCAGAGGTAGGCCTGGGTCGCGCGCTGGAAAATGAGTTCGTTTTCAAGCGTGCGTGCGGTCGCAGCAGTCGGAAAGTCCTTCTCGAACGGGGCGTTCGCGAGTTCCTGATAGCGCGAATCGTCCGCGTGCGCGGCGGCCGCGAGGAGGAGCGTTACCGCAAATGCCAGTTGAGTTAGTCGTGACCGTTTCATCCATTGCACTCCAGGAGTGTTTCATTAGTGAAAGTGAATAAGGTGATTGGCTTACCGTCTTGCTCACGTATACGAGTTGCTCGCCCTATCCCGCTGACCGCAACGCCGACAACCAGATTGCCGATCACTGCGCAGCCCCGCGAATGCGAAAAACATCGTGATCCCTGGTGTCATCTGGAAAACGTAATTTAGCGTCAGGACCGTTGAGAAGGGAAGTCCATTGAACCCTATTGCCCGAAAGGGAAATACGATTGCCCCAACTACCTATTGCAACGCTGCGGCGTCAGGCAACACGCTAGTATCAGTTTGGTGTACCACGCGACCAACGCGTCAACAGAACACAGCGAGGCTGGTAATGTCAGATCAGGAAGAAGTTAACTCGACACGTAGGCTCTTTACCTTGCTCAGCGGCGCGCTGCCTCTAGCCTGTGCGTCCCTTTCAGTCGTCCCACAAACGGCAGCCGCAGCCGAATCGAATGGTGCTGCGCCGAAAAAGGCCAACGCGTCCGGTCATGCGAATGCAACGGAAGCCCTGCCTCCGGCAGGGTTGAACATGCACGCAGGTTATGCGCAGGTGATTGCCCGCATGGCTTACGTGTGGGGTTGGCCGATGGTCAACATGCTCAATCGCTCCAGCTCCATCACGAAGGCGCCGCAACCCGGTCTGCTCAACGGCGTCCTGCCCGTTGCGCCGCGCGGTCAAGTGGCCATGCTTCACGACTACATCGACCCCACGGAAACTTTCGTGACGTGCCCGAACCAGGACGTGGTGTACGGGCTTGGCTTCTTCTCGCTCGACGAGGAGCCCGTCGTCGCGCAGGTACCCGATTTCGGCGACCGCTTCTGGGTCTATGCGTTATACGACGCACGGACAAACCAGTTCGGTCATCTCGGCAAACCCTATCACTCGCGGCCGGGCTTTTATCTGCTTGTCGGCCCGAACTGGAAAGGCAACAAGCCCGCTGGCATCACGGAGATCATTCGCTGCCCTACCGCGCTCGCGAACGTAATCCCACGTGTATTCCAGAACGACACGCCAGTCGACAAGCAAGCTATCCAGCACGTGCTCAACCAGATCGTCTTCTATCCATTGAAAGCGTTCAACGGCCGCATGAAGACCATCGAATGGAGCAAGGCGCCCGCGATACCCGGCCCCCAGTCGGAAGGCGGCGGAGAGACGAAATGGGTGGTACCCGAGAAGTTCTTCGACGAATTCAATCAGGTGCTCGACACCGTGCCCCCTTTGCCAGGCGAAGAAGCGCTCTATGCGCAATTCAGGTCATTGATGGAGGTTGCCGGACGGGATTCCGAGGTCAAGAAGGCGATTGTCTCAGCCGCGGTCGACACGGAACGCGACGCTATTGGCCCGTTCTTCGAGTGGCGGCACAACGGGCTACCGGCGGGCAACGGCTGGAACCGATCGACCAATAATGCGCAGACGGGTTTGGACTATTTTGACCGCACGGGAACGGCCAAGTCGAACATGTTCGACAATCGCCCCACGGAAACACAATACTTTTATACGGACAACGACGGATCCGGCGAAGCTTTGAGCGGCGCCAATACCTACGAAATCGTGTTCGCCAATGGGGAGGAGCCGCCGGTCAACGGTTTTTGGTCACTCACGCTCTATAACGAAAAACATCTGTTTCACCCGAACGACCTCAAGCGCTATTCGCTTGGCACCAAGAACACGACACTCAAGCGCAACGCGGACGGTTCGCTTACGTTGTACGCGGGTGCCAAGTCGCCTGGGAGCGACAAGGAGTCAAACTGGCTACCTGGCCCGAGCGGCGCCTTCTCGCTGTATATCCGCGCGTACTGGGGCAAGGAACCGATCCTCGACGGCTCGTGGAAACCGCCTCAGGTTCGAAAGGTGGCATGACGCTTTCTGGCATGGCCGTCGTACTGCAGATGGCTGCCGTGCAGCCTGCGCCTCGCTGAACGGCAGAGACGGGTCGACTACAGCCGACCGGGTCAGGCAGTTGCCGGCCTAAACCTGCCGTTCAGCTACACACGAAAGCGGACATACAAACGTCGGCAATGCGTGCGAGTGCGGACCTTGTCCCCTCTCTGCGCTCGCTTGATCGGCCTCAATCAAATGTCTTGTTCAACATCCTCGAGATTGGCGAGCCTTTCCTGGAAACTCATTGCAAATCCGAATGAAGTTAGGCCTCAAACGCGTCGAGCATCACCGATGAAGGACTCCGTGACAGACAGCTTTCACGTTCGCATTCAGACGATGTCACGCAGACCCTAGGACCTAGGTCTGATTGACTGGAACGGCACACATGGCACCCTTCGACGGGAAGCCATGCTACATGCACCAGATCAACAGGGGAACCTGATGCGATCCTGCCGATATGTAGTGCTTTGCGCGTTGCCATTCATGATCGTTGGCTGTAACACGCCTCCAATCCCCCCGTTGCGGTCGCGCCGGATATCCGGTTTATTCCCACGGTGAGCTACGGGCAGGTCATCACGGCAACCAGAGGGAGCCGTCTTACCCTTACCCTGAAAAACACCGGCAGCGGCGCCCATGGCGGCTGCGACGTCATGACAACCGTAAAGTAGAGACTATCCCCGCTCGCCATTGCCCATGGCGTTGCGCAAGCGGGTTTGCTCAATCGAGGTCAGCTATGGGCCTGCTCACCAGGCTGTTCGGTTCAAACGCCGCTTCAAATAGCAGCGGTACGAAGGAAGTGCGCGCGCGCCTCGACGAGATGATCGATCGCGCCGTTGCGATGAATCCCCGTCTACGGATGGCGCGTCGTTACAGGGAACGACTCAGAGAAGCCGTTTCCACTTCGCTCACCCACATCGACGATTTGACAGGGCTCTTGCCTGCGCCACACGAGGCCAGTATGGCTGCCTGGGCGCATGATCCGTTGATTCGTACGTTTTTCGCAACGCCCGAGGACATGCCGAAAGCGTTCAGCCGCTCGGAAGAATTGCGCGCGCACTTCGTACAAAATTCCGACGCGACGGAGGCCTACGCGACACTCGGGATGGCAATGTATGAGCGTCACGTGCTCGGCGTTGCGCTCGAAGGGGACACCGTACGCCACGATGTTTCCCAAACCACGCTTAGTTTCAGCGACCATCGCATCAGCGTCTGCAGCACAAGCGACGCCGGACTGCGTGAGGAGATTACGCGACGGCTGATCGATCAACTCGCGCTCGAAGGACTCGCCAGGCTGGCCGCGGATCGCCGCGACCTTGTCGCGAAAGGACGAGAACTTCTCGAAGCTCGTGTGTCGTTGCTTGAACGCCGGGGCGCGGGCATGCGCTCCGTGGTCGGCGAGGCCCCCGTTGCCGACATTGATGAACTGGCGCAGCTAGAGACCCAGATCGCCGAGAACGCAAGCAGCCTTGCCGCCCTTCGTGTCCCGACAGAGGTGATCGAACTTCAGTTGGACCGGGTCTGCGACGTATTTTTCCATCCCGCGGACCATATCTATGTCGAGAAGCGCTGCCTGCGGCTGGATTTGATGAACGTGGTCAGGAACGACGACACCCAGGCGAGCCGGGATATCGAATTTCGTGTCGCGCGCATTCCGGGCGATCCGCCGCGCATGCGAGCGTTCACGCTCGTACGCCTTCCACGCGCTGAACTGCCGCCAGTGGGACTGCATATCGACGCGGCAACGCGCGCGATATGAAACGTGAAGAAAGCCAGCTGAACTTCGCCCGATAGCTAGCTTCCTCCTGCAAGGCCCCCCTGTATAACGGGCGGTCATCAGCTGGAATGACCCACGAACTCGCCGCGCTGGAGTGACGTGAGGCATTGGTCGGCGACAGAAGGGACGAAGGTTCGGCGGAGTCCTGAGCCGGGAACTCACAATTTCGGCCATCTGGAATCACGAGGCGAGGCATCGGCGAGCAACCGTGCCACGCACACAATCGACCTTTGCGTCGAGCCGCAATGTAGCGGCGAGGGACGATTCCGTATTATCGGAACAGTTCGGAAGAGGCCAGGCTGCCACCAGCCATCCCCCCTTCGACGAGTAACCTGCCGTCGGGTAGTAAGGTCGCCGTGTGCTGCTCACGCGCCTGACTCAGGCTGGCTGCCAGTGACCAGCCTCCCGCGGCCGGATCGTAAAGCTCGGCTGAAGACAGGACACTATGGGCGAGCCCCCCAGCCGCGAGCACGTGTCCGCCCGGTAGCGTCGTGGCGGTAAGAAAATCGCGCGCGTTAGCGAGACTCCCAGTCGTCGACCACATTCCCAAAGCTGGATCGTACAGTTCTACTGACGACAGCGTATTGCTTCCGTCGGATCCCCCTGCGACAAGTACCCTGCCGTCAAGCAACGATGCAGTAGCGAAGTTCATTCGCGCCTGGCTCATACTGCCTGCGGGCGACCAGATGCCTGTCGCAGGATTGTAGAGTTCGGCCGATGCCAGTGCGCCTTTGTCGCTCGTGCCACCCGCGACAAGCACCATGCCGTTGGGCAGCAGCGTCGCCGTGTGGAAATAGCGCGCCTGAGACATGGTGCCGGTCAATGCCCAACTGCCGGTCGCCGGGTTGTACAGCTCCGCCGACGCCAGCGCGCCGGCCTTCCCCTCGCCACCCGCGACAAGCACCATGCCGTTGGCCAGCAACGTCGCGGTGTGGCTGTCACGCAGTGCGGTCATGCTTCCCGTTGCCGTCCAGGTCCCCGTGGCCGGGTTGTATAGCTCGGCTGTGGACTGCTCGCTGCCCGCTCCGGCCTTGAATCCTCCTGCAACGAGCACCATCCCGTTGGGCAGCAGCGTCGCCGTGTGCGATTGCCTGGGTTGTGTCAGGCTGCCGGTCGACGTCCACGTATCTTTCACCGGATCGTACAGCTCCGCTGACGCGATAACCTGCTTTTTCGCGCCCCCCGCGACCAGTACCTGCCCGTTGGGCAGCAGCGTGGCGGTGTGCCCGAAACGCGCCTGGTTCATGGAGTCGGCTGGCGTCCATTCACCGGTCACGGCGTTGCTCACTTCAATTGCAATCGACGCCGAGACACTGCCCGCGCTGTTGCTCCCTGTAATGGTGTAAATCGCTTGAGCCTGAGCCGTTGTCGGCGTGCCGCTGATCACACCCGTCAACGCGTTGAGGCTCAATCCGGCTGGCAGTGCTGGCGAAACCGTGAACGACGTGATTTCGCCGCCTGATGCCTTTGGGTCATCGTAGACGACCGGCTGGCCGACCACGAACACAGGCGCCGTATCGGAAAAGGTGAGACCAGTCGGCGGCTGGATCAGCGACTGTACCTCGATGTTGAGTTGAGCCTGCACGCTGTCGACACTATTGCTTCCGGTGACCGTATAGAGGGCGGTCGCGGACGCTGCAGTGGGCGTTCCCGTGATGACACCCGTCTGCGGATCAAGGGAAAGCCCCGCAGGCAGTGCGGGAGACACGCTGTACTGAGTGATTTCGCCGCCGGTGGCCATTGGCGTGTTGGGCACGATCGCCGCATTGATTACGTAGATGACCGCCGCGTCCGGATAGTTCAAGCTTTCCGGGGCGACCGGGTCAGCCTTGACCTCGATCTCGATGCGTGTCGAATCGCTGCCTTCGGGATTGCTACCAGTGACCGTGTAAATGGTGTCGTTCGAGACGGTTGTGGGTGTGCCGGTGATCGCGCACGTCTGCGGATCGAGGACGAGGCCTGCCGGCAGCGGTGGCACGACGCTGCATTGGGTAATGGCTCCGCCGCTGTTGCTGAACGTATCCGGGATGATTGCGGTACCGTCCGTGTAGACGACCGATGGGTCGCGTTCGGTTAGCCCGGTTGGCGCCACCGATGCGGTGCTATTGCTACCTCCCCCATGGCACCCTGCAGCCAGCATGGCCGTGAGGAACACGACGCCCGCCACGCATTGCCTGATACACATGGACCTGACCCTCGCCGTGTTTCCTATCAGGATAGGTCGCTCGCCACAAAAATTCAGTCACAAGAGATGCGGTGCATTGCGACAGGAGCGAAAAGCAGTTGCCGATGATGAACTGGCGTGGGCTACGGGTTTGTTGCGATTGTTGCAGCAAGCTCTTGCAGCAAGACCATATCCACGAGAGACCGCTATCAGCTTCAGAAGCGCCGTAGAGGGGGGCTCGATTATGCGGCCGCTTAGTTTCGTTCACGGCCGACCGCGTTGGGCACTAGCCGGGCCAGAAAGCGACGTTCGCGGCGGCGCCTGCTCATGCGAAGGCAGGTCGCCTTGTCACGCGACAGCAGACCTTCCGCATTCCTCGATTGCCGCGTTATCTTGAACCTGCGCCACCGCCCAGGCGGTCCAGTCCGGAACGCAGGTCTCGTTTCAGATCTTCCGTGTCTTCGAGCCCAATCTGAAGACGCAGGGCAAGCCCTCCCGGCGCCCACCGCGTAGCCGTGCGATATTCCCCGCAGTCGAACGGGACAATCAGGCTCTCGAAGCCACCCCATGAGTAGCCCATCCCAAAGATCTCCATGTGGTCGAGCATCGCCGCGATGGATTGTTTGTCAAACTGAGGCTTCAAGATCACTGAGAACAGACCCGTTGCCCCCTTGAAGTCGCGCTTCCATAGCTCATGGCCTGGACATGAAGGCAACGCGGGATGCAGTACGCGCATCACTTCGGGTTGTTCAGCCATCCAGGCAGCGATTTCGAGTCCGCGGCGCTGCGCAGCTTCGAGCCGCAGATGCATCGTGCGAAGGCCGCGAAGGGCCAAAAAGCAGTCCTCGGCGCCGGGCAGCATTGCGAGGCTGTCATAGGTCTTTCTGAGTTCGGGCCACGTTTGAGCATTCGCGCTGACCAGACCCATCAACAGATCCGAATGACCGCCCAGATATTTGGTGCCAGCCTCGACCGAGATGTCGCAACCGTGATCGTGCGCACGGAAGAAAATTGGCGTTGCCCATGTATTGTCGATGATGGTCTTGATGCCGCGCGCCCTCGCAATTCGGGTGATCGCGGGAACGTCCTGGATTTCGAAACTCTGCGAACCCGGAGACTCCAGGAATATGGTCGACGTGTTGGACTTGAACAGTTCTTCGATTCCGTCTGCGATCACCGGATCGTAATACTCGATCTCGACGCCGAACTTCGCAAGGAGCGTGGCGCAGAATGTCCGCGTCGGTCGGTAGACGCTGTCTGGCATCAGAAGGTGGTCGCCGCTCTTGAGCGTCGTGAGGAGCGCGAGCGCCAACGCACCGAGTCCGGACGGCGATATGACGGTTCCTGCGGCACCTGCGATCGCACTCCAGGCTGACTCGAGACTCTCAATCGTCGGTGTGCCGAGCGTTCCGTATGCATACTTCGCGCGCGAGTTCTCAAGATCGTCGACGGTCTTGAAGATGACCGTTGAGCCACGATAGACGGGCGTATTCACAAAGCCATGCTGTTCCTGCGGGTCTCGGCCAAGACGGGTCAGTTGCGTCCCGATTCCTATCGCTTCGGCGTCACGTTTCATCACACACTCCAATGCTCTATTGAGTAAGTCCAGATCACGCTGGCAATGGATTTGTCGTCACTATTCGAACAGCTTGAAAAGTGGCGACACGATCAACAGCAATCCGTAGAAAGACACGAACCAGACCGGCCATCCCCGCAGGTTTCGCAGTGAGGGAACACGCCAGATCAGATAACACGGGACCAGACAGGTGGTAATCCCGTAGATCGGCCCTGTGATCTGAAGGATCAGCATGGTCGAAAAGTTCGCCGATACCCAGATACACAGCATCGCCGTAATCGCAACAGCGACGCCGATATTCACAACGGATTTGTGCATAGCCTCGCGTCGAACGAAGCGTCCCAGTACGTTGAGCAGGATGCCTCGCACTGCCTCATGGAAGCCGAGATAAATACCGAAGAACGCGCTCAAAATTGCGAACATGTCGAGCATCACAGACATGGCCTTGACCCAGACACCGGGCATGACCCGCGCAACGATCGCGAGTGCGGAAACGTTGTGCTCCAGCGCGTACCTGGCGTCGGCCTGGCTGATCGTGAAAGCGAACGAGCAGGCGAAGAACAACACCGACACCACAAGAACTGCGTAGGCGATACGGTTCGCACGAACGATTCGATATGCCGCCACACGGGGATCGGACTCGAGCTTGCGGTAAGCAATGTTCATCGGGTTCAGGATCTGCACGTACAGTATCGAGAACAAGGCAAAGGGCAACGTCAGCACCACGTCCCGCATGAAATTGCCCACATCCAGCGGACGGAGAATGTTCTGGATGTTCCAGTGCGGCACCATCACAACCGCCATCGCCACGATGATCGTGAACTTGACACCTACCATCGGGCCGGCCACCTTGAACAACAGTCGCTCTCCTTGCGCGGAGATGGCGACCAGTACAGCGATCAGCGCAAGGCTGTACCAGCCGTTGCCGGAGAGTGGATGATCCGTGACATGGAAGGTTTGCAGGTAAGACGCGCTGTCGTAAGTGATCGATGTCGCGTACGTAACGATCGCGCCGAAGAGCATGACGAAATACACCAACGCGAGTGCGATGCCCCAGTTTTTGCCGAGGTAGTGAGAGATGGCGCCGGCGTAGTCTTCGCAGACCTCCGATTGCATCAACGTTCGCAAAAACAGGTTTTGCAGGTGATACACCGCGGGATACGACAAGGTAATTGCTGCGAGGAAGACCCAAAGGCCCTTGAGCCCCACCTGCACGGGCATGAAAACAATGCCCGATCCGATGGCCATCCCGATGCAAAGCACAATCCAGCCAACGTCGTAACTCGTGAATGGGACGACAGGTCGCGCCTCGCTGCGTGCGAGCGCAGCCGGTTTCAACGTGCTCATTGTGGTGTCTCCGTCTTTGTTGTGTGCGAAGGGCCCGAGGGGCTTACGGCGCGGTCCGACGCTCCGCGCGTTCATCAGGCCGACGTATGGTAAAAGACATGGAAACTGTGCATACTGCATTCTTATCACTCCAAGATGCACGCTATGCACGCCGCGCTAAGACGCCTCGATTTGAACCTGCTGCTGGTGTTCGACGCCCTTTATCGCCACCGCAGCGTGGCGGCGGCGGCCGACGAACTCGCCCTGAGCGCGTCTGCGTGTAGTCACGCGCTCTCGCGCCTGCGCGGCACCCTGGGTGACGATCTCTTTGTGCGATACGGAAGTGCGATGCAGCCCACGGCGCTTGCCGACCAGATGTCGCAGGCTGTCGCCGACGCACTTCACCTTCTCTCGGACAATCTGGGCGCGGCGGGTCCGTTCGTCCCGGCGACAAGTACGCAGACGTTCACCCTGGCGGCCACTGACTTCACTGCGTTCGCGCTGCTGCCGGATTTCATGGCGCGGCTACAGGTGCTCGCTCCAGATTTGCGAGTGAACGTCGTGTATTCGAGCCATCGCGATTCGCTGGAAGATCTCGCGGCGGGACGGGCGCATTTCGCGCTCAGTTTTGCCGATGCGCAAAGCACGTCATGCGAGGGAGTGGAATCTCTGGACTGCTTCACGGACGGGTATGTCGTCGCGGCGCGCAAGCCTCATCCGCGCATTTCGGATTCGCTTTCCATCGATCAGTATCTGCATGAGAAGCACGTCGTCGTGTTGCCATGGACGAGTTCGGGCAGCGTGATTGACGCGGCGTTGACGAAGGGCGGTTACCGGCGCCGCGTTGCGGTCCAGCTGCCGAGTTTGATGGCTGCGCCGTTCATCGTGGCCAACACGGAGCTTTTGCTCACGCTGCCGCGACGAGCCGCCGAGCAGTTGAGCAAGGCCACGCCCCTCGCAATCTTCCCGACGCCCTTCGAATGTCCCGGTTACACCCTCAGGGTGTACTTCCACATTCGACATGCAGGCATCGCTGCTCATGCATGGATGCGAGAACAGTTGATTCGGGCGTTTGATGAGGGGCACGACCAGAAGCCGTCTCCGAGGCCACACAAGGCATGACGGGACGACCTTTAGCCTGATACGCAAGCGCCCAAACTGCATATCATGCAGTTTTCGCTGAAGACTATTCAGCGCATGGATTCGCCCCGGCTCATATGATCCGAGGTTGACATTTTGCTCATCGGGCGCTTTTCATGACCAACGACATTCACTTTCGCGCACCCTCACCGGCTGATGCCGACCGCTGCTATGAAATCGAGATCTCCGCCTATGAAGGCGACGAGGCGGCAACGCGGGAGAAAATTGCGACGCGCATCGCGCAGTACCCGGAGGGCTTCCTCGTCATGGAGCGGAGCGGCCAGATAGTCGGCTTCATTAACTCTGGGTGCGCCTACGACGTCGTGATGTCGGACGAAGCGTTCAAGGAGCTCGTTGGGCACGACGCAATGGCGCCAAACGTCGTCATCATGTCCGTTGTCGTCGACCCCGCCGAGCAAGGCAAGGGCTACTCAACCCTACTGATGAAGACCTTCGTCGACCGGATGCGAGCGATGGGCAAAGCCACCATCCACCTGATGTGCAAGGACCGGCACGTCGATCTATATCGGAAGTTCGGTTACGAATACGTGAGACCGTCGGAGTCCGATCACGGTGGCATGGCGTGGCGCGAGATGATCCTGGTGCTCTAACGCATACATGTCTGAGAGCACAATGGACGGCCGGTGGCAACGCGTTCGCAATCCGGCGCTCGTCGTATGAATGGCCGCTCGCCAACTAGTACCGGTCGTTCTTCCACCGACGGCTTGAGTGTCAGCAAAGTGTTGATTTCGGGCGACCGCGTCGGGCAGTGACCGGCCAATGCGCGTCGTTCGACGCTCCGCCAGTCTGGTTCCGTCCGCATCCCAGAGCGGTCACTCACGGATCGGCGCCGACACCGAAGGTGTGTCGGCCAAATCAAAGCACATGCCATCCGCGATTTCCGGGGCGGATCACCGCAAGTGGATCTGACAACTTCACTCACTCGGCACTGGGAAAGCGTCGCTGACGCGACAGGCGTCGCTTATCGTGGCTATGCGACAGACCATCTGCGGATAGCGAAGGGATTGAGCGGGCGAATGCAGCACGGCGAGTTCGCCCGCTCGCCGTCCCGACTCTGCTGCTAGCATTCCTGCGCTTGCTCAGGTAACGGGCACGAACTCTCCTTCGGCGAAGAACCACGCCGACATCGTCCGTGCCAGTTCGAGCACGACCTCCGCGTCGGTCCGGCCGGAGGATGCGCGTACGTGGAACGAATGATCTGCGTCGTCCACCACATGCAGCGTGGCGCGTGGCCCCAGCGTCTCAACGACCGACCTAAGCAGGTGAAGCTCGGCCAACTTGTCGCGCGTGCCCTGCAGGAAGAGAATCGGCACCGTGACGTCCGCCAGGTGCCGTGCCCGCTCCACACCGGGCGCGCCCGCCGGGTGCAGCGGGAACGCGACGAAAGCGAGGCCACGCACGCCGTCGAGCGGGGAGATGGCTTGGGCCTGGGACGTCATACGGCCGCCGAACGACCTGCCGCCCGCGAAGAGCGGCAGGGCTGGCAGCCGCCGGCGGGCCTCTGCGACGGCTGCCCGCACGGCAGCATGTGCCACGGCCGGCGAGTCCACTCGCTTGGAGCCCCGCTCCATGTACGGAAACTGGTAGCGCAATGTGGCGACATCGGCCGCCGCAAGCGCGTCGGCTAATGACGACATGCCGGCGTGCTGCATGCCCGCCCCGGCACCGTGCGCGAAGACATACAGGGCTCGCGCGTCCTCCGGCACTTGGAGGAGCGCAGAGACCTCAGTGCCGTCGGGCAGTGCCAGGGAAAGCGATTCTGGGTCGTCCATCGTATTCAGGTCGTGTCGTTGTGGCCTTCGCGCCGATTCTGCATCAATGAGGCATCGGGGAGCGTTTGTGGCGGTCTCCGGCAAGGCATTGCGCAGGCGGAGTTTGCCGGCCGATCCATGGAGCACGCGCCCATCGTGAACCGCGCCGCAGTCGCGATGTGTTGACGACCGCAAGCCCGACGGCGTAATTGCACGCGTGCATCATTGTCAGCGAGCTGTTACGACACTGCAATCAGCGTCAAAGGAAGTTCTCGAAGGGCAGTTCATTTAGCAGGCTCTCTGGAAGAGCATGTCCGGCTGCAGAAAGTTCTGTGCTCTGCCAAAAAATGTCGTTCGCATTATTGTCGCGAATGACAATGTCAGCCATCCGGATCCCATGGCAGCACTTATCTTGCCCACGGACCGGGGACACCTTGAATTTGGCGTCGGTCATTGTTTCTAAGGGCAGCGGTGCGTCGTAGCCGATCGTTGGGTGACGCCGCGTGCCGCAATCGATCATGCGCGCACGGCCGTTGGACTCGCACGGGCGGTCAGTCAAATACTAGCGAGTCGAATGACGACATTGCGTCGGTTACGGGCGTCCGCGCCGGGCGCCAGGCGGCAATGAGGCGACAGACGCCTGCGCCGTCGGTCGGACGTTCAGGCATCGGTTCTACCCAGGAAACGGCCGCTCAATTCGCGACGTCGACTGTTGTTTCATCGGCCAATACCGACGGTCGCCGATCGGCGGGTTTGGGGGCTCGCTTTTGAGTGCTATGCCGATGTTCGCTAACCGACAACATCAGACGATTAGCGGCCATCCGAGGGTTCTCATTTTCAACGGGCCCGTGATGCTGACGTTGATGTCCATGAGCGAGCATCACCCGAGCGGCACGCCAACGAGAGTCACTAAACCACGAGCAGACGCGTCGGTCGTGACTGGCTTCGTGACTATCGCGAACAAGAGCACATCCAGGCATTCGTCGACGTTCACCCCGATCTCAGGATGCGCTTTGCGAATCGCCATCAATCGGGATCATTTGCCCGGAAATGGAACGTCCGGCATCGGATGCCAGAAAGACAGCGAGCGCCGCGATATCCGCCGGATCCACGAAATGTTGGATGGACTGATTGGCGAGCGCTGCCGCCTCTTCCTGCGCGACGGAGCGGCCACTGGCTGATGCCCGGCCCGCCAGCACCTGCTGAATACGCGGCCCCTCCACGGCGCCCGGCAAGATCGCGTTGACGCGTATGCCAAATTCGCCCAACTCACGCGACAAGGTCTTGGTGAATCCAATGAGGCCCCACTTGGTCGTGGCGTATGGGCTGCGATTCGGATAGCCGAAGCGGCCGGCCAGCGACGACATGATCAGAATGACGCCCGCACGCGATTGCTTCAGATGAGGGATGGCTTGCTGCGTGACCATGAACGTACCGGTGAGATTCAAACGCAGTACCGCCTCCCAGGCATCCGGATCCATGTCCGCGACACTCGCGGTCGGTCCCGCGATGCCCGCGTTGTTGATCAGGACGTCCAGACCGTCGAGGGTGGACGCGGCTTCTGCGACCATGCGCGATGCCGACGCACGATCGGCGATGTCGCACACCGATGTCGTCACGCCCGGCAATTGCGTCTGGATCTGTTCAAGCGCGGCTTCGTCGATGTCGCAAACGTGAACGCTGGCGCCTGCCGCCACGAAGGCTTCCGTGATCGCGCGCCCAATGCCCCCGGCGCCAGCGGTCACGAGCACGCGCAGGCCTTTCGATGTGGTCATGAAACTCTCCTTTCCGGCTCGATCAGGGTCGCCGCTCATTCGCACGCGGCACGTATGAATTCAGGCACGCCGACGGCCTTCAGCCGTCCATCGTCCTGCTTGATGCACAAGGCGCGAGTCGCGTTACCCTCGCAGATCAGCGTATCGTTACGCATGATGCGATGGCTTTGGATGAACACTTTGCCGCGCCATGCCTCGACGCGGGTATGCACCGCCAGACGTTCGCCGTAGGTCGCCGAGGTGTGAAAGCGAGTATGAATCTCCAGCAGCGGCGCGCCGATGCAATTGGGCAGCGCTTGCATCTCACGCCATGGAGGCAGGCCGCACTGTATAAAATAATCGTGCGAAGCGGCGTCCATCCAGCGCGAAAAATTCGGGAAAAAGACGATTCCCGCCGGGTCGCAATCACCGAATTGCACGTCGATACGATAGATAGTCTCTTTACTCACGGATCTATGCTCCTGCTTCCAGTCCAGCCATTGTGCGCGTCTTGCAAGCGCGACACTGTCGATGCGGCGACATTTCGCATCGGCTGCGATGCGCTCCACGCGGAGGGACGGCAATGACCAGGCAAAAGCGGATGGTCACGGTGTCGCTTACGCTCGACGAACTGCTCGCTCAGTCGCCGTGGTTCGCTCGACTGGATGAAGCGGCGAAGGCCCGCGTGCGCACGGAAGCGTCGGAGCGCGCCGTCGCAGCCGGTCAGTCCCTGGGGCACCACGGCGAACGGCAACACGCCTGGTTCGGCGTGCTCGAAGGCCTCATCAAGTGGTCGATCACCGCTCGCGATGGACAAACTGTGACGTTAGGCGGGCAGTCGGTCGGCAGCTGGTTCGGAGAGGGCACGCTGATTCGCAACGCGCCGCGCGAGTCGGATCTCATCGCCTTGCGCGACAGCCGTGTCGCGCAGATTCCCCGCGCGACCTTCAGCTGGCTTCGCGAGCAGCAGCCCTCGTTCAACGAATTCCTGCTGCTCCAGGTCAACGAGCGTCTGCACTGGTTCATGGGCGCCGTCGCCGCGCATGGGCTGCTCGACACCGATAGTCTTGTCGCTAGAGCGCTGGTGGGTATGGTGCAGCCGCTGTCCAATCCGAGCGGCGCAGCGCATTTGTCGCTCTCGCAGGAAGAACTTGCCAACCTCGCCGCCGTGTCGCGTCAGACGTGCAATAAGGCCATGACCCGCTTCAAGAACGCAGGCCTCGTGCGCACCGAATACGGCGGCATCGTCGTGCTCGATTTGCCCGGGCTGAGCGCTTTGGCCGGATAGCTTCACATGAGGCTCTCGTGCCCGGAAGGATCGGTGTTTACGCTGTCCCGAACTGTCGCGCCATAGACAGTCGCGCTAGCGCTCGCCCGAAATAATGCGTGTCATACATCAGGAGACACGCAATGAATCGCGCCCATTCGCTGCCCCCCGCAGTCGCGCCTGTCGAGAGCCCGTCAGGCCGCATCGTCGAGGACGCCGTCTTTCAAAAGATCAGTTGGCGCGTGATGCCGCTCATTCTGATCGCCTACGTCTGCGCATTCCTGGACCGCATCAACATCGGCTATGCGCAGTTGCAGATGAAGCAGGACCTCGCTTTCTCCGATGCGGTATATGGGCTCGGAGCCGGCATTTTCTTCGTCACCTATCTATTATTCGAAGTGCCAAGCAATCTGCTGCTCGAGAAGATCGGCGCGCGGCTCACCTTTCTGCGAATCATGGTGCTGTGGGGCCTCACATCCGCGGCCACCGCCTTCGTGACGGCGCCGTGGCAATTCTATGGAATCCGGCTGTTGCTCGGTTTGTTCGAAGCCGGCTTCTTCCCCGGCATCATCCTTTATTTGACGTATTGGTATCCGAGCCAGCGCCGCGGCCGTGTGACGGGTCTGTTTCTGTTCGGCATGCCAATCACGGGCGTCCTCGGCGGCCCGCTGTCGGGAACGATCATGAGCCGTCTGGAGGGTTTTGGCGGCATGCACGGCTGGCAGTGGCTGTTCCTCGTCGAAGGCCTGCCGACGGTCCTGCTGGGGATTCTGCTGTATTGCATGCTTCCGGATCGCCCGACTAGCGCGCCGTGGCTGAACGATGCAGAGAAGGCGCTTGTGCAGTCGGTCCTGGATGCTGACCAGGGCGGCGTAAGCAAGGCCGGACACCACGGCGGTCTCACGACGGCGCTGGCAGACCCAAAGACGTACGTGCTGGCCTTCATCTACTTTTGCTGCGCCTGCGCCGTCTACACGCTGACGTTCTGGTTGCCGACGATGATCAAAGGGCTTGGCATCGCTCCGATCGCCACGATCGGCTGGTACACGGCCGTGCCTTATCTCTTCGGCGCGCTTGGTGTTCTGGTCATCAGCCGCAGTTCGGATCGTTTCAAGGAGCGGCGCTGGCATGTCGGGGGCACCCTGGTCCTCGGCGTGGTGGTCCTCGCCTTGACCTCTTTCCTTGGCACCGCTGTCGTACCGGTGATGGTCCTGATGTGCGTGGCCTCGTTCTTCATCTTTGGCGGCGCCTCGCTGTTCTGGTCGATCCCTCCGACCTACCTTGGCCGGGATGCGGCTGCAGCCGGCATCGCAGTCATCAGCTCGCTGGGCATCCTCGGCGGATTCGTCAGCCCGACGCTGATCGGCTGGATCAAGGGGGCGACCGGCAGCATCCAGATGGGTCTGCTTGCCCTGACCGCGGTGGTCAGCGTTGGCGGTCTCACGATCCTGCTGGGCCTGCCAAAGCGCGCAGTCCGGGTCGGCCCCGGCGAGGGCGTGAACACGCACTAGCCAATCCCGTTACCTCGATCCATTCGATCCAAATCACCCCCTGGAGTCAACCATCATGAGCAAGCCCAAAGTCATTGTGACCGTCGCGCCGACCGGCGGCATGGCCAGCAAGACAATGAACCCGAACCTGCCGACACAGCCGCAGGAGATCGCAGACGATACCTACCGCTGCTTTAACGCAGGCGCCAGTGTCGTTGCCGTGCATGCGCGACGTCCCGACGATGAGGCCACCTGCGATCCGGCGATCTATAGCCATATCAACCGGCTGATTCGGGACAAATGCGACATCATCCTGAACAACTCCACCGGTGGCGGCATCAACGGCGACATGGTTCGCGAACTCGACAACGGGCTGTGGGAAATCCAGTGGGAAGAGCGACTGAAGGGCATGCAGGGTGACGGCGTCGAGATGTGCACGCTCGATGCGCAGACCGTGATTGCCAGTTTCGGCGGCAAGGAAATTCTGGTGGCGACGCCGCCCTCCCGAATCCGGCAGATCGCTCAGATGATGAAAGAACGCGGCATCAAGCCCGAGTGGGAGGTGTTCGGCCTCGCCGACATCGTCCAGGATGTTCAGCGTGCCATTAATGAAGGGCTCGACGACGCGCCGCACTTTATCAATATCGTGATCGGCGCCAATGCGTTCCAGGGAGCACTGCCCTACACGCCCCGGTTGTTGCAGACGATGGTCGACTATCTGCCCCGCAACACGGTGTTCAACGTCAGCGCCATTGGCGCGGCACAGTTGCCCGCAGCGATGAACTCGCTGTTGCTGGGAGGGCACGTACGCGTCGGGCTCGAAGACAACCTCTACTACCGGCAGGGTCAGCTGGCCACCAATGTGCAACTGGTCGAACGGCTTGTTCGCCTGGTACGCGAGATGGGCTATGAGCCCGCCACGCCGGCTGAAGCACGGGAGATCATTGGACTGCGGCCGTTGCGCGAAACAATCCACGCGGCCTGTCAGGAGGGTTAGGCAATGAAAACGCGAGACGTCAACGTCGCCGTCGTCGGCACCGGTGTCATTGGCGCAGGTTGGGCGACACACTTCCTGGCTCAAGGTTTTGCCGTCACAGCGACGGATCCCGGCCAGGGGGCGGAGTCGCGCCTGCGCAACTGGATCGACGATAGTTGGCCTGTAGTCGAGAGGCTCGGGCTGGCAGAAGGCGCCTCGCGGGACAAGCTGACATTCACGACTGATGTGGGCTCGGCGGTGCGCAACGCCGATTTCATTCAAGAAAGCGCCCCCGAGCGTCTGGATGTCAAACACGCGGTGATCGTGAGCATCGAATCGGCGGCAAGGGCGGACACGATCATCGCGTCGTCGTCGTCGGGGCTGGCAATCAGCGACGTTCAGGCAGGCGCGCAGCACCCGGAACGAATCGTCCTGGGGCATCCATTCAATCCGTCCCACATCATGCCGCTGGTAGAGGTCGGCGGCGGCAGACTTACATCGCCCGAAAACGTCGCGAAGACTATGGCGTTCTATTCCTCAACGGGCAAGAAGGTCATCAGGATTGCCAAAGAAGTCAAAGGTCATATCGCCAACCGCCTGCAAGTGGCGATATGGCAAGAAGCCATCAGTCTTGTACAGCGCGGGGTCGTCTCTGTGGAGGATGTCGACGCGGCGATCTCCTACGGCCCAGGCCTGCGGTGGGCGCTGCTCGGTCCGTTTCTCAACCTTCACGCTTCTGGAGGATCCGGTGGCATCACGCATGTGCTGCAGCATCTGGGTGCGGCCCAGCGTGAGTGGGCCAGAGACCTTGGCATGTATCCCGAGACAGACGACTACATAGAGTCTATTGCGAGCGGTGTCGAAGCGGAACTTCACTCATATGATTTTTCAGAAATGCTTCGCCAGCGCGATCAGTTGCTGATTCAACTACTGAAGGCGAAGCGAAGTCTTTCTCAGATCCCATAGCCGGACGGTAGCTTAAGGTGGGCGGGATCTGGATGCAGATCTCTGCGGCAGAAGAGATGCTACTCGTCCCAAGGTATGGCCGGTCCACTCTGATACCTGCCGTTGGAGCCGCGACCACCCAACCGTCGGAAATGGATGGCTCTATGCCTTTCGCATCGTGCGCCCGCACGAGACGATCGCCGCGCTCGGTCGTCGCCACAATGTGTCGCGGCTATTCAATCGAAGTGACTGACTGGAGCGTGCTCGTCTGAAGGTGGTAAGGTTAGTGCGTACAATCCGCTTGAAACACTCGCCG
The DNA here is from genome assembly GCF_038900775.1 of Paraburkholderia sp. JHI869. Classification (NCBI taxonomy): domain Bacteria; kingdom Pseudomonadati; phylum Pseudomonadota; class Betaproteobacteria; order Burkholderiales; family Burkholderiaceae; genus Paraburkholderia; species Paraburkholderia sp. JHI869. The sequence continues at coordinate 64,209 of NZ_JAYMSC010000002.1, forward strand.
AATCCGTAGAGGTGCCGCCGTGAAATGCCACATGCTACTGCTGCCGCTCGCCCTCGCCGCCTGCTCGCAGATACCTGACGCGAAAAACCCGGTTCCATCACCGGTTGCGTCGACTGCCGCCGCAACCGGCGCGGCGTCGGCGATCGGCTCAAGCATCCTCAGTCAGTACCACTGGCAACTCAACGACGCATTCGATAGCAAAGGCAAGCGAATCGATGCGTTGTTTGTCCGGACAGACAAGCCCGTGCAACTGGACTTCAGCGCCGACCGGTTAAACGTGGTGAATAGCTGCAACAACATGGGAGCCAGTTTCAGCGTCAAGAAAGGACAGCTCCAGGTTGGCCAGATGACGAGCACCATGATGGCCTGCCCGGACGCCGCGCTCGCCGCGCTCGACAATGCTATTGCGCAGCGCCTGCATGGCACCCTCAGCGTGAGCCTGCTGGCCCGTGGCGATACCCCGCGCATGCAACTGGTTACCGAAAGTGGCGACACGTTGACGTTTGGCGGCTTGCCCACCGCACAGACGCGTTTCGGCGGCCCCGGAGAAACCAGGTTCCTCGAAGTAGCCGCACAGACCGTACCGTGCAACCATCCGCTGATTCCAGACAAGCAATGTTTGCTCGTGCGCGAACGCCATTTCGACGAGCAGGGTTTGCCAACCGGAACACCGGGTGAATGGCAACCGCTGAATCAGGAGATCGAGGGCTATACCCACACCCCAGGAATGCGCAACGTACTGCGCGTACAGCGCTATACCGTGAAGACACCGCCTGCCGACGGACCATCGGTTGCTTACGTGCTGGACATCGTGGTTGAATCGGAAAAGGTCGGGAATTAGGCGGCCTTCGCGAGTCGGTCGTCCTTGAGGACACCAGGCGGATGACACGGCGCTCAGCGGCGGTATGCCGCGAGCGCGTCGCGCATCTGGAAGGCAGTGTACGTCAGCTGCGCGGCGGCAAGGCCCGCGAGGCCGAACGTGCGGGTCAGGTTGAAAGCGGAGAAACCTTCGGGCACTGGCATGCCCAGCGCTATTGCATCGGCAAGTGTCTCGCCTGCGACCGTGGTGGGCGCCATGCCGTGTCCGCCGAATGCGATGGCATGCCATACGCCGTCAGCGTCGCGACCGATTTGCGGCATCTTGTGCCGCGCGTAGCTCATCAAACCGCCCCACGCGTGCTCGATCTTCACCTCAGCCAGTTGCGGATACACGTGTGCAAGATCGCGCTTGAGCAGCCGCGCGATGGCGTGCGGGCCGCGGTCGAGCACCGAGATCCTGCCACCCCACAGAATGCGCGTGTCCTGCAGCGGCCGATAGTAGTCGAACGCGAAGCGCGTGTCGTAGACCGCATAGGGCGCGTCGATCGCATCGGCCAGGCGCGCGCCAAGCGGCTCGGTTGCGATCACGTAGGTCGCGATCGGCAATACCGCGCGCTCGATGCGCGGCGCGACGCCGCGCGCATAGCCACCACCGGCGAACACGACATCTTTCGCTGACACGGTGCCATGGGGCGTGCGCACGACGAAGCCCGCTCCGTCCCGTTCGATCGCGCGCACTGGAGACTGCTCATGGATACGCACGCCACCTCCTGTGGCGGCATTCGCGATGCCAAGCACGTATTTCAGCGGATGAAAATGAAAAGCGTTGGGCTCGAACAGGCCACCGTGATAGCGGCTGGTCTTCAATTGCGCTCGCAACGTATTCTTTGCGAGCGGCTCCCAGTCAACGCCAAAGTCACGCTTCATGAGCGTGCGCACTCCTTCAAGCCGCGACGGATCGTCGAACCAGTTCGCGAGCACGACGCCGCGGTCGACGATCTCGCAATCGATTCCGTAGCGCGAGATGCGCGCGCGAATCAGTTCCACCGCGTCCACCGTGAGCCGGTACAGGTGCTGCGCCTGGCTGCGTCCGAGCGCGCGCAGCAGGTCGGCGTTATCGAGGCTGTAACCGCCGAACACGAAGCCACCGTTACGGCCGGATGCGCCAAAGCCGACGCGCTCGGCGTCGAGCACCACGACATCGCGCACGCCGCGCTCGACGAGTCCGAGCGCAGTATTCAAGCCGGCGAGGCCGCCGCCAACGATACAGACCTGCGTATCAACCTTGCCGGTCAGTTGCGGGTAGGGACGGCGAGAAACGGTGGATTCGTAGTAATTGTCCATGCAATAGCAGATTCGCAACGTACGATATTCGGGGCACGGCGCCGGATGGTACGCAAGAAAACGGCAGCCTCAAGCCTCGGCCAACGTGAGCGGGACAACGCTTTGGATGACAACGCCCTCCCCACGCACTCCGCCAGCTTACCCGTATTCCAGTTGGTAAAGTTGGGCAAGCGGATGCAGCGGAACGCCGATTCACCGTCCACGGGCAAACGTGGCAACACGCGAGCCGCTCCCAGAGCGCCGTCTTTTCCTGCATCAGGAGCTGAAAGCCGCGGTATCTGCATTTTTGGAACGGCCAACAGGCATATTGACTTGAACGATTTCGTGCCGCTATCGATGCGCGAGCAACCATCTCCAATCTTCCCGCGCCAACCACGCCAACGAAACTTGCCGTCGATTTCAGCCTGTTCGCTTTCCGGACCGGTTAAGCCGCAGGAAAGTCGGTTCCTTCGGACAGTTCGCGCCACGTTTCAAAATTCGTGCGCAGAGCGTCGAGGCGCTTGAGTGCGACGTCCAGTGCGGATTTTCCGAGGAGCAGACGCAGCGGCGGCGTTTCCGATTCCATCGCTGCGATCAGGGCTGCCGCCCCCTTGACCGGGTCGCCCGCCTGACGCCCTGAACTGGTCGTTGTCGCCTCGCGTCGCTTGCCAGCCGTTTGCGCATAGTCGTCGATAACCGTACTCGAGGCAATCATCGAGCGACCGGCCCAGTCTGTGCGAAAAGCACCGGGCTCGACGATCGTCACCGCAATGCCCAGTGGCTTGACTTCGTGGGACAGTGATTCGGATAGCGCTTCCACAGCAAACTTGGTTGCGTGGTAGTAGCCGGTCGCCGCGAAAGCAACCAACCCGCCAAGCGAAGAGAAGTTCACGATATGGCCGCGACGGCGAGTCCTCATCCCTGGCAACACGTTCCGGGTGACTGCCAGCAGGCCGAAGACGTTGGTTTCGAACTGAGCGCGAATGGCATCTTCTTCGCCCTCCTCGATTGCCGCGAGATAGCCGTCGCCCGCCGCGTTCACAAGCACGTCGATGTGACCGAACCTTGTCTGCGCGGCTTCAACGGCTTCGGCAATCGACGCGGAGTGCGTGACGTCCAGATGGACCGTCATGGCACGCTCTGGATATTGCTTCGCAAGGTCGGCCAATGCTTCGGGCTTTCTTGCCGCCAATACAACTCGCCATCCGCGCGCCAGCGCCAGCTTTGCGACCTCAAGCCCTAACCCGGACGAGCTTCCCGTAACGAACCATACTGAGTCTTTTGGAAAAGCTGCCATCGTTGCATCCTCATTGTCGATAATGTTCGAGCAATGATGGGGCGGCGACGCGTTCCTGCGTTAGTCCATTAATCTCGTTGTCTTGCACAATCCTGCGAGATCGCTTCCTCCAGCCGGGATATGCAGTCTCGCCTCAATCAACAGGCGGGAACGTTCCCTCCGACAAGGTTTTGATGAGCCTCGCACGACGCTTCTCGAGATCGGCGATCTGGCGATCGATCGTTTCCAGCCGTTGCCGCTGGACTTCGGTGATCTGGTCACACGAACGCGCCCCTTCGATCAACAGCATACAGTCCGGAAAACTGCGAATGTCCTCGATGGTGAAACCTGTCGCGATCATTCGCTGAATCTGCCTGACCTGCGTGACCACCTTAACGGGAAACATGCGATAGCCATTGCTCGCACGAACCGTGGCGAGCAGACCGTGCTCGTCGTAATGCCGGATCGATCGAACGCTCGCGCCGGTGCGCTGCGAAAGCTCGCCGATCGACAACAATTCTTCTGAAGGCATCGTGTTCATGAAAAACAGAGTAGCACGATTCACTTGACTCTCACACCAATGTGAGGGTTGAGACTGGGTGCACTGTTCACTATCGAGGAATGCACGATGTTCACCCGATTGTTCACCCTGCTGCCGCTTCTCGCGATCACGGCAGCGACACTGTTTGCAGGCGCACCAGACGCGCACGCGGCCCCTGCTGACTATACGGTTACTTCCAAAGACGGTGTGAGGCTGGCCGTCCAGGAAAGCGGTAACCCTAACGGTACTCCGGTTATTCTGATTCACGGCCTGCTCGGCAGCCGCCTGAACTGGGCCGCGCAAGCCCAGAGCAATGAATTGCGCCAATTCCGCATCATTACGTACGATCTGCGCGGCCATGGGCTTTCGGATAAACCTTCGGGTGCCGAGTCGTATCACGACGGACGCCACTGGGCCGACGATCTCGCAGCGGTCATCGCGGGTTCGCACGCCAGGAAACCCATCCTGGTCGGCTGGTCGCTCGGGGGCGTTGTGATATCGAATTACCTTGCAATGTATGGCGACCACGACATCGCAGGTGCCGTATATGTAGATGGCGTGGTCGAACTTACGCCCGAACAGATCGTCAGTCATCCCGAAGTCTATCGGGACATGACTTCTCCCGACCTGAAAACCCATCTCGACGGCGAGCGGACGTTCGTTGGCCTGTGCTTCAACCGGCGGCCAGACGCTGAAACGTTCGACCGTCTGCTCGCCAACGCTGCGATGGCGTCGTGGGACATGCAAAAGGCAATCCCGACGATGACGGTATTCGCGGCCAAAGGGCTTAGCCAGGCGCGCGTACCTTTGCTCTTCATCTACGGCGGTCGCGATGCGCTAGTCAACACACCCGCTGCGCTGGCGCGCGCAAGCGCAATGAGTCCTCGGGTCGTCAGCAAGGTGTACGCCGAGTCCGGGCATGCGCCTTTCATCGAGGAGCCCGATCGCTTCAATCGCGATCTGGCCGAATTCGTTAGATCTGCGTCCGGGCAGTGAGACAGCAATACGCGAGGGAACAATCATGGCACTTGAAGTAGAGCGAAATGATGAGCACGATTTCGCGCCTGTGCCTGGTTGCATCACCTACTTTCCATTTTGTCGTAGGCATCCCGAGCACGCTCGATCTCCTCCAGATGCTTGATCGACCACTCATATACGGCGCCAAACGGCACCTGCAGCGTACGCCCTAGTTCGGTAATCGAATATTCGACAGCTACCGGCGAGGAATTGATCACTTCGCGCGCAATCAGACCATTGCGCTCGAGACGCCGCAGCGCCTGCGTGAGCGCCTTATGGGTGATGCCTTCAAGCCGCCGCTTGATTTCGTTGAAACGGGTTGGTTGCTCCGCGAGCAGTGTGAGGATCATCACCGACCACTTGTTGGCCACCTGATCAAAGAATGAGCGGGCAGCACAATCCGCAAAGAACACCGCGTCTACTTTGCAAGCCATGCAGATATCCTCCTGTATATCTACGCACTTCGTGGTGCGTAATTGACCGTAGATTTCCAACGTATACCATAGGTATCACGCAAATTGCTTCGCGCCGCGCGTCGGATTTGAGGTCCGCTGCAGCGCAAAGCCCCAATCGGCTCGATCACCACGGAGATCATAAAATGGTAGCAGTACAGAATAATTCATCATCCATCGATATAGCCGATTTCGTCATCGCAACGGCTACACCGCCCATACCCACCGCACGACTTTCTGCAAGAGATGTCGGCACAGGAAAGAACCTGATGTTCTTGCACGGCTGGACCTGCGACTCTCGAGACTGGACAGGTCAACTCCCCTTCTTCGAGAGCCACTATCACGTCGTTTCAGTCGACCTGCGGGGACACGGAGAGTCCGAAGTCATGCCGTCCGGCGCTTATTCTCCAGAGCACTACGTCGCCGACATCGAGGCGTTGATTACGACACGCTACGCGAATAAGCCATTCATCATCATCGGACATTCGATGGGCGGCCAGATAGCAGTGCGCCTCGCGGCGCGCCGGCCGGACCTGGTCAACGCAGTCGTCTCCCTTGACGGTGCGCTCGGATTTTCGGACGAAGCCGCTGAAGTCTTCGAGAGAACTGCAAACGACCTGAATTCGGACGATCCGCGCGGTGTGGTCACGGCCTTGTTCGGAAGCGTGTACGGACCCGCGACCGATCCGGCCCACAAGCGCCGCCACGCTAGCGGGCTTCATGCGTTGCCCCCGCACGTCATCCGGGAATCGTTTGCTCCCTTGTTCTTCGGTGCCGATCAGGTAGGCATCGGGAGTGCGAGCGCGAAATTCTGCGCAGGCATCACGGTCCCCTTCTATCACCTCTGTGTCGATCCGGTTCAGGCCGACCGCATGCGGCCGTGGTTCTCCCATCCGAAGTCGAAAGTGCAGGCATGGTCCGAAGCGGGTCACTGGATCATGCTGGACCGCAAAGATGACGTGAACGCCGCCGTGGCCTCATGGATCGACTCGCTCTAGCCGATTGCCCTTTTCTGACTTTAAGGATTGCGATGTCAAATTCCGTCTAGGCGAGCAGCAGCAAGGCGTCCGCGAGCGAGAGTACCGTGGTGCGCGAATCGAAAGCGGTGGAGAACAGATGTTCATGTACCACCTGATCTGGGTCGTAGCAGCAATCCTTGACCGTGTACAGACGGAAGTCTGCGTCGCTCGCATACGCGACCGACGACAGTACAACGCCAGTCGATGCAATGCCGACCATGATCAGCGAGTCGACACCTTGTGCGACAAGTCGTGCTTGCAAGTCGGTGCCGAAGAACACACTGGCCCTGTGCGCGACGATGACCGGTTCGCAAGCCCGCGCGCCCAACTCCGGCGACGTCTGGTCGTGGACGAAGAGACCGAGTTGCTTGATTCCCTGCCCATTCTTGTTCAATGGGCTGACTTCCGGATAGCCTGGACTGAAGCGGAGGTTGGCGAAATAAAGGCTGACGCCCTTGGTCCGCGCCGCGTCGCAAAGCTTGCGCGTATTGGCAAGCAAAGCCGGCGCGACCGATGGAAAGAGCCCGAGAATGTCGGTCTGATAGTGCATGACGAGAAGCGCGGTATGCGCCGGCGCGATTGCTGGAATCTGCGAACCCTCGCGATCACCGCTACTGGCACTCAAGCTGGTTGCCATTGCGCCAGCCAATGCGTTTTCCTGACTCACGACTGCCCCCACACAATGGCCGCTGGCGATGCGACCGTCTCCGTTTACCATTCTCCTGTCTTTCGACACGCGGTTCATATTCACAAACAGCGAAACGTTGAATGCAGAGAATCATCCATTGGCAAAACGACGCTCCGCTGCTGTGGAAAGCGGATCGTTTCTTCTCCAGAAAGCCGGCGCCGTTTCCCGATCACAGCGGGTGCGCCTCCCTCGGATCCAGCCAGGATCGAGTTGTGTCCATCGCGCCACTCCTTGCATTATCCTGCACCCAGGATAGTCCACACTCGCGCCGACGCCAAGTCATTTGCGGACCTTCCCCGACAAACATTCTCAACTCGTGATTTCACGGTAGACCCGCGGCAGCACGCAGTTGGACTGTGTTGTCGGTCGGTGTAGTCGTGGTCAAGTCTGTAGCGCCGACGATTCCGACCAGTCGGCATGCGAGGAGACCGCAACGTCGCCTGATAATGACCATAGGCTCGCACCTCGGCATCGTGGCATGCTTAACCGGTTCAGGCTTGGTCCGCTTCAAAGTGACGGCCTGATACACCGGATGCCGACGACGGTCAACGTGATTTTTGAAGGCGTTCAAATCATCTCCTCTATCTACCTATCAAGTGCAAGTGATGATTACCGTCCAGGAGTTACTCGATACCCAATCCCTGAAACTAACGGCACTTGCTGGCTTGTCCGGACTGGCGCGGACAATCACTTGGGCCCATGCCGTTGACCTTCCCGATCCCTGGAGATGGATTGCCGCCGGCAACCTGGTCATGACGACGGGTGTGGGGGTGCCGCGCAATGCTTCGGACCAGATTATCTGGCTGGAGAAGCTGGCGCGCAGCAATGCAAGTGCTTTGGTCGTCGCACGCCAGGCCGATGCGCCGGAACTGTCACGCGAGATGCTCGATGCGGCAGACCGACTTATGTTCCCGGTGCTGGAAGGGAGCTTCGAGCTTGAATTCGTGCAGTTGTCGAAGCATGTGATCGAGAGTGTGCTACAAGCCCAGCGCGACCGCTTCAGGGCCAGCGAACAACTGTTCGAGACTTATGCGAGCGCACTGCGCGAAGTGCCGGACATGGCCGGACGACTGACCGTTCTATCGGATCGGCTGCGACTCGGGCTGGCAATCGAAGATGCCCGCAGCGGCTCGATCATCGTTTCCTCAAGTCCCTTGCCCTCTTCTGTCGAGACCAACCCGGTCTTTGTAGAACGCGTCGCTATCGGTGGCCGGGCGAAAGCGGACCTGGTCATTCACCGTCGCGACGCGCAAGCGTTGCAGGATCCGCTGCTGGTGCGCTCTCTTCTCGGCCTGCTCGAGATCGAACTGGAGCGGATGATGATCGACCGCGACAACCTGCGAGATGAAGGCGCGGCGCTCTTGCGCAACCTGTTGAAGGGCGAAGCTGAGTTTTCCTTTCGCCCCATGCTGGAGCGCCGCGGGTTGACGGGCACACTCGTCGTACTCGCGATCGCTCCCGGAAAGCAAGGGCCATGGAGCGTAGCCGAGATCCACCATGCGCCGCCTTTGCACGCCAGCACGCCCTTGCTGCTCGACGATGACGTGTTGCTCGCGCTGGCTCAGGATCACGTCGACACGCTGGAATGCCTGCGGTGCGGCTTGGGCAGGGGCACCGTGGTCGGTATCAGCGGGCCCGTCACGGAGGCAGCCGGCTTTCGCGAGAGCGTGCGCCAGGCGCGCCTCGCGCTGGCACAGGCACAAGAAGTCGGGAAGGATCTCGTGCGCTACGGAGAAGTCGAAACCGGCTACATCACGATGCCGAGGTCGCTTGCCGAGGCGAGCGCGTTGGTTGGCCGCTATCTCGGTCCCGTGATCGAGTACGACCGCGTCCACGGTACCGCCCTGCTCTCGACGCTCATGACGTTTCTCGAGAACGACGGCAACTGGAAATCCGCCGCCTTCCACCTGGCGATCCACCGCCAGACCCTTGTCTACCGCCTGAAACAGATCGAGCAGCTCACCGGCGTCAAGCCGACCACAACCGACGGAATCACGCGGTTGTGGCTGGCCCTTCAGGCTGGTAAGGCGGCCAATCTGTTGTCTGACGCCACTTTGAAATCATCAGACGGATAGTCATACATTTGTATAAGAGCCGTCCCTCAAAACGAAATTTTGCGCATAGCCTGGCCCGCGCGCTTTGCTTTTAATGGAGGTAACAAAAGACACATTTCGTTCCCAGGAGACAACCCATGCCTATCCAGACGGAGCTCGATCCGCGGCTGAAACACGCTCTGAAAACCCGGCACATCAGTATGCTGGCGCTCGGAGGGGTAATCGGAGCAGGCTTGTTCGTAGGGTCTAGCGCAGTCATTGCATCGACCGGACCCGGCGCGTTCATCACCTACGCCATCACCGGGTTGATCGTCGCCCTGATCATGCGCATGTTGGGCGAAATGGCGGCGGCTCAACCCATGAAGGGTTCATTTGTGGACTATGCGCGCCTCGCTTACGGCGATGTCGCCGGCTATGCGATGGGATGGCTGTACTGGTATTTCTGGGTGATCGTGGTCGGGTTCGAGGCCGTCGTAGGCGGGCAAACCATTCATGCATGGTTGCCCACCCTTCCCGTCTGGATCATCTCGCTAGGGCTGATGGTGATGATGACGGCGCTCAATCTGTTGTCCGTCAAATCGTTCGGTGAAGCTGAATACTGGTTCGCTGGCGTCAAGATCGTAGCCATTGCCGCTTTCCTGATCATCGCGGGCGCCTACGTCTTCCATTGCTGGCCGGGATCGACAGCAACGTTCTCCAATCTGACCGCACACGGCGGCTTCTTTCCCAAAGGCGTGGGCAAGCTGTTCACAGGCGTCGTGGTCGTGATCTTCTCCATGACAGGCGTGGAAGTCGCGACCATTGCCGCTGCCGAATCCGAGCATCCTGAGCGCAACGTTCGCCGTGCAGTCAACACGGTGATGGCCCGCATCCTGATCTTTTTCGTTCTTTCGGCGTTCTTCATTGTCGTTGCTCAGCCGTGGACAGACATCGTGCCAGGCCAATCCCCGTTCGTGGCGACGCTCGAGAAGATCGGCATCCCGGGCGCCGCAACCGTATTGACAGCCGTCATCCTCGTGGCCGTGCTGTCCGTGCTCAACGCTGGACTCTATACATCGTCGCGTCTGCTCCTGGTTCTCAGTTCGAACAACGAGGCACCGAAGTGGGTGGGACGTGTCAATGGACGCGGCGTACCTGCCCTGGGAGTCATCGTTTCGACACTTGTCGGATATGGCTGTGTGGTGATCGCGGCGCTCTGGCCCGATACGGTCTTCCTGTTCCTGATCAACTCGTCGGGTGCGGTGTTTCTGTTCGTCTATCTGATGATCTGCCTGTCACAACTCAAGCTGAGAGGCGAATGGGAACGTCGCGGCGTGCTGAAGCTGCGTATGTGGGGCCATCCGTGGCTGCCGCTCCTCGTGACTCTCACCATCGTCGCCGTACTGGTCAGCATGGCGCTGGATCCGAAGACCCAGATCAGCCTTCTGCAAAGCATCATCGCACTGGTCGTCATCCTGGCCTCCTACCCGGCGTTCTGCGTCAAGGCCAAGCGAAAGCAGTCGCGGACAGCGACACCATCGGCAGCAAGTCGCACCTGACGCCGGAATCGACGAATCAACCTACACCTCGCGCCTGCACGGTAATCGTCGCAGGCGGGAAATGCGCCCCCCGGATTGCATGAACAAGAACCTGGATTGGTAGGAGAGACGGATGCCATCCGCACAAGAACTGACGCAGCTTCCAAACCGCCCGCTGTGGCATGAGACCTCGCGCGCGCGGAACATGCTGGACCGCGAAGAGCAGGCCGATGTCGTGATCGTCGGCGCAGGTTATACAGGGTTATGGACTGCGTACTATCTGCTGAAGGCGCAGCCATCGCTAAACGTTGTTCTGCTGGAGCGCGAAGCGGTTGGCTTCGGCGCTTCTGGCCGCAACGGTGGCTGGGCGTCGGCGATATTTCCGATCTCGCTCGAACGCGTGGCGCAAATGTATTCGCACGCCGCGGCATTGCATTTGCAGGCAGCGATGAACGATACAGTGAACGAGATTGGGCGCGTGCTCAATCTTGAAGGCATCGATGCCGACTATGCAAAGCAAGGCTTTCTTTCCCTTGCACGGAGCCAGCCCCAATTCAATCGAATTCAAGCATCAGTCGATGCTTCGGCTCGCTTTGGATTGCCGGATCAATGGCGCGCGCTCAGTGCCAAGGAAGCTTCTACGCGAATCGGAGCCCAGCATGTGCTGGGCGGCCTTTACACCGAACACTGCGCGCTGATCCATCCTGGCAAGCTGGTGCGTGGACTGGCAGCCGTTGTGGAAGCAATGGGCGCGCGAATTTTCGAAAAAACAGCCGCGCTCCACATCGCGCCGGGACAGGTGAGCACGGCGCATGGCAGCGTCAAGGCGAGAACGGTTGTGCGTGCAACGGAGGCATTTTCCTGCCAGCTCCCGGAGAGCAGTCGCTCCGTCATTCCACTCTACTCGCTGGTGCTGGCAACAGAGCCACTGCCTCGGGAGCTTCGCCAGCGGCTAAGGCTCGATCATCGACTCGCTTTCAATGACATGCGCCACCTGAGGGTTTACGGACAGGTGACGGCGGAAGGCCGACTGGTGTTTGGTGGTCGTGGCGCCCCATACCGGTTCGGCTCCCGAATTGCACCGGAGGATGATCTGGTCGACAAGGTACATGCCAACATCCACGCCGCGATGCTCGAGTTCTTTCCCGACCTGGCCGATGCCCGCATCACGCATCGCTGGGGCGGCGCGCTCGGCGTGTCGCGAGACTGGTGTCCGACTGTGAGCATGGACAAAGACGCGCGTATTGCCTGGGCGGGAAATTACGTCGGCGATGGCGTCGCAACGAGTAACCTCGCCGGCCGCATCTTGCGCAATCTGATTCTCGATCGCAATGAGGAGATCAACCAGTTGCCCGTGGTCAACCATCGCTCACCGGCGTGGGAGCCCGAGCCTTTTCGCTGGATTGGCGTCAACGGCGGTCTCACAGCGGCGGGCTTCAGTGATTTTGAAGAGCGTGTAACCAACCAGCCATCGCGTACAGCACGAGTCCTCGAAAAGCTGACGGGTGCGCATTGAAAAAGGAGTGATACATGACGCAGTTCACCATCGTCAAAGCCGCCGATATTGCTTCGGCCCGACTCGCCTCAGCCGGTCAGCGCGCCGGGGCCGATAGCGGCGATCCCCAGATTGCTGTCAAGACTGTTGCACCCGAGGCGGTTGGCAATCTGGGGATTTGGGAATGTCAGCCAGGAGGCTGGCCAGTGATCAACCGCCCCGACACCGAATTTACGTACATCATCTCCGGCCGCGCGAGACTCACCGATGACTCGACGGGTGAAGTGACCGAGATCGTCGGTGGCGACCTCGTGATCTTGCCGCCCGGTTGGACGGGGCGCTGGGATGTACTGGAGCCCGTTCGCAAGATCTACGCGATTTATTGAAGCTGATCGGCGGGCATCGAAAAAGCAGCGAGTTCGACATGCCGGCGGCCAGGTGACGTTTTATTTAGCTGAGAAGCACAGACTGCAGCGTATCGATAAAACTGACTATTGTTTGGAGACAAATCATGCGTAAATTCATTATTCTTGGCGCGACGGCCTGCACATCGGTCGCTCTAGCGCTGCCGTCAATGGCACAGGAAGTTGTCGTCATCGGGCACTCGGCCCCGCTAACGGGGCCGCAAGCGGCAAACGGCAAGGACAATGAATATGGCGCGCGGCTGGCTATCGATGAACTGAATAAAAAAGGAGTGCTGATAGCAGGCAAGAAGGTGACTTTCAAGCTGGAGTCACAAGATGATCAGGCCGACCCCAAAACAGGCGTTCAGGTTGCGCAAAACTTCATTGACCGCAACGTCGTCGCTGTCTTGGGGCCGTACAACTCAGGCGTGGCGATTCCTGCGTCTCGGGTCTACAACAATGCGGGGGTTCCTCTCCTGCCTGTCGCTTCAAACCCCGCGATTACGAAGCAAGGCTTCAAGAACATTTTCCGGATCGGCGCCAGCGACGCCCAACTTGGCGGGACGATGGGAGACTTTGCAGCCAGGGAGTTGAAAGCCAAAACGGTTGCCATCATCGACGACCGTTCTGCGTATGGGCAGGGAATCGCGGAACAGTTTGAGGAATCGGCCAAAGCAAACGGCCTGGAAATTGTCGACAAGCAATTCACCAACGGCCAGGCAGTCGATTTCCTCGGCATTCTCACGGCGCTCAAAGCCAGGAACCCCGACGTGATTTTCTTCGGCGGCTACGCCTCTCAAGCCGCGCCGATGGTTAAACAGATGCGGCAGCGTGGTCTGAAAGCGAAGTTACTTGGAGGAGACGCCATCTGTACAGCCGACATGGGCAAAGTGGCTGGCGATGCGGCATCGATTGTCTACTGCTCTCAAGGCGGGACCGCCCTGGACCAGACCGAGGAAGGCAGGAAATTCATTAAGAAGTACAAGGACACCTACCATACGGACATGCAAGTTTACGCGGTCAACTACTACGATGGCGTCAAAATGTTGGCCGATGCCATGACGAAAGCAGGGACAACGAGTGACAAAAGCAAACTGATCGCACAGCTGGCGAACGAACAATACAAGGGGATCGCCGGCACGTACTCGTTCGATGGCGAAGGCAATCTAAAGGGCGCGCCAACAACCGTGTATGTCATTCGAAACGGATTGCCCGTTCCTTATGTCAGGTGAGCGAAGACTTCAGGGACTTTGCTGAAATAGCCGGGTACCTGTTCAAGCGTACCCGGTCGATAGTCCTGTCCGACGAAGGGCGCCTTTTTTGCGCGGGCGAAGGACTCGTTCATCAGCCATGCATGGCTTGCCTTCACTCGCAGCGGCGTTTTCCCGTCACGCGACGCAACAGGGCGACGCCGTCCTCGGGCCACGCATCACCGCGCCACGCGACATGCTGATCGGGGCGGATCAACACGTAGCGCGCCCGCGCCATGCTGCGCGGAAAACACTTTGGGGCACATTGACAATCGTGGGCAGATGTTGGGGCGAGCAGAGATATGCGTGCGACGCATATGGGACATCTGCAAATACAGAGCGGCGACTGGCATCGCGCGCCATCGCCGCTGGAAAAGCATTTATTGCGGCGTGATATCTCTTTGCACCCGATGAATATGCTGCTCGACATAGAACGCCGCCGCATCGGCGTCGCCGCAGACAATGGCTTCGTAAATGAGCCGATGCTCAGCAACGTAGAGCCGAATGCGCGCCGGGTCGTAAATCCCATCATCCTTGAGCCGTTTCCACAGCGACTGGTCCATGGTCGATGCGATTTCTTCTGCGAGCTTCGCCAGCAGCACATCGCCTGTCATCACCGCCAGTTGACGATGAAATAGCCTGTCGCTGTTGTTCCACAGCGCCCGCTCCTCGGGCGTCGCAACGTCCGTCAACGTTTCCATCTGGTCCAGATAGTGCTCGGCCAGTCGGTCTCGTTGCTTGCGTGCCGCCGCTCGCCGTGCAATTGCGGGCTCGAGAATCAGGCGTACATCGAGCGTGGCCGACGGGCTGAAGTCCGACGCGGATTCGCCGGTCGCGGTTTCTGCGCTCGGGGCCATGGCAAGGATCTGGTTGGCCGCAGAGGCCACGTAAGTGCCCGAGTTGGGCTTCGTCACGACCAGGCCTTCGTTCTGCAATGCCCCGATCGCTTCGCGCACGGCGGGCCGCCCTACGCCAAAGAGCGTGGCCAGCTCGCGCTCGGACGGCAGCCGGGCGTCCGGCAGGAATCGACCGCTGCGGATTTCGCCCCGGATCTTTTCCGACACCTGTTCGTATATCTGCAGTGGTCGAAAGTTGCCTTCAAGTTCGAATCGAGCGGATGCCATCGTGGGTTCTCAGTGCGCGGTGCGGTGGTTCCAAAAATATACCACTTTTGCGACCACCTCTTGCTACCCGCAATGGTTAGCCCTTGTAGAAGCCGCGAGAGTCGGGACGTCAGCGAACCAATTTTCACGATCCAATCACCTTTGTAACGCATTTTGGTCTATAGAAAGGCCACGATAGCGCCAAATATACGTAAATTGGCTTGCCATTCACCCAGTAGTGGTATAGATTCGTTCCACACCGAGCCCAACGAAATTGGGCGACCTGGAGCCAGAGACTTGTCTGGCTAACTGCATCGGCATCTGAGACCCAAATCCAAGGCTTCCGAATGACCTCACCCGACATCCAGAATTTCGACGCGGCAGCGACGGCTTCGCTGCTCGACTACCGCCTTCTCGTGCGCGTGCTGGCCGAGACCATCGTCGAATACAGCGCGGGCAAGGTGGTGAGCCCCGAGCGGCTCGCCATTCCCATGCAGGAAGGCGGCTTGATGTTGTCCATGCCGGCGAGCGCGCCCGACATCGCAATTCACAAGCTGGTCAATGTCTGCCCGGCCAACGCCAGTCGACAGTTGCCGACCATTCACGGTCAGGTCGTCGCATACGATGCGTTCACGGGCGAAATGCGTTTCGTCCTTGACGGGCCGACCGTAACGGGGCGCCGCACCGCTGCGGTGACCGCACTCGGCATCCAGACCCTGCACCCAGCACCGCCTCGGGAAATCGTCATTATCGGAACCGGCAAGCAGGCAGCCAATCACGCCGAAGCCCTCGCCGCCATTTTCCCGGAAGCGCAGTTGCGGGCAACGGGCAGTTCGAAGGCCGCTGCGGACGAATTCGTTGCACGCAATCGCCCGGTAGCGCCGAATCTCACCGCGCTTGCCGACGCCGCCATTCCGGAAAGCGCAGATGTCGTCATCACCCTGACCACCAGCAAGACGCCGGTGTATACGGAGCGTGCCCGCACGGGCCGCCTGGTCGTGGGCGTTGGCGCGTTCACACCCGATGCGGCGGAAATTGCGAGCGAGACTGTCAACGCGAGTGCCCTGGTGGTCGATGACCCCGTCGGCGCAAAGCACGAGGCCGGAGACTTCATCCTGGCCAACGTAGACTGGAACGCCGTTTCCCCGCTGGCCGCAGCCCTCGCCGGGGACTTCAGGACAACGAAACCCATTCTGTTTAAAAGCGTAGGCTGTGCTGCATGGGACCTGGCGGCGTGCCGGGTCGCACGCGACGCCCTGCGCTAAATGTCGTTGGTGACGGCGCCGCGCCGCCACAGCAGTCGCTCAAGTTCGATTTCGCCTGGCAGTCCAATAATCTGGAGACATCATGCGCCGCATCGTCACAACCCTGGCCGTCCTGACGGCCGCCGGCTTCAGCTTCACCGCCCATGCTCAAACTGTCGTCACCATCGGTCACTCCGCGCCGCTTACGGGCCCGCAAGCGCCGAACGGCAAGGACAACGAGAATGGCGCCCGTCTCGCCATCGACGAACTGAACAAGAGCGGCGTGACGGTCGACGGCAAGAAAGTAACCTTCAAACTGGATTCGGAAGACGATCAGGCGGACCCGAAGGTCGGCGTCCAGGTCGCGCAAAAGCTGGTTGACGGCGGCGTGGTTGCCGTCATGGGCCCGTACAACTCCGGCGTGGCGATTCCCGCATCGCGTGTCTATAACGCCGCCGGCATCCCGATTCTCCCCGTGGCGTCCAACCCGGCGCTGACGAAACAAGGCTTCAAGACCATCTTCCGCATTGGCGCAAGCGACGAGCAGTTGGGCGGGACGATGGGCCAGTTCGCTGCAAAAACGCTGAAGGCGAAGACCGCAGCGGTCATCGACGACCGTACGGCGTACGGACAAGGTGTGGCGGAGCAGTTCATCAAAGAGGCGAAAGCCAACGGCATCCAGATTGTCGACCAGCAATTCACCAACTCGGCGGCGACTGACTTCCTGGGCATTCTCACCGCCATCAAGGCCAAGAATCCGGACGTGATCTTCTTCGGCGGATACGCGGCACAGGGCGCGCCGATGGCCAAGCAGATGCGCGCGCGCGGACTGCGCGCCAAGCTGCTGGGTGGCGATGGCATCTGCTCGGCCGACATGGGCAAGGTTGCGGGCGAAGCGGCGTCTATCGTGTATTGCGCGCAGGGTGGCGTCGCGCTGGACAAGACCGCCGCTGGCCGTGACTTCCTCAAGAAGTACAAGGACGCCTACCACACGGATACGCAGGTCTATGCCGTCAACTACTACGACGGCGTGAAACTGCTCGCCGACGCGATGGTCAAGGCCGGCACCACCACCGATAAAGCGAAACTTGTCGCCCAACTGGCCAAGACCAACTATAAGGGCGTCGCAGGAACTTACTCCTTCGATGCAAACGGCGACCTGGTGGGCGCGCCTACAACTGTCTACATCATCAAGGACGGCCTGCCGGTGCCCTACGGTCAGTGAATCAATAGCGTAAAAACATCATGAAGACTACTCGCACCATTTCGACTGTCGAAGTGCATACCGGCGGCGAGGCGTTTCGCATCGTCACCAGTGGACTGCCTCGCCTCCCCGGCGACACGATCGTGAAGCGCCGCGCGTGGCTCAAGGAAAACGCCGACGAAATCCGCACCGCGTTGATGTTCGAGCCGCGCGGTCACGCGGATATGTACGGTGGCTATCTGACCGAACCGGTCAGCCCGAGCGCCGACTTTGGCATCATCTTTCTCCACAACGAAGGCTATAGCGACCACTGCGGACATGGCGTGATCGCGCTGTCCACCGCAGCGGTCGAGCTTGGCTGGGTTCAACGCCAGGTTCCGGAAACGCGTGTCGGTATTGACGCCCCATGCGGTTTCATCGAAGCATTCGTGCAGTGGGATGGCGAACACGCCGGCAACGTGCGATTCGTCAATGTCCCGTCGTTCATCTGGAAGCGCGATGTGAGCGTCGAGACACCGTCCTTCGGTACGGTGAAGGGCGACATCGCTTTCGGCGGCGCGTTTTATTTCTATACCGACGGCCAACCGCACGGCCTCGCAGTGCGCGAGTCGTCGGTCGAGGAACTCATTCGATTCGGCGCCGAAGTGAAGGAAGCCGCGAACAAGGCATACCCCGTCGAGCATCCGGACATTCCGGAAATCAATCACATTTACGGAACCATCATTGCCAACGCACCGCGTCACGAAGGCTCGACGCAAGCCAATTGCTGCGTGTTCGCGGACCGCGAAGTGGACCGCTCACCCACTGGTTCCGGCACCGGCGGACGCGTCGCTCAGCTCTATCTGCGTGGCGAACTCGGCAAGGGCGAGACCCTTGTGAACGAGTCCATTATCGGCACCGTTTTCAAAGGACGGGTGCTCAGCGAAACGACAGTCGGCGACTTCAAGGCAGTGATTCCGGAAGTCGAAGGCAACGCGTTTGTTTGCGGCTTCGCCACCTGGATCGTGGACGAGCGCGACCCGCTGACTTACGGATTCCTCGTGCGGTAAACGTTTCCTCCTCGTGGTACCAGTTAGCGCGGATCGCTCTGAATGAGCGTCCGCGCTTTTTTTTGCTCATTCGAACCCGTCGATGGAGCCCTTTTGGACTCACCCGAAATAACGCGCCGTTACGAAACTCGCACCGCCGTTGCACCTGTGTCCGATCCCGCCGCCTACACTCCGAACCGTGCTTACCAGAAACGCACGACACGTGCGAAGGAGTAAAGACATGAAAAAGACGATTCTCGGCGTGGTACTGGGCGCAGCCGCACTGGCAGCGTCGAGCGCAGCGTTTGCGCACGTAGATGTGGCTCTGGGGATCGGCCTGCCTGGCGCCGCCTATGCCCCGGCTCAGCCGGTCTATGTCGCTCCGCCGCCGGCTGTGTATGCGCCTCCTCCGGTCGCGGTCGCCTGGCGCGGCGACGATGACTGGCGCGCGCGTGAGTGGCGGGAACACGAATGGCGAGACCACGAACGGCGCGAACACCAATGGCGTGAGCGCGAGTGGCACGACAATGGTCGCTGGGGCCATTGAGCCGGTTCCGAAGCTAGAATTTCACACAAGTGATTATCATGAACGTCAATAATCGAATCAGGACGCTTGCTGCGGCTGCCACTTTAGGACTGGCGGCAGCCGGAACAGCACACGCCGCCGGCTGCCTGAAAGGCGCTGTCGTGGGTGGCGTAGCCGGACATTACGCGGGCCACCACGCCGTTGTTGGCGCCGTCGGCGGGTGCATCGTGGGCCATCACGTTGCGAAGAAGAATGCGGAGGAAAGGGCCGCACAACACGAAGCCGCCCGCTCCCAGAAGTTGAACACCTGATTTCCGGCTGGGACTTTCGCTAGTGCCGCCGGGAACGCCCTTTTAAGCTGTGATATCCTGGCGGCACGCGACTTGCGCTATATTCTGCTCTAGAGTTGCATTCAGAGCGAAGCACAACTAGAAATGGACGAACGAAAACGCGAAAGCATCGTGGCCTATCTGCGCCGCCGGATGGCCGAATTTGGAATCGAACCCGACGATATTGCTGCCTCAATTGCTGCGGATGCCGCGCAATTGCGAGCCGCTCGTTACCGGGACGCGGCAGGCCACACGTGGGACGGAAAAGGCGACGCCCCGCGGTGGGTGGTGCAGGCGACTAGCGCGGGGCAGTCGCTCGAGCATTTTGCAATCGGCGAAGCGGCCGAACCGCAGCCGGCCAAGGCGCCAGCCGTGGACTGGCGGCAGGACCCATTTGCCGGCAGTCGTTTGGCAACTGTAAGCGCAGAGCACACAGGCGCTGCCTGAAAATCTTCAGTCGAATTCGACGTTACTGTTATTGCGCAGTTCGTCCAGTCGACGAATTTGCTCCGGCAGAATTCGCCCTTCCGACAAGGCCGGAAGGTCATCGACATCGAAGAATTGAGCGGCGTCGGTTTCGGCTCCGGATATCTCGCCCGCTCGAACGATTTCCCCAAGAAAGACCAGCTTCCAGATGTGAAACACGGAAGGCGGATGGCCGTGTTTGAGCATATCCCACACGGCCAGCAGTCGAATGATACTCACCGTGTATCCGCTTTCTTCACGAACCTCTTTTACCGCGTTTTCAGCGGGCGAAACGCCTATGTCTGCCCAGCCTCCGGGCAGAGACCATAATCCATCGACGGCTTCTCGCACGAGAAGGATTTGGCCGGCTTGATTAAATACGGCGCACCGAACATCGAGTTTAGGATTCGCGTATCCCGTCTCGGGAGTAAAGAGCGCGGCGACATCGCCTGTTTGCATGGAGGCCATTTCCGCGATTTGCCGATGCGCGATGTCTGCGATTTCGGCGTACCTTTCCGTGTCGAAGGGACTCGTCGAGTAGTGCAAACCCGATTGCGCAAGTGCCAGCAGCCGGCGAGCCTGCGCAAGACGTGCTCTCAGCGATTCTTGTTCGGAAGGCTTAGGCATCGTTGCAGTGATTGCGAATTGGGGGAATTCAGACTGACTTTTTCGCCAGTGCTTCCTGGTGCGCCTTCGCAAAGTCCGCCATGCTGTTGAAGCGGAAGGCGACATTCGGCTGCCATCCGGGATTCATTGTCGCGCCAAAGCCCGGCTGCGAATGACGGCGGTAGATCCAGCACGACGCCAAACCGAACTCACTGGCAGGCTTGTGGTCGTGGAAGAGACTTTCGGCGGTGTGCAGGATTTTTTCCTTCTTGATGCCACGCTCGCCCAGCTTCTCCAGCATGTATTCGAAGTTTCGCGGCGACGGCTTGTACGAGCCGATATCTTCCGCCGTGAAAATCGCGTCGAACGCTACCTGCAACCTTGCATTGCTGTAGCTGAACGTCTCATTGTCGACATTGGAGAGAATCACCAGCTTATAGTGCTTCTTCAGGTACTGCAGCGCGGCTACGGTGTCCTCGAATGCCGGCCAGTTCCGCACTGAACGTCCATACTCCACGCACTCTTCGTGCGTGAACGAGAGTCCCCATTCCTCGGCCAATCGCTTGTAGACGATGGGCAGCAGTTCCTGGTATCGCCTGGCTGGCGTGTATTTCTGCTGCGACGACTCGTGTCGCGCGTGCGCCTCCAGGACCTGGTCTCTTGAAAGCGGCGTCCGTGCCCGTTCGATTAGTGGGTTAAGGCCAGCGAAGATGCCGCTTTCCCAGTCAATCAATGTGCCGTAGCAGTCAAAGGTCAGCGTGTCGAAGTCGGTCAATTCCACGGTTACTCCTATCGCACTTGCATGGCGGAGATCACAGTGTATAGGCCACGTCGACGTCGTGACTCAAACAATGGCGATCGATTCCGTCATGTTCTGGCGCATGTAATCGAGGAACCGCTTCTGGAACAGCATGGTGTGTTCGTGGGCGAGTTTCTCGGCCAGATCGGCGTCCTTGCGCGCAATGGCGTCGATGATCTCGCTATGATCATTCCCCAGCTTGGTTGCGTGAGGCGAGGTCACCGTGTAATCGAAGTGAAGATGCGTGAGACGTTGACCTTCACCCAGCAGTCGTTCGTAATACCCCACGAAATACGGATTGTTCGCCGCATGCGCAATGGCCATGTGCAACTGCTTGTTCCGCTCGGTCAACGCCTCGGCGTCGCCGCTCTCAACCGCTTTCATATATGCGGCGTCGGCCTTCTTGAGAATAGCGAGGTCCTCTTGCGTGCGGTGAAGTGCGGCAAGCCGGGTCACCGCGCGCTGGATGAGGTCGAGCGCCGACACGTACTTGGGAAATTCCTCGATTTCCAGCGGCGTCACGAGCGTCGTGCGATTGGGAAGAATCGTCACCAACCCCTCGCTGATGAGCCTTGCGAGCGCGTCGCGAACGGGCGAGCGCGAAAGGCCGAATTGCTCCGCGAGCGAGACTTCGTCCAGCGGCGCACCCGGCTTGAGTTGCAGCGTGAGAATCTGTCTGCGCAGCTCTTCGTAGATGTATCGTCCGCCATGGCGGCGCACACCCGCCTCTGCCTCGTTGGTCGCTTTGCTCATGGTCTTCCCGCCGTCGTCGTGGGCCCGGTAAAGCGGGCGTGCCTTGGAGTTTAACATTGCCCGCCCCTCGCCTCAGACCTTCGGAAATCCCGCGCCCCACGTATCGCTGAGCATGAATCCAGCCGCCAGTGGATCATCCGGGTCAACCCCGATCTGCTGGATGCCGTACACCCACGCGCGGCCCTGAACGCGCGGCAATACGGCGGGGCGTCCGCCCACTTCCGTTTTACCGCGCAATTCCACGGAGAATTCGCCCCCAATTGTCGAGCGCGATTTCAATTTCGTGCCGACATCGGCCAAACCGCGGGCGGCAAGCGTCGCCAGGTTCGCCGAGCTTCCGGTGCCGCACGGCGAGCGGTCCACGCGTCCGGGAGGCAGCGTCGTGCACGTCTGATACAGGTCGTCGCTCACACGGTGGCGAAACATGACATAGGCGACTTCGTTGATCTGCGGGTAGAGCGGATGCTGAATCTCGATCTGCCGATTGATCACGTTCTTCAGCGACACACCCAGTTCAGCGAGCGAGCGTGCGTTCTCCGGAGCGATGGTCAGCCCGACCTGTGCGACGTCGATGAGCGCGTAATAGACGCCGCCAAACGCGATATCCGCGCGAATCGTCCCGAACTGCGCTGTGTCGATGCCGTAGTCGAGCCGCTCGACGAACGAAGGCACCATGTCGAGCGCAACGCCCGTGCAGCGGCCGTCCCGGCACGTTGCGCGAGCCGTCACGAGGCCCGCGGGCGTGTCGAGTACAACGGTCGTTTCGGGCTCCTTCATATCGACCATGCCGAGTTCGAGCAGGGCAGTCACGACGCAGATTGCATTGCTTCCGGACATCGGGTGAGCCTTGTCCGCCTGCAGCACGATGAAGCCCGCGTGGGCCTCGGGGCGCGTTGGCGGCAACAGGAGATTGACCGACATCTGGAGGCAGCCTCGCGGTTCGAGCATGACGAGCCTGCGCAGGCTGTCGTCCACCTCGTTGATGTAGTTCATCTTGTCGAGCATGGACTCACCCGGGATGCCCACGACGCCCCCGGTGATGACTTTGCCGATCTCGCCCTCGCAGTGCACATCCACGAGTTGAAGTGTCTTTTTCCAGCGCATGTTCGACCTGCCTTACTTGATGTACCAGCCCCACGGCTGGTCGCTTTCGTAGCGCGTAATCTGCTTCGTTTCGAGGTAGTTGTTCAAGCCCCACTCGCCCAGTTCCCGCCCGATGCCGCTCTGCTTGTAGCCGCCCCAAGGCGCCTGGGTGAAAGTCGGCTGCGAACAGTTGATCCAGACAATACCGGCTCGCAGCTTGCGCGCAACGCGCTCGCACCGCTCGTTGTCGCGCGACATCACGGCGGCGCCCAGGCCGAAACGTGAATCGTTGGCAGAACGTATGGCTTCGACTTCGTCGTCGAAGGGCCGGATGCAAACAACCGGGCCAAAAATCTCCTCGTTCCAGACCCAGCTGCTCTCGGGCACGTCGGCGAAAACAACAGGCTCCATGAAATAGCCCTTCTCGAGATGCTTTGGCCGGCCACCGCCGGTAACAAGCCGCGCCCCTTCTTCCACGCCACGCTCAACGGCGTGCCGCACTTTGTCGTACTGGCCCTTGCTGACAATCGGCCCAAGCAGCACTCCGTCCTGCAATCCGCTGCCGATCGTGATCTTTTGCGCCTCCTCCTTCAGGCGTTCGACCAGCTTTGCATAGATGCCGCGCTGCACTAGCACACGCGACGTGGCGGAGCACACCTCGCCCTGATTCCAGAATATGCCGAACATGATCCATTCGACAGCCGCATCGATATCGCTGTCGTCGAAGACGATGAACGGCGACTTTCCGCCCAGTTCGAGACTGACGTTCTTGATGTCTCGCGCGGCCGCCTGCATGATGCGGCTTCCGGTCGGCACGCTGCCCGTGAACGCAAGCTTGTCGATTCCCGGATGTTCGCTCAGCGGTGCGCCGGCGTCCTGCCCGAAGCCCGTGATGACATTCAGCACTCCCGGCGGCAGGTCCGCTGCCGCCGCGATGTCCGCAAGCTCGAGCGCCGTAAGCGGCGTAAGCTCGGAGGGTTTGAGGACCATCGTGCACCCTGCGGCCAGTGCAGGCGCCACTTTCCACGCGGCCATCAGCAGCGGAAAGTTCCAGGGAATGACGGCGCCAGCCACGCCAACGGGTTCCTTGCGCGCAACGGAGCTGAAGCGGTCATCGGGGAGCGTTACGGTTGTTTCGGCATGCTCATCGAATTTCTCGGCGAGGTCCGCATAGAAGTCGAAACAACCCGCCGCATCACCAAGATCCCACAGCGCCTCCGGCAGCGGCTTGCCGTTGTCGCGCACTTCGATTTCGGCCAATTCCGGAAGCCGGTCGCGAATACCCTTGCCGATGCGGCGCAGAACCGCCGCGCGCTCGGCGCCGCTCATACGCGGCCACGGGCCGTCGTCGAACGCCTTGCGCGCGGCCTTGACGGCAAGATCGACGTCTTCTGCCGTTGCGGCCGCAACCTTCGCAATGACTTGCTCGCTGCACGGATCGACCGTTTCGAAGCTGCCGTTGCGCACCGGCGCGACCCAGCGGCCATCGATAAAGAGCTTTTCGTACGATTTCATATTCCACCCAATATTGGTTTGCGCAATGTGATGAGCGTCTCGTTCAACGCGTTCCACTAGAACCGATACGCGCTGAACGGCGCGAGATCCTGTTTGGTCGGGCGGCCCGCAACCATGTCGGCGATCAGTCGTCCTGTCGTCGCGCCGAGGGTAAGGCCGAGCTGCCCGTGGCCGAAAGCCATAAAGGCATTGTCGAGCCTGCGCGAGCGGTCGATCACCGGCTTCGTGTCCGGCAGGAAGGGACGATAGCCCACGCCATATTCGACGTTCGCGGTGCGCAGTTCGGGCAGCACGCGCTTCGCTTTCTCCAGAATGATATCGGCGCGCTTGAAGTTGGGCGCGGCGCCCTGTCCCGCGAATTCGATGGTGCCGCCGATTTGCAGGCCGCGCGTCATTGGCGTGAAGCAAAATCCGCCATCGGCGTAGATGGTCGAGTGGCGGATCTCCACGCCCGGGTCGGTAATAACGGCCTGATACCCCGCAATGCCCTCGAGCGGCACGCTCACGCCGAGAGAACCGAAAAAGCGCCGCGCGCCTGTGCCGGCGGCGATCACCACGTGCCGGGCTTCCACACGTTCGCCATTTGCAAGCGTGACGCCAGTTGCCTTGCCGTTTGCCTCGTCGATTCGACTGGCTTCCGTTCTGATCCGTCTGCCGCCGCGTGCAATGAAACTCTCGGTAAGCGCGGCGATGAATCCCATGGTATCGCTCACAGATCGCCAGTCCGCGAAGAGAAGCCCATGAGAAAACTTGCCCGCGAGCGCCGGTTCGAGATCGCCGATATCTTTGGCGTTCAACCGTTGCGCCTTGAATCCGAGTGACTGACGCAACGCCAGATGCTGCTGCTCGTGCTCGATCCCTTTCGGGTCGTCGAAGACTTCCAGGATGGGTCGCTCGCCCATGAGCGCCTTGTCCTCGCAGGCGTCGAGCAGCGGCGCGTAATCCGCGTAGACGTCATGCGTGAGCGTCGCCATGGCGTTTGCGATATCGACGATCTTCGCGGGTCGCGCGCACATGAGAAAGCGAAAAAACCACGGGATGATGCCAGGCAACGCACTCGGTCGCAGCGCCAACGGCCCCTTCTGGTCCATGAGCCAGCCGGGAACCTTCATGAGAATGCCGGGCTTGGAGAGCGGAATGACTTCGCTCACCGCCATCTGCCCGCAACTCCATTTCGCCGTGCTATTGCCAGGCGCTTCGGGATCGATGAGCGTGACCCGATAGCCGCTGCGCTGCAAATAGAGCGCGCAGCACACGCCGACGATACCGCCGCCAATGACGACGGCCGGCTCGCGTGGCGCGGCGCTCCGTTCAATAGTTGCGGATTCAAGAGGTACGGCGCTCACTTGGCGAACTCCTGAAGGTCGAAGCCCAGTGCATATGGTTGGTTGTCGTCAACGTAGTGCTCCGATCGGCCGGTGATCCAGGCGCGCCCTTCCACGCTGGGGCGAACGGCGTCTAGACCGCTGTCGAGCCGTGTCGTCGACTCGACGCGCCCGATGAAGCAACTGCCAATCAGACTTTGATGTGTGAAAGCCTGTCCCTTTTCGAGTAGCCCACGCGCGTAGCGTTGCGCAACGCGCGCAGAGGTGCCTGTCCCGCAGGGCGAGCGGTCGATCAGGCTCTCGCCGGCAATGACCACGGCGCGTGCGTCCGCGTCGCCCGAAAGCGGCGCGCCGGTCCACATACAGTGCTTCACGCCGCGAATGAGCGGATTGTCCGGATGAACGACCTGCATGGCTTCATTCAGGAGCGCCTGCATTTCGCGGCCCCATTCGAGCAACTGTTGCGGGCTGAAATGTTCGCAACCGGGGAAATTCGGCTGAACTTCCACAATCGGATAGAAGTTGCCGCCATAGGCAATGTCGAGCACAAGCCTGCCCAACTTCGGATGCACGACTTCCACGTCTCGATGGAGCAGGAAACTCGGCACATTCGTGAATCGCACCGAAGTCACGTGGTTTGCGTCCCGTTCATAGCGCGCAGTAAGTTGCCCGGCGGGCACATCGACAACCACCGTGCCGGGCGCTTTCGGCTTCACCAGACCGGCTTCCAGCGCGAACGATATCGAACCGATGGACGCGTGTCCGCACATCGGAAGGCACCCCGAGGTCTCGATGAAGAGCAGGCTCATATCGGCATTGGCGGAAACCGGCGGATACAACAGCGTGCCCGACATGTGCGAGTGGCCGCGCGGCTCCAGCATGAGCGCACGGCGAATCCAGTCGTATCGCCTGACGAAGTCCTCGCGCCGCTCGGCCATCGTGCGCCCGTCAAGCGACGGCGCGCCCTCGATGACCATGCGAACCGGCATGCCTTCCGTGTGACCTTCGATGCACTTGAAGCTATGTCTCGTCATTCTCGACTTCCCACCGGAATGTGTGCGCCGGCGCCGCGACGACGCCGGCGTGCGGGTTAGGCCTGAGCGGCTTCGAATACCGCGCGGAAAGCGGCCTTTTCTTCGTCGGTCAGCGGCAGCAGCGGCATACGCGCGGCGCCGACCTTGAAGCCAGCCAGTTCGCAGCCGTACTTCACCTTCTGCACGAACTTGCCCGCTTCCATCGTGGCCATGACAGGGAAAAGCGAGCGCATGACATTTTGCGCACCGCGAATATCGCCGGCTTCGAATTTATTGTAGAAGTCGACGACCGGCTTGACGAAACAATTCGCCGGCCCGCAAATCCAGCTCGATGCGCCCCAAAGAAAAAAGTCGAGCGCCTGATCGTCCGAACCGCACGAAAGCTGGTAGTGATCCTTGTACTTCTCGCCGATTTCGATGGCGCGTAGCAGATTGCCGCTGCTTTCCTTGATGCCGACGACGCGCGGATGATCCTTGAACGCATCGAGAACGCCGAAGCCGACTTCCACGTTCGTACGCACGGGATAGTTATAGAGAATCACGTTCACGTCCGGCACCGCTTCGAGAATCGCCGCGTAATGGGCAATCAGTTCTTCCTGGGACGGCAGCGCATAGTACGGGGGCGCAATGAGGACGTTCGTGTAGCCGGCATCACGCACGAGCCGCGTCTGCTCGATCACTTCGCGCGTGCACGAGCCGTTCGCGCCACCAATGAGCGTGCCGCGCCCGTCCACGACTTCGCGCACCGTCTTGAGGATCGCGCGGCGCTCGTCGTGCGTCAGCGCGTAATATTCGCCCGTCGAGCCGAGCGGCACAAAGCCGGTGACCCCGGCCTTCAGCTGAAACTCGAGGATGTTCGCAAGGGTGTCGTGGTCAACGGCACCGGACGCATTGAACGGCGTAACGAGCGCCGGCAGGATACCTTTCATCTGCATTTGAATCTCCGCTTCACGAAGGATTGGTTGGGGTTTAGTAGGCAAAGCGCCTGAGAAACTTTGTCTCGACCACGCCGACCAGACGGGTCAACGGGAAAGCGACAAGGAAATAAATCATCGCAACCGTGGTCAGGAATTCGACTGGCCGAGCCGTGCTGGTCGAAATGTTCTGTCCGACGAACATGAGATCGGCAACGCCAACGGACGAAATGAGCGCGCTTTCCTTGAACAGGCTCACGACGTTGGAGAGCAACGGCGGAATGGCGCGCAACAGCGCTTGCGGAAAGATCACGTAGAGAATCTTGGCCTGCGCAGACAGACTGAGCGCGATGCACGCATCATGCTGCTCCGAGGAAATCGACTTCAGCGCGCCGCGGAACGTCTCGCTCGTGATGGCCGCCATATACAGCGTCAGCGAAATGACGACCGAGAGGTAAGGCGGAATCGGAGTCCTGAACACGACCGGGAAACAGAAGTACACCCAGAAAAGCTGAATGAGAAGCGGCGTTCCGCGGAAGAATTCGACGTACAGCGTCGTTGCCGCTTTCATCCACCGCGATGGAGACATGCGTAGCAGGCTCAACACGAAGCCGGCGAGACTGCCAATAACGGCGCAACTGCTCGTGAACGCCAGCGTGAGCCCCAAACCTTTGAGCAGGACCAGCCAGTACGGCAGCACCGAGGCGAAATCGAGGTTCATGGTTTTCTCCTTAGCGCTGATGGGCCAGTTCCTGGCGACGCTCGATCACATGAACGAGCCGCGCGATCGGGAGGGAAAGCGCGAAGTAGATGAGCGCTACGACCGTATACGTTTCGAGCGGACGATACGCTTGAGTCGCGAGGCTCTTGCCCACGTACATGAGATCCGCCACAGCGACGATGGCGACGAGCGCGCTTTGCTGAAGGCTCCCAATGCCATTGGTCATGAGAACGGGCATCGCACTGCGAAGCGCTTGCGGCAGCACCACGTAAAAGGTGCGCTGCCACGGCTTCAGGCCGAGCGCGACGCATGCGTCGAGGTGCTCTTTCGGGACGGATTGCACGCCGGCCCTGTATGCCTCTGCGTTGAAGGCCGTGAGATTCAGCCCGAGCGCGAGGACGCCCATCACGATCGGGTCGATGAACACATCGACCATCATCGGAATGCAGTAAAAGAACCACACGATTTGCAGCAGCGCAGGCGTGCAACGAAAGAACTCTATGAAGAGCTGCGCGGGCCAGCGCACGACAGTCCAACGGCTCATGACCAGAAGGCACAGGAGAAAGCCGAGCACGAGGCCCATGATGTTGGACGCGAGGGCGAGCTCGACCGTCACCCTCAGCCCGGCGAGCAGGGACCCGAGGCTGCCGTCCAGGAAGTGGAAATCAAACTGGTAGTTCATGGCCGGCCTCAGTCGAGATGCAAAACTTTCTCGAGGAACTCGCGCGTGCGAGCTTCCTTCGGACACTTGAACATCTCGTCTGGCGCGCCCTGCTCCACGATTTTCCCGCCCGCGCAGAACACGACGCGCGTGGCGATATCGCGAGCAAAATGCATGTCGTGCGTCACGATGATCATCGCCATTTTCTGCTCGGCAAGCTGGAGCATCACGTTCTGCACTTCAATGACCATTTCCGGGTCGAGAGCCGAAGTCACTTCGTCGAAGAGCATCAGCTTCGGTTCGAGCATGAGCGCCCGCGCAATCGCGACGCGCTGTTTCTGACCACCGGATAGTTGACTCGGGTACGCGTGAAGCTTGCTCTCCAGACCCAGGCGCGCCAGATACATCCGAGCGCGCTCAGTGGCCTGGGCCTTCGAAAGGCCTCCGACTTTCACCGGCGCAAGGATGAGGTTTCCCAAAACGGAGAGATGCGGAAACAGTGTGTAGTGCTGAAAAACCATGCCGATCTGCTTTTGCAGCTTCGCGTCGATACGCTTCGAGCGGCCGGAGTCCTCGCCGTAGATGTACGGCTTGCCCTGAAAACCGATTTGTCCGCCCTGTATGCCCTCGAGGCCCATCATCACGCGCAGGAGCGAACTCTTGCCGCTGCCGCTCGGGCCGATGATCACCAGCCTGTCGTCTGCACGCATGTCGAGACTCATGCGGTCCATGACGACGAGGTTTTCGCCGTAGCGCTTGTAGACGTTCTCGAACTGGACGAACTCGCCGGTCGTCGACGGTGAAAAGTTCAGGACGGTCGGTGCAATGTCGGGTTGGGCAGCCATGGTTCGCATAGACAACATGAAATCTCTCCAGCGGGGCGCGTGCCGAAGCGCGCGATATGTGAATCGAATCTGCTTTGTTGGTCGGCCCAGAGCGCCTCGCTCCGCCACCTCTTCGCCAATGACACACAATCTTGCGCATCTATTTGTGTGCAACGTTGTACACATATTAGAAGCCCAAAAATCGACCGTCAATGAGAGATGCGGGATTTCCAGGGAAAACACTGGGACGCGGAAGATTGGGGAATGCGAAAGGCATCAAAAATGCAAAAAGGGCCGCTGCGCGCGCACGCGCTGCGGCCCTCTATCGGCAGGATGCTTCAGAGCTTATTGAAAATGTTAGTTATCCAGATTGATGCCGAAAGTCTCACGCGTGCTGCGCAGTGCCAAAACGATTACTTGCTGGTTACGAGCATCGCCTGAACCGACGTCTTGATCAGACGATTGACCGCGCCCGATTTGACCTGCGCGTTCAGAAAGTCGTTGAGCACGGCGAGATCGGCCTTCGACGTTTCCTTGCGTACGCCAAACGAAACGGGTTGCTCCGCTAGCGGCGGATTCGGCTGAATGGCAACTGCCCACTCCGGATGCTCCTCCGTCAGCAGCATGTTGGTGATATTCGCGTCCGCGAGCAGATCCGCGCGTCTGGACATCAAGGCGAGACGCGTCTCGTCGTTGCCCGGCAGACGCATGATTTGCGCTTGCTTGATAGCTGCGGAAATCGCCTTGTCCTGGGAGGTGCCCGACATGACCGCAACGGTCACACCAGGCTTGTCGATCTCGGCGATGCTGTGTGCGCCTTTCGGAATCTTCGGGTTGTTCTTGTTGTAGACCAGCGAAACGTTGTAGTCGGTGGCGGGCACCGAGAACGAGATCGCCTTCTCCCGCTCAGGCGTGTCGTTCAGCGCCAGCGAGAGGTCCCACTTGTCGGATTGCAGGCCCGCGACGATGTTGTCCCACGACGTATCGACGAATTCAACCTTGACCTTGAGAACGTTCTGTCCAAAGTCGCGGCACAGGTCCGAGAAGAAGCCGCTGTACGCGCCGGTTTTCGCGTCGCGCATGACGTATGGGGGCGCGACCGCTGCGCCGCAGCGCAGAACACCTGCTTTCTTCACGCTTTGCCAGGCGCTCGCGTCCTCCGCACGGGACGACGCGCTCGCGAGCACGCAACTCACTGCAACAAGGCCGACGAAAGCTTGACGGGTAATGCGAGACAACCGAACCATGATGACCTCTCCAATAAGGGTAATCCCGTATATGCACGACGTTTACGTCACACATTCCTGCATATCTTATTGTGTGCAACGATGTATGCATAATAGGAAGCCAATATTTGGGCTGTCAACCAGGCGATTGCCCTGGCGCTCCAAGCGCGTTGGGTCGTCCCCCGACTCGCTCGGGCCGCCAGAACACGAACACAAGCAACCCGACCGTCGCCTGAGCGGCCACGACGAACGCCACGCACCCCATCCAGCCCCAGCGATGCCATGCGGGAATCGGCAGCACGGAGCCGAGGCTGCCGCCGAAGTAGTAGCAGGAGAGGTAAATCCCGATCGCCGTCGTCCGGGCCCCGGCGGCCGCATGGGAAACGAACGCGTTGGCGCAGGCCTGCTCGACGAAAACCGCCGTCGAGCCGAGCGCGAGGCCGACGAGAATCGCACCGACGCTGTCGGGCAGCGTCAGGAGGCTGCCCGCAATGGCGAGAGCAACCGCTGCGAGCGCGAGGTCGCGTGGCCCCCGGTGCCGGGCCATACGGCCCGAGAGGGGCGTGACGACCACGGCCACGAGGAACACGGCATAAATCGCGCCGATGCCAGCCGTCGAGAAGTCGAATGGCGCTCGCGTAAGCCGCAAGCCCACGAAGGTGAACGTCGCGACCTGAGAGGCGAGCACGCATGCGCCCACGGCGAATGAGGCGAGCACCGGGCCGCGCATCGCGAGTTTCCATTGCGCCGCCGTCGCGCAACGGCCTTCCGCGCGCACGGCCCCCGATGCGGGCAGGCTCGCGTAGATCGCGAGACCTGTCGCGAAGCTAAGCACCGCTACGATGTCGAGCGCGTGACGCCAGCCGAGCATCGACGTGAGCAGGTTGGTGACGAAACGCCCCGCGAAGCCGCCGAGCGTGGTGCCGGCCACGAAGATCGCACTCACTTCGGTCGCGTGCTCGCGTTGATAGCGTTCGCCGATGTACGAAATCGACATGGCGAAAATGAACGGCATCAGCACGCCAGCGACGAAGCGGGCCGCGAGAAACGACGCAAAACCTGACGCATGCGCGGACCAGACAACAGGCAGCGCCGATGCGAGCGCGGCGGCAACAATCACACTGCGCCTGTCGAAACGTGCCGCCAGGGTGCCGACGAACGGCGCGATAATGGCGACAGCCAGCGTGGTCGCGCTCACGCCCTGCCCGGCACGTTCCGCGCTCACGCCGAACGTGGCGGCAAGCTCGCGCAGAATGCCTTGCGTGGCGTAGAGATTGATGAAGGCCGCGAAGCCGCACAGGAAGAACGCGGCACGAATGGATTTGTCTTTCACGCTTGACGCCCTGTCTGGTTCAATCGACAGTCTGAGGATTGGCCGCTGCGCGCGCCAATACCGTTTTCGTCGCGATTGATACCGCCAGAACAAGAATGCTCGACCTGCGCCGCCTCCACTATTTCGTCACCGTCGCCGAAGAACTGCACTTCGGGCGCGCCGCCGTGCGCCTGAACATTGCGCAGCCGCCGCTGACGCGTCATATCGCAGCGCTCGAAGCCGAACTCGGCATTCGCCTTTTCGAGCGTTCGACACGCGCCGTCAAGCTCACGCCCGAAGGCATATTGTTCCTCGAGCGAGCGCGCGGCGTGCTTCATGCCGCTGGCGAGGCGCAAGCCACCGCGCGCAAGCTCGCGCAGGGTGTGACAGGCCGCATCGCGATTGGCTACACGAGTTCGATTCCGATGTCCGATGCGTTCGCGGAAATCGTGCGCAATGCGGGCCGCGCGCTGCCCGAGGTAGAGCTGACGTTTCGTGAGGTCGCGACCGCGAGTCAGCTTCGGCAAATCGTTGAGGGCGCACTCGATGTCGGCTTTGGCTGGTCGGCAGTGAATGCGCAGGAAGATGGCTTGTGCTCGCTCGTGATCGCGCACGAACCGCTCGTCGCCGCAGTGCCGAGCGGCAGCGCGCATGCGCGCAAGAAGTCGATCGACTTTGCCGAGCTTCGCGAGGAGACGTTCCTGATCTTTCCGCCGGGTTATGGGTCAGCGCTGACTGCGGCGCTTGATTCGTTGTGCGCGCAATCAGGTGTGGAGCCGCGCATCGGGCCGACCGCTTCGCAGACTGCGGCGCTGATATCGCTCGTCGCAGCCGAGCGCGGCGTCGCCATCGTGCCGGCCTTCACGATGGCGTTGCAGCGCTCGGGCGTGACCTATGTGCCGTTAAGCGACGCGCCCGCGCTCGACCAGACTGTCTCGTGGATCGAGCCGTTTACGTCGACATGTATCGAGCGCTTCGTCGAGCTTGCGCAGTCGGTTGCGCAACGGAAAACGCGCGTCGCTTGATTCGCTCTTGAGCCGCGCGCACTTCAAACAGGCGCCGACGTCACGTCCGACGTTCGCGTGGCATGCGTGGCCCGCTTCAAACGCGCCACGCCTTCGCGAATCTCATCCACGTTAGGCGCAGCGAACGAAAGACGCAGCGAAGCGGGGTCCGGCTCGTCAGCGAAAAACGCCTTGCCGGGCACGAAAATCACCTTGTTCGCAATCGCGTTTGGCAAGAGCGCATCGATCGCCACACCCGGAATCCGCGCCCACACGAACATGCCGCCTTCGGGCTGATGAAATGCGATTTCGCCGCCGAATTGCGCGCGCAAGCCATCGCACAGCGCTTCGCATTTGCGCCGATACGCTTGCGTGATGTGCGGAAGATGCCGTTCGAGCGAGCCCGCTTCCAGATAATGCGCGGCGATCGCCTGGGTCCACGGTGTGCTGCACAGGTCGACGGTCTGCTTGGCGATCACGCAGCGCCGCGCGATTTCGGCGGGCGCAATGGTCCAGCCTACGCGCAAACCAGGCGCGACGACTTTCGAAAGACTCGAAAAGTGCACGACCCAATCACGCGCGCCCGGCACTTCGCTTGCCAGCGCGAGCATCGACGGCACCGCGTTGCCCGCGAAGCGCAGATCGCCGTACGGATCGTCTTCGACGATCACGAAGCGGTATTGAACAGCAAGACGCAAGAGCGCAATGCGCCGCTCGCGCGTGAGCGTGGCGCCGGTGGGATTGGCGAAGGTCGGCACCGTGTACAGCAGCTTGGGCCGGACAATCGCGCCTGAAGCGAGACGCGCGGCGAGTTGGTCCACGTCGAGACCGTCGCCGTCTACAGGCACGGTTACGACATGCGCTTGCTGGAGTCTCAGCGCCTGCAGCGTGGCCGGATAGGCGGGCTGCTCGGTCAATGCCGTGTCGCCCGGATTAAGCAGCACGCGCAACAAGAGGTCGAGGCCTTGCTGCGATCCGGTGGTAACGAGCATTTCCTCAGGAGCGCAGGTCACGCCACGGCGCGCCATCAGCGCGAGGAGTTGCGTTTTCAATTCGGGCAAGCCGTCGGTCGGGCCATATTGAAGGCAGCGCGTGGAAGCCCGCCATGCCTGGGCCGCTGCCGCCTGCAGTCCATCGGCATCGAACAGGTCGCTGGCCGGATAGCCGCCAGCAAAGGAAATCATACCTGGCTCTCCCAGGTACTTGAAAAGTTCGCGAATGGGCGAACCAGCGGGATGCTGAAAGGGAGCGGTGAAATCGTACATGGCAGGCATGGAGTCGAGGGCGGTTAAGCGCGGCAACGGACAAGCTTCGATTGTGGTCAGCCCTCACGCGTCTATCAAACGAAATCTAATCACCACGTCATGCGGTTTTCTCATCAAGCCCGCAAGCAATCAGGCAATAAAAAAGCCCGTGAAATCACGGGCTTTTTTTTATTGCGCAGCCAGACCGGCCGCCGTCACACGACGTTCTTTTCAACGATAGGCCGGTTCTCCAGCACGCGCGACCAGTCGAGCGAAGACAGATCGAGCGTGGTGTACCTGCCGTTGAGAATCAACTCGCTCACGCCGCGCCCCGTTGCCGGCCCCTGCTGCAGACCGTGCCCGCTAAAACCATTGGCAAACACGCAGTTGTCGATGGCCGGGTGATAACCAATGATGGCGTTCTGGTCGAGCACGTTGTACTCGTAATAGCCGGACCAGCAGTTCTCCACGCGCAGCGCTTCGAACCCCGGCACGCGGTGCGCAAGCGTGGGCCAGATCACATCGTCGAAGATGGCGTGATCGACTTCGTCGAGCGGCAGATCGTTGGGGTCGTTCTCCGCGCTCGGCGACGTTCCGGTGATGTACGTGTTGCCCTCGGGGCGGAAATACACGCCAGACGGATCGATCAGCAACGGGCACGCGGCGAGGCGCGCTGGCGACGACACGTTGAAAATACTGCGGCGGCGCGCATAAACCGGAATGTCGATGTCCATCATTTCCGCGAGCTTGCGCGCCCACGCACCGGCTGCGTTGACTACCGTATCGCATGCATGGCGTTCGCCGTCGCTTGCGATCACGTGCGTGACCTTGCGGCCACTGCGCACCACGCCGGTCACATCGGCAGCGACATAGCGCGCGCCGAGCGATTGCGCCTTCTTGCGCAGCGCCTGTACGAGGCCATAGCCGTCGAACCAGCCCTCGCCGCTGCGGCCATATGCGCCGCTTGCGAGATCCTCGACGTTGAGCCAGGGAAACTTCGCGTGCAGCGCATCGCTGGACATGAGTTCGATGTCTGCGCCAAGGCTCGTTTGCAGCGCGTGATTCTCGCGCAGCGTCGCGTCGCCCGCTTCGGTGGCGAGGAAAAGATAACCGCCCTCGTGCAGATCGATCGACGGACGGCTGCCGTTCACTTCGAGCCGCTCGCCAATGCCGCGCAGAAACTCGATGCCGAACAGCGACATCTGGATCGACAACGGCGTGGAAAACTGCTGCCGGATCGACGCGGCCGAAAGCGCCGACGACGAGCGCGCATAACTCGGGTCGCGCTCGAACACGGTCACGGAAACCGTTGGATCGGCTGCGCGCAGAAAGTAAGCAATTGAACTACCGATGACCCCGCCGCCAACGATAACGACTTGAGAACTCACGACTTGCTCCAGATTGCGGATAACTGCGGCGCGCATTGTTTTGGTTTGCGCGAATCGATCCATCGACCGGGCGCACGATGCCCCCGGTCACCTGCGTCAAACGCGCTTATTCGACGTTGAAATCGATGCCCTGCGCGAGCGGCAGCGCCGACGAATAATTGACCGTGTTGGTCGCGCGGCGCATATAGGCCTTCCACGCGTCGGAGCCCGACTCGCGGCCGCCGCCCGTTTCCTTTTCGCCGCCGAACGCGCCGCCGATCTCCGCGCCGCTCGGCCCGATGTTGACGTTCGCAATGCCGCAATCGCTGCCCGAGGCCGACGTGAAGCGCTCGCTCTCGCGCAGGTCCGTCGTGAACACGCACGACGAAAGGCCGTGGTGGGCTGCGTTGTTCGCCTCGATGGCGTCGCCGAAATCGCTGTACTTGAGCACGTAGAGAATCGGCGCGAAAGTTTCCTTCAGGACAACGTCGGTTTGCGACGGCATCTCGACGATCGCCGGGCGCACGTAGAAGCCCTTTTCATTGCCAGCCACCGCGTGGCGCTCGCCGCCGAACACCTTGCCGCCCTCGCGCTTTGCCTGCTCGAGCGCCGATTGCATGCGAGCGAACGACTGCTCGTCGATTAGCGGCCCCATCAGCGTGCCCTGCTCCAGCGGATTGCCGATCACGACCTTGCCGTACAGCGTCTTCAGGCGCTCGACTGCCTTGTCGTACACGCTCTCGTGCACGAAGAGGCGGCGCAGCGACGTGCAGCGTTGGCCCGCCGTGCCGACTGCCGAAAACAGGATGCCGCGCAGTGCAAGTTCGAGGTCGGCGGTCGCCGAAACGATGCCTGCGTTGTTGCCGCCCAGTTCGAGCAGCGAGCGACCGAAGCGGCGCGCGACTTCCACGCCGACCGTGCGGCCCATTTCAGTGCTGCCCGTTGCGCTCACGATGTTCGAACGCGGATCCGCCACGAGCTTCGCACCCACTTCGCGGCCGCCAACGACCAGCGCCGTGAGGCCTTCGGGCGCATCGCCGAATTCCTTCAACACGTCCTGCATGATCTTGTTGACGGCAACAGCGGTAAGCGGCGTTTTTTCCGACGGCTTCCAGACAACGGCGTTACCGCACACGAGCGCGAGCGCGGCGTTCCACGACCACACGGCGACCGGGAAATTGAACGCGGAAATGACGGTACACACGCCCATCGGATGCCACGTTTCTGCCATGCGGTGACCGGGACGCTCCGAAGCGATCGTGAGACCGTAGAGCTGACGCGAGAGGCCGACCGCAAAGTCGCAGATGTCGATCATTTCCTGCACTTCGCCCAGGCCTTCCTGGAAGATCTTGCCGGTTTCCAGCGAGACGAGGCTGCCGAGCGCGCGCTTCTGTTCGCGCAGCTTGTTGCCGAGCAGGCGCACGAGTTCGCCGCGGCGCGGCGCGGGCACGTTGCGCCAGGTCTTGAACGCCTCCTGTGCCTTCGAGAGCACGGCGTCGACGTCGGCCGCCGACTGGCTCGCGACGCGGCCGATCAGTTCACCGTTGATCGGCGAATGCACGGCGATGTCGCCCGCTTCCGCGAGCTGGGAAATACCGAGATCCGAGAGGATGGTGGAGGCTTTCATAGGTAGAATCCCTTAAAAATTTCCGATACGAAACATTGCTACTTTAGGAAACTATACACGCGCAATTTTGCGGCGACAACACGAAAATCCACTGGATATTCGCCATGCCGCGTGTATCGCATCCGCCGGGCTTTCGGCCATCCAGGCGGCATGCGCCTGACCTGCGCGCGCACCAGCCATTTCCAATTGGAAACAATGCATTGGGCGCCGACAGACGCGGCGCCCTTCAAGGTAGCAACGGGTTTGCGAGGTCAGTCCGCGGTGCGCGTCGTGACCGGCACCCACGCCACGTTCTTGACCTGATACAGCGTCGAACTCGGGCTCTTCAGGTCGCCCTGCGCGTTAAATGCGATCTTGCCCGTAATACCGTCGTAGTTCGTGGCCTTTAGTGCGGCGTTGAACTGCGCCGGAGTCGCCGAGCCCGCCTTCTCCATCGCCGAGATGGCGACCCATGCCGCGTCGTAGGCGAACGGCGCGTAGGCGAGCATGTCGATGCCGTACTTCTGCTTGAACTTCGCCTCGAAGTTCTTGCCTTTGGGCAGCGTGCCGAGCGGCTGGCCGTATTCCCACACCGATGCGCCATCGGCGGAATCGCCGGCGAGTTTGATGAAGTTCGCGTCCATCACGCCGCCGCCCGCGAGGAATTGCGCCTTCAGGCCAAGCTGGCGCATGCGCTTGACGATCATGGCCGCCTGCGCGTCGAGGCCGCCGAAGAACACGAGATCCGGATTCGTGCGCTTGATGCTCGTGAGCTGGGCGCTGAAATCCACGGCCTTGTCGTTCGTGAACTCGCGCGCGACGATCGTGGCGCCGCTCGCCTTCACGGCCTTCTCGAACTCGTCGGCTTCGCCCTGACCGAAGGCCGTGCGGTCGTCGATGATGGCAATGCGCTTCGCCTTCGTGACCGTCGCCGCGTAATTGCCCGCATTGCCGGCGTTTTGCGAGTCGGTTGCGATCACGCGGTAGATGGTCGGGGAGCCGCTCTGCGTGATGGCCGGATTGGTGGCAGCCGGCGTGATCATCGGAATGCCCGCCTTCGCATAGATCTTCGAGGCCGGCAGCGTCGTGCCCGAATTGAAGTGGCCGATTACGACGGCCACGTTGTCGTCCACGAGTTGCTGCGCGACCTGCACGCCAATGCGCGGATCGCTCTGGTCATCCTGCGAGTCGATCACGAACTTGACCGGCTTGCCGCCGATGGTGGGATGCGCGGCGTTGGCTTCGTCCACGGCCATGCGCACGCCGTTCTCGATGTCCTTGCCATACGCCGCGCCGCCGCCCGTGAGCGGGCTGGCCACGCCGATCTTCACGACCATTTCCTGCGCGCTCACCGCGCCGGCAACCAACATCAACGACGCTGCGATCGCGCAGCCACGACGAGAAGCGGGGAAACGAGCATGCATGCGATATTCCTTCGGTAGCTGAAGCCGGCACGTTGCGTTCCGAGTGGTCGCGCGGACCTTCGGTGCACTGGATTCGTCTCGCGCCGCGCGATGCCGGGCGGCGGGACGTGAACGGATTGTCGGCAGCGCTTTCGCAGGCATCAAACGAAATCTAATCACCACGTAATGCGCTTTTCTCATCAAGCCCGCCCGCGCGGGGAATACGGCAACGCGTAGCGCGCCCTCGCAGGCATTGGGAGATACCCGATAGCGCGGCCAGGCCCGCTTGCGTGTGGATGTCATGCAAGAGCGGATCGTGCCGACG
The DNA here is from genome assembly GCF_038900775.1 of Paraburkholderia sp. JHI869. NCBI lineage: Bacteria > Pseudomonadati > Pseudomonadota > Betaproteobacteria > Burkholderiales > Burkholderiaceae > Paraburkholderia > Paraburkholderia sp. JHI869. Next base: position 103,685 of record NZ_JAYMSC010000002.1, read on the forward strand.
CCCTGCCTTGTGCCGTCTGGGTTTGCGTGAGAAATCATCAACTTCCGCGCGGCCAATTTATTTAGCAATGCTTCTTAAGTTCGACATGACGCATGCGAACGCCACAAAGAACGCAAATGTTATGATCGGAAACATAGAGTACGATACGAACACCCCCGCGAACACCCTGAGTTCCCGAATGGAAACCCCATCCCTCAAGCCCGCCGAGAATGCTTCGGCGGAACTGGGCAAGCGCGTCAAGGCAGCCCGGCTGAAGCACGATTACACGCTCGAGGCCGCCAGCCGCGTATGCGGCGTGTCGCGCTCCACGCTCTCGAAAGTGGAAAACGGCGTCATGTCGCCAACGTTCGACGTGCTGCAGAAGATCGTTCACGGCCTGAAGATCGATCTCGGCGAACTGTTCGGCTCGGCGCCCAGGCCGCGCGCGAGCGGACGCCGCGCGCTCACCCGCAAGGGCGGCGGGCAGCAGCATGCGGCGGGCTGCTATCAGATGGAGTTGCTGGCAACGGAACTCGCGCACAAGGCGATGCACCCGTTTCGCATCCGCGTGACGGCACACTCGCTGGACGAGTTCACCGAATGGGGCCGGCATGAAGGCGAAGAATTTCTCTTCGTATTGAGCGGCTCGGTTTGCCTCTACTCCGAGCTTTACGCACCAACACATCTCGAAGCCGGCGACAGCCTCTACTTCGACAGCCGCACGGGGCATGCGGCCGTTTCGACGAGCGAAGTGGACGCGGAAGTCCTCTGGCTCATCAACGAACCGCACCCGGACACGCAGGAAGGCGCGCCGGGCGTGTGATCCGTCGTGCTTACGCCGCGTTCGCGGTCATTTTGAAAATGCCGGTGGCATTGCCCGCATCGAAGCGCAAATCGGTCTGCCAGCTCCGCGTGGCTTGATCGAACGTGCGCTTGCGCGTAATGAACTCGTAGAACGAGCCGGGCACTTCGCGCGTCACGCGCTGGCCGTCGGCCGCGCGGAATTCGCGCGCCACGATATCGGCGCGATACGCCGTCTGAAACACGCGGCCCGAGCGCGAGGTCTCGACGCTGGGTTTCATCGGGCGCCCCTTGGCCTTCTCGTCGTCCGAAAGCTTGAATACGTCTTCCACGCGGTCGGTCGCGTGATTGAAGGCGTTGCCTTCCGTTGCGATCCACGCCATTTCCGCGGACTCCTCCAGCAACGTCTCGTAGTCCGAAAGAGAGGGGGCATCATGCTGTCGCGCGAACGCTCCGACGATCACGGGCAGCAGTTGCAGCGCCGCATCGAGCGGCAGCGAACCGTCGCGTTCGAGTTCGGAGAGCTGCGCGATGGCCAGCGGCGTGAGCGGATCTTTCGAGGCGCCCACCACGTTTGTGACGGCTTGCTGGAACGCCGCCGAAAAGCGCTCGGGGTGCAGTTCGCTCACGAAGAACTGTGCGATCTCGTCGGGCGCGTCTTCGTGGGCATAGGCGCGTCCGGTCATGCCGAGTTTGTCCAGCGGATAGCGGCCGTTCAGGCGAAAGCCTAGCGGACGCAGGATACGCGTGAACGCCGCTTCGCCGGGCGGCAACGCGCCGCTTTGCGCCCAGCGCACCGTGCGCAACGCGCCATGGTCGAAGTACACCGCGCCGCCCTGCGCCACCGTGTCGTTCGTGTAGGTGCGGCCGTTGGGCGAGCGCGCGAGCAGATCTTCGAATAGCGCCATGTTCATCGCCTGAGCGAGTTCGGCGCGCGTGACGATGCCGCTTTCCCAGTCTTCGAGCATCGAAGGAAAGTTGAGCGTTGCAAAGAGGGTTTCGGTTTTCTCGCGGCCAAGCAGCGCGGACAACAAGCGTTCTACGTTCGAATTGCGCATCACCAATCTCACAGGAAACGACCGCCGGCAGCGGTCATCAAACGGGCCTCTGGCCATCGGCATTGGCCAGCTATACGTGAAACGCATTATTCGAATGGTTGCGCCCCCCGTAAAGCGAGATTAAATTGTTACTTGATGAGTTTCCGGAATCAACATGCGCAAGTTCAAGATCCCAAACATCGGCGCGCTCACAGCCTTCGAAGCCGCGGCGCGGCACGAGAGCTTCACGCACGCCGCCAAAGAGCTGTTCCTCACCGAAAGCGCGGTATCGCGCCAGATCGCCACGCTCGAGTCGAATCTCGGCGTGCGCCTCTTCGTGCGCGCCAAGCAGCGCGTCGTGCTCACGCGCGCGGGCCGGCTTTATAGCACCCAGGTGCGCCGTGCGCTCGAAAATCTGGATCGCGACACGCTCTCCATCATTGCCCACGGCAGCGGCGGCGGTTATCTGGAACTCGCCGTGCTGCCGACCTTCGCCTCCGAATGGCTGATTCCACGCCTCAAGGACTTCTACGACCGCACGCCCGACGTGCGCGTGAACATGGGCGTGCGCACCGAAACGTTTTCGTTCGAGGAATCGCATTTCGAAGCCGCCATCCACTACGGCAAGCCCACCTGGCCCGGTACGTCGTCCGACTTTCTGTTCGGCGAGGAGGTGGTGCCCGTCTGTTCGCCGTCGCTAATCGCGCGCCCTATCAAGAAGGCGCATGAATTGCTCGCTTACCCGCTGCTGCACTCCACCACGCGACCCGACGCATGGACGCGCTGGTTCTCCGACCTCGGCGTGGAAGACAACGCCACCATGCACGGCGTGCGCTACGAACTGCACACGATGCTGATTGCAGCGGCCGCCGCCGGGCTCGGCGTCGCGCTAGTACCGAAGTTCTTCGTGGAAGGCCAGCTCGAACGGTTTGGCGTCGTGATTCCGTTCGAGGCCCCCGCTATTGCCGATGGCGGCTACTACTTCGTCTATCCCACCGAACTCAGCCACGGCAAGCCACTGGAACTGTTCCGCGCGTGGCTGCTCGAGCAGGCGAGCGCCTACAACGCCTCGCAGGACCAGGGCTGATCCACGGGTCGAGCACGCAGAATATACGATCAGAAAAAAGTTTCCTATAGGAAATAGTTGGGTTAGCATCGGACGAAATCACCTCTTCGTCGCGAGACTGACATGGAAGACGTCGTCGTCATCGGTGCGGGCATCATCGGGGCCTGCGCCGCGCTCAACCTGGCGCAGCGCGGTATGCGCGTGCGTATCGTCGACAGCGCGCCGCCCGGCTCGGGCTGCTCGTTCGGCAACGCGGGACTGATCGCGGTCGACCATGTCGCGCCGCTTGCGAGCCCGGAGACGATGGCGGGCATCCCCCGCATGCTGCTGCGCCGCGACAGCCCGCTGCGCCTGCGCAAACGCAGCCTGCCGCGCATGGCGCCGTGGGTGCTGGAGTTCGCCGCGCAGGCGCAGCGCCCGCGCTTCCGGCGCAATACGCGCGCGCTCGCCAGCCTCGTGACCGGCGCGGCGCAAGCCTGGCGCCGTCTGCTGAATCAGCGCATCGCCGCTGAACTCTTTCGCGACATCGGCTCGCTCTACGTGTTCGAGCAACCCGTTGCGCACGCAACGGAACGCGCGCAGCTCGACCTGCTCGACCGGCACGGCGTGCGCTACGAGAATCTCACGGCTGAGCAGGTGCGGCGCGACTATCTGCCGTCGCTCACGCCGCGTATCAGCCACGCGCGCTACTTTCCCGGCATGGCTTCGGTCACGAATCCGCAACGGGTCGTCGAGCGCATTTTCGAGGCCGCGCTCGCGGCGGGCGCGAGCTTCACGAGCGCCGCCGTCGATGCGTTGCGCGCCCTGCCCGATGGCCGCGTCGTCGTCACGCTGAACGGCGAAGCGCACACAGCCGCAAAGGTGCTGATCGCAGCCGGCTCGCGCAGCGCCGATCTCGCACAGCAACTCGGCGCAAAGATTCCGCTGACCAACGAGCGTGGCTATCACGTACAGCTCGCCGCGCCTTCGCAAGACACGCTGCGCGTGCCCGTGAGCTTCGTCGAGCGCGGCTTCACCTGCAATCCAATGGCGCAAGGCATCCGGCTTGCCGGCACCGTCGAACTCGGCGCGCGCGGCGCGCCCGACTGGCGTCGCGCCGACCTGCTCGCCAAGCAATTCCAGACGCTCTTTCCCGGCGAGCGCGCTCCCCAGGTCGCGAGCCGCTGGTACGGCGAGCGCCCCACGCTGCCCGACTATCTGCCGATGATCGGCGAGATGTCCGGCGCGCGGAATGTGTTCGTCGCGACCGGCCACCAGCATCTGGGCCTCACGCTCGGACCGCTCACCGGCGAACTCGTCGCACAATTGATCGTCCGCGACGCACCTGCCGTCGATCTCGCACCGTTTCGCATCGACCGATTTTGAGGCCGGGCCGCAATTCACGCGGCCCCACGAACCACTCACCAGGAGAGAACATTCGATGGAGTCCATAGCGATTTACGACGCAGCCGCCACGGCGCGCCTGCTCGACTTCGGCGCGCTGCTCGACGCCCTCGCCACCGCCGCGCAGGACCACGACGCGGGCCGCATTCACGCGCCCGTGCGTACGGGCGTGCCGCTCAAGGGCAACGGCGTCATGCTCTCGATGCCCGCCAGCGCCGACGACATCGCCATCCACAAGCTCGTGAGCGTGTGCCCGGCCAATACGGCGCTCGGCATGCCGACCATCTTCGGCGCGGTGACGGTGTGCAACGGCGCGACGGGCCAACCCGAGTTCCTTCTCGACGGCCCGACCGTGACCGGGCGGCGTACCGCGGCGCTCTCCATGCTGGGCGTGCGCCTCTTTCACCCAGGCGCGCCGCGCGCGTTTCTGGTGATCGGCACCGGGCAGCAGGCGCGTTTTCATGCCGAGGCGATCGGCCAGCTTTATCCGGCGGCGACGCTCTACGTGAAGGGCCGCACCGAAGCGTCCGAAGACGCATTCCGCGCCCATTTTGCGCGGTCTGGCGTGCACGTGACGCCCGCGCACGGCGCGGTGCCAGACGAAGTCGATGTGGCCATCGCCGCGACCACGAGCAAGACGCCCGTGTACGACGCCCCCGCGCGCCAGGACCGGCTTGTGATCGGCGTTGGCGCCTTCACGCCGGACGCTGCCGAAATCGCGCAGGAAACGGTGCGCGCGAGTCGCGTGTTCGTGGACGACATGGCAGCCGCGCGCGAAGAAGCCGGCGACCTGCTGCAAGCCGGCATCGACTGGGCGAATGTGCGCACGATCGGCTCCGCCGTGGCGGACGGCGCGAAGCAGGATGGCACGCCCATACTGCTGAAAACAGTCGGCAGCGGCGCATGGGATCTCGCGGCGTGCCGCGTGGCGCGGCAAATGCGCTAACGCTAATGCGCGGATTAGAATCGCACATCGATCGCGCACCACGATCCCATCCGAGAACCAAGGCAGACGAACCATGACGACGAGCGCTCCCCAACCGGCCGTAAAAGTCCTGCGCGGCGGTGTCATCGAAACCACGCATGTCGCCCATATCGCCGTGGTCGACGCCCAGGGCCGCCTGCTCTACGCGTTCGGCGACCCGCATCGCGTGACGCTCGTGCGCTCGGCGGCCAAGCCCGCGCAGGCGCTCGCCGTGCTCGAAACAGGCGCGCTCGAGCGCTTTAAATTCGACGACGCCGATCTCGCGCTCATGTGCGCCTCACATAGCAGTGAGGACCGCCATATCGAACGTGCGCGCGCGATGCTCGCCAAGGTGTCCGCCTCGGAATCGGACCTGCGTTGCGGCGGCCATGCGCCAATCTCCGACGCCGTGTACAAGGCCTGGATCAAGCGCGACTTCACGCCGGGCGCGGTGTGCAGCAACTGCTCGGGCAAGCACGCGGGCATGCTCGCGGGCGCGCGCTCCATCGGTGCGGCGCTGGCCGATTACCATCTGCCTTCGCATCCCTTGCAGCAGCATGTGAAGCGCGTCGTGGCCGAGGTCTGCGATCTTCCGGAAGCGGGCGTCGAGTGGGGCATCGACGGCTGCAATCTGCCCACGCCGGCCTTCCCGCTCGACCGGCTCGCGCGCCTTTTCGTAAAACTCGCCGATGCGCAGGATCATACGAATGCTTCGACCGACTCGCGCTCGCAGGCGCTCGCCCGCATCTATCGCGCGATGACGTCGTATCCTGAACTCGTGGCGGGCGAAGGCCGCTTCTGCACGGCGCTCATGAGCGCGTTCGAAGGTGCGCTCGTCGGCAAGCTGGGCGCGGCGGGCAGTTATGCGATTGGCGTGCGCGCGAGCGCGGCGACCGCTGCGCATACGGGCGGCCCGGCATTGGGTATCGCAGTGAAGATCGAGGACGGCGATCTGACCGCCCTCCACGCAACCGTCGTGGAAGTGCTGAGGCAACTGGGCATCGGCACGACGCAACAGCTTGCACAACTAAGTAAATTCGACGCCCCGCGCATTTTCAACACGATGGGCGTCGAAACGGGTTACGTCGCGCCGCAGTTCACACTGCAGCGTATCGATCGATGAGCAAGCGCGGGCCCTGAAAGCCCGCGCCAACACTCACAGCAGCGCCACCACCTTCACATCGCTGCGATCAGCCGATGCCACGACCTTGCCGTCCACGCGGCGGAACATGAGCGTCACCGTTTTGTTGCCCACACGCAGATCGCCCACTTCGAGCCAGTCGATGCCTTCGGGCAGCATGGGCTGCTCGACGCGCACCTCGTTGCGCGACGCGTCGATCGTTACGCCAAGACACGCCTCGAGCATCATGAACGGCGAGCCCGCGGCCCAGGCTTGCGGCAGGCAGGCCACCGGATACGCCGTGGGCGGCTCGCCGCGCCGGCGCGGGAAACCGCAGAAGAGTTCGGGCAGACGCATGTCGAACGTCACTGCGGCCTCGAACAGCGCCTGCAGCAAACGCACCGCCGCCGCCTTGCGGCCATAACGCGCGAGACCGCGCGCGCACAGCGCGTTGTCGTGCGGCCAGACCGAGCCGTTGTGGTACGCCATGGGGTTGAAACGCGCCTGTCCCGCCGCAAGCGTACGCACGCCCCAGCCCGTGTGGAACAGCGCCGATTCGAGCACTTCCGCCACGGCGCGGCCGCGCTCCTCCTGGGGCAGCCCGAACGCAAGCAGATGCCCTGCGTTCGACGCCAGCACTCGGCAGAGTTCGCCGTGACCGTCTAGCGCAATGCCATAGAACTCCGACTCCGGCATCCAGAACTTCTCTTCCACGCAGCGGCGGATTTTCGCGGCGCGCGCGGCGTAGCGCGCCGCGTCTTCCACCTGGCCGCGATGCGTGGCGAAACGCGACATCGTTTCGAACGCCGCGCTCGCATACGCCTGCACTTCGACGAGCGCGATCGGGCCATCGGGGAAACGGCCGTCCGCATGGAACACCGAGTCGTGGCTGTCCTTCCAGCCCTGGTTTGCAAGGCCGCCTTCCGATTCGCGACGGTAGTCGAGCAAACCGAGTTTGTTGCGGTCGCACACACCTGCGACCCAGGCCGTTGCGCGCTCGAGCGCGGGCCACAACTCGTCGATCAGCGAGACGTCGCCCGTGCGTTCGACGTAAGCGCCCGCCAGCACGACGAAGAGCGGCGTGGTGTCCACGCCGCCGTAGTAGAGCGCGAACGGCACTTCGCCCGTGGCGGCCATTTCGCTCTTGCGCATCTCGTGCATGATCTTGCCGACCGCGGCGTCACGAAACGCCGAGTCCTCGCGTGCCTGATGCTCCGCGAGAAAGCGCAGCACGCCGCGCGCGAGCGCGGGCGTGAGCCACAGCGTCTGCAGCGAGGTGATGACCGCGTCGCGGCCGAACGGCGTGGAGAACCACGGAATGCCCGCGTACGGATACGGGCCGGTCGGCAGGTCGGTGGTGAGCAGGCCCAGATCGGCGATCGATCGATTGATCCACGCGTTGAAGAGCGGATTGCTCGAACGCAGGCGCGCCGCCGCGCGGCGGCGTTCGCGCATCACGATGTGCGAGTCGACCAGCGCGGCGCGCACGGCGGCGCGGCCCACGCGCTGCTCCTCCGAGTTCGCGAGGCAATGGGGCGGCTGGAAGATGCCCGCGCTCTGCGTGCCGGGCGCGGCGTCGGGCAAGGCCTCGACTTCGATCGCCACCGTGAGATAGATCGAGACGCAGGCCTGCGCGGGCAGATCGACCGTGAAGTCGGCGCGATCGGCAAGCAGTTTGCTGGGCGTGGGCGAGAACTCGATACGCACGCGGCGCGCGACCTTGTCGAGGCCGATGTATTCGAGCCGCACCTCGCCGTCTTCCACGCGCGGCGGCATGAGCGTGCCGCGTTTTTCGCGCTTCAAGCCGCGCACTTCGAACATGTCGCGGAAGTCGCTCGCGAACGAGATGGAGAGCGGCACCACGGCGTCTTCGGTGCCGTAGTTCGTAAGTTCGATGGCCTCGGTCAGCATCGTGCCCGAGAGCACGCGCTCGCGCTGCACGTGAATCACGCCTTCGGGCGTGGTGGTGCCGCCGAGCGGCGGCAGCGGACGATTGGTGAGGTGCGCCGTGAACACGGCGTTGTCGCTGCTCACGCTGCCCGAGAGCAGCGAGGGCACGCGCCCGCCGAAAGTGAGGCGCAGCGACGAGAGCACACGCGTGTCGTTGACGAAGAGGCCGTCGTCGATGCCGGTGATGTCGCCGAGCGGATCGTTGACGATGAAGGTGCCGCCCGACTTCAGCACATGCTGGTCGGCGCTTGCGATCTCGGGCGTTTCGGGCGTGATGAACGCGCCGTCGGGTTCTCGCGCGTCTTGCCCGGGATGATCCACGCCGCTTGAGCGCGTGACGCCACCGAGTGTTTCAGGATCCTGCATTGCGTGCCTCCTGGGTCCCATGCAAAGGGTTACGGTACGGTTCGCTTGCGGTTGATTGTAGTGGCTTCGGCGCACACGTTGGCGGCGAATGCGCGAAGAATATGCGACGGATATCGGAAGAGTACGCGCGAAATCGGTGGCAAATCCCGGCCTGAGCAAGGAACGTGCGCGGAAAAAATTGCGGGCGCCGGCACGATCGAACGTGCGGGCGCCCGTGGAGGCAATGCACGCGCGCCAGGAGCGGCGCGCGCCGTGAGGATCAGCGTTGCGAAATCGGCTTGGCCTCACGCGGCGCTTCGCCGATGAAGAGCTGACGCGGACGGCCGATCTTCTGCTCGGGGTCGGCGATCATCTCATTCCACTGCGCGATCCAGCCCACCGTGCGCGCCATCGCGAAGATACACGTGAACATCGCAGTCGGGATGCCCAGCGCGCGCTGCACGATGCCCGAGTAGAAGTCGACGTTCGGGTACAGCTTGCGCGACACGAAGTATTCGTCTTCCAGCGCGATCTTTTCGAGCGCCATCGCGAGCTTGAAGAGCGGGTCGTCGTGCAGGCCCAGTTCGTTGAGCACCTCGTAGCACGTCTCGCGCATGAGCTTCGCGCGCGGGTCATAGTTCTTGTACACGCGGTGGCCGAAGCCCATCAGCTTCACGCCCGAGTTCTTGTCCTTCACCTGCTCGATGAACTTCGGGATGTTATCGACCGAGCCGATTTCTTCGAGCATGTTCAGAGCGGCTTCGTTCGCGCCGCCGTGCGCCGGGCCCCACAGGCAAGCGATACCGGCCGCGATACACGCGAACGGGTTCGCGCCCGACGAACCCGCGAGACGCACCGTCGAGGTCGAAGCGTTCTGCTCGTGGTCGGCGTGCAGGATGAGGATGCGGTCGAGCGCGCGCACGAGCACGTCGTTGACCTTGTACTCTTCGCTCGGCGCCGAGAACATCATGCGCATGAAGTTCGCGCTGTACGAGAGGTCGTTCTGCGGGTACACGAACGGCTGGCCGATCGTGTACTTGTACGCCATGGCGACGAGCGTGGGCAGCTTCGCGATCATGCGGATCGCCGACACCTCGCGATGCTTCGCGTTATTGATGTCGAGCGAGTCGTGATAGAACGCGGACAGCGCGCCGACCGCCGCCACCAGAATCGCCATCGGATGTGCGTCACGGCGGAACCCCCGGAAAAAGAAGTGCATCTGCTCGTGAACCATCGTGTGGTTCGTCACCGAGGCTACGAATTCGTCCTTCTCTTGTTGCGTGGGCAGCTCGCCCTTGAGCAGGAGGTAGCAGCTTTCGAGGAAGTCGGCGTTTTGTGCGAGGTTGTCGATCGGATAGCCGCGATAGAGCAGCTCGCCCTTGTCGCCGTCGATATAGGTGATCGCCGAGTTGCACGACGCCGTGGACATGAAGCCCGGGTCATAGGTGAACATGCCGGTCTGGCCGTACAGCTTGCGGATGTCGATCACGTCCGGGCCCATGGTGCCCTTGTAGACCGGCAACTGAACGCCTTCAGCGTGGCCGGGGATCGTGAGCGTGGCGTGTGTCTTCGAGTCGATCATTGTGTGTCCTTGAATTGCTTTCGCATCACAAAACTTCGCAACAGGACGCAGCCGCCGGGCCCCCATTCGTCCGGGCCGGCATTGCTGCGACCGCTTGCCGCATTCTACGGCGCGGTGCAGCATCGATTGATAGCGTACTCAGCAACAATCCCTCTACAAGTGAGCAACACTCAAAGCTTGCGGCTTCCTTAACATCGGTTTCTGCAACAATATTTTGCTCTTGCAATACACATGCGACACCTCACCTCTGCGATACTGCTTGACATGCAAGGGTTTTCCATTACTTGCATTTTGTAAGCTAGCCCGCTACCCCTCGCGGGCTTTTTCACAGCCACACGCGCTTAAAGCAAAACGTAAGGAAGCAACAGATGAACATCTCGGTCGACACCCTGTTCGCAGAAGACGAACAAGCAGAGGGCGCCATCGTCACGGCACTCAATCACCAGGACATCGTGGTCGCACTGTCGGCCGCGCTCGCCAACGAACGCGTGGCCGTGCTGCACATGCTGTATCCGCGCACCGACGCGCGCACGCACCGCAGCCTCGATCACCTCGTGGACGCGCTCAAGGGCCACGGCCTGCATCAGGTCGCCCGCCTCGTTTCGCAGGAAGCGCACTATCTCGTGTTCAAGGACCCCGCGAAGGCGTGGAAGGCCTTCCACGAAATCCGCAACGATTCGCTCGCGATCGGCGTGCATCTCTACTACGCGGGCCTCGTGGGCGAAGCCGCCGAGCACAAGCTCGACGCACACGCGCACGGCCGCGACTGAGCGAGAGTCGTTCGGACTGCGATATTTCCCGCAGCAATAAAAAAGGGCAGCCACTTTGCATGGCCGCCCTTTTTTGCATCAGCGTGCTTCAGCGCCCGTGGCCGCTCACGAATCGATCGATCATTTCGTTGAACGCCGCGGGCCGCGCCAGATTCATCCCATGCGACGCGCCCGCCACGCTCGCGCGGCGCGCATCGGGCAGCCATGCGTCGAGCGCGGCCACGGCCCGGTGAAACACTTCCGGACTCAGCTCGCCGTCGATCAGCAGCACGGGGCATTGCACCTCGGCGGCTTGCTCGCGCGTGTACGCAGGCAGCGGATCCTGAAACTGCGGCCCAAGCGTGTGGGCGTTGTCGGTGGCCATGCGGCGAAACCCATGCGTGCTCTTCGCCCAGAAGCCGGGCCGGCTCACTGAATCGACGAACAATTCCAGACCCGCATCCACCTGGCCCGATTCGATCAGCGCCACCGCGCGGGCGCGCAGCGCGTTGACGGTCTCGGGCAGCGTGGCGAGCGTCTGGCCCGGCAGTTGCACTGGGCCGCCCGGGTCGGCGAGCGTGAGCGTGCGCACGTGCTGCGGATGGCGCCGCGCGAACTGGAACGACACGAGGCCGCCGCGCGAATGCCCGATCACGTGCGCCGGGCCTGCGCCCAATGCTTCGACAAACGCGGCAAGTTCGTCCGCGTGCTGCCGCCAGCTGAAAGGCTGGTCGCGCGCGGCATCCCCGGCGGGCCAGTAGTGCGTGAGGCTCACCGACACACAGCGATACTGCTGCGCGAGGCCAGCCAGTTGCGGCCGCCAGTAGCGGTAATCGCAAAGCGAGCCGTGCACGAAGAGAAGGAGTTCGCCCTCGCCCTTTTCGACATAGGGCATGGGCAGGCCGCCGGGGAGTTCGATGAACGTACCGGGGGCAGGAAACGCGGCTGGATTCACGGCTGGTCGATGTGGAGACAACGGATCGGCAGCGCGGCTGGCAAGGCTGATAGCGGCGCACGCCGGCAAAGTGGCGTATTGTCCCACGCCCTCGCCGCAAACACCTCGCACGCCGGCGCCTTCCTGAGGCGCCGCGTTTTCGTCAGTCGACTTGCGCCGTTATTCGACCAGTTCGAACGCGTGCTCGCTGATGAGCGAGGCCGCAGCGCCCGCGCCGCGCACCGCGCAGGTGAGCGGCTCGTCGGCCACGCGCACGGTCACGCCAAGCTCGGCGGCGAGGCACTGGTCGAGCCTCAGGAGCAGCGAGCCGCCGCCCGTGAGCACGATGCCGCTATCGGCGATATCGGTGACGAGTTCGGCGGGCGCCGTTTCGAGCACCTGCCGCACCGCGTTGATCACCACGCGCAACGGCGCGGCCAGCGCGTCCGCCACGTCGTGGCTCGTGATCTCCACCGTGCGCGGCAGGCCGTCCTCCATGCTGCGCCCAGTCGCGCGCATGCGTTCGATGGGTTCGCCGTAGAGCGCGCAGCCAATCGTCTTTTTCACGTGCTCGGCGGTCTGATCGCCCAGCACGACGCCATACAGCGTGCGCACATGATCGACGATCGCGCGGTCGAACTGGTCGCCGCCCACGCGCACCGAACCGCTGCACGCCACGCCGCCCAGCGCGACGATGCCCACTTCCGTCGTGCCGCCGCCGATATCCACGACCATCGAGCCCGTCGCCGCATGCACAGGCAGCCCCGCACCGAGCGCCGAAGCCAGCGACTCGCCGATCAGGTTCACGCTCGCCGCGCCCGCCGCGAAGGCCGCCTCGCGGATCGCACGGCGCTCGACGCGCGTCGCGCCCGCCGGCACGCATACCGTGAATGCCGCACGGCGCCCAAGCAGACGGCGCGGCTGCGCCATCGCCACGAAGCGGCGCATCATGTGTTCGGCAGCGGTGACGTTGGCGATCACGCCGTGCGAGAGCGGCCGCACCGTCTCCAGATTGGCAGGCGCGCGGCCGAGCAGATCCTTCGCCTCGCGGCCCACCGCGGCCACCGTCGTCTCGCTCGCGCCCGCGCGTCGCTCGAAGCAGACCACGGAGGGCTGGTTCAGCACGATGCCTTTGTCGGCGGTATAGATCAGTGTGTTGGCCGTACCGAGATCGAGCGCCACGTCCTGGCGGAACAGCCTTTTGGAAAAGATGGAATGCGGCTTGGCTCGGGCCATATTGGTCTGATGTTCGGTTTTTTGGCGACCCGGCTGACGAAGCGCCAGCGGATGGCATTCCCGATGGCAGCCTCATCCAGGCAGCGCGGACTGGCCGCGCGCCGGGCGGAACGGGCCTACGCGGCCCATAAGGTCGCGGCGACTCCCCGTATTAACGGCCGCGACCGGCGCGAACTTTAGCCGGTCCAAAAACAACTGCATAGGTTATCCGGAAAATATGGCCGAAATACGACACTACGGACTTGTTCGACCGGCCTTTTGTACCGATTTAGCCCGGATCGGCGCTGATTAGCGGGGTCCGACCTCACCCCGCCAGCTATCCAGATAACCGTGCGATCAGCCGCGCGTGAGCGCGCGCACCAGCGCGTCGCGCCCGAGCACGACGCCCTGCGGCGTGATCGTGTGGCCCACGCCCGGCAGCGCGAAAGCGGCGACCGCATAGCCCGCGTCGCTGAACGCGGCGGCGGCGCGCTCCAGTTCGCTCGCCGGAATCACTTCGTCGTCCTCGCCGTGCACGAGTGTGAGCACCGTGCGGCTTTTCGCGATCACGGGCGTGACAAGCCGGCCCGCATAGGCGACCACGGCCGACGCGCCCGCCGCCTGCGTGGCCACGTAATAGAGCGACATGATCGAGCCTTGCGAGAAGCCGACCAACGCGAGCGTGTCGTGGCCGAGCCCCCAGTGGGCGAGTTCGGCGTCGAGCCGGCGCTCGAACACCTGCGAGGCGGCAACGACGCGCGCCTCGCGATTGCTCTCGCTGATGTCGCGCAGGCTGAACCATTGGCGTCCGCCAAAGCCGCCGTCGAACGGCTCGCTCCCGTCGAGCGACGTGAACGCGACGCCCGGCAGCGCATCGCGCCAGACATCGGCGAGCGGCGTGAGGTCTTGTGCGTTACTGCCCACGCCGTGCAGCAGCACGACCAGCGCGCGCGCCTGGCCATCGGCTGGCGCCAGACGCCAGCCCCCTTCAAATGCTTCCCAGCTCATGGTCGGACCTCCCCTGTCACTGACGATCGTATTGTGTGTCCAGCGCACGCTTTTTGCGCGGCGCGCGGCAGGCGCAAGGATACGCTCGCCGCGCGCAGCGTGTATGAAAGACTCCATTTCCCGGCGTTACATAAAGCCGCGAAATCAGCCGCGCGATCTACGGCACAATCGCACGCGAAAGCCATTCGCAAGCCCCATGACCCTGTGCCGCATGGGGACGCTCCGCGGCGGGCGATGACAAACGATGATTGCAGGTATCCTGTGCCGCAAAACCGGATTTGCGGAGAACACGCTTGAACCAGCCCGCCGCTTCATCGTCGCCGCCCGCGCCACCGCCTCCGCTCGAAGGCGGCAAGCTGATCCTCGCGACCATCGCCGTCGCGCTGGCGACTTTTATGAACGTGCTCGACACGTCGATCGCGAACGTCGCCATTCCGACGATCTCCGGCGACATGGGCGTTTCCGTGGACGAAGGCACGTGGGTCATCACCGTGTTCGCGGCGGCCAACGCGGTCTCCATTCCGCTCACCGGCTGGCTCACGCAACGCTTCGGCCAGGTGCGCCTGTTCGTCGCTTCGATTCTTTCGTTCGTGGTGGCCTCGTGGCTGTGCGGCATCGCGCCCACGCTGCCGATCCTGCTCGTAGCACGCGTGCTGCAAGGCGCCGTGGCCGGCCCACTGATCCCGCTTTCGCAGGCCGTCCTGCTCGGTTCATGGCCGAAAGAAAAATCGTCCACCGCCCTCGCCTTCTGGGCCATGACCACGACTGTCGGCCCGATCGCAGGCCCGGCGCTCGGCGGCTGGATCACCGACAGCTACAACTGGTCGTGGATCTTCTACATCAACATTCCGGTGGGCCTCTTTGCCGGCTTCGTCACGTGGACGATCTACCGCAACCGGGAGTCGCCCACGCGCAAACCGCCCATCGACGTCGTGGGCCTCGGCCTCCTCATCACCTGGGTCGCCTCGCTGCAGATCATGCTCGACAAGGGCAAGGACCTCGACTGGTTCAACTCGCCGACGATCGTTACGCTTGGGCTTATCGCGCTCGTCAGTTTTGCGTTCTTTCTCGTTTGGGAGCTGACCGAGGAGCACCCGATCGTCGATTTGCGGCTCTTCGGGCAGCGCAACTTTCTTGGCGGGACCATCGCGATTTCCGTGGCGTATGCCGTGTTCTTCGGCAATCTCGTGCTGTTGCCGCAATGGATGCAGGAGTACCTGAACTACCGCTCTGTCGATGCGGGCCTCGTGACCGCACCACTCGGCGTGTTTGCGGTAATCCTCGCGCCCGTGGTCGGGCGTCTCTTGCCGCGCTCCGATGCGCGCATCATCGCGACGATCGCGTTCGTGATGTTCGCGGGCGTGTTCTATATGCGCTCGAAGTACGTGCTCGAAATCGACACCTTCCATCTCGTGCTGCCCACGCTGCTGCAAGGCATCCCCATGGCGCTCTTCTTCGTGCCGCTCACGGCCATCATTCTGGCGGGGCAGCCGCCGAGCCGCGTGCCCGCGGCTGCGGGCCTCTCGAACTTCGTGCGTGTGTTCTGCGGCGCGGTGGGCACCTCGATCGCGACGAACGCCTGGAACAACCGCACGATCCTGCATCACGCGCGGCTCACGGAGCAGGCTTCGGTCAACAACCCGACTTTCGTCCAGGCGATGGACCAGACCCAGAAGGTGCTGAACCTGAGCGAGCCGTCCGCACACGCGCTGTTCGACTTTCAGCTCACATCGCAGGCCGCCATGATGGGGCTGAACGACATTTTCTATATTTCGGCGATCATCTTTCTCGTGATCATTCCGCTCATCTGGATCACGAAGTCGACGAGAGGCGGCGGTGGCGGCGGCTCAGCCGGGGCGCATTAACTCGCGTTAACTCGCACTAACGCTTTGACCCGCGCGAGCTAGCCAAAGCGCGCGGGCAAATACGGCGCAGGATCGATAAAGGGTGTTTCGCCGACCATCTGCTCGGCAACGAGACGCGCCGTGACCGGCCCGAGCGTGAGGCCGTGATGGTTATGGCCGAATGCGAACCACAGCCCCGTATGGCGCGGCGCGGGCCCGAGCACCGGGCGCATGTCCGGCGTGCAGGGGCGCAAGCCCATCCACGGCGCTTCGTCGAGGCGCGCGCCAAGGCCGAACACGGGGCGCGCCTCGCGCTCCGCCGCGTCGAGCTGGGCATGGTTGGGCGGACGTTCGCGCGTGGCGAGCTCCACGCCCGTGGTGAGCCGCAAGCCGCGGCGCATCGGCGCTACCACGTAGCCGCCTTCGATATCCACCACCGGACGCACGAGCGGCGCGCGCGCCTCACTCGCGTAGTGCATGTGATAGCCGCGCTTGACCATGAGCGGCACGCGGTAGCCGAGCGGCCGCGTCACGAGATCCGACCACGGACCGAGCGCCACGACGGCAAGCTCGGCACTCACCGGGCCGTCGGCGGTCTGCACTCGCCAGCCTTTTCCCTCGGCTGCGAGCGTGCGCGCATCGCCGCGCACGATTGACCCTCCATCGCGCAGGAACAGTTGCGCATAGCCCTTCGTCAACGCCCCAGGATCGGCCACGCTCGCGGGATCGATCCAGTGGATCGCGCCCGCATAGCCTTCGCCCAGCGAAGGCTCCAGCGCGCGCAAGCCCTGAGCGTCGAACATGCCGATATGCAAGGCATGGGCGTCCGCCACGCTGCGCGCGGTGCGCATTTCCTGCTCGAACGATCTCGGCGAGCGCCACGCCTCCAGCCAGCCCGTCGGCCGCACGATGTCGCGCAGCCCCGCGCGGGCGACGAACGCGTCATGCTCGGCCACGCTGCGCTCGATGAGCGGCAGCATGTCCCGCGCGGCATGCGCGAGCCGCGCGGGCGACGACTCGCGCCAGAACGATGCGAGCCAGCGCGCGTATGCGGGCAGCGAGCGCACGTCATAGCGCAGCACCGTCGAATCGTTGCGCACGAGGCGCAGCAGCATGCGCCAGTCGCGCGGGAAGCCGTAGGGCACCACGGACGACGACTCGATCAACCCTGCGTTGCCATGGCTCGTTTCTTCGCCGGGCTCGCGCCGGTCGACGAGCGTGACCTGCACGCCGCGCGCCTGCAAATGCAGCGCGACGCTCACGCCCACAATGCCTGCGCCGAGAACGATCGCGCTCTTGCTCATGAATCTGCTCTGGATTCCAAAGTAATGGAAATTACTTCGCGACGATATCGCGGCCGAAGTACTTCATCGACAGTTTCGTGAGCGTGCCGTCCTGGCGCAGCGAGTCGATCGCCGCGACCACCTTGGCCTTGAGCGCCGCGTCGTCCTTGCGCATGCCGAAGCCAGTGCCTTCGCCGAGCGTGGCCGGATCCTTGAGCGGCGCACCCGCGAAGTCGAAGCCCTTGCCCTGGGGCTTCGAAAGGAAGCCGTCGGTTGCGGTCTGCACTTCCTGCACCGCGCCGTCCAGACGTCCCGCCGCGAGATCCGCGAAAATCTGGTCCTGGTTTTCATACGTGACGACGTTCACGCCTTGCGTACCCCAGTGCTTGCGCACGTAGTCTTCCTGCGTGGAGCCCTGCAGTACGCCCACGGACTTGCCCTTCAGGCTCGCGGGCGTGGGCATGAGGCCCGAACCGCGTTTCGCGACCATCTGGATCGGCATCACGTAGATGGCGGGCGTGAACGCAATCTGCTGACGCCGCTTATCGGTGATGTTCATCGCCGAATTGATGACGTCGAACTTGCGCGCCTCGAGCGCAGCGATCAGGCCGTCGAAGCTGTTCTCCACCCACACGCACTTCATCTGCAACTTCTGGCACACCGCATTGCCGATGTCGATGTCGAAGCCCTGCAGATCGCCCGAGGGCGTCTTGCTCTCGAACGGCGGATACGACGCCTCCACGCCGAAGCGCAGCGTTTTCGGATCCTGCGCATGCGCCGCGCCCGCCGTCAAACCCGCAAAGCACGCAAGGCTGGCCGCAGCCGCGAAGCGAATCATCTTCCTGTTCATCGTCGTCACCCAATTCGTAATAAGTGTCTGTTCAAGCGCGCTGCGCTGTCGTGCGGCGCCCTTTCGCGAGGACCGCGGCCGCAGGAGGAATATAGACGAAAAATAAAAAGAAAGTCTAGAATGGACAAAAATGTCTACTTTGAAATTCCGGAGCCCAGCATGACCAAGACGTCTCAACCCGCCGCCGCACCGCTCGTCGTCGACGCCGCTCAGGTGCGCGCCGCCCTGCCCAGCCTCGACGTGCGCGGCGAACTCGGCCGCCTGTTCGCCTCGCTCGGCCGCGGCGACGCCGTGCAGCCGCCGCAAACCCTTACGCTGTTCCCGAAGGACGCTGGCGACTTCATCACCTATCTCGGCGTGCTCGCCGAAGCCGGCGTATTCGGCGCGAAGCTCTCGCCCTACATCGTGGGCGCGAACGGCCAGCCCCCCGTCATCACCGCATGGACCGCGCTGATGTCGATGAAGACGGGCCAGCCGCTCATGTGGTGCGACTCGGCGCTGCTCACCACGGAACGCACCGCGGGCACCACGGCGCTCGCGGTGGACCAGCTCGCGCCGCGCGAGGCGAAACGCCTGGCCGTGATCGGCTCGGGCGCCGTCGCGCTCGCGCACATTCGCCATGTTGCATCGTTGCGCGCGTGGGAGACCATTCGCGTGTACTCGCCGAAACTCGCCGGCGACGCCGACCGCCAGGCCGAATTACGCGCGCTCGACGCACGCGCAAGCACCGCTGAATCAACCGAAGCCTGTGTGCGCGACGCCGACGTGGTGATGCTGTGCACGTCGTCGGGTAAGCCGGTTCTCGCGCTGGATGCCCTCACGAAGCCCGCGCTCATCACGTCGATCAGCACGAACGTCGCGCAGGCCCACGAGATCGCCCCGGCCGCACTGCCCTCGCTCGACGTGTACTGCGACTATCGCCACACCACACCGCAAAGCGCGGGCGAAATGGTGCTGGCCGCACGCGAGCACGGCTGGTCGCCGGAATCGATCGTGGGCGATCTCGCGGAACTCGCCAACAACGCTTGCCCGCGGCCGGCTTACGCACGTCATGCGTTTTTCCGCTCGATTGGCCTCGGTCTCGAAGACATGGCCATCGCGCATGCGCTGTACGAGCACCTGCGTAACGTCCGTTGATGGTCCCTTGATGCGCGGCGTCGAGTGATCGCAGTATCATCGACGTCCATCCTGCCGCAACCCGGTCCACGTCCGATGCCGAAACGAGAAAGCGACACCACCCGCGCGAAAAAAATCGCCAGCCCGAAAACGTCTCGCGACATGCTGCTCGCGCGCTACGCCCATGTGGCGGACAGCATCACGACGCTGTTCTTCCCGTTCGCGGAAGTCGTGATTCACGACCTGTCGGACCAGACCGTGGCCTATCTCTCGAACAATCTTTCGAAGCGCGAGATCGGCGACGACTCGGCACTCGAAGACGTCGAGGAAACCACGCGCAACAAGCTGCTCGGCCCTTACGAGAAGGTGAACTGGGATGGCCGCCGCATGCGCTGCGTGAGCACGGCGCTTTTTGACGACGAAGGACAGGCGGCGGGCGTCATGTGCATCAACTTCAACATCGCCGCCTTCCAGGACGTGCAGGCCACGCTCGACCTGTTCCTGCGCGGCGTGGGCGTGATCGCGCAGCCCGAAGAGCTCTTCAAGGACGACTGGCAGGAGCGCATCAACACCTTTTTGCATGGCTGGCTGCGCGAGCGGCAGATCGCGCTCAATTCGCTCACGCGCGAGCATCGGCGTGAACTGGTCGAAGCGCTGTATGCCGAAGGCGCGTTCAAAGGCAAGAGTTCGGCCAACTATGTGGCGAAGGTGCTGGGCATGGGGCGGGCGACCGTGTACAAGCATCTGCGCGAAATGAAGATAGACGCCGAATAGCGCGCAACGAAGCCGTGGCGGTCATCGCGACCCGCTACAATCGCGGGACCGCGGCGGGCGCTCCGCCGCGCCTGCCCTGCGCCGCCCATGAACCACACGTTCGACTACACACCCGTCCTCGACGCCATCCATCGCGACCTGCAGCCGTATATCGGCACTGGCCGCGTGGCCGACTACATTCCCGAACTCGCCACGGTGCGCGCCGATCACTTCGGCATGGCCATCGTCACAGTGGACGGCCAGGTCTACCGCACAGGCGACGCCGACGTGCGCTTTTCCATCCAGAGTATTTCGAAGCTGTTTGCCTGCACGCTCGCGTTCCAGCTGCTCGGCGACGCGCTCTGGCAGCGCGTGGGCCGCGAGCCTTCGGGCACGGCGTTCAACTCGCTCGTGCAGCTCGAATTCGAGGGCGGCAAGCCGCGCAACCCGTTCATCAACGCGGGCGCGCTCGTCGTCACCGACGTGCTGTGCCGCCGCTTCGTGCAGGCGGAAACCGCGCTCGTCGATTTCATGCGACGGCTCTCGGGCGAGCCTGGCATCGACTACGATCTGCGCGTTGCGCAGTCGGAACTCGCGCACGCCGAGCGCAACCGCGCGATGGCGCATTTCATCGCGAGCTTCGGCAACCTGGAAATGCCCGCCGATACCGTGATCGACGCGTATTGCCGCCAGTGCGCGATCTCGATGAGCTGCGTAGAACTGGCGCGCGCGGCGCTGTTTCTGGCCAACGGCGGCGTCTCGCCCGCGAGCGGCGAGCCGGTGCTCGACGCAAGTTCGGCCAAGCGGCTTTCTGCGCTGATGCTGACCTGCGGCACCTACGACGCGGCGGGCGATTTCGTCTACCGCGTGGGGCTGCCTGCGAAGAGCGGCGTGGGCGGCGGGATCATCGCGGTACTGCCCGGCGAATTCGCGGTGTGCGTGTGGTCGCCGGGACTCGACGCAACGGGGAATTCGCTGGTGGGTTCGCTGGCGCTGGAGTGGTTGACGACACGCACCGGGCGCTCGATTTTCTGAGACTACCCAGGCAGGGTCACCCGGTTTATTTTGACCGATAGCGCCATTAGAGGATTTGCACTCGAGGATGTCGTTTCCATTTCAAGTCTCCTGCCGGTGGGCTCACAATTAGTGGGTTCACAATGACAGAGCGACAGGCGGCGCGCACCACCCAAATGGGTAGTTGGGTCGATGCGGCTCACTCACAACCTGAGTCAAAGCGGGAGGAAGCCTATGGATACGCACGCCAGATCCACAGCAGGCAACCGGCGCACGCGCCAGTGGTGGATGGCCATCATGACCGCGATGCTCTGCTTTCTGGGCCAGAGCGTCTTCGCGCAAGCGGACGACAGGGCGGCAAGCCTGCGCGAAAAATATCAAAGTCTTACGCAGCAACTCGCGGAAAACCAGTTTCAGCGGCCGCTGTTCCTCGAATCGCAGGAGTTGCCATCGGCACTCAAAGGCGATATTTACGGCGTGGTCAGCTTTCCTTTCGCGAAAGTCAGCGACACGCTCAACCACCCCACTCAAGGGCCTGCCAACTGGTGCGACGTGTTGATCCTGCACTTGAACATCAAGTACTGCCATGCCTCCACTAGCGCGAGCGGTACGGTTCTCGCAGTGAATATCGGCAAGAAAACCGAAGAATCGCTTTCCTCGTCCTACCGTGTGCAATTCAACTATCAGTCGGCCGCGAGCAGCACGGACTATTTTCGCGTGGAACTCTCCGCCGCCACGGGACCGCTAAGCACGAAAGACTACCGGATCGTGCTGGAGGCCATACCCGTGGGCGATAGTCGCACCTTTATTCATCTGACTTACGCCTACGGTTACGGCACGGCGGGACGGCTTGCCATGAAAGCCTATCTGGCGACGATCGGGAGCGACAAAGTCGGCTTTTCGACGACCCGCGATCCGTCAACGAACGAGACGCGATACATCGGCGGCGTACGCGGTCTGGTCGAACGCAATACGATGCGCTATTACCTCGCCATCGAAGCGTATCTCGATGCGCTTTCCAGCGCGCCCGGCGCCCGCCTCGACAAACGCCTCACTGAGTGGTTCGATGCGACCGAGCAGTATCCGCGGCAATTGCACGAGGTTAGCCGCGCCGACTACCTGCAAATGAAGCACAACGAATATCAGCGTCAGCAGATCGCGCAATAGCGCGCGGCGCGACCCCAGACCGCCGGCTCTCACCGGCCGGGGAAGCGCCGGTATACATCGGGCAGACGCAAGTTCGCCGGCGCTGGCGTGGTTGACGACGCGTACCGGGCGCTCGATTTTCTGAACCTGAGGTGACCGTCATGTCGCTACGCATCCGCGAAGAAACGCTTGCCGATCACGCCGCCATTCACGCGCTGACCGAGGCCGCGTTCTTGAACGCGCCGCATACGCACCACACGGAGCAGTTGATCGTCGATGCGTTGCGCTCGGCCGATGCGCTCGCCGTTTCGCTCGTGGCCGAAGATGACGGCGAGATCGTCGGTCAGGTGGCGATATCGCCTGTCACGCTTTCCGATGGTTCGAGCGGCTGGTTCGGGCTCGGGCCGATTTCGGTTTCGCCTGCGCGCCAAAGGCAAGGCATTGGCGCGATGCTGATGAAAGACGCTTTGAATGCGCTGCGCACGCAAGGCGCAGCGGGTTGTGTGGTGGTCGGCGATCCGGCGTATTACGCGCGCTTCGGGTTCGAGCCTGAAGCAACGCTCGTGCTGCCTGGCGTACCGCCTGAATACTTTCAGGCGATAGCGTTGCGCGGTGAGGTGCCCGCCGCTACGGTGCGATATCACGCGGCTTTCGAAGCGGGCTGAAAGCAGCCGATCTGGCCAATATCACCCCGCTTTCACCCGCTTTTCCAGCACCTCTTTGATCACCGGCATCGCCGCGAACGCGTTGGGCCAACCCGAATAGAACGCCAGTTGCGTCACGACTTCGGCAGCTTCCGCCTGAGTGAGCCCTGCGTCCATTGCGCGGTTGAGGTGATAAGGCAACTGCGCCACATGGCCAAGCGCAATCAGCGCGCTGACCGTTGCGAGACTTCGGTCACGCGGCGCGAGGTCCGGGCGCAGCCAAAGATCGCGAAACAGCGCGTCGGTCGTGTACTGCACCACGCCTGGGAAAAGATCGCCAAATAGCTCTGACACTCGCTCGGCACGCTGTGACTCTGCGACTTCATCGAGCGGCAACAGATCGGGATTGGCAAGCGGTACGGCCGCAGCATCGACGCCGTGCCGCAAGAAACACTCACGGATCGCTGGGACGACGGAAAGCGCATTCGGCCAGCCCGCGTAGTACGCCAGATGCGTGACAACTTCCGAGAGTTCACGCGGTGTGACGCCGCTCTCAAGCGCCAATTCGACGTAGTGCGGATAGCCGACTGTCTGGTTGCGCGCAATCAACGCCGATAGCGTGACAAGGCTGCGATCGCGCGGCGAAAGTCCAGGGCGTTTCCACAGGTCCTCGACGATACGGGAGCGCGTATAAGCGCTGAGTGCGGGCGCAACGGCAGTGACATCATCAAACGAAACGCTAGCTGCCGAGCCAATTTTTTCAGCCATGGTTCTCTTCCTGGACCGTGAAAAGGCCCTCGCCGAAAAGCGCGTATCAGCCGCTTGCAATTCAATCAGGGCCTGACATGGGAAGCATGGACGGCGCGCTCCAGGGCTTGGACCGGGATTCCATTATCTGCGAAGAAACCGGCCGGCAATCGAGCGTTCAAGTCGTTGGTGTTTCAACCTCAGGTTGAAATTTGCGCTTACGCCGCAAACGCATCCAATGACTCGACGGGCAGATGCAAGCCCGTGTCGGCGGCGAATGCTTCAGACAGGTAATCGAGCGTTGCCCGGACGCGAGGCGCGATCAATGCCCGATGTGGATATTGCATCACCATCTCATACGCGCCTGTGTGATGGACTTCGTGCAAGACCAGCTTCAATGCCCCAGACTGCAAATGGTCCCACGCCAGATGCAAGCCCACTTGTGCAATGCCTACCCCTGCAAGCGCCGCCTGAAGTGCCGCCTCGGGAGCCGACAGGGTCAAGACCGCAGATGCTGACGGGTCTAGCGAAATAACGCTGCCATCTTCCGCGCAAAATCCCCAAGTCGACATTTTGCCGCCAAGAAAGCGGCGTGCAATGAGCTTATGTTTCATCAGGTCCTGGGACGAACCTGGCACTCCTCTGCGTGAAAGGTACTCCGGCGAGGCCACCAGAACCAGGCTCATTCGGAATACCGGCTTTGATACGAGGTTTGAATTCGGAATGGCCCCACCGCGAATAGCAATGTCGTATCCAGCGCGAACGAAGTCGACAACCCGGTCGTCGAAGTCGACTTCGACCGACAACTCCGGATAAAGGGTGAGCAAGCCAGGCAACGCGGGCATGAGGTGATCCTGGCCGAATGCCGAACTGGTCGAGATGCGAATCCGGCCGCTGGGTCCCTCGCGCCGCGCCGCAACGGCATCGACAGCGACATCGAGCGCATCCAACGCGACACGGGCCTGCTGCAGGAAGGCTTCGCCCTCATCGGTAAGCTGGAGCACACGTGTCGTGCGATTCATCAGTCGTACGCCCAGTGCCTTCTCCAGGCTAGCAACGTTCTTGCTGACGGCCGCGGACGTAATGCCGAGGTTGCGTCCCGCAGCAGAAAAACTCCCCGCGTCCGCTGCATGGACGAAAGACAGGATTGCACGCACTCGTTGGGACGAATCCATCGACTCTGCTACCGGAAAAAAAAGTCGGGACATTATCAACCTTAAGTTTAGGGAAGTTCAACCCTGCCCCAACTTCCGGCTACCCGTGAGAGCGGCCACAATTTGCCGGACCGACAAACTGAAGGAATTGCACAACCATGATGATTTCCATCGTCTATGACAGCGGCTACGGCCACACCGCAAAGCAAGCTCAAGCCGTGGCACAGGGGGTCCAGCGCGTGCCGGGCGCCAAAGCGCACCTCATCGCCGTGGCGGATGGCGCCGCTCCCTGGGACGTTCTGGCAGCGAGCGATGCCATTATTTTCGGCTCACCCACGTACAACGGGACCTTGAGTTCCCGGCTCAAGAAGTTCATGGAAGACAGCACCCGTCCCGCGTGGCTGCCGCTGGCCTGGCGCAATAAAATCGCCGCGGGCTTCACCAACTCCGGCGCACAAAGCGGCGACAAGCTGAACACGCTGATCGCTTTGGCAATGTTCGCCGCCCAGCACGGCATGATCTGGGTCGGCGTCGATATGCTTCCGGGCCGCGGAGAAAACGATATGAACCGCCTGGGTGGCTGGCTCGGCGCTATGGCGCAGTCCGACGACGTCTCGCCGGATATCTCACCGATTGCGAGCGACCTGCAAACTGCAGCGCATCTCGGGCAACGCGTTGCGGAACTGGCAGGCCGCCTGAAATCGTCCAGTTGATATCCGTTCCGCGGCAAATCACCGATATTGTCCGGCGTACTTGATCACGGTATCGATGTTCGACTTGTCGATGAAGCCGGGACCCGATCGAATATTCTTGTCGGTATAAATCGGTTTAAGACCGTACATTGCCACACGCTCCTTGAACTTCGGGTTGTTCTGAAGTTCCGTGCGAATCTTCGCTGCGTCCGTGGTGTGGTCCTTCTTCGCGATGGCGAGAACAGCAACGCCTATGTATCCCTGAAGATAAGGCTGCTGGTCGATCGCAAATTGAATCGACCCGTTCTGAATCGCCTTGGCGATATCATCCGAGAAGTCAAAGGTCGCGAAGAAGATCTTTCCGAGTTGTCCGCTCTGCTGAAGCGCTTTGAGCGTCGGCGACGCCGAATTGGGCCCCAGCGTCAGGATGCCTTTCGTGCCGGGGTGATTACGCAGGTAAGCGCTCACCTTCGACTGAATCTCGGTCGGATCGTTACCCGAATCGAGCGTCGACGACTTGTAGTCGACCCCAATGGCATCTGCAAAACCGCGGCAGCGATCGAACGACGTCGGATTCGTTGCGTAATGATTCACGCAAAGAAATGACGTGACTCCGGCTGCCTTCGCTTTCTCGCCTGCTGCCTTACCCGCCACGTAGTCAGGTTGGCCGATGTGCATGATGGCGTGGAGCTTCTCGCTTTGCTCTTCGGTGCCGGAGTTGATGGTCACCAGCGGAATGTGTTTCGCGGTCACCTTCCCAGCCGAGGTCTTCAATACGTCGAAGTCACCGATCGAGAGAATGACGCCATCGTAGTTTCGAGCGGCGGCTTGTTCCACGAGTCGGGACATGTCGGCCATGTCGCCGTTCGGCGGATTGCGGTAATCCGTGGTGACGTTGAAGTCCTCATCGGCCTGCTGAACCGCGTTTTTGATTGTGTTCCACCAAAGGTCCGAGTCGGGCGCGTGACTGACGAGCACGAAATGCGCATCGGTGGCCTGCGCGCCGGCCGCGACAACGCATCCGACCAGTGCTGCCATCGCCACGCATGCGGTGCGCACGCGCGAGCCCGCGATGCCGTATAAAGCACGTCTTGCCGAATGTTTCATGTCTCCACCTTATTTGTAAGGAATCCTATTTCTGAAGCGAAAGGGTTGCTGCGTGAATCGGCATACCTGCTGCGTCTGGTCAAGCTGCGTTCTGCCTGATCGGCTGTGCCGCCACGTCCGCCCATAACTGTCGTGCGAGGTCGCGCAACATCAACGACTCGGCCCATCGGTCCGTTGTGTCGTTGCCATCGCGGCCAATGATTGCGTAGGGTTTCGGACCGAGTTCGCACACGAAGGCAAGGGAATCGTTTTCACCGGCCCGACGGCGCCATGAGGCAAATCCATACCGCCACCAGTCGAGGAACAATTCAAGCCACTGACGATGGGGCTCAAACGATATTTCGATCTGGACCTGCTCCCGACTTGCCACTCTTCCGTGAAATGCCCACGAGCTGTCGAGAATTCGGCGCATGAGCGCGTGATTCTCCTCGGATACCGGCCAGGAAAACTCTCGTCCGACGAGGTAATGCGATATGTCGCCCAGTAGCTTGAGGTCAGGCCGCGCATCGAGCAGATCGAGTGTGAAATGAAGATCCGTCGTCATTCTGTCCCGATGTGTCTCGATGTACACCGGGAAGTCGACCTGCTCGGCGAGTCGCTGCCACCCATCGAGCAAGGCCACGCATTCCCTGATCGTGCGTGGTCGCACGTCTGGCTGAATGTCGAGGTGATGCAGGCCGAATTCCGTCGCAATCTCGAGCGCCGGTTGTAAATCATCAACCGTGGCCGGAAAGCATTGACCCTCTGCATCAAGCCCGAGCGGAGCACGCAGCGACGCCAGCCTGCGGAAGTCGTCGCGATTCGTGCAGTGTGCGCTGACCCCATCGAAACCGGCTTCTGCGATCATCCGCACGTTCTCTTCGAGCGAGCGCTCGAACCCGTCCGAATGGCGGCGCTCCATTGCCCACAGCGACTGAAACACGAGAAATCGTTGACTCATTGTGCCTCCGCAACCAAGAGGAATGGCGCACATGCCTTTTCGCGTCGGCTTGCCGGTATGTGGATTTCAGGTCGCATTGAGGCGACGCTTTTTCTTCTCGAAGCGCTCCCGCATGAGCCGCTCGCCCTCCGGCGAACCGTCATGCCAGGAACCGAACAACTGGTCGAGCGGAAACGTCCCGTTATCGCTGTAATTCACTTCGAAGAACTTATGATGCAGATAATGAGCGTAGGCGTGGCTGCTCATCGACGTGCCGTTGGCTACACGGAGTTGGTCGAAACCGATATGTCCGACGATTGCGCCGAACCCGGCGATATTCACCAGATACACGGCGATGACGGGATGCGAAGGGATCACCAGCGTCCAGAGCGCGACACCGAAATACAGTGTCGACTCGACAGGATGCATGGACATCGACGACCAGGGCGATGGATTGGTCGAATTGTGATGCACCGAGTGCACGAAGCGATAGAACGGGGCCCAATGCATCGCGCGGTGAATCACGAAGAAATGGACTTCATGAATCGCGGGGGCAAGCAGGAACACACAAATCAGATAGACGGGATGCTCATTCCACTGAACGAACGGCACCGTGTGATTCGCAAACGACCAAAGAATGAACACTTCGATGGCTGTTCCGATCGGAACACTTACGAAGAAGCTCCGGATGAAATTATCGATGTTTTGACTCTTGAACCAGAACACATCCGAAGGCTGTTCAGAAGGGAATTTGCCGTTGTATTTGAAGCCCTGCCCCTGCACGCGCAATACGTAATAGCGAAGCTCGAATGCGCCATAGAAGAGGAAGATCCCGATCCAGTTTGCAGCCAGCAGCTTGAGCGTCCACCCCCAGGCGGGCGTTCGCATCGTTTCGACATCAGGCAAAACATATTTCCACCAGACAGCGGTCAGCAGAATAAAGAGGACATTCCACGGCCAGAAATAGCCCTTGATCCAGTTGCCGACGCGCGGGAGGCTCGGCGGCCACGACCACAGCCCGGCCGAGTCCAGAGGTTGATTCGGCGCCCAGTCGCCGCGCTTGTTGCGTTTGCCGAACTGCAGGTCGTCCATGATGTTTCCGCCCAAAGGGAAAGCGCGATGACGCGCCCGTGGCTGGTGCTTTCAGATTTCGATGAATACGACTTCGCCATCGACGCGCGCGCGCCAGGTCTTGAGATTCTTGCAAGGCGGCATCCGTGTCGCCTCGCCTGTGCGGTAATCGAATTCGCCTTGATGCTTGGGGCACTCCACGGCGTAATCCATCACGAGGCCATCCGCCAGATGAACGGCTTCGTGAGTACACAGTCCATCGGTGCAGTAGTACTGGTCGTCGGGACCTCGATAGACTGCGAACGTGCGGCCTTCATGGTCAAAGCGCTTCACATCCTCCTGATCGATATCGTCTGCCGCGCAGACACGAATCCATTGCGCCATGGCTGTCTCCTTGAGTTCTTGCGACTGCTCTTGATGAAACAGTCGGTCTGGAATCAATGTACTTCCCGGATCAGCACGGCTCAATCGTCATCTCACCATCTCTATCATTTCGTTTCATTTCATGTCCATTTGGTGTGCCTCATGCCGAGGCATTGAGCCGAATGCGATATCAACACCGGGAAAACCCCCGGCGAATTTGATACGTTCGTATCACTTTTTCGTGCGACGATGAGACACAAGACATGGAGGAAACCGTGAGTCGTCCGACCATCCCCGACCTGGCCGCAGCCGCCGGCGTCTCTGTCGCGACCGTCAACCGCGTGCTCAGTGGAACAGGAAGGGTTCGCGAGGCCACGGCGCAAAGAGTCGTCGATGCCGCTCAGCAAATCGGGTTCTACGGTCTGCGCGCGTTACAGCATCGTGTGGCGGCCACCTCGCGTCAGGCTTTCAGGTTTGGCGTCGTCCTGCAGACACCCCATCGTCCATTCACCGACACGCTCGCCAGCAACCTCGAGCGCGCGGCGTCCGAGTCCACGGAAGGCGACGTTCGACTTCGGGTCGAGGTCGTCGAAGACCTGTCTCCCGAGCGGGTGGTGTCGAAAATGACTGCGCTCAGCGCCGAAGTCGACGCGCTCGCAGTGGTCGCCCCGGACCACCCGATCGTCTCGGAGGCGATAGATCGCCTCGCAGAAAAGGAAGTCCCAGTCGTCGCCCTGATTTCGCCGCTCTCCGCACGCGTACCGGTGGGCTACGTAGGACTCGATAGCTGGAAAGTCGGCAGGGCTTCGGCGTGGGCGCTAGCCCATACCATTCGGAGCCCAAGCAAGCTCGCGATTCTCGTCGGGACGCATCGGTTTCGAAACCACGACCTCAATGAGAGCGGATTTCGATCTTATTTCCGGGAAAACGAAGGGGAATTCGCGATCCTCGAACCCATCTCGACATTCGAGTCCGACACGATCTGTCGCGAGGTAACGGAAGGACTGCTTCACGCTCATCCCGACTTGGCCGGGATTGCCATTTTTTGCGGCGGTGTCGGCGGCGCGCTTGCCGCCTTGAAGAGTCGAAAGAGCAAGGGGACCATCCGTGCGGTCGCGTACGACTTGTTCGAGTCGACGAGAGGCGGGCTGGTGGATCGCACATTGACGATGGTTGTCGCTCACCCGTTCGACCGGGTCGCGCGCGAGGCGATCGCAGCGCTGGTTCGCACGAAACGACTATCCGAACCGCAAGCGGTAGGCCAATCGGTATTCGTGCCCTTCGAACTGCACACAGTCGAAACGATCTAGGCGGCCGCGACACCCTCGCGCAGACTGCGGCGACGCAGCCTCAGAGAGGCGGCCTCTCGAGCCTGAGCCAGCGCTGAACCGAAGGCCTCTGCCACTGATACAGCGCGTACTGCGCCAGCCGTTGCGGCACCGGATCGCCGTTCAGAACCAGACGGTTGAGCATCAACGCAAGATCCACGTCCGCGATGGACCATTCACCGAAAAGATGCTTTTCGTCTTGCGCGAGCAACGCGTCGGCCATTGCAAACAGCTTCTCTGCCGCGAATTGCGCCGCGCTGGAAAGCGGCGCCGTAGTCGGTCCGTAAAACACGACCTCGGTCGAGCGCTCCTGGCGGATCGGCATGAGATCGCTGCGCAACCACGCCTGAACCTGGCGTGCGCGGGCGCGCTGTTGTCGATCGGCCGGATAGAGCGCGACGCCGGGGAACATTTCGTCCAGATACTCGGTAATCGCCGAGGACTCCGAGAGCGCGAAGCCATCATGGATCAAGGTCGGCACGCGCCGCATGAGCGACTTCGCCGCGAAATCCGGCTTCTGGTTTTCGCTCTTGCCGAGATCGACCGTTGAAAGCTCGAACGCGAGCGCCTTCTCGTGCAGCGCGACGAAGACGGACATCGCATAGGGACTGACGTATTGGGCGTCGGCGTAGAGGTGAAGAGTTGGGTTTGTCAAAGTCGGCTCCGTGGTTAGCGCCGACGATAGTAGCAAGCGCGGCCGCCGTCCCGCTTGAACAACGACAGGCTGATCGCACCAGCCCGCCGCGCCCCGCTCACGCCGTCGCCGAAACCAGCCCCGTGGTCTTGCCGTTGGCGACCATCAATTGCGCCAGCGAACTCTGCACGCTCGCGAGTTGCGATGCGATCTGGCTGACCTGGCTCGTGTCCGACTGCGACGCCGAGCTCAACGCACTTTGCGCGCTTTGAATCTGCGCCTTGATCTGGCTGATCTCGCCCGAGTTCGAGTCTTGCGCGGCCGCGCTGGAAGTCTGCGACGACACCTGCGCGAGCTGCGCCTGAAGCGAAGCGATGAGCGCATTCAACGCGTCGAGTTCGCTCGAGGAAGAACTGCTGGAGGATGCCGCGCCGCCTCCGCCCGCTCCCGCCCTCGAAGATGCCGAAGTGCTTTGCGTCGAAGTCGATGAGGTGCCGCTGCTGGACACACTGCCATTCGAGTTCGATGATGCCGCGCCCGAGGAAGCGCCGTTGCCTGCGCCGCTCGTCGAAGTCTGCGCGCCGGCGCCCGAATTCGAGGCCGTGCCGCCGCTCGTGGCGCTGTCGTAGGTGGGCGTAGCCGCACTAATGGGTTGAATCTGCATGGAGTCTTTCTCGCCGTGAGTGGAAACGCTACGAGTCGCCGAATAACGCCGTATTCGTGTCTTATCGGCAAGCCTGAAGGGTTCTTGAGCCTGCTCGCACGCTTTTTATTTCAGCGCCAGGCTCCCGCTTTATGCCGTCCGCACCTGCGTAATAAAAAAGATCGGAATTTGAAAACAATTTGAATGCTTTCGCCTCGCTTGAATCCGATCAAATCGGGACGGGGTGAAAACGGTAAAGAATGTAAGTTGCGTGCCGTAAATCAACCATGCCGATGCAGCAAGTTTTTCGATAATTGATTTGATTTCGCTCCTCAGCTCCCTTACGGCTACAGAATTGCGGCCCGTACAAATTCGCCCAACCACTGAAGAAGACTGGGCGATCTTGAAGACAATCTTCCTTGCTGCGCTGTTTGACAGTCCAACGGCGTTCGGCTTGAGTTACGCCACGGCAGCCGCGTATAGCGAGCAGCAATGGCGCGACTGCGCGTCAGTTCAAACGCAACCGCTATATCTGGTAGCCATGGAGCAAGGACAAGCAGTCGGACTGATCGGCGACGGGATAACCCGCTCGCACGAATACCACCTGATCGCCATGTGGGTTCACCCAAAGCGCCGAGGCATGGGAATTGGCGGCCGCCTTGTCAATGCAATCCAGGCACGCGCGATTGAACGCGGACATGCAAGAGTCGTATTGAGAGTCTCGCCAGAAAACAGCCACGCTGCGGACCTCTATAGCAGGCATGGTTTCAAGTTCTTGCCCGAACGGGAAGCGCTAGCCGGTCAACCCGCGATCAATCTGCAAAAAATGGAATGGAGAAGCGGTCGCTAACTGTGCCCTTTGAACAAGGCAAGCATCTGACTCGATCGTCACGCTCGGCGGTGTGACGCAGTGCGGGACCGCCACAGCATTAGCGGTCGATCTCACGGCGCAGTCTCCCGAGCATCACGCTCACATGCACTCAAATCGTCATCCGCCGCAACACGGTTTCGTCCAGACGCCTTGGCGTAATACAGTGCCCTGTCGGCACGCGCCTGCGCTGCAGCCAGATCGGGCTCGCCATACCGGTACGTCGCTATGCCGATGCTCATGGTTACGCGTATGGACTGCCCATCGCCGAGGGCAATCGGAGTGCCAGCCACAGCGCACCGGATCCGTTCCGCAATGGAATGAGCGTGCCTGGACGTTGCGCCCTGCAGGATCACCGCGAATTCCTCACCGCCGAGGCGCGCCGGGAAATCCCGATCGCGCAGCGCCGCACGGATCCGCTCGGCTACGACCTCCAGAACACGATCGCCTGCGGCATGCCCCCAGGTGTCGTTGACCCGCTTGAAGTGGTCGAGATCCACTGCGAGGACTGCAAGCTCACCGCCGCCTTGCCGTGCGTGCGCCACCGCGCGCTCACTCGCACGGGTGAAATTGCGCCGGTTGGGTAGTTTCGTCAGTGCGTCGAAATCGGCTTCAGTGCGCAGTTCGATGATCTGTGCGCATTGCTTGCTGACGTCGAGCAGAGTGACCAGCACGAGTCCTTTGCCTTCGGCTTCGCTAGTGTGATCCAGAAGGCGCGTGCAACGGACGATCATCTGGACTGGGCCCGCGCTGGTAAGCATGGCCATGGGCTCGCTGTTGTCCCACACGCCGCTGTCGGTCCAGTTCGACGGATTGGCAAACAGAGTCGAAAAGCGCTCTCCGACTTGCGCCCGTGGGCCGAAAATAGCGCTGAGCCCCTCATTGGCCAGTGCGATCTTGCCGGTATCGACGCTCACCAGTGCAATCGGCGTCGGGATGTTCCTGACAATGGTTGACACGAAGCCCGACCAGGTCTCTATCTGTTCGAGCAGCCGCTTTTCACGACGGAGCATCACAACGCCTGCGACCAGCAGTGTGAATTCAATTGTCATGCCCAGCAGAGCGAGATAGAGGCTATGCAGCCAGGGCGCGCGGTACTCGTCCACCGCATAGCCAAGTTCGAGCTCCCAGTATTCCCCTGAGTCGCCAACGGCAATGCCATGCATCGTCTTGAGGTGCTTGCGACCATCTTGCGCTGAAATCGCGTAGTACGTTGAAGGCGTGGGGCCATGGGTCCTCAACCCATCGACGGGGTACACCGATCCGTTTTCGACGGCCAGGGTCGACGGGTAATGACCGATCACCCGGTCATCCGGGTTGAGCACGAGTGCGGTGGTGCCCGGCGGAAGTCTAACGCTCGACACCACCCCCTGGTCGACAGGAACCGCCACGACAATACGCATATCCGCCATGCCCGCTCTGCCGCGATGCTCCCTTATGAAGAGCACGTCCCAGCGCGATTCATGGTGAACGGGCTGCGCAATCGCGGGGAGCTTGGCGGTCGCGCCGCGCAGCGTCTCAAGCCAGGCATCGTTGAGATCCGCATGCGGGATCGAACTCGCGAGCACGCGATTGTCTGAATCCAATACCGCGATCGACACGTTGCCTAGATTTTCTCGTTCGTGCATCGCAATCTGTCTGAGCTTCTTGTCACTCAGCGCCCCGGTCTCGATAGCGTCGCCGACCGCCAGAAACGTTTGGTCAACGACCTTGGCGCGATCCTCGACGCGCAGCGCAATGGCTGATGCCAATGTTTCGAGTCGACGGGCGGTTCGCTCGTTGAGGCTGCTGAAGTCACCTAGCGTCTTCGCGAAATTCGCGGCCAGGCTCAGCAACACGAGAAATACCATTACCGGAAGCGCCCACTTAAGCCAGGACACCCGGCGAACCTGGGGCGCAGATAGAGACGCGCGGAGCGTGGACGGAGCGGCGAGCAACTTCATGGTGGCTGGCAGGTTGTAAAGGCTGTGTGCGAACAACAAGCATCAACCATTGCATCGGAGTCGATGAGTTGGGCTCGACACGGACATCGGCAACGTGATGCCGGATTTGCAGACAAACTGGATGCTTCAGGCGAGCATCAAGTTGACAAATCAACTATATGCTCGCGTGTAAGCAATTTGTATGCGTCGGAGTGTCGCCAAAGCCCGTTTAATTCTCATCGTGCCAAACCGGCGGGCGGCGTAAACGCTGCGCGCCGTGCCATTTGAGCCGATTTAGTATACCCCTCCACCCTATTTTGATAATATACCCCCCTACGCTATAACTGGAGGCGCGGCATGAGCCACACGATTCGCGATAAACAGAAACTGCTCAACCGGGTGCGCCGCATCAAGGGACAGGTCGAGGCCATCGAGCGTGCGCTCGAGGAAGAGCGCGGCTGCATGGACGTGCTGCAGCTCATTACGAGTAGCCGTGGCGCAATGAATGGATTGCTGGCTGTAGTGCTCGAAGACCATATCCGCACCCATCTCGTCGACGCGGAAACCGATGACGATCATGGCAGCGGCAAGGAACAGCTAATCGAGGTAGTGCACAGCTACTTCAAGTGAGAGAAGCATGAGTCAATTCGAGAACGCCGCTTTCGGGGCGGGACACGATCACATCTTTCTGGGCGCAGCCCATGAAGAGAACGAGCGCAGAACCTGGATGGTGATTGCGCTGTGCAGCGCGATGATGGTGGCCGAAATCGTCGGCGGGAGTCTTTTTGGCTCGCTCGCACTCGTCGCCGATGGTCTGCACATGTCGACACATGCTGGCGCGATGCTGATCGCCGCTTTGGCATACACCTACGCGCGCAAACACGCGAGCGACAACCGATTCGTATTTGGTACCGGCAAGCTGGGCGATCTCGCCGGCTTTACCAGCGCCATCGTGCTCGCCATGATCGCGCTGCTGATCGGGTACGAGGCCGTTTCGCGCTTTCTTTCGCCAGTGCCCATTCACTTCGGTCAGGCGATCCCTATCGCGGTGCTTGGCCTGCTGGTCAATCTGGCGAGCGTCTGGCTGCTGAGCGGCAACCACCACGGGCACAGCCATGGACATAGTCACGGCCACGCACATGGTCACGGGCATGAACACGAACACGCCCACGAGGACGAGATGCAGCACATCGTCGGTGGCGCTGGCATCTTTGCCGTGTCGATCTTCGAAGATGGCGTGCCGCCCGTCTTCCGCATCAAGCCAGAAACGGCTTCCTCGAAACTGAACGCCGGTGCTGTTTCAGTCACGACGATCCGCCCCGACGGCACGCGCCAGACCTTCGCGTTTGCCGATCGCGGCGGCTATCTGGAGTCGAAGGACGACATTCCTGAACCGCACGCATTCAGGGCTGTTGTCCGCCTGCCCGACGGTGAACATGAGGTCGAGTTCGAGGAACACGAGCACGTTCACGACGACGCACAGGCCGCCGCGAACCGTGACCACAACATCCGGTCAGCCTATATTCACGTCATCGCCGACGCGGCGGTTTCCGTGCTGGCGATCATCGGCCTCCTGCTCGCGCGTGCGTTCGGCTGGGTCTGGATGGACCCGCTCGCGGGCGTGATCGGCGCACTGGTGATTGCAAACTGGTCGTGGGGCTTGATGCGCGATACGGGCGGCATTCTGCTCGACATGAGCACGGACCGCCGCATGGCCGAGAACGTCCGCCATGTCATCGAAGACAACGGCGACACCGTGCTCGACCTGCATGTCTGGCGCGTCGGCCCTGGGCACATGAGCGCCGTCGTGTCGGTTGCGACCAGTGAAGCGCAGCGCAACCCGCGCTTCTATCATGCGGCGCTCAAGCGGTTCAAGGGACTATCGCACGTCACGGTCGAAGTGAATCCAGCCCGCGCTGCAGCCTGAATCATGGCTGTCAAATCGCCCTGCATCGACCTATGCGCGTTCGATGGCAAGACCGGGTTCTGCACCGGCTGCTACCGGACGCGTGCGGAAGCCCGGGACTGGAAAAAAATGACGGACCACCGGCGTCATCAGATCCTCAACGAGCGGTCCCGGCGACAGGTAAAGGTGGTCCGTGAGACGCCGAAAGCTTCGTCGGAAGACTGAAGCGATCGAGCGTCTCAACTGCATGAGCGATTTCAACCGGCAAAGCCGTCAAGACGCGTTCAACGTATCGCCGTCGACGTGCACGCGCTCGCCGACGGCCAGTTGAGGCTGCGTCGGGTAGGTGAAGTTCCGGTAGGTGCCGTCCGTCATTCGAACCTGGACCTGGTAAGTGGTGGACCTGCGCACCTCATGCTCGATGCCGTTGCCCGCGAGGCCGCCGCCAATCGCGCCCGCGATCGTCGCGATCGTGCGGCCACGCCCCTGACCGATCTGATTTCCGAGAAGGCCGCCGGCAACGGCTCCGCCTACGGCGCCGATGCCCGTCGCTGGCTCGGGCGTCTGAATCGCATTGATTGCGGCGATAAAGCCTGAATTCGGATCCTGGGCCACCTGCCTCGGCTCTGCCGGTCCGGCTACACCTCGATATGTGCTGTCATTCGTATAGCGTGGAGCCGACGAGGCTTGGGAGACGTGCGAATGACGGACGGGCTCGTGACGCGTCGGCGCTTGCACGACAGAAGCTCGATAGGCATCCGGCCGAACGCCGCCAGGCGTCGCAGTGTCAACTTGTGCGGTAGTGGAAGCCGCACTTGCGTGCGTGGCAGGCAGCAAACCCGTCATGGCGGCGATGCCAGTGGTGCTCGCAAGAATCACAGCGACCGCAGCAGCCGCGACGAGCGGGTGAATACGGGCACGCGACGACAGATTGGGAACCGGGTTCGTGTTCATTTGCAAGCTCCGTTGAGGAAAGGCGGTGAAGATTCGCACTTGTGTCACCTGCCTCCTCAACGCCGGGAAGACCGCCGCGGATTACGAATGACGTGTGACTTCTGCAAGCAAATGTTGCGAAAGCGCGGACGCCCACTGATGCCGTTCAGCGCAAACGAGGATCGGTGCGTCACCGCGTCAACGTCGATCACGTGCGCACTCCCGCTACATCGCATAGCGGACAAAGTCGACGCTATGGTGCAGAGCGATGTGAATTGCAGCAGACGTCAGAAACGTGACAAGCGCAACCACCGACAGCAAGGGGGAACCCCGAGTGTCGCGGTCCCTGAGATGATGGGCAACGGACAGAAACGCGACCCACGCCATGCCGAGACTGAGACCAGCAAGAATGTCAGAAAACCAGTGAACGCCGAGGTATATGCGTGAAAACGAAATCAGCCCTATTACCGCGCTACTTGTCACGACGATCCTGAATTGCGCCTCCTTCTGACGGCCTCGACACACGAGGTACGTGAGGAAGCCATAGACGACAATGCTCAATGTCGCGTGGCTGCTGGGGAAGGAGAAGCTTTCGATACCTTCATAGACAGACACCGGGCGTGAGCGCTGGACAGTCAATTTGAGCAATTTGACTGACGCCTCAGCCGCCGCGATCGCCGCAACCCAGTAGCCGGCCGACC
The DNA here is from genome assembly GCF_038900775.1 of Paraburkholderia sp. JHI869. NCBI lineage: Bacteria > Pseudomonadati > Pseudomonadota > Betaproteobacteria > Burkholderiales > Burkholderiaceae > Paraburkholderia > Paraburkholderia sp. JHI869. The sequence goes on from NZ_JAYMSC010000002.1 coordinate 141,456, forward strand.
GCCATTCGCGCCGTAGCAGAAGCGTGATCAGCACGGCCGTAGCCACGGGAATCGTGACTGCCGCATCGCCAAGCGCCGAAATCGCGACCATCACATGGTCAATGAGGGGAACGCGGAGTCCCTGCAACGCCGTGTGAAGCATCCGGTCGACGGTGACCAGGGGGTCACCGCTGAGAATGTCTTCGAGAATACCGAGAAACAGCCAGACGCCTCCAAGGACCAGAAGGACAGCCGCCGCCAACCTCGCGACGCCGGTACGGCGCAGCACGAATCGCCATCCCCCTTCGTTGCCGACTTCGGCCCCCGGCTTCATTTGGGAGAACTGTCGCAACAACTTGCTGAAAAGCATGCTCAGCGCCTTCATCGGGAACCTCCCGTAACCCGCAGTGGACAATCTGCAACACGCAACGTCAGGCCCAGGCACCAGCTCGATCAGGCGCTCGGGACGCAATGGCGCGACAGTCCGACTCTACCTGCAATCTGGACGCAAACTTATAAGCGTTAAGCGCCGGCGACGCAGAATCGCGAATCACTGGCCTTTCGCGACCGCTGCGCACGACGGTTTGCGGTAGCATCACCTCACTTCCAGCCAGCGCGTGATGAACGGATGTCCATGAAGGTGCTCATTGTCGAAGACGATTCCTCGATTGCCGCGAACCTTTACGACTATCTGGAGGCTGGCGGTTATGAGGTCGACGTAGCCTCCAACGGCAACGCGGGGCTGCACATGGCGCTCGCGGACTCATGGGACGCCATCCTTCTCGATCTGTCACTGCCGGGCATGGACGGGCTCACGCTCTGCCGCAAGCTGCGTGAAGAGGCGGCCCGCGACACGCCCGTGCTGATGCTGACCGCGCGCGACGCGCTCGACGACAAACTCGCGGGTTTCGTGCACGGCGCCGATGACTACCTGGTCAAACCGTTCTCCCTGAAGGAAGTCGGCGCACGCCTTGGCGCGATGATCAAACGCTATCGTGGCCAGGTCGCCACCATGGATCTTCGATTTGCGAACGTGCGCCTCCACCTGTCGACGATGAGCGTCGAACGCGCTGGACGCCCGGTCAAGCTTCCTCCCAAATGCCTTCACCTGCTGCGTATCCTGATGCAGTCGCCCAACCGCACCTTCACCCGCGCCGAGCTCGAGTCCGAAGTCTGGGGCGAGGAACTGCCGGACAGCGACACGCTGCGCACGCATGTCTATACGCTGCGCCGGGCGCTGTCCGGGCACGGCGAAACGGACGTGATCGAAACGCTCCATGGCGTCGGCTACCGGCTCGCGGCGAGTGGTGACGATGCGAAATAGCCTGCGCTTCAAGGTCGCCCTGTTCTTTTCGGTGTTGACCATCGCGCTACTGGTCGCCCAGGCGCTGGGCGTGAGAGCCCTGGCTGAGGCGCAGGAAGAGAGGCTGATCGCGGCGCTCATCCGTGACGACATGGCGAGTGTGCTCAAGAGCTATCAGGCCAATCCCGCGTTGCTGCCGCCGTTCGACGTACGAATGAACGGCTATGTTTCAGGCGCGGACCGCGGGACCGTCGTATTGCCCGAAAACGTCGGGAATCTGCCGTTCGGCACGCACGAAATCATTATCGACGAACGGGAAATCCACGTTGCGATCGCGCCAATGGGCACGGCAGGCACGGCACGCCTGTACCGGGTCTACAACTTCAACATCTATGAAAAGCATTTCAAGGAAGTCATCAACGCCCTGATGGGCGGTACGGGCATATTTGCACTCCTGACGATCTGGCTTTCCTTTGGACTGTCCGGACTGCTCGTACGTCAGGTGGCGGGACTCGCAAACCAGGTGAAGACGCTGCGACTCGGAGAATCGGCGCCGATCCACCCGGGCAAATACGATGAGATCGAACTCGCGGGACTCGTGGAGGCCTTCAACGACTATCACCGGCGCATGGCCGACATGATCGCGCGCGAAAAGGCGTTCACGGGAAACGTCAGCCACGAACTGCGCACGCCACTCACGACCATCAAGACAAGCTGCGAACTGCTCGAGCAGGATACGGCGATCCGCGGCAAATCCCGCGCGCGTTTGCAGCAGATCGAGCGGGCGGCCGACAACATGCGCGAACTCGCCAACGCGTTGCTCATGCTCGCGCGGGAAGATTCGGCGCGCGAGGTCGAGCCGGTGGCAGTGGCGAAGATGATCGAAACCGCGCTCACGCCTTTCGCCGATCAGCTCGCGCACAAGGGACTCGAGACGGTCATTGACGTAGACGGCGAACTTCAGGTTGTGGCGAACCGGCCGGCGCTTGCGATCGTGCTATCCAACCTCATCGATAACGCCGTTCGGCATACCGACCACGGCCGCCTTCAGTTTCGCTTCGCAAACGGCTGGCTGTACATCGAGGACACGGGGCCGGGTATTCCAGCGCATGCGATCCCGCATGTCTTTGACCGGTTCTACCAGGCGACATCGCCCGACACCCCGGCGCCGGGAATCGGGATCGGCCTGTCTATCGTCCGGAAGCTGTGCGAGCGCTACGGGTGGTCGATCGAGATCGGCAGCGAACCCGGCAAAGGGACCTGCGTCTCGCTTCGCCTGCCCGCTGCAAACAGGAGCTGAGCCCGCCCCGGCTGCCCCCTGCTCTTGACGAAAACTTCACAACCAGTGGCGTAGCATCCGGCCCGAAGGCTGCCCGCGTGGGCGGCACAACGTCCGGGATGGGATGCCAGAATGCGCCGCGCGTTATCGATCGTCTTCATTGCCTTGACCGGGGTGGCGGGTTGCGCGACCTATCATCCCCAGCCGATCGCCCCCGACCAGATCGCCCGGCAATTCGAGCAGCGTTCGCTTGCGAGCGAGGACCTGCACGCCTGGATCGCGCGCGAAGCGGGCCACGATGTCACGCCGTGGCCACCTGCAGCCTGGAACCGCGAACGGCTTACCCTGGCGGCGTTCTATTACAGCCCCGCCCTCGACCTGGCCCGTGCGCAATGGGGCACCGCCAAAGCCGGCATCGACGTCGCCAACGCGATGCCCAACCCGGTCCTGCAGTTGCCGTTCCAGTTCAATACGCCCAACCCGGGGCCAGGGGCGCCGTTCACCTGGGGCCCTTCGCTCGATATCCCGATCGAGACTGCGCACAAGCGCGGCTATCGCGTCGATCAGGCGAGCCACCTGTCCGAAGCGGCGCGGCTGAACATCATCACCGCAGCGTGGACGGTCAGCGCGCAGGTGCGCGACGCCATGCTCGCCCTTTACGCTGCCCGTACGCGCATCGCCTTGCTCTCCACGAAGGCGCAGGCCCAGCGGCAGATCACGGCGATGAGCCGCCACCGGCTCGCTGTCGGCCAGTATTCGCAGTTCGATGTCGATGCCGCCATGCTCGCCGACACCCAGGCCCAGAGCGATCTGGCCGCCGCGCGAAGCGCCGAAGCCGATGCGCTCGCGCAACTGGCCGCCAGCATCGGCGTGCCGGTCACCGCGTTCGACGGCGTGACGCTCGATCTGAGCGACTTCGGCACGGTTCCGCCCGCGCCGCCGGCGGCGGACGCGCAGCGCGCGGCGATCTTCCATCGCGCCGATCTGCGCGCCTCGCTGGCCGATTACGCCGCTGCCGAGTCGGCGCTTCAGCTCGAGGTTGCGAAACAGTATCCGGATATCCATCTCGGTCCCGGCTACACGTACGACACCGGCACCAACAAGATCGGCTTCGGACTGGCCGGCATTACATTGCCGATCTTCGATCAGAATCAGGGGGGCATCGAACAGGCCGAGGCCAAACGCAAGGAAGCGGCGGTACGCACGGGCGCCCTGCAGGACCGGATCATTGGTGACCTTGCGCACGCACTGGCGCGCTACCAGGCGAGCGCCGAAGCCCTGCAAATATCCGATGAACATCTGGCGAGCGCCCGCCGCCAGCTCGACAGTCAGGCGGCGGCATTCGCGAGCGGCAATGCGGACCGGCTGACCTACACACAGGCGAAAGCCGACTATCAGACGAGTGAAACCGCTCATCTCGACGCCGAAGTCGCCGTCCAGCAGGCTGCCGGCGCGCTCGAAGATGCGATGCAGTTGCCCCTCGGCCACGCGGAAGTGAGCCAGACCCTCAGCGAGGGGACAACACGATGAAATTCCGGCTGATCTTCCTTAGCATGCTTTCGCTGGCCCTCTGCGCAGGCGCTGGCTGGTACATCATCAACCAGGCGTTTGACGACTCCGGCGCATCGACAGCCACGACGGCGCAATCGGCTCCACCGCCCGCCGTGCAGACAGTCAACGGTGAAACGGTCGTGGTACTGAGCCCGGATGCGCAGCGCGCCGGCCATATCGAAGTCGCGCCGCTCGCCGCCGTCACGCGCCAATCCGGCATCAGCGCCGACGCCACTGTCGTCGATCTGCAGCCCCTCTTCGATCTGCGCAACCGCGTTGCCAGTGCACGCGCGGACGTCGACACGTTCACCGCCCAGGCGGCCAGTTCGCGCGCACAGTACGAGGGCAGCCGGACGCTGTTCGCCGACGACCGCAATATTTCGCAGAAGAGTCTCCAGGCCGCGCAGGCGACGATGCAGGGCGACGCGGCGAAACTGCAGTCCGCGCGGGTCGCGCTGGACGGCCTTGTCGGCACGATGCGCCAGCAGTTCGGCGTAGCGCTCGCGAACGCTGCAACGGCACCCGCCTCGACGCTGTTCCAGCGTCTCCAGGCGGGTCAGTCGGTTGTCCTGCGCATCACGTTGCCAGCCAGCTTCGGAACAACGCCGCCCGAGCGCATCCCGGTCGATACGCCCAACGGCGGGACGGTGGCCGCCCAGAGGCTTTCCGCTTCGCCGCTCGCCGATCCCGCCGTACAGGGAACGCCGTGGCTATATGTCGCCGACACCGTGCTCCCGGCAAATCTGCGCACGAGCGCGCGCGTGGCGACGTCGAGCGAGGCCGTATCCGGACTGTTGATTCCTGCGCAGGCGGTGGTGTGGTACGGCGGGCAGACCTGGGCATACGTGCGCACGGCGCACGACCGCTTCGCGCGGCGCTACGTGCCAGCAGCCAATGAGGGCGATCACGGATTCCTCGCGACCTCCGGCTTCCATACTGGCGACCAGATCGTCACGCAGGGCGCGCAACTGCTGCTCTCCGAAGAGATCAAGCCACAGGGCATCGGCACCGCCTGCAAGGATCCGCCCGAGTGTGACGACTGACCCGCGCATACCCCGCCCAGCACAACGCCACACAGAGCCCCATGCTTGACGCGATCATCCGCTTTTCGCTGCGCTTTCGCGGCGTCATCTTTTCACTCGCCGTCATGGCCGCGGGCTACGGGCTCTTTTCGCTCACGCGTGCCAGGCTCGATGTCTTTCCCGAATTCGCGCCGCCGATGAGCATCGTACAGACGGCCGCGCCGGGCATGACCAGCGAGCAGGTGGAGACCCTCGTCACCCAGCCGGTTGAAAATGCCCTTGGCGGCATGACCGGCCTGCAGTCGATCCGCTCAAGGTCCATGCAGGGCCTCTCCTCGGTCACGCTCGTCTTCGACGACCATGCCAACGTGATGCAGGTCCGCCAGCTCGTCACCGAGCGCATCGGCGGTCTCGCGGGGGCGCTGCCGGCGGGTGTCGCGGCTCCCCAGCTCCTGCCGCTCACCACGACGACGAGCGTCGTGCGCACCATTGGCCTCACGTCGAAGACGCGCTCGCTCGCGGACCTCTACGACATCGCACAGTGGACCGTCAAACCGCAGTTGCTGAGTACGCGAGGCGTGGCCGATGCGATCGTGTTCGGCGGTGAAACTCGCCAGATGCAGATTCAGGTCGATCCCGCGAAGCTGATGCGCCACGGCCTGTCGATCCAGGATGTCATTGCCGCGGCGCGCCAGGCCACGGGCGTGCGCGGCGCCGGGTTCATCGAGAACAGCAACCAGCGCATCGCCATCAACGCCGATTGCCAGATCACGACACCGCAAAAACTCGCCAGCGTCGTGCTGCGCTCCAGCAACGGCGCAACGGTTCGCCTCGGCGACGTTTCCAGTGTGACGTGGGGCGACGCACCTGCCGTTGGCGCCGCATCGATCATGGGCAAGCCCGGCGTGATGGTCGTGATGGAAAGCCAGTACGGGACCAACACGATGGCCGTGACGCGCGACATCGAAAAGACACTCGCCGGGCTCGCGCCCGTGCTCGCCCGCCAGGGCGTGGACGTGAACGCCAATGTTTTCCGGCCCGCCAACTTCATCGTGGCCTCCGTCGGGCACCTGCGCATGGCGCTCATCGTCGGCTCGATACTCGTCATTGCGGTGCTGTTCCTGTTTCTGCTCAACGTGCGCACCGCCCTGATCTCCGCCGTGGCGATTCCCATGTCGCTGCTGGTCGCGATCATCGTGCTCACTTCGTTCGGGGTCAGCCTGAACACGATGACGCTGGGCGGGCTCGCCATCGCACTGGGCGAAGTGGTCGACGATGCGATCATCGACGTCGAGAACATCTACCGGCGCCTGCGTGAAAACCGCACGCTGCGTGAGCCGCTGCCGCCCTTTCGCGTCGTACTGCGCGCCTCGCTCGAAGTGCGCAGTGCCGTGGTCTTCGCCACCTTCATCGTGATGCTGATCTTCCTGCCCGTGCTCACGCTCACGGGTATCGGTGGAAGGCTCTTTGCGCCGCTTGGCATCGCGTACATTCTTGCGGTGCTCGCATCGCTGGGCGTCGCCCTGACGCTTACACCCGCAATGGCGCTCGCCCTGCTGGCCAAGGGACCACTGCCCGAGCGCGAGCCACGACTGATCGAACGCCTCAAGACACATTACATCGGATTGCTTACGAAAGTCGAGCAGCACGCGAAGGCGGTTATGGTGATCGTCGCCGCGATGTGCGCCGCGGCGCTCGCATCGTTGCCCTTCATGAGCGGCAGTTTTATTCCGCAACTGCGCGAAGGCCATTACACCGTTCACATGGGGCTCGCACCGGGCACCTCGCTCGCCGAATCGATGCGCATCGGCACGCAGGTTTCGGATGCGCTGCTGCAGGTACCGGGCGTGCGTCTCGTGGCGCAGCGTGCCGGCCGCGCGAACGGTGTGGTCGATCCGACCGGCGTGCAGCTCTCCGAGTTCGAGGTCGACCTCAAGCCGATGGGGGCGTCGGGACAGAGCTGGGCGCTCTACCGGATTCGCCAGGCGTTGGCGCGCTTTCCGGGGCTCTCCACCTCGGTCAATACGTTTCTGGAGGAACGCATCGACGAAACTATTTCGGGCACGACGGCGCCCGTGGTCGTAAATGTCTTTGGCAACGATCTCGACGTCATCGATCGCACGGCGCAGCAGATAGCCCAGTTGATCGGCACGATCCACGGCGTTGCCAGCGTGCGGGTGGATTCGCCGCCCGGGATTCCCGAGCTGGATGTGGGGCTCAATCCTGATGCACTGAGCCGCTGGGGCTTTCGTCCGGTCGAAGTGCTCGATGCGATCCAGGCCGCGTACGCCGGTGTGACCGTCTCGCAGATTTACGAGGGCAGCCGCAGCCACGACGTCGCTGTCGTGCTCGACCCGGCTCAGCGCGCCTCGCTCAGCGACGTGGGCAAACTCATGGTGCGCAACGCCGATGGCTTCGCCGTGCCGCTCTCCACGCTCGCGACGATCCGGCAGGTCGCCGGCCGCTACCAGATCACGCACGACGGTGGCCAGCGTGTGCAGACGGTGTCAGTGAATCTCGGCAGCCGGCCGGTCAGCGACTTCGTGAAGGAAGCGCAGGCGCGTGTCAATCGCGAGATCAGGATGCCGTCAGGCACCTATGCCGTATTCAGCGGAGAGAGCGAAGCGCGCGCCCAGTCGCAGCGCGATCTGCTCGCATACGGCGGGATTGCGCTGGTGGGCATCGCTTTGTTGCTGTTCCTCGCGTTGAAGAACCTCCGCGCCGTGCTGCTCGTCATGATCAACCTGCCTTTCGCACTTGTGGGCGGTGTGCTGGGCGTGGTGCTCACCGGCGGGAACCTGTCGCTTGGCAGCATGGTGGGCTTCGTCACGCTGCTCGGCATATCGCTGCGCAATTCGATCATGCTGATCAGCCACTATGAGCATCTGGTACGCGTCGACGGGCTGACCTGGAAGATGGACACTGCAGTGCGAGGCGCATCGGAACGGCTGGTGCCGATCCTCATGACCGCGCTGGTGACCGCGCTCGCACTGGCGCCGCTTGCCGTGACGAGCGGCGCGCCCGGCAACGAAATCGAAGGGCCGATGGCAATCGTCATTCTCGGCGGGTTGATCACCTCGACTGCACTTAACCTGATCGTCCTGCCAACGCTGGCATTGCGTTACGGGCGCTTCGCGCGCGACGAAACCGCAGAACCGGGGACCGCGAATGCATGAGACGGGCAAAAGGAGGTTACTGGGCGAGAAGAACCTGCACCTGCTGTTCGAATTGACCCTGGGGTTCAAGGCAATCTTCGCGCTTGCCGAAATTGCCGCCGGTGTCGCTACCTGGCTGATCCCGCAGCGGTACTTTCTGGCGCTTGTGCTGTGGGTTACCAGGGATGAGTTTGCCGAGGATCCACATGATCTGGTGGCAAATTTTCTCCTTCACACCGTGCAGCATCTGTCTGTCGATGCCCAGCGATTCGCCGGGCTCTATCTGCTTGGTCATGGTGTGATCAAGCTTTGGCTCGTGGCCGGTTTGCTACGTGAAAAACTCTGGTACTTTCCTGTCTCGATCGTTATCTTCGCGCTGTTTATCGCGTATCAGGCCTACCGCTTCACGTACACCCATTCGGTCTGGTTGCTGCTGGTGACTGCACTCGACGTCGTCGTCATCGCCCTCACGTGGCACGAGTATCGGTATCTTCGAAGCAACCGCGAGATCGTCACCCCAGGTTCGTGACCGGTGCCGGTGCTTCTCTTTCCGGGCACATACCTGTGGATGCGGGGTTCCAGACACCTGCTCAAACAGACGCCAGCGGGCTCCTGGAATATGCCTTTCACCTTGCACGTTTACTGCACGTATCGCGCGCCGCAGAAAGCGTTCATGCCCTCGCACAGGCAGGGGCATTTGCGCACTCAAAGCATTGCGCGCAGCAATCGCTCGACGCGAGGCACACGCGATATTTCGGCGCAAAGGAGGCAACCATGTATGCCACTTACAGATTCACTATCCTCGCCAGTGTGATCGCATTCGGAATGACATCGCATGCAAGCTGGGCGGAACAGACCGTCAACGCGACATTGCTCTCGAACTCGATCCAGCTCGGGACGCACAACGTGAGGGCGGGCCGCATCACACTTGAAGTCAGGAATGCTGCGAACAACAACATGGAACACGAGCTCGTTGTGCTCAAGACAGATCTCTCCGACGATGCACTCCCCGTCAGTAAAGGAGAGGTGCTGGAGCGCAGGCTGAACAAAATTGGCGAAGTCGAAGATATCGCGCCGGGCAAGAGCAAGCGCGTGTCATTCAAGCTTGCGCCCGGGCACTACGCGCTGATCTGCAACAAGCCGGGACACTATGCGGCGGGAATGCATACGGAGCTTGTCGTGACACCGTAAGGCCGTCGGCAAACCCGAAGTCTGGCCGACCGCGAAGCGCGCGCGCGGTTTGCTGACCGCCTGGTTGCAGGTTTGGCTACAGCATATCCGGGAGGACGGCGTAACCGCCGTGCCGCTTCGGCATAGAATCCTCTGAGGAGGTTCCAGTTATGTCAGCTATCAAGCACATCGATCCTGGCCACCCCGCCCATCAGGCTGCACCGGACAGGACAACCCGCTACCCTGCGGAGCACGTTACGTTGACAGCTGGCTCCAGGAAGAGGCTGCGCCCCAGTGCGCCTCATCTCAAGGTCGGCCGCGGCAAGGTTGGCGTCGGCGGCAAGAACAACGATAAGTAGGCGATTTCGCCATCCGTGCCGTTTGTGACCTGATGGATATTGCCTGATTCGGGTGAGACTACTCACGGTGAGCTTCGTTGGCGCGCTAGGTGTGAATCGCCGATAATGATCAGTTCTCCGAATCATTGTGATGACACCCCATGTCGTGTGGTCATGGACGGGTGTGCTCTGACCCGGCCCTCACAGGAAACTCGTCACTGCGAAGCGTTCCTCTTTGCCCCCATTTGTCTCGCCTTGCCTGATTGCGCCTGTACTCACGCCGCCTCCACCGCCACCGGCTTCGCGTCGCTTCACAATTTAACTCCGCCCCCTATTACTGACGCACAACGGACCGAATAGTCCACGACGGGGTTTTCATCAAAAAAAAATGGTGCACTGCACAATAATTTCCTCCTTTGCCGCAGACTTGGTTGCGCACCCATGCCCCAAATATTCTCTTTGACAAACGCTCTTACGATATATATCTTAAGACATGTTTTAAGACACTCAAGAGATAAGGAGGCCCTATGCGCCACCATCCACACTTTGGTCATACCGGCCGTCACGGCCATGCGGCGCGCGATCCGCGCGACTTCTTCGGCGGCCGCCACCCGGCCATGCAGGCGCTTCACGCGCTGCGCCACGCCATGGGCCGCCATCGCGGCGGCGAAGGCCCCGGCGACTTTGGCGATCGCTTCGGCGAAGGTTTCGGCCGCGGCTTCGGCGGGTTCGGAGACGGCGACGGTTTTGGCCGTGGCCGCAAGTTCACGTCCGAAGACCTGCAGCTCATGCTGCTCGTGCTGCTCGCCGAGCGCCCGAGCCACGGCTACGAGCTCATCAAGGCGCTCGACGCGCGTTCGAACGGCTTCTACAGCCCGAGCCCCGGCATGGTCTACCCGGCCCTGACGTATCTGGAAGAACTGGGCTACGTGAGCGTGACGCTGGAGGGCAACCGCAAGCGCTATGAGCTTTCGCCTGAAGGCCGTGCGCACCTCGAAGCCAACCGCGAACGCGCTGATCTGATCATCGCGAAGCTCACGCACTTCGGCCGCAAGATGGAACTCATGCGCCGCGCGATGGCCGGCGAAGATCCCGCCGAAGGCAGCGGCTGGGTGCGCGAGCTGATCGAGGCGCGCCGCGCGCTCAAGCGCGCACTGCTGCGCCGCACCGACGTCGCGCCGGAAGAACAGCGCCGCATCGCCGCGATTCTTGCGCGCGCCACCCAGGAAATTGAAAACGGCAGCGAAAGCAGCGACGTTTGACAAATCGCTTCTACGCGCCACGCGGCGGCCCACGCCGCGCCACCCCAACATCGGAGCCATACATGCAGAACCCGTCCCAACTCGAAGTCGTCCGTGTACGTCACCCGCTGAAGTTCCGACTGTTGCGCGTGGCGCGCGTCACGGCGCTCTCACCCGCGCTCGTGCGCGTAACGCTCACGGGCGACCTGAGCGACTTCGTCTCCGCGTCGTTCGACGATCACCTCAAGGTGTTCTTCCCCGCCGCCGGTGAAGCAAAGCCAGTACTGCCAAGTTTCGGTCCCGACGGCATCGTGTTCCCCGAAGGCGTCGAGCGCCCCGCCGCGCGCGACTACACGCCGCGCCGCTTCGATACGCAGGCCAACGAACTCGATCTGGAATTCGCGCTACACGAAGCCGGCCCGGCCACGGCGTGGGCGGCGCAAGCGCAGCCCGGCCAGTATCTCGGCGTGGGCGGCCCGCGCGGCTCCATGGTGATTCCCACCGGCTTCGACTGGCATCTGCTGATCGGCGACGAAACAGCGCTGCCCGCCATCCAGCGGCGCCTCACCGAGTTGCCCGCCGGCACACGTGTGGCCGTGGTCGTCGAAGTGGCGAATCGCGCGGCCCGCATCGAGCTGCCCACCGAGGCCGATCTGTACGCCATCTGGTGCTATCGCGACGAAAGCGAGTCCGAACACCCGCTCGTGGACGGCGTGTCCGAAGTGTGGCTGCCGCCCGGCGAAGGTTACGTCTGGGCCGCGGGCGAAGCCTCGGCGATCCGCGCGGTGCGAGCGCATCTGTGCAACGAGCGCGGCGTGGACAAGAAGCGCATTCGCGCGTCCGCTTACTGGCGGCGCGGGGCGCAGGCGGCCCACGAAACGATCGACGACTGATCGATCTCACTGGCGCGGCAACACTGCCGCGCCTTTTTTGCATTCTGGCTCCAAGCCCATACATGACCACTTCTCTCACTCCGCTGCGCGAACGCACCCTGCTCTGGCTGCTGGCGCTCACGCAGTTCACCGTCATCATGGATTTCATGATCATGATGCCGCTCGGCCCGCAGATCATGCACGCGTTCGCAATCACGCCTGCAGCGTTCGCGACGGCCGTTTCCGCCTATTCGCTCTGTTCGGGTCTATCAGGACTCCTTGCGGCGACCTATATCGACCGCTTCGATCGCCGCCGCCTGCTGCAAGTGGCCTACGCACTGTTCGCACTCTCCAATCTCGGCTGCGCGCTCGCCACGAACTTTCATCTGCTGCTCGCAGCGCGCGCGTTCGCGGGCCTCACCGGCGGCGTGCTCGGCTCGATCGTAATGGCGATCGTGAGCGACGTGATTCCGGCTGCCCGGCGCGGCGCGGCAACGGGCATCATCATGACGGCGTTTTCCATTGCGGCTATCGCGGGCGTGCCGGCCGGCGTGCTGCTCGGCGCCCATTACTCGTGGAGCGCGCCGTTCCTGCTGCTCGTGGTGCTCTCCGTGGCGATCTGGCTCGCGGGCTCGCGCGTCGTGCCCTCGCTCACCGAGCATCTCGGCCAGCACACGCCGCTTGCGCAAGTGCTGCCGAACCTTTGGCAACTGCTCACGCTGCCGCGTCACCTGAAGGCCTTTGCGCTCACCTTCACGATGATGGCCGGGCACATGCTCGTGATCCCGTTCATCGCGCCGATGCTCGTCGGCAATCACGGCATCGCGCCGCAGCAGCTCTCGTGGCTCTACATGGCGGGCGGCGCGGCGACGTTCATGACCTCGCGCGCAGTGGGCCGTCTCGCGGACCGCTACGGCAAGCGCCGCGTGTTCCGCGTGATGGCGCTCGTGTCGCTCGCGCCGGTGCTGTTCGTCACGCATCTGCCCGCGCTGCCTTTCCTCGCGCTCGTAGCGTTCTTCGCGCTGTTCATGATCTCGATGTCGGGCCGCATGGTGCCGATGCAGGCGCTGCTCACGACGATTGCCGAGCCCGCGCGGCGCGGCGCGTTCCTGAGCGCCAACAGCGCGGTGCAGGCGCTCGGCACGGGCATCGGCGCGTGGCTGGGCGGCCAGTGGCTCACGAATGGCGCGCACGGCGCGATCATCGGCTTTGGGCAGAACGGCTGGATCGCCGCGGCGCTCACATGTGTCGCGGTGCTGTGGGTTTCGCGGGTGCGAGGCGCGTCGGAAGACGTATCGAATGACGTCGCCGCGCCTGCGGGCGCTGCACCCGTTGTTGCGAAATCCTGAGCCACAAAAGAAAACCGGTTCGCAGGCGTTGCGCGCCTCATGAGCGCGCAACGCACCGCGAACCGGTCGTGCTTCAGGTAGAAAGCGGATGAAACCGCGGCCCCAGGGCCGCGTGAAGCGCGGGACCCGACCGGCCGATCGGGTGCTCGCGTCTCAATGCTCCGCGAGGGAGCAGCAAATCAAGCTTAGAAGCGGTGACGCAGACCCACCGTTGCGGCGACCTGGTTCTGCGAGGTCGACGGCGACAGCGTGTTGATCATCGCAACGTTCGCGCCGGCATCGCCGAGTTCGCCCGATGCGTGCTGGTACACGGCGCCGGCGTAGACGTCGGTGCGCTTCGAGAGCGAGTAGTCAGCCGTCAGCGAAACGGTGTGCCACTTCGGATCGCCCGAACCGTTCGAACCCGTGACCTTGCCGTCCGTGAACGTGTACGACGCGTTCAGGGCGAGAGCCGGCGTGAGCGCGTAGGCGCCGTTCAGCTCGAAGTTGTCGAGGTGCAGGTTCGAGCCCGTCGGGATCGAGAACGTGTTGCCGCCCTGGCCGCCAGCGATCAGGTTCTGGTACTGCGTGTGCGTCCACACGAAGCCAACCGTTGCCGGGCCGTAGTTGTAGTTCACGCCAGCGCCGAACGTGCGTTGCGTTTCAGCCGACAGGTTGAAGTTGTTGCCGTTCGATGCCGAGTTCGCGCCGTTCGTGTTGCCGGTGCGCGTGTTGTTCATCTGCAGGTAGGCAGCCGAGAAGTTCAGCGGGCCGTTGCCGTACGATGCGCCAGCGCTCCATGCGCGGTTGTTCGCGAACTGGCCAGCGTCATTGCTGAAGCCGTACATGCCGCCGAACTTGAAGCCCTGGTAGTTGACGCTCTGGTACTTGACCGCGTTCTTGATCGAGAACGAGTGGTCGAGGTTGTCGTTGTCGAACGGGTGAGCGGCGAGGTTGTTGCCGTAGCCCTGACCGGCTTCCGAGAGCGGAGCGAGGTAGTCGACCATCGAGTCATACTGGCGGCCGAGCGTCAGCGTACCGTAGCGGTCGCTCTGCAGACCGACGAACGCCTGACGGTTGAACATCGTGCCGCTTTCCGTGTCCTTGCCGTTGTTCAGGTTGAAGCCGTTTTCCAACGTGAAGATCGCATGCAGACCGCCGCCCAGGTCTTCGCTGCCCTTCAGGCCGAAGTACGTGTCGCCGACGGTGCCGCTACCCTGGTTCCATGCGGCGTGGCCGCCTGCATTGTTCGCGTAGACGATACCCGCATCCAGCGCGCCGTAGAGAGTAACGCTGCTTTGTGCGTGAGCGGAGGCTGCGAAAGCGCCGAGGACGCCCGCGATAATCAAAGTATTCTTCATGACTTTCCTTATGACATTCAGACCGCGCTGACGCGGCTCCGGGTATTGGAGCCACACCGGCAATCCCGGGCGAAGTCTACGTGTCAAAGGCTTTACATCGCTTCAGCAAACGCTGTAACAGATATTTGCTAAATCTGGAAATATCGAAAGAAAATCCCGTAAGTGCTTGTGATATAGGGGAAATACCTAGTAATACACCGATCGGCCCGCGAAGGCCGTGTGGCAATCACGCGACGCCCGGGTCAGCACAGAAATCCGATTATTGTGGAAATCGACTTAAATGCCGCGCATCCTCGGCAATTAAAATTTCTTCGCTCGGCGAAACTTTATCACGGCAATACCGATCTTAACGCGCGCGTGCATTATTGCTATATGCGACGATTATTATTGCGTGAAATTGCGATTATCAAGCGCGGTGTTTGCGGCTCGTTATCGGCATTCGCTGTGGTGCTCGCCATGACCCCTTGTGCGTCACGCGCGCGGGCGCGAGCGCGCGCATCCGTTAAAATCCCGGGACGCTCGCGCGCATCGCGCGCGCCCCACCCGCATCGACGCCACTTCTACCGAACGGCCGCGTCGCCCCAACCCGTCCGGCGCGAGACCCCGTCATGACAAACAAAGCTACTGCAACGCCCTTCAGCGAGCTGCCGCTCGCGCCCGCCATGCTCGCCAACCTCACGCGCCTCGGCTACGTCGACATGACGCCGATCCAGGCCGCGAGCCTGCCCATCGCTTTCGCGGGCCACGACCTGATCGCCCAGGCCAAGACCGGCAGCGGCAAGACGGCCGCCTTCTCGCTCGCGCTGCTCTCGCGTCTGGACGCGCGCCGCCAGGACGTGCAGGCCATGATCCTCTGCCCCACGCGCGAGCTGGCCGACCAGGTCACGCAGGAAATCCGCCGCCTCGCACGCGCAGAAGAAAACATCAAGGTGCTCACGCTGTGCGGCGGCACGCCCATGCGTCCGCAGGCGGCGAGCCTCGAACACGGCGCGCACATCGTCGTGGGTACACCGGGCCGCATCATGGACCACCTGGAGCGCGGCAACCTCGCGCTCGGCGCGCTCAATACGCTCGTGCTCGACGAAGCCGACCGCATGCTCGACATGGGCTTCTTCGACGACATCGCCACCGTGGCGCGCCAGTGCCCCAAAGAGCGTCAGACGCTGCTCTTTTCGGCGACCTACCCCGAAGGCATTACGAAGCTGAGCCAGCAGTTCCTTCGCAATCCGAAGGAAGTCAAATTCGAAGAGCATCACGACGACAGCAAGATCCGCCAGCGCTTCTATGAAGTGACGGAAGACGAGCGCCTGCACGCCGTGGGCATGCTGCTCAACCACTACCGCCCCGTGAGCACGCTGGCGTTCTGCAACACCAAGCAGCAATGCCGCGACCTGCTCGACGTGCTGCGCGCGCAGGGCTTTCACGCGCTCGCGCTGCACGGCGAGCTCGACCAGCGCGAGCGCGACCAGGTGCTGATCCAGTTCGCCAACCGCAGCTGCTCGGTGCTCGTGGCGACCGACGTCGCCGCACGCGGCCTCGATATCGCGCAGCTCGAAGCCGTGATCAACGTGGACGTTACGCCCGACCCCGAGGTGTACGTGCACCGCATCGGCCGCACGGGCCGCGCCGACCAGGACGGCTGGGCACTCAGCCTCGCGAGCATGGACGAGATGGGCCGCGTGGGCGGCATCGAACAGGCACTCAAGCGCGAAGTCGAGTGGAGCCCGCTTGCGGAACTGAAGCCCGCCAGCAACCAGCCGCTGTTGCCGCCGATGGAAACGCTGCAGATCCTGGGCGGCCGCAAGGAAAAGATCCGCCCCGGCGACGTGCTCGGCGCACTCACCGGCGAAGCGGGCTTCAGCGGCGCGCAGATCGGCAAGATCAACGTGACCGACTTTTCGACTTACGTGGCCGTTGAGCGCAGCATCGCGCGCGACGCGCTGCGCAAGCTCAACGCGGGCAAGGTCAAGGGCAAGAAGGTCAAGGCCCGCATGATGGACGAATAAGCCGGCGGGTGCGCACGTGCCTTGCGCACCCTCCCTGTGCTGCGCGTCAATCCCCCGCGCTCGACCGTATTCAACCGGATCAGGAAAGCCATGAAACAACCGCTCAGAATCGATTTCGTCTCCGACATCGCGTGCCCGTGGTGCGCAATTGGCCTGTCGTCGCTGAACCTCGCGCTCGAACGTCTGCGCGACACCGTCGACGCGCAGATCATCGTGCATCCGTTCGAACTGAATCCGCAGATGGGTCCGGGCGGCGAATCCGTGCTCGAGTATCTCGGCAAGAAGTACGGCCGCACGCCCGAGCAGATCGCCGAGACGCAGGCCATGATCCGCGAGCGCGGTGCGAGCGTCGGCTTCGCGTTCGGGCCGCGTGAGCGCATCTACAACACCTTCGACGCGCATCGTCTGCTGCATTGGGCCGGTATCGAAGGCAAGCAGTTGCCGCTCAAGCTCGCGCTCTTGCGCGCCTATCACGGCGAGGGCAAGGACACGAGCGACCACGCGATGCTCGTCGCGGCGGCGCAGTCCGTGGGCCTCGACGCGGATAAAGCGCGCGAAGTCCTGGAAAGCGGCCAGTATGCCGACGAGGTGCGCGCCGAGGAGCACGAATACCAGGCTTCGGGTATTCAGTCGGTGCCGGCGATCATCTTCAACCAGCAGTACCTGATCAGCGGCGGCCAGCCCGTCGAAACCTTCGAGCAGGCAATCCAGCAGATCCTGGCCGAAAGCGCCAAGGCCTGAAAAGCCCACCCAGCGGGCGTTTCGACGCCCGCCAACCCGCGGATGCCGGCCGCCCCCTCGCGGACGTGTAAACTAGCGGGTTTTTTGCCCAGGTGGAAAAGTGCTAGCCCCGCAACGCCTCGCGTTGAGCGGCCCGACGCTCGTTCGCTTACTTGCCCGCTTTGGCGACGCCGAAGTGCCCGAATCCCGGCAATCGATCTCGGACCATCTGAGCCAGTGGCTCGGCTGGACGGACGCCATCGCCCTTTCGACGGCGCTGAGCGTGCAGACGCCGGGCGGCGAGCCAGCAACGCGCGTGGGCGCCAGTGCCGAACAAAACCAGAGCGAGCGCGTGCGTGCGGCGCTGAGAAAGGCCATTGTGGGCGAAGGCGCGCCCGCGCGGCGCGATGGGCGCCGCACACAGGCCGCCAGTCAGCCAGCCGATGTGGAACCCGATTTCGCGGATTTCCGCCAGCGCTATCTCGCGCTGCAGCAGGCGATGGAGACTGACATCGCCACGCTGCGCGCCCGTCTGCGCGCCGCGCTGGCCGCCCGTGCGCCCGCGCTCGCACGCCTCGCCACGGTGGATGCCGTGATCGAGCAGGCGCTCGGCGCGCGCGAGCGCAGCCTGCTCGCCGGCGTGCCGGCGTTGCTCG
Source organism: Paraburkholderia sp. JHI869 (assembly GCF_038900775.1). Classification (NCBI taxonomy): domain Bacteria; kingdom Pseudomonadati; phylum Pseudomonadota; class Betaproteobacteria; order Burkholderiales; family Burkholderiaceae; genus Paraburkholderia; species Paraburkholderia sp. JHI869. The sequence goes on from NZ_JAYMSC010000002.1 coordinate 159,437, forward strand.
GCGCGCATTTCGAGCGGCAGCGCGCAGCGGCGGCCGCCGTAGCCGCCAGCGAAGCCGCGCCGCACGCCTGGCTCGCCGGCTTTCGCAAAGATATGCAGAGCGTGTTGCTCGCCGAACTTGAGATTCGGTTTCAACCGGTGGAGGGGCTGCTTGCCGCCCTTCGCACCAGCTAACCCAAACGCTATGTCCCGCGCTATGTCCCGATTTCGCATTGAACCTGTTGTCTTCGTCGTGGGTCTCGCCGCCGTGTGCTGGATCGGCGCCGGCTACGCCGTCACGAACCCGCTTGCGAGCGCCGTCACGCTGCTGATCGGCGCGTGCTATGTCGCGGGCGCCTGGGAGCTTTATCGCTTTCACCAGGGCACGACCACGCTCGCGAAGGCCGTTGCGCAATTGAATGCTGCGCCCGCGCGCCTGGCCGGCTGGCTCGACACGCTGGATCCTGGCCTGCGCAATGCCGTGCGTGCGCGTATCGAAGGCGAGCGCGTGGCTCTGCCGGGTCCGGCGCTCGCGCCGTACCTCACGGGCCTGCTCGTGCTGCTCGGCATGCTCGGCACGCTGCTCGGCATGGTCGTCACGCTCAAGGGCACGGGCGCCGCGCTGGAAAGCGCCACCGACCTCGATGCCATCCGCGCCTCGCTCGCCGCGCCGGTAAACGGCCTCGGCTTCGCGTTCGGCACCTCCATCGCGGGTGTGGCCACCTCGGCCATGCTCGGCCTGCTCTCCGCGCTGTGCCGTCGTGAGCGCATCGAGGCCGCGCAGCAGCTCGACGTGAAGATCGGGACGACGCTGCGCGCCTTCTCGCCGGCCCATCAGCGCGAAGCCTCGTTCAAGCTGCTGCAGCGCCAGGCCGACGCCATGCCCGCGCTCGTCGACAAGCTCGGCGCGCTGATGACGCTGATCGAGCGCCAGGGCGCCGCGCAGCACGAACAGCAGATCGCGACTCAACAGGCCTTCGCCGCGAACGCCGAAGCCGCCTGGAGCCGCCTCGCGGCTTCCGTGGGCCAGTCGCTCAAGTCGAGCGCCGCCGAAAGCGCGCGCGCCGCGGGCGCGGCGCTGCAGCCCGTGGTGGAAGCGACGATGGCCGGCCTCGCGCGCGAATCGGCTTCGATGCAGGGCGCGCTCACGCAGGCGGTGCAACAACAACTCGAAGGGCTCGCGAGCGGCTTCGAAGCATCGACTACGAACGTCGCCGAAATCTGGAATCGCGCGCTCGCGCAGCATCGTCAGACCAACGAGGCGCTTGCCGCCGACCTGGGCGGCGCGCTGGAGCGTTTCAACGCGAGCTTCGAGCAACGTGCCGCTGGCCTGCTCGATGGCGTGTCGACGCGCTTCGAAAGTGCATCGGGGACGATGTCGCAGGCGTGGCAGGCGGCGCTCGAACAGCAAGAGCGCGCGGGCGTCAAGCTCGCCGAAGGCAACCAGCAGGCGCTCGCCACCGCGGCGGCGACGTTCGAGCAACACTCGGCGTCGCTGCTGCGCGCGGTCGACGAGTCGCACGCGGACCTGCAGACGAAGCTCGGCGCGCACGACGAAGCACGCCTCGCAAGCTGGTCCGAAGCGCTCGCGACGATGGCCGCTGCGCTGCGCACGGAGTGGGAAGCGACGAGCGCGGTCTCGGCGCAACGTCAGCAGGAAATCTGCGCGACGCTCGCGCAAACCGCGAACGATATCGCCACGCAGTCGCAGCAGCATTCGAGCAAGACGATTGCCGAAATCGATCGTCTCGTTAATGCCGCCTCGGAAGCGCCAAAGGCTGCTGCGAATCTGCATGCGGAAATCTCCGCGCGCGACGATCAGCGCATCGAAGCATGGACCGCGTCGCTCGCGACGATGGCCGCCGGGCTGCGTAAAGAGTGGGAAGACACGAGCGCTGCCTCCGTGCAACGTCAGCAGGAAGTCTGCGCCGCGCTCACGCGAACCGCGAACGATATCGCCGCGCAGTCGCAGCAGCATTCGAGCAGGACGATTGCCGAAATCGATCGCTTGGTGGAAGCCGCTTCGGAAGCGCCGAAGGCCGCAGCAAACCTGCATGCGGAAATTTCCGCGCGCGACGATCAGCGCATAGAAGCATGGACTGCATCGCTCGCGACGATGGCCGCCGGGCTGCGTAAAGAGTGGGAAGACACGAGCGCTGCCTCCGTGCAACGTCAGCAGGAAGTCTGCGCCGCGCTCACGCAAACCGCGAACGATATCGCCGCGCAATCGCAGCAGCACGCGAGCAAGACGATTGCCGAAATCGATCGCTTGGTAGAAGCCGCCGCAGACGCACCGAAGGCCGCAGCAAACCTGCACGCGGAAATCTCCTCGCGCGACGAGCAACGCCTCGACGCCTGGGCCGCCTCGCTTGCCACGATGTCGGCTGCATTGCGCAAGGAATGGGAAGTCACGAGCGCGGCCACGGCGCAGCGTCAGCAGGAGATCTGCGACACGCTCGCCCAGACCGCCAGCGACATCACCACGCAATCGCAGGCCCACAACGCGAGCACGATCGCCGAAATCGGCAGCCTCGTGCGGGCGGCGTCGGTCGCACCGCAAGCCGCCGCCGAAGTCATCGCCGAATTGCGCCAGAAGCTTTCGGACAGCATGGTCCGCGACACCGCGATGCTCGACGAGCGCAATCGCCTGCTCGCCACGCTCGAAACGCTGCTCGACGCCGTGAACCGCGCCTCCACGGAGCAACGCTCGGCAATCGACACGCTCGTCTCCACGTCGTCGGATCTGCTCGAACGCGTGGGCGGCCAGTTCAGCGCGAACGTCGAAGCCGAAAGCGGGAAGCTCGGCGCGATCGCAGCGCAGGTGAGCGGCAGCGCCGTAGAAGTGGCGAGCCTCGGCGACGCGTTCGGCGCGGCCGTGACCGTGTTCGGCGAATCGAACGACAAGCTCGTGGCGCATCTGGAGCGCATCGAGACCGCGCTCGACAAGTCACTCGCGCGCAGCGACGATCAGCTCGCCTACTACGTGGCGCAGGCGCGTGAGGTCATCGACCTGAGCATGCTGTCGCAGAAGCAGATCGTCGAGAACCTGCAGCAGCTCGCAAGCCAGCGCGCCACCGCCGGAGTCGATGCGGCATGAACGACGAAATCGACGGCGGCGCGGCCCCCGCAGCGCCGGTCTGGCCCGCGTTCGCCGACCTGATGTCGGTGCTGCTGGGCGCGTTCCTGCTGATCCTCGTGGGCGTGGTCGGCATGCAGCTCGAACTGTCGAGCCGGCTCGCGAACGAGGTGAAACAACGCAAGGCCGAAACCGAGCGCCGCAAGACGCTCGAAGAGGCGCTCGCGGGCCCGCTTGCGGCGGGGCGCGTGACGCTCGTGAACGGGCGCATCGGCATTAGCGGCAGCGTGCTGTTCGCGCTGAACTCGGACCAGTTGACACCGCAAGGCCGCGATCTGCTCAAGAGCCTCGCCGGGCCGCTCACGGCGTACCTGAAGAGCCGCGATGAAATCCTGATGGTGAGCGGTTTCGCCGACGACCAGCAGGTGCACGCAGGCAACCGCCGCTTCGCCGACAACTGGGAGCTCTCCGCCGAACGCGCGCTGACGGTCACGCGCTCGTTCATCGACGCGGGCGTTCCCGCGTCGTCGGTTTTCGCGGCCGCGTTCGGCTCCGAGCAGCCCGTGAGCGCGAACAGCGATGAAGCCGGCCGCGCGAAGAACCGCCGCGTGGAGATCGCGCCGGTGCCGCGGCCGACCGTCGGCGAGGGCAAGCATGGTCAATGACGCGGGCCCGCAGGTAGCAATAGCCGCCGCGCCTGACGCCCGCGCCCTGCTCGACGCCTGGCGCGCCCGCGGCGCCGACCAGCTCGACCCGGTGCGCTTTCACTTCATCGAGGCGCTGGAGCGCCGCGCCGCCGCGCATGCGGGCGAAGCGCGGAAGCTCATCGACGCGCGGCTCGCGCAATTGCTGGGTGCCTTTGCCGACGACCTCGCGCGCGAGGCATCGAAAATCACACGCGGGCTCGATGGCGATACGGCGAGGACCGAACTGGGCCGCCTCGTCGATTCGCTCGCGCGGGCGGAGCCTGCCCAACCGACAACGCGCGTGCGGCACGAGCCGGACCCGGAGCTGGTCGAATACTTCCGGCAAACGTGGTCACGCGTGCGCTCCGAGAAACAGTTGCGGCAGTCGCTGGATCAGGTGCCCATAAACGCGGGGCCGCTCAATTCGAGCAGCCTCGTGCATCGTGCGCTCTCGCTTATGCGCGAGGTGTCGCCGGGGTATCTGCAGCAATTTCTCGCCTATGCCGATGCGCTTTCGTGGCTCGAACAGTTGAGTGCGAGTGTGGGGGTTGCGACGCCAGTGAAGGAAGCGCCGCGGGCAACGGCCGCCAGGAAAGGGGCGCGGAAGGGGCGTTAGCCCCCTCACCCCACCTTCCGCCGCTCCCGCACCGCCTGCGCCAGCCCATCGAGCACCGGCGCCGTCTGCGCCCAGCTGATGCACGCATCGGTAATCGACACGCCGCGCTTGAGCGGCACGCCCGGCTTCTGGTCCTGGCGACCCTCTTCGAGATGGCTCTCGATCATCACGCCGATGATGCGCTTGTCGCCGCCCGCCAGTTGCTCGCCGATATCGCGCGCCACGTCGATCTGACGCTGGTGCGCCTTGTTCGAATTCGCGTGCGAGCAGTCGATCATGACCTGCTCGCGCAGCCCGGCCTTCGCGAGCGACGCGCAGCACGCCGCCACCGAAGCCGCGTCGTAATTCGGTCCGCTCTTGCCGCCGCGCAGGATTACGTGGCAGTCGTCGTTGCCGCGCGTTTCGAAGATCGCGGCCATGCCCATCTTCGTCATGCCCATGAACGCGTGGCTCGCGCGTGCGGCGACGATGGCGTCGCTGGCCACTTGCACGCCGCCGTCGGTGCCGTTCTTGAAGCCGATCGGGCACGAGAGGCCCGAAGCGAGCTGCCGGTGGCTCTGGCTCTCCGTCGTGCGCGCGCCGATCGCGCCCCACGCCACGAGGTCGGCGATGAACTGCGGGCTCAACAGGTCGAGGAATTCGGTGGCCGTGGGCAGGCCGAGCGCGTTGATGTCGAGCAGCAGCTGACGCGCCGCGCGCAACCCTTCGTTGATCCGGAAGCTGCCATCCAGACGCGGATCGTTGATATAGCCCTTCCAGCCCACCGTGGTGCGCGGCTTCTCGAAGTACACGCGCATGACGATCAGCAGATCGTCTTTGAGCGCGTCGGCCTTCGCCTTGAGGAGATTCGCGTATTCGATCGCCTGGTCGTGGTCGTGGATCGAGCACGGGCCCACCACCACCACGAGCCGGTCGTCGCGCTGCGCGAGCACTTCGGCGATCTCGCCGCGGCTCGTTTCGACGAGCGTCTGCGTGTCCTGCGGCACCGGCAGTTCGTCGAGCAGCAGCGCGGGCGAAATAAGCGGCCGCACGGCGCCGATGCGCGTGTCGTCGATGCGGGTCGTGTCCTGGGTGGCGTCGGCCACGCCGACTTCCTGGTCGTGCTGCGGATTGTCGATACGGCTCAAGATGTTCTCCAACTGCGCCTTTGACGCGCGCATCATGCATGTGTGGGGGATGAATGCGCGATTATCGCATCCGCCGCGCCTGCGGCATCACGAAACGGCATGCCGGAATGCAACGAGGCGGCCCGAAGGCCGCCTCGCTTGAGACACCGCAACGCACGCCGCGAAGATCAGCGCGCCGCGTCCCCCATCGGATACCCCTTGCCCGCGAGGCGCCGCGCAATGCGAACAAGCGCGAACCACTGCTGCGCGAGCAGGCCTTCGCCATAGTTCGCGCCGCGGCCCTGCGGCGCGGGCAACTGGTCGCGAATGCCAGTGGGCTCATGTTCCTTGTTCCACGACGCCGTGCGGAACATCACGTCCCACCACGGAAACAGCACGCCGAAGTTGCAGCCGTAGCGCGTGCCTTCGTGGCCATAGCCGATCGCATGGTGGCGGCGATGAAACGCCGGACTCACCACGATACGCTCGAGCAGCCAGCCAAAGTCGAGCCGCGCATTGACGTGCTGCACGCTCTGCATGAAGTTGCTCACGGCTACGAGCACGACGAACTGCGCGGGCGGCACGCCGATAAAGAGCGAGATGCCCGCAAAGAACGCGGCCTGCACGATGTCGTCGAGGAAATGATTGCGATCGTCGCACCACAGCGACATCTGCTGCTGGCTGTGGTGAACCGCATGCAATTCCCACCACACGCCGAAGCGATGCTGCCAGCGGTGATACCAGTAGCCCGCGAAGTCGAGCACGACGAGATAGATCAGGAACGACACGAGCGGCTTGTCGGTCACGCCGGGCCACAGGCTATCCACTTCGATGTTCGGCACGTTGTGGATCGCCATCAGGCTCTGCCAGTGATTGAACACGGGCGTGAGCAGAAAGAAGAACGCGATGTTCAGAATGCCGAGCTTCGCGATCCACGTGTACCAGACGTCGGCGCGCAGCGCCTTGCGATCGCGCCAGGCTTCCGCGGGACGCAGCGCTTCGAGCGGACGCAGCAGCACATACGAGGCGCAGATCTGCAGCATGCCCACGATCACCCAGTAGAGCGCGTCGTAGGTGTCCTCGTCGTAGCCCATCAGGCCGACCTTGTAGAAGATCGGCTGCACCACGTCCACGTAGAGGAGCGTCTGCAGCCACGAAACGAGGTTGTCGGCCTGCGAAATCAGCGTGTCGAGCATCGAGACTCCTCAATCAGTCCGGGTTCGGCGCGTACACCGGCGCGCTGTTCGCAAAGTAGATGCCGTGCGGCGAGCGGCCCACCTGGATCGTATCGATCAATTTACGCGTGTTCAGGTCGATGATGCCCACGTGCTTCGCGAAACGGAACGTCACCCAGAGGTAACGCTTGTCCGCCGACAGCTCCATGTCGTCGGGACCGGGGCGCAGGCCCGTGATGTCGGCCACTTTCGTGAGCGTCGTGTAATCGAGAATGCTGATCGTGCTCTCCACGCGATTGGACACGGCGATATGTTTGCCATCGTCCAGATTGCGGAAGTTATGTGCGCCGCGGCCGGTCTGGATCTTTTTCACGACCGTGCGGTTGTGCCAGTCGACCACGGCCACGTTGTCCTCGCCCGTCATGCCCACGAGCAGGTACTTGTCGCCGGGCGTCATCCACAGGCCTGCGGGCGTGTTGCCCACTTGCAGCTTCCACAGCACCGTTTGCGTCGGCAGGTCGATCGCGGCCACTTCGCCCGTGTCCTGAAGCGTGATGAACGCCGTTTTGTTGTCGGACGCGAACGTGATATGGCTCGGCGTTTTCGCGAGCGGAATGCGCTTGGCGATCGTGAGGTTCTGGCCGTCGTAGTGATAAACGTCCACGCGGTCGAGGCGCAGGCCCGCAGTCACGAACCATTTGCGGTCGGGCGAGAAACCAAGCTGATACGGATCTTCAATGCCTTCCAGGCGGCGCTGTATCTGCCCCGTATGCGGGTCGAGGAACAGCAGGTCATTCGACACCGAATCGGCGACGATGAGCGACTTGCCATCAGGCGTGATCATCAGGTGGTGCGGTTCCTTGCCCGTGGGCTCGGTGCCGACCACGGTACGGCTCGCCTGGTCGATGAGCGAGAGCTTCGCCTCGCCCGAGTCGAGCACGATGACCTTGTCGTCGGCGTGGGCGAGCGCGCCCCATGCAAGGCCGCTCATTAGCAGCGCAGTCGCGAGCGTGTTTTTCATGTGAGCCGGTGCATTCGAAAAGATCGGGAATTCAGGCATTTCGTAAGGGAAAGAGAGCAGCGTAGGCGCGCCGCGCCGGTTTGTGCTGAGATAGTGCCAACGCAGGCGCGCGGAATGCCTGCTTAACGCATGAGGGCCCGAATCCGATGACGCCTGTGCAAAGCATTTGCCGCATTTATCTGTGCTCCATGCAAGGGTCATGGCGATGGGCTGCGCATACAGACCCTGAGTCGCACGAGAAGTTGCATGGATCATCGCGCCCGCGACGACCGCGCAGATAGCGCGGATTCCACCGCGCGCGCCCCCGACGGCCTCACCCGCAACACGGCCGCCGCTGTGCGCGAAGCGCTCGAAGGACGCCGCCGCGGCGTCGCCCTTCTGCTGCCGCTTGCGGGTCCGGCCGTCGTCATTTCCGTCGCCTACATCGACCCCGGCAACATCGCGACCAACATCCAGGCCGGTGCGCGCTACGGCTACGCGCTCCTTTGGGTCGTGCTGCTCGCCAACGTCATCGCCATGCTGTTTCAAGGGCTCTCCGCGAAGCTCGGCATCGCCACGGGGCGCAATCTCGCCGAACTGTGCCGCGACAACCTGCCGGCGCCACTCGTGTGGCTCATGTGGATCGTGAGCGAGATCGCGGCCATGGCCACCGATCTCGCCGAGTTCCTCGGCGGTGCGATCGGGCTTGCACTTCTCTTTCACCTGCCGCTGCTCGCGGGCATGGGAGTGACGGCCATCGTGACCTACGCGCTGCTGTTTCTCCAGCGCGCGGGCTTCCGGCCGCTCGAACTCCTGATCGGCGCGCTCGTGGGCGTGATCGGCATTTGCTATGTTCTGGAGCTTTTCATCACGCCGACCGACTGGCCGAGCCTCTTGCGCCACCTCGCCACGCCGCGCCTGCCCGATGCGCAAGCCGTGACGATCGCGGTCGGCATCATCGGCGCAACGGTCATGCCGCACGCGCTCTTTCTCCACTCGGGGCTCACCCAGGCGCGCGTGCTCGCGCGCAACGACGCCGAGCGCAAACGCCTCGTGAAGTTTTCTAACATCGAGGTCGTGGTCGCGCTTTCGGTGGCCGGGCTCATCAACATGGCGATGGTCGTGATGGCCTCTGGCGCGTTTCACCAAGGCTATGCCGATGTCGCCGAGATCGAGACCGCTTACCGCACGCTCGCCCCGCTGCTGGGCGCGGCGGCCGCCAGCATCTTCCTCGTTTCGCTGATCGCCTCGGGCATTTCCAGTTCCGTGGTCGGCACGCTCGCGGGGCAGATGATCATGCAAGGCTTCGTGAACTTCCGCATACCGCTTTGGCTGCGCCGCGCGATCACGATGGTGCCGAGTTTTATCGTCGTCGCGCTGGGCGTGAACGCCACCGAAGCGCTCGTCATGAGCCAGGTCGTGCTGAGCCTCGCGCTGCCGTTCCCGATGGCCGCGCTCGTGTGGTTCACGTGCCGCGGCGACGTGATGGGGCCTCATCGTAACCGTGCGCTCACCGCTGCGGGAGCCGTGGCGGGCGCGGTCGCGGTGCTCGTGCTCAATGTCGCGCTGGTGCTCACGACTTTCGGCGTAGCGGTGCCGGGGCTCGGTTAAAGATCAGCGGAATGCCACGCGATGCGTATTTGAACGGCCGGTCGGTTTATCGTCACAGAAGTCTCACGCAACGCCCCGTTCGCGCCACGCGTGCAAACTCGCGCGAAACCATGCACCATTAGCGTTTTCGCCGCGCCCCGCTCTTGCGAGGAGCGCGGGTTTTGCAACCGCGCGCTAGCGGTCGTGCCCAACACCGTTACCCGAGCGCGCGTCACCTCCGACCTGCCATGACGAATCAGCCTGCCCAAGCCTTGCCCGAACAGCCCGTCGACATGATTATTTTCGGCGGCGGAGGCGACCTGGCCGCGCGCAAACTGCTGCCCGCGCTCTACATGGCGCACCTGCACGGCAACCTGCCGCCGGAAACGCGCATCATCGCCGTGGGCCGCAAGAACTGGACGATCGACGACTATCGCAAGTTCATGGAAGAGCAGTCGCGTCCGTTCATCGACGCGAAAGCGTTCGACGCGCAAGCGTGGGACCGCTATCTGAACCTGTTCCATTACGTGATCATCGACGTGAACGATCCCGCCGATTACGCGAACCTGAAGTCGGCGTCGCGCGAGCATGCGCTGCGCGTGTTCTATCTCTCCACGTCGCCGGAACTGTTCACGACGATTTGCGACAACCTCACCGCAGGCGGTCTGATCGACAGCAGCTCGCGCGTGGTGCTCGAAAAACCGCTCGGCCACGATCTCGCCTCGGCGCAGGAGATCAACGAGTCGGTGGGCCGGCATTTCGCCGAATCGCAGATCTACCGGATCGACCACTATCTGGGCAAGGAAACGGTGCAGAACCTGATGGTGCTGCGCTTCGGCAATCCGATCTTCGGGCCGCTGTGGCAAGCGCCGTACATTCGCAGCGTGCAGATCACGGTGGCGGAAACGGTGGGTGTGGGCAGCCGCGCGGGCTTCTACGATCACACGGGCGCGCTGCGCGATATGGTGCAGAACCACCTGTTGCAACTGCTGTGCATTGTGGCAATGGAGCCGCCCGTCTCGCTCGACCCGGACGCCGTGCGCGACGAAAAGCTCAAGGTGCTGCGCTCGCTGCGCCCCATGTCGCTCGCCGACATCGCGCGCGACACGGTGCGCGGCCAGTACGCGGCGGGCGCCGTGGACGGCAAGCCGGTGAAGGGTTATCTGGAAGAAGACAACGTGCCGGCCGACAGCAAGGCGGAAACGTTCGTGTCGCTGCGCGCCAACATCAACAACTGGCGTTGGGCCAACGTGCCGTTCTTCCTGCGCACGGGCAAGCGCCTGCAGAAGCGCCAGTCGGAAATCGTGATCGAATTCGCGGACCTGCCGTTCTCGATTTTCCCGAGCGGCCCGCGCCATTACGGCAACCGTCTCGTGATCCAGCTTCAACCGGAAGAGTCGATCCAGTTGCAGATGCTCGCGAAGGAACCGGGCAGCGGCATGAACATGCTGCCCGTGAGCCTGAATCTCGACTTGCAGCAGGCCATTCCCGAACGTCGCGCCGAAGCCTACGAGCGTTTGCTGATCGACGTGATCCGCGGCCGCCTCACACACTTCATGCGCCGCGACGAACTGGAAGCCGCGTGGTCGTGGGTCGAACCGATTCTCGACGGCTGGAAGGAACTGAACGATCGCCCGCGCACTTATACGGCAGGCACGTTCGGGCCGGCGGCGTCTTCGGCGCTGCTTGCGCGCGAGAACATGTCGTGGGCCGAAGAGATGTGATGTGATGTAAGGACTGCGAGCGGCGCGTGCTACGCGCGGCGCTCGCAGCACAGCGTTACTGATCGCCCGAATCAGGACGAAATAGATCGAAGCCGGCGAACACGATCACACCGCTGAGCGCCATCAACGGCACCGAATGGCGCCCGAGAACAAGAACCGCGGCCGCAAGCCAGGTTGAAATACAGAAAGCGCCTATGCGCCGCATGATGCAACTCCCTACTCTTTAATACCTTGCTTTAATGCCCTACCGCTGCGCATAAAGCGTGCCGTGCGGATTCAGCACAACGTGGCGCGCGCCGTGCGCAGACGCGACACCGTATCCACGAATGCCTCCCCGCCCAGCGTGCGCTTGAGCCGGCTCGTAACCGTCGCGCTCGCGGCATTGAGCGCCTCGCGAATCGCCATGGCCTGCGCCGTGGGCACGATCGCCACTTCGCGGCCGTCGTCCTCGGTGCGCTGGCGCTCCACATAGCCGCGCGCCTCGAGACCGTCGAGCACACGCGTAGCCGTGGGACGCGCGATGGAGAGCAGATCGGCCAGGTCGCGCTGCGGCGAACCGGGACGCTCCAGCACGGCGCGCAGCATGAAACCCTGCGGCGGCGTGAGCTCGAAGGGCTCGAAGGCTTCCGCCCATTCGCGCTCGAGGCGCCGCGCGAGCGCCGTGGTGTTGAAGTAAAGGCAATGATCGAACATGCGCACAGCATAACCCAATATAGTTAGCTATGCAACGATCTGCGTAGCCCCGAAAATAGAACGACCGGACGAATATGTATCGCATCCGCTATGATGCATAGACACCGCTTTTCGCCTGGCCGTGCCTGGCCGTCGTACACAACACTCACGGAGACATCGATGCAAATGCGCTGTTACTGCGTTATCCATCACGGCAAGCCGCTCGAGCTGATTGAGCGCGACGTGCCCGAACCCAGGGGCACCGAAGTATTGCTGCGCGTGAAGGCCGCGGGCCTGTGCCACTCCGATCTGCATATCTGGGAAGGCTATTACGACCTGGGCGGCGGCAAGAAGCTCTCGCTCGCCGACCGCGGCATCAAGCTGCCGCTCACGCCGAGCCATGAAATCTGCGGCGAGGTCGTGGCACTCGGGCCCGATGCGCAAGGCGCGGCGGAAGCACTCGCTGCAGGCACGTCGACAGTGGTGCATCCGTGGATCGGCTGCGGCGAATGCGCGGCCTGCAAGCGCGGCGAAGAGAACATCTGCGCGAAGCCGCAGTCGCTCGGCGTGCTGCGCGACGGCGGCTTTGCCGACTACGTGATCGTGCCGCATCCGCGCTATCTCGTGGATCTCGCCGGCCTCGATCCCGTGAAGGCCGCGCCGCTCGCCTGCGCGGGTGTGACGACGTATTCGGCCGTGAAGAAGTTCGGCGAACGCATCCATGAAGGCCCTGTGGTCGTGATCGGCGCGGGCGGCCTCGGCATGATGGCGCTCGAAGTGCTCAAGGCGATGGGCGCACAAGGCGCGATCGTCGTGGACGTGGACCCCGCCAAGCGAGAAGCCGCGCTTGCAGCCGGCGCGCTCGCGGCCATCGACGCACGCGCGGAGGACGCCGTGCAGCAGATCGTCGCGGCAACCGGCGGCGGCGCACGTGCGGTGCTCGACCTCGTGGGCGCGACGCCCACCGTCAAACTCGCGCTCGACTCGTGCGCACGCGGCGGCCACGTGGTGATCGTTGGGCTCATGGGCGGCGACCTCACGCTTTCGCTGCCCATCATCCCGATGCGGCCGCTGAAGATCGAGGGCAGCTACGTGGGCACGCTGCCCGAGCTGCGCGAACTCGTCACGCTGATGCGCGAAGGCAAGATGCAGCCTTCGCCCGTCTCCACGCGCCCGCTCACGGAAATCAACGCGGCGTTCGAAGCGCTCGTGCAGGGCAAGGTGGTCGGGCGGCAGGTGCTCGTGCCCTGAGTGCCCTGACGCGTGACATCGCGTGCGGCCCGTTTCGGCGCGCGCGATGACATATTGTTCGGAATACGAAACAATCGGGCAGATTGACCCATGGAGACGGGCGTTGCCCATGCCTGCGCGCGCAAACGCCGCCCCTTACGGCCTACCCACGGCACGCGCCCGAAATGCAAGCCATCTGCAAGCTTTTTCGGGCCAAACGGGCCTATCGCCCGAATAAGCGCAGCGGATGCGCTCAATTCGCGCCGTTGCCTCGACGCGAGCTGTCGTAACCTCGACCTTGCCTCATTGTTCGTGTCGCCCAGGCGCCGCGCCCCGTCTCTTACGATTTTCACTGTGACCATTTCGACGCCTCTCGCGCCCGCCCCCGACGACATCCTGCGCGAAGCCAATGCGCACTGCGACGCCCACCGCTTCGCCGACGCGCTCGCGCTGCTCGACCCGCTCGTCGGCCAGCGCGCCGCCGATGACGCCACGCTCGCGCCGGCGCTCAATCTCGCGGCCCTGAGCGCCACGGGCACGGGCGACGTGGCGCGCGGCGAGGCGCTCTGGCTGCGCTGCCTCGCCGTCAGGCCCGACTTCGTCCAGGCGTACAGCGGGCTCGCCGCGCTCTATGCAACGCTCGGCGCCCTCGCCCAGGCGCAGTCGCTTTATGAGCGGCTGCTGAACCTGATGCCGGCCGACAGCACCGCACGCTGCAACCTCGGCGTCGTATTGCAGCGCCAGGCGCAACATGCCGAAGCGGAAGCGGCTTTTCGCGCAGTGCTCGCGCACTGCCCCGATCACGCCGACGCGCACTACAACCTCGGCGTCCTGCTGCAAGGACAAGGCCGCCAGGCCGAAGCCGAAAGCGCGTTTCGCGCCACCATCGCCGCGAACCCGCGCCACGCGAAGGCCCATAACGGTCTTGGCATGCTGCTGCGCGACCAGGAGCAGTGGGAGGCCGCAGCCGGCGCCTTTCACGAGGCGCTGCTGATCCAGCCGCAGTATCCGGAGGCGCTCAACAACCTCGCCATGCTGCTCAAGGCGTCGGGCAAGCTCGCGGAAGCGGAACTCGCCGCCCGCCTCGCGCTGCAGATTCGCCCCGATTTCGTGGATGCGCTCAACAACCTCGGCTGCGTGCTCAACGAGCTCAAGCGCGCACCGGAGGCGGAGGTGGCGTTTCGCCGGACGCTCGCGCTCGCGCCGAACCACACCGAAGCGCAGTACAACCTCGGCGTCGCGCTGCATACGCTCGAGCGGCTGCCCGAAGCCGAAGCCGCCTATCGCGAGACGCTGCGCCGCCTGCCGGGCCGCGTCGAGGCGTACAACAATCTCGCCTGCGTGCTCATGGCGCTCGGGCGGCGCGGCGAAGCGCTCGACGTGCTCCATGCAGCCCTTGCCGTACGCCCCGACTTCGCCGAGGCGCACTTCAATATCGCCAGCCTGCACAAAGAGCACGGCCAGCTCGACGAGGCGGAGGCCGGCTACCGCCGCGCGCTCGACGCGAATCCCGACTACGGCGACGCGAAGTTCCGCCTCGCCACGCTGCTCATCAGCATGGGCCGCTTCGAGGAAGGCTTCGCGCGCTACGAATGCCGCTATACGATGCCCGGCTTCGTGCATCACGCGACGCAACGCCTGTTGAAGTGCCCGGCCTGGCAAGGCGAGCCGCTCGCCGGCAAGTCGCTGCTGCTGTGGCAGGAGGACGGCCTTGGCGACATGCTGCAATTCGGGCGCTATGCGCGTGTGCTCAAGGCACAGGGCGCGGCGCACGTCGCATTCGCGTGCCAGGCGTCGCTGCATCGGCTGCTTGGCAGCGTGGAGGGTATCGACGCCGTGCTCGACCACGACGCCGGCGCGGCCGCATCCGCCCGGTTCGACGCATGGGTCAGCCCCATCAGCGTGCCGCATCGTCTGCGCACCACGCTCGACACGATCCCCGCGCCGCTCGTCTACACGCCCGAGCCCGCGCTCGTCGAGCACTGGCGCGCGCGCCTCGCCACGCTCGCGGCGGGTCCGCGCATCGGCATCGTCTGGAAGGGCAATCCGAAGCATTTCAACGACGCGCACCGCTCGCTGCCAACGCTGGCCGCGCTCGCGCCGCTCTGGCGTGTGCCGGGGCTGCAGTTCGTGAGCCTGCAAAAAGGTCAGGGAGAAGACGAGGCCAGCCATCCGCCCGCGGACCAGCCGCTGTTGCATCTGGGCACGGACGTGGGCGATTTCGTCGATACCGCGGCCGTCATCGCGCAGCTCGATCTCGTGATTTGCGTGGATACGTCCACCGCGCATCTGGCGGCGTCGCTCGGCAAACCGTGCTGGGTGCTGCTGCCGCAGCACGATCTGGACTGGCGCTGGATGCACGGCCGCGAGGATTCGCCGTGGTATCCCGGCACGATGCGCCTGTTCCGCCAGCGCATGGACGAAACGTGGAGCGCCGTCGTGGAGCGCGTGCGCGCGGCGTGTGCGGAGCGTTTCGGGGTTTGAAACAACGTTTGGGCGAGCGAGGCGCTCGCGCGTCTCAATCCCAGATGTTGCGGAACGCCACGGCGACGATCACCGGCACGCACATCACGAGCGGAATGGCGAAGTACGGAACTTCCAGATCGACGACCCACTTGTAGACGATCCAGCCAATACCCAGCGCGAGCGTCAGCACGCCCACGAGCGCCGTGAGGGTGTTCAGCAGCCACGTGGGCGGCTGCTTGCGTGCGGGTTTGTTCTCGGGTGACGGGTTCATGGCGGCGGTGGCGAAAAGCGCAAACGTCTCGATCCGGACTGCGCATGGCATGTATTTTACCCCGCGGCACGCCTTCAGCCTAAGCCCGGCGCAGCACGCGCTTTACCTCTGGGGTAATCGATTCCCTGCTCCACGCGCCCTACTCTTGCAAGCGTCGGCCCACCTCCTTCACGCCATTTCACGCTTGCGAGACCTGCCATGACTGCCTACGCCATCGCCCATCTGCGGGACGTCGAACCCTGCCCCGCCATCGTCGAATACCTGGAGAAAATCGATGCCACACTCGCCCCCTTCGGCGGCCGTTTCATCATTCACGGCGGGCGCGTCGAGCGGCTCGAAGGCAAGTTTTCCGGCGACCTCATCATGATCGAATTCGCAAGTCGCGAGACCGCGCGCGCGTGGTATTGCTCCAGCGCCTATCAGGCGATCCTGCCGCTGCGCGCGGAGCACTCGCGCGGCGAAGTGTTCCTGATCGATCAGGTCGAGATGCCGCATCGCGCGACCGACGTGCTGCTTCGCGCGCACGAAACCGGCTCCGCAAAGTGAAAGCATTTCGTTAGCTGCGAATCGGCAGCGAATGTTTTTCATGCCGCACGTTTGCAAAGGAAATTCATCGCATGCAAACGTTTTCGTGCATTTCACAATTCTTTCTTCAATGGCGGCGAAACTGTGCGCGACCCATCCCCACAGAACGGATGCGCACATGAGAATACGCCTTGCCAACCGCGTGTCGACGACCCTGTCGACCGCGACTATCGTTGTACTCGCAACCATCATGCTCGATGCATGCGGCCCGGGCTACGGCTCGTCGGCGGCTTCGTCGACGCCGGATACATCGGCTGCACCATCCGAAAGCCAGAGCGCCGCAACGCCATTGGCGAATAGCACGCGGATATCGCCGTTGCCGACGCCCGACACGAACGCGTCGATAAGCGGTTCGACAAACGCGTCGACGAACCCGAGCGCCATACCCGCTTACGGCGCGAACGCGGCACCCGCCGCGAACACGACGAGCGACCCCGCGCAAAACGCACAGGCCAGCATCGCCGCCGACAGCGATCAGGTCGCGCCGGTCATGAGCTACGCGCCGGGAGACAGCGCGCAGACCCAGGCCAGCAACGGCAACGATTCCAGCAGTCCAGCAACATCCAGCCATTGAAGCATTGCACCTTCGTGCCCCTGCGTGCCGCTGTATCAGCACGCCGCCGGGCACGACACTCCAACCCCAAGCAGAAAGGTGAGCAACAATGACGTCAAACAGCCGTCGCCGTTTCCTGCAGACCGTCGCGCAGTCGGGCGCCGCCGCCGCAGCGATGACCGTTCTTCCCGAATCGATCCGCAATGCGCTGGCCATCCCGGCCAATTCGCGCACGGGCACGATCCGCGATGTTGAGCACATCGTCGTGTTCATGCAGGAGAACCGATCGTTCGACCACTACTTCGGCCATATGCGCGGCGTGCGCGGCTACAACGACCGCCTGCCGATTCCGCTGCCGGGCGGCTTGCCGGTGTGGTATCAGCCGTCGAAGGAAGACGCCACCAAGCCCGTGCTGCCGTTCCACCTCGACACGTTCAAGACGAGCGCGCAATGTGTGGGCGATCTCGACCACTCGTGGTACCCCACGCAGTACGCGATCAACAACGGTCTGTACAACCAGTGGCCGCAGTACAAGACCGATATGACGATGGGCTATTACCTGCGCGCGGACATTCCGTTCCACTACGCGCTGGCCGATGCCTTCACGGTGTGCGACAACTACTTCTGCTCGCTGCCTGGCCCGACGCACCCGAACCGCTCGTATCTCATGACCGGCATGGTCGATCCGACCGGCACGATGGGCGGCCCGCTGCTCGACAACAACGACTTCGTGGACGGCGACGTGCCGCCCACGTATCAACTGCTCTCGTGGACGACCTACCCCGAGCGCCTGCAGGCCGCCGGCATCTCGTGGCAGATCTACCAGCAGGGGACGAACGGCAGCGACCCGCTGAACGGCAACTACGGCACGAACATCCTGCAGAACTTCGCGAACTTCATCAACGCGCAGCCCGGTTCGGCGCTTTACCAGCGCGCGCAAACGGTACGCACGATCGCCGACCTGAAAAACGACGTACTCCAGAATAATTTGCCGCAAGTCTCGTGGCTCTTGCCGCCCGCGGCGTTCTCGGAGCACCCGAAGTACACGCCGGCCTATGGCGCGGAATACACCTCGCAGATCATCGAAGCGCTGACGTCGAACCCCGACGTGTGGAGCAAGACCGTGCTCTTCATCATGTATGACGAGAACGACGGCTTCTTCGACCATGTCGTGCCGCCGCAGCCGCCCACGACGTCCACGCAGGGCAAGTCGACGGTGAGCGTCGAGGGCGAGATCCACAACGTCATCAACCCCTCGGGCCGTGGCGGCAAGTACACCGCCGACGGCCTGCCCTACGGCCTCGGACCGCGCGTGCCGATGACGGTCGTCTCGCCGTGGACCAAGGGCGGCTTCGTCTGCTCGCAGGTGTTCGACCACACCTCGGTGATCCGCTTCATCGAGCAGCGTTTCGGCGTGCAGGAGCCCAACATCACGGCATGGCGCCGCGCGGTGTGCGGCGACCTCACGACGTGCTTCGACTTCCGCACGCCCGACGCGACGATGCCCACGCTGCCGGATACGAGCAACTACATGACGCTCGCCGACAACCAGTGCTCGGCCAACTCGGCGCCCACGGTGCCAGCCACGCCGCTGCCGATCGACGCGCAGGAGCCGGGCGTGCGCTACGCGCGCGCGCTGCCCTACGAACTGCATGTGAACGCGAAGCCCGAAGCGCGGAACAACACGCTTTCGATCACGTTCGCGAACACGGGCCGCCAGGGCGCGCACTTCTACGTGTACGGCACGAATCGCAGCGACGGCCCGTGGCGCTACACGGTCGAGGCAGGCAAGGCGCTCGACGACACGTGGGACCTCACCCCGACGAACGGCGTCTATGCATTCGAGGTGCATGGCCCGAACGGCTTCGTGCGCCGCTTCGCAGGCACGGCCGCGCAGTCGGGTCCGGGCAAGTCGGGCCGCGCACCGGCGCCGGCCGTGTCGGCGCACTACGACGTGGCCAACGGCAACCTCTTCCTCAGGTTCTCGAACGCGGGCAGCAGCGTCGCGCACCTGAACGTCACCGACAACGCCTATGGCGCGCACGAGCGCAACGTGGTCGTGCCGGCCGGTGCGCAAATCGACGAAGTCTGGGTCCTCGCCTCGAGCCATCACTGGTACGACCTCACGGTCACGAGCCGCGACGACGCGACGTTCGCCTGGCGCTTCGCCGGACACGTCGAAAACGGCCGCCCGAGCATCAGCGACCCCGCGGCCGTTGCGCCGGTCACGAAGCTGAGCTGAGTCCGACGCTAGACGCGGTCTTACGATTTCTTTTCTGTTTCCCTATTTGCGGCGCCTTTGGGCGCCGCTTTTTTTGTCTACCTACACAGCCACGGCGGTTGGTCCGTTGGCATAAAAGGGCGGCAAACGCAAGGAATGGCCCATCAAGATGCGGCGATTTCACAACCCTACGGGCGGCTATATGCTTTTTGTTGTAGATGCGAATCATTTGCATTACCATTTGCAGCGCTTTCAAGGCGATTACGTATCGAGACCACCGTTTCGCCTTATTTCTCGCGCTCAATTGATCAGAAGAACATGCAAAATCCTGCCGCCGCCTGCCGCCCTCGCCTCGACCCCGTCCGTTTCCGTTCATCCGCTGCGCTTGCACGCCGCGCGCAACTCAGCGCCGCGCTGCTGGTGAGCGTCGGTATCACGCTCATCACGCTCTCCGCGCCAGGCTGGGCGCAAGACAATGCCTTGGCCGAAGCGCAAGACGGCACGCAAACCGGGAGCAACCAGGCGCTGCCCACCGTCAAGGTCAGCGCCGCGCGCGACAGCGCTGCGGCCTCGCCGGACCGTGTGAGCGCGGGCGCGCTCGGCAACCGCAGGCAGGTGGACACGCCGTTCTCGACCAACGTGGTGACGACGGAGGAAGGCAAGGACCGCCTCGCCTCCACGGCCAACGACCTCTTCAAGTACGACCCGGCCGTGACCGATGTCGGTAACAACATGACCGGCGAAAACTCGGCCTTCAGCATTCGCGGCCTGCCGGTCGACATGCTTAACGGCGTGAAGGTGGACGGCCAGAACTTCCCCTCGTGGGACACCGAGCTTTCGCTCGAACAATTCGAGCAGGTGGAGATGCTCAAGGGGCTTTCGGGCTTCATGTATGGCTTCAGCAATCCGGGCGGCATCGTCAACTACGTGCTCAAGCGTCCGACCGACGACCCGTACCGCAGCTTCTCGATCGGCTACCAATCAGCGGGCGTCCTCAGCCAGAAGATCGACCTGGGCGGACGCTTTGGCCCGGACAAACAGTTCGGCTATCGCCTGAATCTCGTGAACGAAGACGGCAACACCGCCGAAGCGAACGGTCACGTGCGCCGCCAGGTGGCATCGCTTGCGCTCGACTATCGCATCACGCCGGACCTCACATGGACGGTCGACGCGTTCTATCAGAAGCGCAAGACCACCGGCACGCTGTTCGGCCTCTACTTCGGCACCGACGAAAACGGCAATCCGCTCGGCATTCCCGACGCGAGCAAGGTCACGCGCCAGCTCACGCAGCCGCAAAACTGGTACGAAACGGAGATCGCCTCGTTCGGCACCGGGCTCGACTATCGCTTCTCGGAGAACTGGCACGCGAACCTCAAGTACCGCTTCGCCAAGGAAAACCGTTACAACTCCGATAGCCTGCTCTCCGTCTTCAACACGCAAGGCGACTACACCAACACGCTCTATGCCGCGTTGACGCGCTACTTCTATCAAAACGTCGATGCCAACGTGCAGGGCAAATTCGACACCGGCCCGTTCAAGCACGATGTGGTGGTGGGCGCGAGCTATCAGAGCCAGCAAAACGAATACGACGACAGCGAAGGCTGGAACAGCGGCTATTTCCTCGGCATCGGGAATATCTACGGCAGCACGCTGCTCACGAACGACGCGGTGCATATCGGCGAGAACCTGTACCGCCACGAGATCACCACGCAAACCGCGCTCTACGCGAGCGACACCGTGCAATTCACTTCGCGCTTCTCCGCGCTGCTGGGTCTGCGCTACACGCAGTTCCGCGACACCACCTACAACACCGATCAGTCGCAGGCGTCGAGCTATAGCGCGAACCCGGTCACGCCGACCGCCGCGCTCATGTTCAAGCTCGACCCGGATTCGACGCTCTATGCGAGCTATGTCGAAGGCCTGCAGCAAGGCGGCGCGGCGAGCAACACGAACGTCAACTATCCGCAGACCTACGGCCCGCTCAAGAGCAAGCAGTATGAGGTGGGGTTCAAGGCCGATCACCGCGACTGGGGCGCGAATCTCGCGCTGTTCCGCGTCGATCAGGGCTACGAATACACCAATATGGCAAACGTCTTCGTGCAGAGCGGCACAAAGCGCTACGACGGCGTGGACGCGAGCGGGTGGCTGCAACTCGCTCACGACTGGCGCCTGATGGGCGGCGTGATGTGGCTGAACGCGAAGGCCGTGGACGTGGACGACCCGAGCGTGGAAGGCAAGCGCGTGTACGCCACGCCGCGCTTCACGCTCACGGGCCGCGTGGAATACAACCCGTCGTATCTGCGCGCGCTCACGGTCGCGTTCGGCGGCAAATATGTCGGCAATATGGCTGTCGATGCCGCGAACACGCAGTTCGTCTCCGCTTATACGACGTGGGACCTGAGCGCGAAATACGAAACCCAGGTGGCCGGCAAGGACGTCACGCTGCGCGCGGGCGTGAACAATCTGTTCAATCGCAGCTACTGGACTGCGGCTTGGGGCTATTACGTCATGCCCTCGGCCACGCGCACCTTCGTTGCCAACGCAACGCTCGAATTTTGAGCGCTCTATAGCTTCTTAGCCGATTGATGCGCTCGTTCTCATAGTGTGGGTTAAAAAGGGCCAATGTCTCCAGACATCGGCCCTTTCCTTTTGCACGTCCTGCAGCATCTGCGAACCGGTGGCACAATGGGCGCTCCGCATTTTCCGGCGCTGGCCTGCGCGCATTGCCGTGCGCGCGGCGAGAGCCTGTCGTTGAACCGTTGAAAAGGATCGTCCCATCATGAGTTCCAGCGTGAAGCCCTATCCCAACACCCAGATCTACATCGACGGCGCATGGCGCGCCGGCGCGAAGACGATTGCTGTGATCGACCCGGCGACCGAAGCGGAAATCGGCCGCCTGAGCCTCGCGAGCGAGCAGGACCTCTCCGATGCGGCCACCGCCGCCGAGCGCGCCTTCCGCGAATGGCGCAAGGTCTCGCCGCTCGAGCGCAGCAAGCTCATGCGCCGCGCCGCGCAACTGCTGCGCGATCGCGCCGACGACATCGCCGCGATCATGACGCGCGAGCAGGGCAAGCCGTTTGGCGAAGCGAAGCTCGAAACGCTCGCGGGCGGCGACACGATCGACTGGTTCGCCGAAGAAGGCCGCCGCACCTATGGCCGCGTGATCCCGTCGCGCTCGGACGCCGTTCGCCAGATCGTCACGCGCGAGCCGGTGGGTCCGGTCGCCGCGTTCACGCCGTGGAACTTCCCGCTCAACCAGGCCGTGCGCAAGGTGTCGGCCGCGCTCGCCTCGGGCTGTACCGTCGTGCTCAAGGGACCGGAAGAAACGCCGGCCAGCTGCGCCGAACTCGTGAAGGTGTTCGCCGACGCAGGCCTGCCCGCTGGCGTGCTGAACCTCGTGTTCGGTGTGCCTTCGGAAGTGTCGTCGTACCTGATCGCGCATCCGGCCATCCGCAAGATTTCGTTCACGGGCTCGACGCCGGTGGGCAAGCTGCTCGCCTCGAAGGCCGGCGAGCACATGAAGCGCGCCACGATGGAACTGGGCGGCCACGCCCCGGCCATCGTGTTCGCCGACGCCGACGTGCCGCGCGCCGCGAAGCTGCTCGCGAGCGCCAAGTTCCGCAACGCGGGCCAGGTGTGCATCTCGCCCACGCGCTTCATGGTGGAAGACGCCGCGTACGACGAATTTGTCGAGCACTTCGTCGCGACCACGCGCGCGATCAAGGTGGGCAACGGTCTGGAAGACGGCGTGCAAATGGGTCCGCTCGCGAACGACCGCCGCCTCGCGGCAATGGAACGCCTCGTGGCCGACGCGCGCGAACAGGGCGCGAAGGTGCTCACGGGTGGCGAACGCGTGGGCCGCGAAGGCTACTTCTTCGCGCCGACCGTGCTCACCGACGTGCCGCTTTCCGCGCGCATCATGAACGAAGAGCCGTTCGGCCCGATCGCGCCGATCTCGCGTTTCTCGAGCTACAAGGACGCGATCGTCGAAGCCAACCGTCTGCCGTACGGTCTCGCCGCGTATGCCTACACGCGTTCGAGCGCGACCTCGGCCGCACTTTCCGACGACGTGGAAACCGGCATGCTGTCGATTAACCACCACGGCCTCGCCCTGCCGGAAACGCCGTTCGGCGGCGTCAAGGATTCGGGTTACGGCTCGGAAGGCGGCAGCGAAGCGATGGAAGCCTATCTCGTCACGAAGTTCGTTTCCGAGCATCGTTGATCGCTTCTCGTTGAAGCGCGCTTCTCGGCCGCTTACGGTTCGGGAAGCGCATGCGGATATTGCGGCAAACCGTCCGCGAGTTGCACCCAGGCCAGCTTCTGCGAGGTCCAGGTGTGATGCTCGGGCGGCGCGTCGTCGGGACGATCGAGCGTGCCCGTCGCCACGTCGATCTCGCCCGCGAATGCGGCGTGCCGGTAGGTGAGCGGCGTACCGCAATCGGCGCAGAACCCGCGCTCAACACCCGGACTCGACGCACGCGTTTTCGTTGCACCCGCAACGACCGTGAACGCACTCCACGGCACGCTGATCCAGCCGACGAACGGCGCCCCCGAAGCGCGCCGGCAATCCACGCAATGGCACACCGTGCTGCCAATCGGCGCAGCCGAAATCTGGTAGCGGACCTTTCCGCATAAGCAACCGCCAGTCAGCATCACTCACTCCTTCGCGCATCGATCCGGTTTAAGGCTTTCAACGATGTAACACGCGCGCCATAGCATCGTTGCACGATTTCGCTTCGCCCATGGAATAAAACGCAGAGCCGTGTTGTTGACGCCAGTAACGGCCCTCGGCCATAGACTGGACCCATCATGCACACACTCGCACACTTTTCGCTTTCGATTGCGTTGCGGCGCGCGCGCAAAGGGGCACGCCCGTGAACCGCGCCTCGATCTGCGTGCCATGCCGGCTCGCGGCCATTGCGGCCGTGGTGGGTTGCGCTGGCGCGGCATTTGCATGGACGGCCGGCTGGCTCACGCCAACACGCATCACCGCGCCGCATATCATCAATACGTTCGAGTCGAACTACGGCATCCATACGGGCTATCGGCGCAATCATGCCAAGGGGCTCTGCGTGGAAGGCTGGTTCGAGAGCAACGGCAACGGCGCGCAAGTCTCGCGAGCGGCCGTGTTCGCGCCGGGACGCACGCCCGTGATCGGACGCTTCGCCATTCCCGGCAGCAGTCCCGCCGCGCCCGACGCGAGCACCCCCGTGCGCAGCATGGCGCTGCTCTTCCAGTTGCAGGACGGCGAGCAGTGGCGCACCGGCATGAATTCGGTTCCTATTTTTGTCGTTCGCACCCCGAAGCAGTTCTATAGCCAACTGGTGGCATCGAAACCGGATCCGGCAACGGGCAAGCCCGACCCCGCGAAACTCGACGCTTTCTTCCAGGCGAATCCGGAAACACTGCCGTTCCGCAACTGGCTGAAGGCGAATCCGCCCTCCTCCAGTTTCGCGAATACGGCGTTCTACAGCGTCAACGCGTTCATCGCAACTGATGCTGCCGGCAACCAGCGTGCCGTGCGCTGGCAGACGGTGCCCGAAGTGGCGTATGCGCCGCAAACGCCCGCAGAAAAAGCCAACCCGAACTTCCTGGCCGACGACTTCACCACGCGCTTCGCAGCAGGCCCGCTGCGTTGGCATCTGGTGCTCACGGTCGCGGCACCCGGCGACCCCACGAACGACGCCACGCAGGGATGGCCCGCGGACCGCCAGCAGATCGACGCAGGCACGCTTGTCTTGCAGCGGGCCGAGCCACAAGCCAACGGCATGTGCCGAGACGTGAACTACGATCCGACCATCCTGCCCGCCGGCCTGAAGCCTTCCGACGACCCCTTGCTCGCCGCCCGTTCGGCAGCGTATGCCGTTTCGTTCAATCGACGCACGCGTGAGGAAGCCAACCTCGCGCAAACGCATGGAGGCGCGCAGCCATGAAACAACCGGGCCAACACTTCAGCGCACTCCAGCGCCTTCTGCATTGGTCGATGGCAGTCCTGATCGTTACGATGCTGTTCGTAGGCGTGGGGATGGTCTCGACGGTCTCGCGGCTGCACGACACGCTGCTCGCGCTCCACCGGCCGCTGGGCATTGCGCTGCTCGCGCTCGTGCTGCTGCGCCTGGCCGTGCGGCTCATGCGCGGCGCGCCGCCCTTGCCCGCCGATCTGCCCATCTGGCAGCGGCTTGGCGCGCACGCTTCGCACCTCGTGCTCTATGCGTTGATGATCGCCATGCCGCTGATCGGCTGGTCGATGCTATCTGCGGGCGGCTATCCCATCGTGATGTTCGGCGGCGTGCACCTGCCGCCGATCGTGCCGCATGATGTCACGCTCTATGCTTGGCTGCGCGCCGCGCATACGTGGCTCGCCATGGCGCTGTACGCGACCGTATTGCTGCATCTGGGGGCCGCGCTCTTTCACGCGCTCATTCGCCGGGACGGCGTGCTCGCCAGCATGGCGCGCGGCGAAGCACGCAGTTAAGCGCGTGTGAAGCGAGGTTCCCGTGCACGGGAACCTCGTCTCGCCTATCAATCAAACGTGAGCGTCGCGCCCCGCCACGGGCGGCACGGGCGGTTCCATCAGTTCCTGTAGCAACGCATCGCGCGCGCTTCGGCGGCGCACCCACAGCGCCGTGAGCATCGGCACGAGGATCGCGGTCACGAGGCAGGCGGTGGCGACCATCGCCGTTGCCGCCGGCACGAGCGGTTTGAAACTCGGAATCATCTCGCCGATGATGGCCGGATTCGCCACCGCCGCGCCCGCCGTGGACGAAGCCGCGAGCCCCGCCGCACCGTTGCCGCCTGCAATCAGGCGATCGGCAAGAATCAGCGGAATGCCGGTCACGACGATCACGCCCAGCCCGAGCACCACGCCCGGGATGCCGCTCGTGACGATCACATTGAGATCGATGCCGTTGCCCAGCGCAAAGCCGAAGAACGGAATGAGCGGATGCACGCAGCGGCCGAACAGTTCGCGCAGATCGCTGTCGAGATTGCCCAAGGTAAAGCCGACCAGAAACGGCAGCACGGCGCCCACGAATAGACGCGGCTCGAAGAACGCGACGCCGGTCGCGCCGAGGATGAGCATGCTGACGAGCGGCCCCGACTCGACCGACATCAGCACGAATGCACCCGCCTCCTCCTTCGTGCCGTATTGCTGCATCACGGCCGCATAGAGACCGCCGTTGGTCATGTCCATCGAGGTCGTGATGGCGAGCACGGAGAGCCCGGCGAAGAGCCCGGTCTTCACGCCGTCAACGGGAATGAAATGCGCGGCGACCAGCGTGGCGACCCAGGCCACGAGCATCTTCGTGACGAGCAGCGTGCCGGACTTGCGCAGCACGGTGCCTGTTGCGCGCAGGTCGATGGTCGCGCCCATGCAGAAGAACCACACCGCGAGAATCGGCACGGTGCCGGTGATCAATCCATTGGTGAACGAACCAAAGTATTTGCCTGCTCCTGGCGCGAACGTATGAACACAGGCGCCGAGCAGCAGCGGGACCAGCATCAGGCCGCCTGGTATGCGGTCTATGGCCTTCTTCAGCTTCATGCCTCCTCCGTGGATTTTGCATCCGGTTGCCGGATCGGCACGTTGGCGCGTCCGGCTTTTTTCTCGCGGTGCTCCCTTACCGGAAACAGGATAGCAGCGGGAAAGGAACGCTGTTCCGATTTTTGAGTAGAAAATCATCAACGTTTACCCGCTAACGATTCACTATTTGGGCAGACGGCTTGCCAAGCGCGCTACGGCGTCGCAACATTTCCGGACCGATGTTCCGAAAATGAGAATCTGCACTATAGTCCACGACAGACGGTGCGCCGCCCCATCCAACGGAGACATGGCATGGAAGTCCGACAAAGCCTCAACAGCGAATACGCAAAGACGCTCGACACGGCGGGACTGCGCCGCGAGTTCCTGATCGAACGCGTATTCGAGCCCGATGCGCTCATGCTCACCTACAGCCACGTGGACCGCATCATCGTGGGCGGCGCGTTTCCCGCCACGCGCGCGGTCGAGGTAAGCGCCACGCTCGGCAAGTCGATCGGTGTGAGCTATCTGCTGGAGCGGCGCGAACTGGGCGCGATCAATATCGGCGGCGACGGCTGGGTGGACGTGGACGGCGTGCGCCACGCGGTGCGCAACGAGGAAGC
The DNA here is from genome assembly GCF_038900775.1 of Paraburkholderia sp. JHI869. Lineage (NCBI taxonomy): Bacteria > Pseudomonadati > Pseudomonadota > Betaproteobacteria > Burkholderiales > Burkholderiaceae > Paraburkholderia > Paraburkholderia sp. JHI869. The sequence continues at coordinate 186,528 of NZ_JAYMSC010000002.1, forward strand.
GATCTATATCGGCAAGGGCGCACAGGCTGTCGCATTCGGCAGCAACGATCCGGCGCGGCCCGCGAAGTTCTACCTCAATTGTGCGCCTGCGCATACCGCGTATCCCACGCGCACCATTTCGTTATCCGAAGCATCGCCGCAAACACTTGGTGATGCGGCCACGAGCAACCGGCGCACGATCTACAAGTTCATCGTGCCGGAAGTGCTGCCCACTTGCCAGCTTTCAATGGGCATGACCAAGCTCGAACCCGGCAGCCTCTGGAACACCATGCCGTGCCACACGCACGAGCGGCGCATGGAGGTGTACTTCTATTTCAATGTGGCCGACGACGCGGCGGTCTTCCACCTGATGGGCGAGCCGCATGAAACACGGCACATTCTCGTGCACAACGAGCAGGCCGTGATCTCGCCGAGCTGGTCGATCCATTCGGGCGTCGGCACACGTGCCTATACGTTCATCTGGGGCATGGTCGGCGAGAACCAGGTGTTCGGCGACATGGATCATCTCGCCGTGCGCGATCTGCGCTAACTCCCTTCGATCTACAAGGCCTGCCTGCTCATGGCATCCAGCACGCTCAATCCCTTCGATCTCAGCGGCAAAGTCGCCGTCGTCACCGGCAGCAATACGGGCCTGGGTGCTGGCATGGCGCTCGCGCTCGCACAGGCGGGCTGCGACATCGTCGGCGTTTGCAGGGGCGAGCCCGGCAATACGTCTGCGCTAGTCGAGGCCTTGGGGCGCCGCTTCATCGACGTGCGCGCCGACCTCGGTTCGATCGCGCCGGTGGAGGACATCGTGCGAGCAGCCGTCGAAGCCTGCGGACGGATCGACATCCTCGTGAACAACGCTGGCGTAATTCGGCGGGAAGACGCGCTCACCTTCGGCGAAGACGACTGGGACGCCGTCATGGACGTCAACCTCAAGAGCGTGTTCTTTCTCGCTCAGGCGGCCGCGCGCCAGTTCGTCGCGCAGGGCGGCGGCGGCAAGATCATCAATATCGCTTCGATGCTGTCGTTTCAGGGCGGCATTCGCGTGGCTTCCTATACGGCCTCGAAAAGCGGCGTGCTGGGTCTCACGCGCCTGCTCGCGAACGAATGGGCCGCGCACGGCATCAACGTCAACGCGATCGCGCCCGGTTATATGGCGACAGCGAACACGGCCGCCTTGCGCGACGACGCCCAGCGCAACGGCGAGATCCTCAACCGCATTCCCGCGGCCCGTTGGGGCGAGCCTGATGATCTCGCGGGACCCGTGGTGTTTCTCGCCTCGGCGGCGTCGGATTACGTGCACGGCCACACGCTCGCTGTGGACGGCGGCTGGCTAGCGCGCTAGCACACGCGGTGCGCGCGGGACGCGGTATGCTCGCGTTAGCGATACACATGGACCAGCAACAATGGCAGCAAGCGTGGAAAAAACGGGCAAAGGTCAGCGCGGCGCACAGGAGCACGCAATGAACGAAACGGACGGCGGCACGGAAAAAGGCGAATCGGTCTCGTCGATCGGCCGCGTGTTTGCGATCCTCGGTGCCCTCGGCGAGAATGGGCCGATCGGCATCAGCGAGCTTTCGCAGCGGCTTGCGCTCTCCAAAACCACGGTGCACCGCGTGCTGCAAACGCTGAAGGCGCTAGGCTATGTCGCGCAGGAGGTCGAAACCGACCGCTATCGTCTGACGATCCGGCTGTTCGAACTGGGCGCGAAGGCGCTCGAAAGCGTGGACCTCGTGCGCGAGGCCGACATCGAAATGCGCCGCATCGCGCAGGCCACGCGCGAAGCGGTCCACCTGGGCGCATTCGACGAAGACGCGATCATCTATATCCACAAGATCGACTGCGATTACGGCCTGCGCATGCAATCGCGCATAGGGCGGCGCAATCCGCTGCATAGCACCGCAATCGGCAAGGTGCTGCTCGCGTTCATGCCGCCCGCCGACGCGCAGGAAACGCTTTCGCACGTGGAGTTCAGAAAGTCGACGCAAAAAACGCTCACGTCCGCCGATGCGGTGCTGAGCATTCTTCCGCACGTGCGCGAGCAAGGCTACGGCGAAGACAACGAAGAACAGGAAGATGGTTTGCAGTGCCTGGCAGTGCCCGTGTTCGACCGCTTCGGGCATGTGATCGCCGGCCTCTCGATTTCGTTTCCGACCATGCGCTGCGGCGCGGATACGAAGGCGCACTACGTCGCCCTGCTCAAGCGCGCGGGCGCGGCGATCTCTGCGCGGCTCGGCTATTGCGAGCCGGCCGCGCACGAGCACGCGCCCGCCGAACCCGGTTAGCCCGGCGTTGCCGCCGTGGCGGCCGTGGCCGTCGTGGTGGTCTGCCAGCCAAGACCCAGGCTCTTCTGCAACGACACGAAGTCCTTGAGCAAATCGGCCTGGCCCGACACCACGTTCTGCTGCGCGGTGAATTCCGTGCGCTGCGTGTCAAGCAGATCGACGAGGCTCGACGCCCCCGCGCGATAACGCTGCCGCATGAGCGTTGCGGACCGCTCGGCCGACACCTGCACCTTCTGCAAGGTCACCAGATGCTCGCGCTGATAGCCATAGCGCGAGAGCGACGCGTTCGCGTCCTGGAGCGCCGCGAGCACCGCCTTTTCGTAGCGCGCCTCGGCTTCGTCGCGCGACGCTTCTGCGCCGCGCACCGCACCCAACGTGCGCCCGAAGTCGAACACGTTCCACTGCAGATACGGCGCGCCTACCCAGCTGAAATTGCTCTTGCGGAACAAGTGCCCCGGCTCCGCGGCCGAAAAACCGAGGTCGCCGAACAGCGTGAGCTTGGGGAAATAGTCAGCCACGTGCTCGCCGATCTGCGCATTGTTCGAAGCGAGACGCCGCTCCGCCGCACGAATATCGGGGCGTTGCGCAAGCATCGTGGTGGGATCACTCACGGGCACGCTTGCAGGCATCGTGGGCAGCGGCTGCGCCGTTGCCAGCTCCGCGTCGAGCGCGCCAGGCGCCTTGCCCGTGAGCACCGCCAGCTGATCGAGTGATATTTCCACTTGCGCCGCGAGCGGCGTGATCGTGGAGCGCGTGTTTTCCACCTGCGTCGTGAGCCGCTGCACGTCCACCTCGGCCGCCGTACCGCCCGCACGGCGCTGTTCGGTGAGCGTGAGCATCTCCTGTTGCAGTTCCGCTGTGTGCTGCGCGATGGCGAGGCGCTGCTGCTCGTCGCGCAGATCGATATAGGCTTGCGCGACTTCGGCCGCGAGCGATACCTGGGTGTCCGCAAGATCGGCGTTCACGGCATCGGCCTCAGCGCCCGCCGCTTCAATGGCGCGGCGCGTGCCGCCGAACAGATCGATTTCCCACGACGCATCGAAGCCCGCCGTGTAGAACGTGATCGGACCGCCGCCCGAAGAGCCGCCCTGCCCCGAGCTGCTGCCCGACGTCAACGCGCTCAAGTCCGGCTGGCGCATGCGGATCGCCGCTGCGCTCGCGGCGACCTTCGGCAGTTCGGCGGCACGCTGCTGTTGCAGTTGCGCGCGCGAGGCACGCAAACGCGCCTGCGCCGCGCGCACATCGGGATTATGGGCGAGCGCCGCTTCGATCAGCGTGTTCAGTTGCGGGTCGTTCAGTGCGAGCCACCATTGGCTCGGCGCGCGCGTGGGCGTCACGCCTTGTGCGGGCGTACGCATGAACGAAGCTGCGTTCGCCGCTTCCGGCGCGACGGCCGGTGCGCCGCGATAGTCGGGGCCTACGGTACAGGCGGCCAGCGCGCAAGCTGCGGCGAGCGCGCTCAGCGCGGCGTAGGGAATACGGGAGTAACGGGTTGCCGTCATGAGTCAGAGATAATCTTCAGTGGCCGCCGGACGGCGCTTGCGCGCCGGGCTGCGGTTTCTTGAGCAGGAGCGCGAGCGGCACGCACGCCGCCAGTGCGATGCCGAGCACCCAGAATGTTTCGGAGTACGTGATGACCATCGATTGCTGCGAGATCTGCGCAGCGATCTGGCCGAGCGCCTGCATCTGCGAGTGCGCCATGTCGCATGTCTGCGTGAACCAGTTGGCCGCGCTCCCCGCCACACGCTCCTGGCCGATGATCGAATTGGCGCTGAGCGATTCGCGCAGTACGGCAGTATGGAACGCCTCGCGCCGGTCGATCAGCGTGCCGATGATCGCCAGCCCCACCGAGCCGCCCAGGTTGCGCGCCATGTTGTAGAGCCCGGCCGCGTCGCCTGAATCTTCGCGCGACACCGCCGCCATCGACGCCTGGTTGAGCGGCATCATCGCAAGCATCTGCGCTACGCCGCGAACGAGCTGCGACCACACGAAATCGTGGCCCACACTTTGCGCCGTGAGCGAAATGTCGAGCATGCAACTCAGCGTGAACAGCAGCAACCCGGACACCACCAGGATGCGGAAATCCACCTTGCCGAGCAAGCGCGGCAGAATCGGCATCACGAGGAACGCGGGCAGCCCCGAAAGCAGCATGATCGCGCCCGACTGCTGGGCGTTGTAGCCGGCAACGAGGCTCAAAAACTGCGGCAGCAGGTACGAAATGCCGTAAAGCCCTGCCCCCACCGCGAACACGATAATGATCACGCTCGCATAGCGTGGATTGCGCATGAGCGAGAGACGCAGAATGGGCTTTTTCGCGGTGACCTGCGAAAGCGCGATGAGCGCCATGCCCGCGAGCGTTACCCACGTGAGCGTGACGATAAAGTGCGACTCGAACCAGCGTTCGCGCTGGCCCTCTTCGAGCACGACGGTCAGCGAGCTAAGGCCCACCGCGAGCCCCACAATACCGAGCCAGTCCGCCTTGAGAAACGCTTCCCAGTGCGGCCGGTCGGGTTCGAGCCCGACGAGCAGCAACGTAATGAGCGCGAGGCACACCGGCAGGTTGATGAAGAAGCACCAGCTCCAGCTGATGTTCTCCGCGAGCCAGCCGCCCACCACGGGCCCGAGTAGCGGGCCGAGCAGCACGATCAGGCCGAACACGGTCATGCCCACGGGCAGCTGCGAAAGCGGCAGGCGCGTGCGGATGATGGTCTGGCCGGTCGGGATCATCGCCCCGCCCGTGAAACCCTGGCCAATGCGCCCGGCGATCATCATGCCAAGCGTATTCGACCAGCCGCACATCATCGAAAAGGCGATGAAGAGCGCTGAGTTCGCGAGCAGGAAATTTCGCAGTCCGAATACGCGCGTGAGCCACGCGGCGAGCGGAATCATCACGATCTCGGACATCAGATAGCCCGTGGAGATCCACGTGCCCTCGGTGCCCGTCGCGCCAATTTGGCCCTGGATTTGCGGCAGCGCCGAGTTCGTGATGGAAATGTCGAGCGTGGCCATCAACGCGCCGAGCGCACCTGCCGCGACGGCGATCCAGTCGGCGACGCTTGCGCGCTCGCCATGCGGATGCGGCATGGCCGCCTCAGCCATGGTGGTTCTCTTGCTCGATGCGGCGGTCGTCCTCGCTCGCGGAACGCGTGTCGACATCGACCGTCACCGACATGCCCGGCAGCAGCACGCTACGCGTCTCGGGCCCGGTGTCGAGGCGGATGCGCACCGGCACGCGCTGCACGATCTTCGTGAAGTTGCCCGTGGCGTTCTCGGGCGGCAAGAGCGCGAACTGCGCGCCCGTGCCCGGCGAGAAGCTGTCCACCACGCCATGCAGCGTGTGGCCGGGCAGCGCGTCCACATGCAGCTCCACGGGCTGGCCCGCGCGCATGCGGCCGATCTGCGTTTCCTTGAAGTTCGCCGTGAGGTAGGTGCGCTGCACAGGCACGACAGTGAGCATGCGCGTGCCCGGCTGCACGTACTGGCCCACGCGCACGGTGCGGTCGCCCACGCGGCCCGCGAGCGCGCTCTTCACCACCGAGTTGTCGAGGTCGAGCTGCGACTGCGCGGCGTTCGCACGCGCCGCCTCCAGTTGTGCTCGCGCCTGCGAGAGCTGCGCGTTCAGCGCCGAGATCTGCGAGCGCGCGGACGTCACGGCGGCTGCATCGGCGGCGAGCGTGGCCTGCGCCTTGTCGCGTTCGCTCTTGAGTTCGGCAAGCCGCTCAGTCGTTTCCGCACCCGTGGCCGCGAGCGGCGCGTAGCGCGCCACTTCGTCGTTCGCGTGACGCAGGCTCACCTGGGCGACTTCCTGCTGCGCTTGCGTCTGCGCGACGTTGGCGCGCTGCTGCTCGATCTGCGCCTGGGCATGCTCGATATCCGCCGTGCGCGCGTCGACGGTGGCCTGCGCCTGGTCGAGCGCCACCTGATACTGGCGTGCGTCGAGCTTCACGAGCGGATCGCCGGCCTTCACGGCCTGGTTGTCGGCCACGTAGACGTCCGTCACATAGCCGCTCACCTTCGGCGCGATCGTCACGCTGTCAGCCTGCAGATAGGCGTCGTCAGTGGATTCGATGAAGCGCCCGACCACCCACCAGTGGCCGAGCCACGCCGCCGCGGCGACGAGCGCCGCGAGTCCCAGCAGGATCAGGATGGTTCGTTTCGCGCCGCTCCGCGCAGGTGAAGCGGCGGCGTCCGGCACGTCGCGCCCGGGCGCGCCTGCAGTCGTAGACATGTTGTTGTTTCTCAATTTATTCCAGTCGGCAAAATTATTCCACTTGGAAAAATTGTGTCAAGTGTTATATTTCGCAGGGATACGAAAGGAAATGCATGAGCGAAGGTAAGAAACTGCGACGCTCGCCCGAAGGAGGCTATGCGCGGGGCGACGAAACACGCCGCAAGATCATCGAGGCGGCGATCAGCCTGTTCGGGCAGCACGGCTTCGACGGCGCCTCCACGCGCGACATCGCCGCGCGTGCGGGCGTCAACGCGCCGGCGCTGCAGTATTACTTCGAGAATAAGGAAGGCCTGTACCGCGCCTGCGCGGAGTCGATCGCCGACGAATCGTTGCAATCGTTCGCACCGGCCATGCAGCGCGCGCGCGAAGCGCTCGATCGCAACGCGGACACCGAAGCGCTGATCGACGCCTTCATCGATATCCAGTCGGCCGTGGCCGACCGCAGCTTCGTCAAGCAGCACGGCCCGGACCAGCGCCTCTTCTTCGCGCGCGAACAAGGCGGCGGCGAACCGGAGATCGGCTCGGAAATCCTGCGCGAGCGCGTGCGCTCGCCGCTGAACAACATCAACGTGGAATTGCTCGAACGCATTACCGGCATGCCGGCCCACGATCCGCTCACCGTAGTGCGCATGTACAGCCTGTACGGGCAGTTTCTGTTGTTCTTCATCGCGCGCCGCTCCACGCTCACGATGCTCGGCTGGGACGACATCGACAGAGCGAAGGCCGACTTCCTGAAGGCGAGCATCGCGGACCAGACGCGCGTGCTGCTGCACCACTGGAATCGCGAGCGCGACAAGCACAATCGCTCAGAATAACTAAGCACTATTCACGCGACCGGCACGATCCTGCGGCACTGAAGGGAACCCTCGCGGCGCATCTCCGAGCGTGTTAGTGTTCGAGATTCCCTCCCCGCCTGGAGCCGCCAGCATGTCGCCTCTCGCCGCCGTTGCCAGCATTCTCATCGCCGTTCTACTCGGAGCCATGAGCCCCGGCCCGAGCTTCGTGCTCGTCGCGCGCAATTCGATCGGTCTTTCGCGCCGCGACGGCGTCGCCACCGCGCTAGGCATGGGCACGGGTGCGATCTGCTTTGCGGGCATCGCGCTCGCCGGGCTCTACACCGTGCTCGCCACCGTTGCCTGGTTGTACGCCGCGCTCAAGATCGCGGGCGGCGCCTATCTGCTCTACATCGCATCGCGCATCTGGCGCGGCGCGGGCTCGCCGATCACGATGAGCAAGACGGCAGCGCCGGACGAGCGCCCCGGGAAGTCGTACTGGAGCGGCCTCACCACCCAGTTGAGCAACCCAAAAACGGCCATTGCCTACGGCGGCATTTTCGTCGCGCTGCTGCCGCATAACCCGCCGCTGTGGTGCTACTTCGCATTGCCGCCACTCGTATTCGCGATCGAAACCGGCTGGTACACGGTCGTCGCGCTGTGCTTTTCGAGCCAGCGTCCGCGCGACGTCTATCTGCGCGCCAAGAGCTGGATCGACCGCGTCGCGGCTGGGGCGATTGCGGCGCTGGGCCTGCGCCTGATTTTCAGCGCCGGGCATCGCGGAATTTGACGTCGCAGCGCCGGGCGCGGCCTCAAGGTCGCGCCCGGCGCACTGAATTTTTTTGCACGGGCGCTTGACAATCTATCTTCCAGTAGATAAATTGGAGCCCATGAACACGAAGTTGACAGTCCGGGAGCAGGTTCTCGACCACGCCATCACCCTCATGATGCTGCGGGGCTATAACGGATTCAGCTACCGCGACTTGTCAGAGCTGGTGGGCGTGAAAACGTCGAGCATCCACTATTACTTCCCGTCGAAAGACGACCTCGTGCTGGAAGCAGTGAGCCAGTACAGTGGCGACGTCATGGCGGGATTGCAGTCGATCGACGCAGCACTCCCGGCGCAGGAAAAGCTCGCTACGTACACGCGGCTCTTCGGCAAGACGCTGGGCGACGGCAACCAGATCTGCCTGTGCGGCATGCTGGCCGCCGACATCGAGTCGCTGCCGGAAGCCGTGCGTCAGGCCGTGCAAGCGTTCTTCCGCGCCAACGAAAGCTGGCTGGCCGAAGTGCTGGCCCAAGGCGCGAAGGAAGGCACGCTGGTCGTGAAGGGCAAGCCCGAAAGTTCGGCGCGGACGTTGTTCGCGGCCTTGCAGGGCAGCGTGGTTGCAAGCCGGCTGTTCCATACGAAGTCGCGCCTCGAAGATGTCGAAGCCATGTGGCGCGTGGCTCAGTGAAGCATTTTTGCCAGTAAGACGGGGCGGCTAGCCGCCTCTTTTATTAGGCTTATGATTCTATCTTCTGATAGATAGCTAGAAAGAGGAGCATCATGAGCGTGTTTCGACGATCGGAAATCTATCTGGCAATAGATAGAGTACAAAAATTGACGATCGGAAATTCGCAAGCGTTGCTCTTCTGCTGGACCCTGGTGCACATGGCTGTCGCCTTGCATCACTAAATTGAACGCTGTAATCCGCTGTACCTTCAACGAACCGTCTTTGCTCAAAGGAGCCTGTCATGTCGATCGAAAAAGTCCTCTACCGCGCCGAAGCCAACGTCACCGGTGGCCGCGACGGCCGCGCCGTCGTCCCCGCCAGCAACCTGGACCTGAAGCTCACCACGCCGCGCGAACTGGGCGGCGCGGGCGGCGACGGCACGAACCCCGAGCAGCTTTTCGCCGCAGGCTATAGCGCGTGCTTCATCGGCGCGATGAAGTTCGTCTCCGCACGCGACAAGATTGCGCTGCCCGCCGATGTCTCAATCACCGGCAATGTCGGCATCGGCCAGATTCCGAATGGCTTCGGCATTGAAGTCGAACTGAAGATTTCGCTGCCCGGCATGGATCGCGCCGCTGCCCAGGCGCTCGTCGACAAGGCACATATCGTGTGCCCGTACTCGAACGCCACGCGCGGCAACATCGACGTGACGCTCACGATCGTCTAAGCGTCACGCTCCACGCGAGCGCCACGCAGCAAGAGCCGAGGGCCGCCATAAGCGGCCCTCGACTTTTTTGCCCACGCACATGCGGCTCAAGCGGCCTGCACGTCGCGCGCGAGTCCCGCCATGAGGCCGCTTGCGCGCTGCACCTTGGCGAGCACCGCGCGATCGAGCACGGAGCGCCCCTCGGGCACCGCGAGCGTGAGAAACGCGCGCGCACGCGTGATGCCGGTGTAGACGAGTTCGCGCGTGAGAATCGGGCTGTACGTATCGGGCAGCACGAGTGCCGCGTGCGTGAACTCCGAGCCCTGCGATTTGTGGACGGTGAGCGCGAACACGGTTTCCACGCCCTGCAACCGGCTCGGCGACACCCACTTCACGCCGCCCGAGCCGTCGCCGGCCGGGAACGCCACGCGCAACACGGGCGGCTCGCCCGCTGCTACGGGCAGATCCAGCGCGATGCCGATATCGCCGTTCATGAGCCCAAGCTCGTAGTCGTTGTGCATGACGAGCACGGGCCGGCCCGCGTACCAGTCGCCATGCGGGTCGATGAGACCTTCTTCGTGCAGCAGGCGCGCCACGCGCCGGTTCAAGCCTTCGACGCCCCACGGACCGCGCCGCAACGCGCACAGCAACTGAAACGCGCCGTGCGCCTTGAGCACGCCCGCGGCCCATGCGGAAAGCGCTTCTGGTGTCGCGCCGGGCTCGGGCCGGGTCGTTCGCATCGTCTCCAGATAGTGGCGGTAGCCCTGGCGCTGCGCGTTCGCGGCGCCTTGTTCGCCCACGCGACCGTCGACGATGAGCGAGCGCAACGGGCCGTCATCGTCCGCGGGACACACGAGGCGCGCGAGATCCGCGTAACCGCGCGACCAGATCTTCGCGACGCCCACCGCGTCGCCCGTGTTGACGAGTTCGGCTAGCGCGCCGATGCCGCTTTCCGATGCGAAACGATGGCTCTCGCGCAGCATCGCGATGGCCTGGTCGAGCGGCAAGCCGTGCGCGTCGAGCATGGCCGCGTCGATGCGCTCGCCCGTGGCCGCTTCGAGCCAGGCACGCGACGCCTGCGTGTAGTGCCCTTCGCGCGCGCGATCGCATAGTTCGCCCAGCACCGCGCCGGCCTCGACGGAAGCCAGCTGGTCCTTGTCGCCAAGCAGGATCAACCGTGCGGAAGGCGGCAGCGCGTCGAGCACGGCGGCCATCATCTCGAGGTCGACCATCGAGGCCTCGTCGATCACGAGCACATCCACGGGCAGCGGATTCGCAGCGTCGTGCCGGAAGCGCCGGCTGCCTGGCCGCGTGCCGAGCACGCGGTGCAGCGTGGTCACGACAGTTGGAATCGCATTGCGCAGCGCCACGGCGTCCACCTGCGCCTGCAGCGCATCGAACGGCAGCCGCTCCACCGCGCCCGCAATCGATTCGTTCAAGCGCGCCGCGGCCTTGCCGGTCGGCGCGGCGAGGCGAATGCGCAACGGCCGCGCAGCAGGCGTTCCCTGCCCCGCACGGCCCAGCGCCAATGTTTGCAGGAGTGCCAACAATCTCACGACCGCGGTGGTCTTGCCCGTACCCGGCCCGCCCGTGATGATGCTGAATGCGCTGCGCGCGGCGAGCGCGCAGGCGAGTTTTTGCCAGTCGGCGGCCCGCGTTGCTTGACCGTTGCGCGGCTCGAACAGCGCATCGAGCGCCGCGCGCGCGACGTCGAGCGGCAACGCAGCTTCAAGCTGCGGAGCGCGGGTCAACCGTCGTTCGATTCCCTCGCGCACGTCCTGCTCGTATTGCCAGTAGCGCCGCAAATAAAGCCGCGTGCCCGCGAGCACGAGCGGCGCGTTGCCTTGCGCAGCGTCGGCAACCGCTGTTTCCTCGCTCACGAGGTCCGGCACAGCGAGCGCCGCGCGCCACTGCGCAAGCGTGACGCCTGCGAGCACTTCGGCAGGCGGCTGCGCCGGCACCGCGGCCAGCGCCTGCGGCCCGTCGGGCGGCAGGGAAAGCGCGAACGCCGGGTCTTCCAGCGTGGCCTTCAGGTCGAGGCACACATGACCGCGCCCGAGCTGATGGCTCGCAAGCGCGGCCGCCAGCAGCAACAGCGGCGGACTTTCCGGCGCTTCGGTCCACAAAAAACGCGCAAACGCGGCATCGAGCGTACGCAGCCAGCCGCGCTCCACCCAGTTGTCGAGCACGCCGAGCATTTGCACGGCCGTTTCGCGCGCGGCGCCTGGCCTCGGCTCCGGAGCAGCTTCCGGTATGTCCAGATTCTCGAACAGATCGCCGGTGAGGCCGTCCTGCCCTTTCGTGCGGCGCCTCGTCATGCCACATCCTCCAGCGCGTTGCGACGCGCGAAGAGCGCGTCGAGTCGTTCGATCAGCTCGCGCGGCGGCCGCTCGCAATGCAGCCCCTGCCCCGGCGCGCGGCCGCCGCGCAGGAACAGATACACGGCCCCGCCCACGTGAAGGTCGTAGTCGTAATCGGGCAGGCGCGCCTTGAGGAGCCGGTGCAGCGCGAACATATAGAGCACGTATTGAAGTTCGTAACGTGAGTGCAAGATCTGCGCGCGCATTTTCGCGGGCGTGTACGAAGCATCGTCGGGGCCGAGCCAGTTCGACTTGTAGTCAGCCACGTAATAGCGTCCTTCGTGTTCGAACACGAGATCCATGAAGCCCTTGAGCATGCCGTTGAGCGTGGCCGCGTCGAGCGCGGGGCGCGCCTCGCCATTCAGCGTGTATTCGGTGACGAGCGCGTCGATTGCGAGCGTATCGACGGCATGCGCCGTGACCCAGAACTCCAGTTCGGCCATGTACGCGCCGGCTTCGAAGTCGGCGAAAGCCACGGGCGCCACGCTTTCGCCATCGATGTCCGGCAAATGCAGCGGCGTGCGCACGAGTTCCAGCATCCACGCCGTGAGCGTCTCGATCCAGTGCGACCAGCCGCGCACGCTGCAGCGGCGCGCAACCATGTCGCGCACGCGCGCTTCGTCTTGCGCGATTTCGGCAAAGCCTTCGTTGGCCGCCCATTCCATCAGTTCGTGCAGGAACGTGCCCGCGTCCGCGCCGCGCTCGAAGCCGTGCATCGGCGCAAGCGCGGGCGCGACGAGTGCCTGACCCGCGCTATCGAATGCCTCGTCGTCCTCGGGCGGCACACTCGCTTCGAGCAGTTCGAGGAACACGTCCTCGCTGCGCGTGTCGGGCGCGCTGCGCGCGTCGTCCGCTTCGACGGGAACGCCCGAACCGATCGACGTTTCAACCGTCTTCAGACTCGAATAGCTAGCGATCCACCAGCGTTCGCGCTCGCGATGCGCGAGCGTGCGCGCTTCGCCGCGCACGGCGCCGGTGTCGCGCAGCGCGAGCACGTCACGGCGCGCTTCGGGAGCGAGCGCGACGGCGATGTCCGTGCAGGTTCCGCGCAATGCGCCGAGAAACGCTTCGCTCTCCTCAGCGGGCACGGCTGCGCCGCCGTTGATCAAATAGCCGAATGCGCTCGCCTCGACGCCCTGCACCGGCCCATAGCCGACCCACGTCGCGTAACGCGCGCGCGTGAGCGCAACGTAGAGCTTGCGCAGATCTTCGCCAAGTCGCTCGCGATCGGCCTGAGTCAACACGCGCGCGTCCGCTTCGAGCGTGACGCGCAATTCGCCTTCCTCGTCGTGCCATTTGAACGGCACGTCGTCGGGCTTGACGGCGCGGTGCGCGCACGCGAACGGCAAAAACACGAGTGGATATTCCAGCCCCTTCGACTTGTGGATCGTCACCACCTGCACGAGTCCCGCATCGCTTTCCAGACGCAACTGACGCGCGTCGCCCCCGCCGCCTGCGCTTTCATCTTCGCGCTGCTCGTCGAGATAGCGGATCAGCGCGTGCTCGCCGTCGAGCTGGGTGCTCGCCTGTTGCAGCAATTCGGCGAGATGCAACAGGTTCGTGAGCGCGCGCTCGCCATTCAGCCCCGCGCCCGCGGCCTCGCCAAGCAAACGCTGCGGCACGTGAAAATCGTTGACGAGGCGGCGCAACATCGGCAGCACACCCTTCCTGCGCCAGCATTCGCGATACTCGCGGAACTGCAGCACGCGAGCCTCCCAGGCGATCTCGTCGCTGCCAAGCCGGTCGAGTTCCGCCCATTCGAGCCAGAGCGTGGGCGTAGCGAGCGCCGTGCGCACGAGGCGCCCGTCATCGGGCTCGGCGCACGCGGCGAGCCAGTAGCGCAGTTCTTCGGCCTGCGGCGTTTGATAGACCGAGTCGCGATCCGAGAGATAGACGCTGCGCACGCCGCGCGCGGCCAGCGCTTCGCGTATGGCCTGCGCCTCGCTGCGGTTGTTGACGAGCACGGCCATGTCGGCGGGCTGCAACGGCCGCATGCCGCGTTCGCCCGAGAAACCCGCGGCATGCTCCTGGCCGAGATTGAGCAGGCGAACCATCTCGGTCGCGCAGCTCCCCGCCATGCCCGCGAGATAAGCGCCCTTGCTGAGCGGCTTGCCATCCGCTGCAGGCGGCATCCACCAGACGTTGAGCGCGGGCAGCTCGGCGCCTGCTGCGACCAGTCGTTCCGGCCGGCCGTTCGCATCCGCGGCGACGAACGGCAACGCGTTCTCGCGACCATCAGGGCTGCGAAACAAAAATGCACCGCTTCCCTCCGGCCGCGATTCCGCCGCCTCGAAACAACGGTTCACTGCCTCGACCATCGCGCGCGTGGAGCGGAAATTCTTCTTGAGCGTATAGAGACGCCCCTCGCAGGCACGGCGCGCGCGCAAGTAGGTGTAGATGTCCGCGCCGCGAAACGCGTAGATCGCCTGCTTCGGGTCGCCGATCAGGACGATCGCCGTCTCGGTGTCGTGCTCCGCGATACGGTAGACCGCATCGAAGATCTGATACTGGACCGGGTCCGTGTCCTGAAACTCGTCGATCAGCGCGACCGGGTACTGCTTGCGGATGATTTCCGCAAGACGCGGGCCGTTTTCGCGCTGCAGCGCCACGCGCAGCCGCGTGAGCAGGTCGTCGAAGCCCATTTGCGAGCGGCGCGCCTCTTCTTCCTCGAAGCGCTTCGCCACCCAGCGCGCCGCGTGGCACAAGAGGTCCTGCTTTGCCTCGGGCGGCGAAGCCAGCGACTCGCGCAGGGTTTCCATCGCCACGAACGCGGCATGCTCCGGCGGCTCGCCCTTCACCCAGATCTCGGCAAGACCAGCGGGCGTGAGGCGCGTCCACACGGCCGCCTTGTCGTCGAAGCCCGGATGCGCGGATTCGGGGTCGTTGGCCCAGTCTCGCAACTTGCCGATCCATGTTTCGGAGTGCTTTGAATTGAGCTTTCTGGCTTCGAACTGCTTCGCTGCGCGCGCCGCGTGGAGCAACGCCTCGACCTCGTCGATCCACACGCGCCACGGCGCCTTCAGCGTTTCGAGTTCGTTGCTTGCGCGCTTGCGGGCGTCTGCGAGCGCCGCATCGGGGTCGCCCGCATCCGGCAAACGGTCGGCGTGCGCAAGCAGCCCGCGTATGGCGTCGAGCAATGCGTCGGGGCTCGCGAACCACGTCCTCACTTCTGCAGCGCTCGCCGCGTCGAGCGGCGCCATGAAGGTGCGCCAGTAGTCGCGCACGACTTCGGCGCGCAACTCCGTCTGGTCGGTTTCGAGCGTCTGCGAAAAGAGGCTGTCGCTGTCGAACGCATGCTCGCTCAGCATGCGGTTGCACCAGCCGTGGATCGTCGAGACGGCAGCTTCGTCCATCCATTCGGCCGCGAGCTGAAGGCGCCGCGCGCACGCGGACCATTGCTCCGGCGCGTAGTCCTCGCGCAGGTCGTGCAGCAAGTCCTCGCCAGGCTCCCGCTCTGGCACGTCTTCAGGCTCGACGCGAAAGCATTCAGCGGCTTCGATGAGACGCGCGCGAATACGCTCGCGCAGTTCTTTCGTGGCCGCGTCGGTGAACGTCACGACGAGAATTTCGGGCGGCGTAAGTGCGCGTCCTGCCGTGCGTGCCTCGTCATTGAAATCCGCGTCATCGCTCGATGCGTTGAGCGCGCCGTGACCCAGCACGAGGCGCACGTACAGCATGGCGATCGTGAAGGTCTTGCCGGTGCCCGCGCTCGCTTCGATCAGGCGGCTGCCGTAGAGCGGAAAGCGCAACGGTTCGAGTACTTGTGCGTCCATGGTCCCGAGCGGATTCATGCCGTTTCTCCCGCCTCGCCCGAGGCCCGCTTCGCACGCGACGACGCGAGCGGCGCGCGGCTTACCGGCAGCAGCAAGGTGGTGGCGAGCGCGATGAAATCGTCCTGGGCGGCGAGCGCGTCGAAAGCGGGGAAGGCGCGGCGCAAATACGCGTTCGTCTCGCGTTCGCCGGGCGTGCGCCCATTGCCCTCGTAGGCCGCGAGCGCCGCTTCCCACGCTTCGGCCGGAACCGTCGCGCGCGCGCCGTCGAAGGTGTCCGGCAACTTGCGCAGCCATGCGAATGCGGTCTTCACCGCGAGCGGCAAGGGCCGGCGCGCGCCATCGTCCCATGCGGCGAGCAACGCGAGCAGATAGTCGCGCGCAACCTGCGCGTCGAGCGGCGCGAACTCCGCCACGCCCACCTTGCTCACGATCACCGTGGTCACCGGCCCGGCCGCGATCTGTGCGGCCACGTGCGTGACCCAATAGGGCACGAGACGGTCGCTGCGATAGCGGTGGTCCTTCACGAGCGTGCCCGGCTCCAGAATCACGCGGCCAAGTGCGCCATCCGGGCCCGCGCGCAAATCGTCGAGCCAGTCGTCGAGCGAAATGACGCGGCCATCCAGCGTCGCCTCGAGACGAATTTCATATTGATGCTCGAGCGGCTCGGGCCAGCGCGCGAGCGCCTTGCGATATTCGGCAAAAAGCTCGGGCATGGGCGCGAGCAGTTCCTCGCCGATCACTTCGCCAAAGCCGCCGGTCGCGAGGTCACCGCTGCGATGCATGCGCTCGAGGCGCGCCAGCGCAGCCGGTTCGAGATCGTCCTCGCCGCGCTCCATCGCCATGACCTGCGCGCGGATCAGTTCGCCTTGCAACTGCCACGCCTGCAACGCGTCTACCTCGAAGGGCTCGTGATTTTCGCTCGCCGCGTCCTCGCTTTCGAACGCCACGCGCAGACGCTGCCGGAAGAAGCTTCGCACCGGCTCGCGCAGAAATTCCCCGAGTTCTCGAATCGAAAGCGGCTCGTCGCGTTCGGGCGGCGCGAGGACTTCGGCGTTGGCTTCAGCCGCGGGCCGCATCTCAGCGGGCTTGCTCCATTCGTGCGCGTACGTGTAAAGCGTCGACGCTTCGGGCCGCGGCGGAAAATAGTCCGGACTGAACGGCTGCAAGCGATGCTCGATGGTCAACGCGTCGAGCAGCGCTTCGCCGCCGGCATCTTCTTCGCCTTCTAGCCGCCAGCCGGCCTTCAGGTGATCGCGCAACTGCCCCACCAGCACCGAGGGCGGGCGCGGCGTGTTGTCGGTGACGCTGCGCCCGATCCACGAAACGTGCAGATGGTCGCGCGCCGAGAGCAGCGCTTCGAGGAACAGATAGCGGTCGTCTTCGCGGCGCGAGCGGTCGCCCGGACGATAGTCGCGGCGCATGAGGTCGAAGTCGAGCGGCGTGCGGCTGCGCGGATAGTCGCCGTCGTTCATGCCGAGCAGGCACACGCGCCGGAATGGAATGGCCCGCATCGGCATGAGCGTGGCAAACGTCACCGCACCCGCGAAAAAACGCTGCGAGAGGCCGCCGCCTTCGAGCGCCGCAAGCCAGTTCTCCGCGACGATGGCGAGCGGCAAGGTCTCGGTGAGCGCGGCTTCGTCGCAGGCTTCGCGCCACGTTTCGAGCGCGCCGTCGAGGCGATCGAGCGTGTAGGCGTCTTCGTCCTCCGCCTTGAAGAAGGCCGCTTTCAACGCGCGCAAACGCTCGCACCACACCTCCACCGTGGCCGGTTCGCGCAGCGTGCGCCATGCGTGGTCGAGCGCATCCACGAGGCGCGTGAGCGGGCCGAGCAACGCGGCGTCCAGCCCGCCGATCTCGCTGTACGGCTCGATGCCGCGCCATGCGCCCGCACGCTCGCCCGCGGCGTAGCCCAGCAGCATGCGCCGTAAGCCGAACGCCCAGCTATTGGGCGCACTCAGTTCGTCGGCCTGGGGAAGCCCGAGGCTCGCGCGCTGGCCCGCGTGCAGACCCCAGCGGATATTCGCGCCGTCGATCCAGTTGCGCAACGTAGGCACGTCTTCGACGTCGATGCCAAAACGCGCGCGCACGGCCGGCACTTCGAGCAGATCGAGCACGTCGCTCACCGTCACGCGCGAATACGGCAGCGAAAGCAGCATTTCCAGCGCGCCGATGAGCGGGTCGAACGCGCGCTGCGCGCGGTCGGCCACGCTGAACGGAATGCTGCGCGGGTCGTTGCCGTCTAGCAGGCCGAACACGGCCTGGATATGCGGCGCGTAGACCTCGATGTCGGGCACCATGACGATCACGTCGCGCGGACGCAATGTGGAATCCGCCGCAAACGCGGCAAGCAGACGGTCGTGCAGAATCTCCACTTCGCGCTGCGCGCTGTGCGCAACGTGAAAACGAATTGATTCGTCGTCCTGCGCGTTGACGGGATCCCAGTGCTCGCGCGTCTCGCCAAGCGGCCGCAGATCGCGAATATCGTCCTGCAACTGCGAGAGCAGCGTGAGCGCGTCTTCGCCGTCGAACAGATCGATACGCTGGCCAATGCGCGTGAAATGTGGCGTGTAGGTTTCGCGCGCTTCGTCGCTATCGTATTCGTCGAGCAGGCCGATGAAGTCGCGCCCCTGCTTGCCCCACGCCGCGAGCAGCGGCTGCGAATGCAGATGCAGTTGCGCCTCGTCGAGCTGGTCCGGCGCGCCCGCACGGCGGCGCTGGCGCGCGTGCCGCGCGCGCAGCAGGTCCTGGTCGGCGACGATGTCGGCCCAGTAATGCATGCAAGGGTTATGCACGCACATCAGCACCTGGCTCCAGCGCGCGAGCGCCGCCAGCACTTCCACCGACTGGCGCGCGAGACTAGAAATGCCGAACACCACGAGCCGGCGCGGCAAGCCTTTCGGCCGTGGGTCGCCCTCCTGCCAGGACTGTGCGCGCGCCATGAACGCCTCGTGCACGGCGGCGCGGCCCGTGTCGCGCAAGCCAATGCCGTCTTGCGCCTGCGCGCTCACGTCCGCGAGCAACGCGCGCCAGAGCGCCGCCTGCCAGCGCGCCTCCTCGGGCAAGGGCACACGTGCGTTGCGCGCGTCGATCAGCACGTCCTCGTTCGCGGCCCACGCAGCGAGCCAGTCCGCGCGATAGACCTGGTACTGGTCGAGCAAATCCGCCACGCGCTGCGCGAGCTGGAAACACTTGCGCTGGTCCTCGTCGTTGGCCATGAAGCGTTTCAGGGGCTCGTAGCCCGGCTCGTCGAGCAGCGCTGGCAGCATGCGCATGAGCCGCCAGACGAGGCGCGACTTGTCGAACGGCGAGACCGCGGGCACCGCGTCGTTACCGAGCACGGCGCGATACACCTGCCACAGGAAGCGCGACGGCAGCGACATTTCGAACGCCGCCGCGATACCGCACCCGCCCTCCTCGGGATCGGCGGCAAACGCGAGCTTGAGCCACTGCGCGATGCCGTTGCTCTGCACGAGGAACATTTCCTTTTCGAGCGGCGCGACCGGGTTCTGACCGATCCAGTTCACGATCAGATCGCGCATGCGCTCGGGCTGGTTGCCGTGAACGAGCATCAGCCCCGTGGGCAGTTCGCGCGGGCTCAAGCAAGGCTCCGGCGCGCGTTAAGCGCGATTCGTGCGGATTGGGCGAGGATGCGGAGAAAAGGGATTACGGCCATGTCGCCAGTTCGTGTGGGTGCCGGCTGTTGCCGGTACGAATTGCGCAGGCGGCAATCGCGCCCGCGTGATGCGACAGTTTACGACAATCGAGACCGCGGCGAGCAGCGCATTCGCGCGCAGGCCGCGGTTTTGGCAGCAACGGTGGCGGCTCTAACCCAGCCGCTTTCCCGTAGCCGGATCGAAGAAATGCAGGCGCGCAGGCGGCAGGTGCACCGCCAGCCGCTCGCCAGGCGTGGGCCGCGTTTCATGCGGCAGGCGCACCACCACATCCGCGCTGCCCCAGCGGCCGTGCGCGAGATTGTCGGCGCCGAGCAGTTCACAGGTCTCGACTTCGAGCGTAACCGGCTCATTGGCGCCACGCGCGTGCATATGCTCGGGCCGCACGCCCAGTACGCATTCCGCGCCCTTCGGCAGCCAGGCCGGCGCATCGCCCAGCGGCAGATGTGGCCCGTTACCCGCAATTTCGAAGCGCTGGCCGTCGCCGCTCACACGCCCACGCAGCAGGTTCATGGCGGGCGAGCCAATGAAACTCGCCACGAACATCGAAGCGGGCCGGTCGTACACTTCGCTGGGCGTGCCGATCTGCTCCGCGCGTCCGCCGTTGAGCACCATCACACGCTGCGCGAGCGTCATCGCCTCGATCTGGTCGTGCGTGACGTACAGGCTCGTGGTGCGCAGACGCGCATGCAGACGCTGGATTTCCAGGCGCATTTGCACGCGCAGCTTCGCATCGAGATTCGAAAGCGGCTCGTCGAACAGGAACACCGAAGGCTCGCGCACGATCGCGCGGCCCATCGCCACGCGCTGGCGCTGCCCGCCCGAAAGCTCGCGCGGCTTGCGCTCCAGCAGCTTGCCCAGCTCCAGGATTTCGGCGGCCGCCGCCACGCGCGAATCGATCGTCGCGCGGTCGAGCCCCTGCAATTTGAGGCTGTAGCCCATGTTACGCGCGACGCTCATGTGCGGATAAAGCGCATAGTTCTGGAACACCATGGCGATGTCGCGATCCTTCGGCTCCACGCGATTGACCACTTTCTCGCCGATGGCGATCTCGCCCGACGTGATGGTCTCCAGCCCCGCGACCATGCGCAGCAGGGTGGACTTCCCGCAGCCCGAAGGCCCGACGAGCACCATGAATTCGCCGTCCGCCACCTGCACGTCGATGCCATGCAACACCTGTTGCGCGCCGTCGTACGACTTCGTGACGCCCCGTATGCTCAATGCCGTCATGCCGTCTCCCGAATTGCATCCATGCTTATTTCTCCACATCCACGAGGCCGCGCACGAACCAGCGCTGCATGGCCAGCACCACCACGAGCGGCGGCAGCATGGCGATCATCGTCGCGCACATCACGAGATGCCATTGCGTGGCCGCGTCGCCGCTCGAAATCATGCTCTTGATGCCCACCACGGCGGTCGTCATCGAGGCCGTGCTCGACATGAGGATCGGCCACAGATACTGGTTCCAGCCGTAAATGAACGTGATGACGAACAGCGACGCGATGTTCGTTTTAGATAGCGGCAGCACCACGTCCCAGAAGAAACGCAGCGGCCCCGCGCCGTCGATACGCGCCGCCTCGATCAGCTCGTTGGGCAGCGTGAGAAAGAACTGGCGGAACAGGAACGTGGCCGTGGCCGAGGCGATGAGCGGCAGCGTGAGGCCCGCATACGTGTTCGTGAGATGCAGCGTGGCCGCGACCTGCACCGTGGGGAAAATGCGCACTTCCACGGGCAGCATGAGCGTCACGAAGATCAGCCAGAACGCGAGACGGCGGAACGGAAAGCGGAAGAACACGATTGCATAGGCCGAGATGATCGAAATGGCGATCTTGCCCACTGAGATCACGAGCGCCGTGATGACGCTGTTCATGAGCATCGCGCCGAACGGGCTCGCCGCGCTGCCTGTGCCCACGTTCCACACCGTGGCCATGTTCGCGAACAGGTGCGTGCTCGGCACGAGCGAGAGCGGCACCGAGAAGACCTCTTTCTCGTTCATCGTGGCCGCGCAAAACGCCACGTAGACGGGGAAGGCCACCACCGCCACGCCGAGCAGCAGCATGACGTGGCAGAACAGGTTGAAGTATTTGCGGTTCTCGACCATCAGTATTGCACCCGACGTTCGATGAAGCGGAACTGGAAGATCGTGAGCGCCGTGACGATCAGCATCAGCACGACCGATTGCGCGCCCGAGCTGCCGATGTCGAGGCCGCGAAATCCTTCGTCGAAGATTTTGTAGACGAGCGTGCGCGTGGCCTGGCCAGGTCCGCCGCCCGTTGCGGCGTCGATCACCGGGAAGGTATCGAAGAGCGCGTAGACCACGTTCACTACGAGCAGAAAGAAGCTTGTGGGCGAAAGCAGCGGAAACGCAATGCCGAAGAAGCGCCGCACGGGGCCCGCGCCATCGATGGCGGCCGCCTCGAAAAGCGATTGCGGAATGGACTGCAGGCCCGCGTAGAAGAACAGGAAGTTGTAGCTGATCTGCTGCCAGACCGATGCGACCACAACGAGCGTCATGGCCTGGCCGGGATTGAGCGCGTGATTCCACGTGACGCCAAAGCGCGCGAGCGCGAACGTCACGAGGCCGATGCTCGGGTTGAACAGAAAGCCCCACAGCACGGCGGCGATAACAGGCGCGACCGCATACGGCCAGATGAGAAAGGTTTGATAAAAGCGCTTGCCGCGCGTCACATGGTGCGCCATGGCGGCCAGCAGCAGCGAGATGGCGAGGCCGCCGAACGTGACGAGCGCCGTGAAAACGAGCGTGGTCTGCACAGAGGCCAGATAGAGCGGATCGTGCAGGAGCCGCGTGAAGTTGGCGAAGCCGACGAACACGGACGACGTGCCGAAGGCGTCTTGCGCCTGGGTGGACTGCAAGAGCGCCACTGCAGCGGGCCAAAGGAAAAAGATCACGGTCACCGCAAGCTGCGGGCCGACGAGCAGGTATGGCAGCAGGCTCGCCCCAAAACGGGAGCGTTGTTCCATTGCGTCACTCTCCTCGAGTGGCGGCGTTCGGTTGGTCGCGAACACCGGATAGCGCGGCTTCTTTATCGGATTGAGCCGCCTCCTGGGCGGCGCCGCGTTCGCATTCTAGCCGAGACTTGTGACAGTGCGGACCAAAGCGCAGATCGAGGCGCCGTTCGAGACTTCATTCGCTTCGATGTGCTTCGCCGAGCGTCGCAATGAGCCGGTCCACCACGCCGATCACATGGGCCGGCGTAATGGCCTTCGTGCACTGGTAGCGGAACGCGTCGCCCGCATGGCGCGGGCACCAGCCGAAGTCGCTGTCGTCGGACTCGTAGCGCGTGTCGTTGTAGCAGCTATTGCAGGCGTGGAAGTTGATCACGCGCCACGGCGTGTGGAATTCCGCCTTCGGGTGCGAGAAGCCGCTGATCAGCACGACCGGCGCACCCACGGCCCACGCGAGCCACGAAAGTCCGCTGCCAAGACCCACGAAAAAGTCGGCGTGGGCGAGCAGGCTCGCGCGTTCCGTCGACGGCCGTGCGCCCGTGAAATCCTCGGCGCCTTCGGGCATGACGTTCAGTTCGCCCGGCAAGCCATATTCGCGGTCGCGGTCGATGCACAGCACCCGGTAGCCGCGCGACTTCAGGTGTGCGACGAGCGCCGGCCAGCCATGCGGGTTGTTCCAGTATTTGCACTGCGACGAGGCTTGTGTGGCAATACACACGTAGCGCCCGGCAATTTCACGTTCAGGGTTCGCGACCGGGACGCGTGGGCGGCGCTCGAGTGCGGGCACGCCCAGCATGTACGAAGCGAAATCCTGCAAATTGCTTACGCGCAGGTCGGTAGGCTGATGGTCGCGGTCGGCGAGCGGCCGGTAGGCGCCGACGCGGTAAGTCGCGTAGACGGGCTCGCCGGTCTCGTCTTCGGCACCGGCGGCCGCCGTGAATGCGATGGCGGGATAGCCCGCCTCGAACAGCGCATGCAGCGACGCCGCCACCCGCACGGTCAGCGCACAGCCATGCTGCGCACGGAAGGCCTCGAAGGCCGGCATCCAGGCGATCGCATCGCCGATCGCGCCCGATCCCACTTCCACGCGTACGCGACGCCCTGCCGCATCGAAGGAATGCGAAAAGACGAGGCGCGCGCCGTCGAACACCTCCAGCAGGAAGCGCACATGGTATTTGCGGCGGCTCGTAGCGATCTCGCCCGCGCTCAACGCCTCGTCGAACAGCAGGTTGGCGGTGTCGAGATCGTGCATGCGCACGCGCCAGCCGTCTTTCGGCACCTGCACGCGGGCGCCGAAATTGAAGTCGTAGCGGATGTCCTCCGGGCCCGCCAGTGCGGGTGCGCCGGGCTGCGCGAAGGCGGTGGACTGGAGGCCGCGCTGGGCGCCAGAAGCGGGATTGACGGAGGGATTCATCGGGCGATCGGGATGCTGGGACGGTTTAACCGACGCGCAGCGTATCCCGGTCGCGAAAATAACGGGGACGTCGCCGTCCCCTCACTTCACCGCTCAGGCCAGCGCCGCCGCGGCAAACTTGCCCATATCCGTGGCCGGATCGCGCAGCGCATCGAGGTCGAGCTTCACGCCCTTGCCCACGAGCTTCTTGCCGCAGAGGAAATCGGGCATCGAATTGACGGCGTCGACCGCGAGCAGCACGCGGTCCTTCAGGTAATACACCGCGAAGCGGCGCGCGGCAGGGTCGCCGCGCACGATGGCCTCGTCATAGCCCTCGAGCAGGCCCACCGTCTGGAGCTTGAGGTCGTACTGATCGGACCAGAACCACGGCGCGTCGCACGCGGGGCGCGGCTTGCCGACGATTGCAGCGGCCGCGAGCTTCGCCTGCTCCACCGCGTTGTGCACGCTTTCCAGGCGCCCCGCGCGGCCGTAATGCGCAAGCGGCCGGTGCGCGCAATCGCCGATAGCGAAGACATCGGGGTCGCTCGTGCGCGCGTCGTCGTCCACCTCGATGCCGTTTGCGCACTGAATGCCCGCTGCTTTCGCAAGCGCCTCGTTCGGCACGATGCCGATGCCGACCAGCGCGAGCGTGGCGGGCACGATCTCGCCATCGGCCAGCTTTACGCCCGTGAGCTTGCCGCCCTCGCCCACGAGCGCCTCGATCTTCGCGTTCAGGCGCAACGCCACGCCCTGCGCGCGATGCTCGTTCGCATAGAAAGTGGAAACGGTCTCGCCCGTCACGCGGCCCAGCACGCGCGGCGCGGCTTCGAGCACCGTGACCTCGTGGCCGAGCTGGCGCGCGGCCGCAGCCGCTTCGAGGCCGATATAACCCGCGCCGATCACCACGAGCTTCTCGCCCGGCTTCACACGCTCGCGCAGCACGTCTGCGTCCGCAAGCGAGCGCAGCGCGATCACGCCCGCGAGATCGTGCCCCGGCACCGTCAGCACGCGCGGCGTCGAGCCGGTGGCGAGAATGAGCTTGTCGTATTGAACGTGGCTGCCGTCGGCGAGCGTGAGCGTGCGGTTCGCGCGGTCGAGCGACTGCGCGCTCGCGCCGAGCTTCAACTCGATGCGCTGCTCGTCGTAGAACGCACGCGGCTTCAGCCACAGGCGCTCGACATCGGCCTCGCCCTTCAAATAGGCTTTGCTGAGCGGCGGCCGGTGGTAAGGCGGCACCGGTTCTTCGCCGACCAGCACGACGCGGCCGCCAAAGCCGTATTGCCGCAGCAGCGCCGCGGCGTTGCCGCCCGCGTGCCCTGCCCCAACGATCACCACCGTGCTGCCGTCTTCTTGCATGTCCGCTCCCGCTTTTCCCGCTTTCTACACGTTAATTGATTCATTGCGCGCATCGGCGGCCTGGACTCATATGCACATTTCAATCCACGCCGCCCGCCGCGCCAGGAACGAGATCATCTCACGGTTCGCGCGTGCACGCCGCGCCTAGTCGAACGCGCGATCGTTTGGCGCCGCGTAAAGCGCGCGCAGTTGTTCGCTCATCGGAAAGTCGAAATTCACGCCTTTGGGCGGCACCGGCTTCTCGAACCACTTCGCGTACATCGCGTTGATTTCGCCGTTCTTCATCAGCGCCGCCATCGTGTTGTTCACGAGTTGCCGAAATTCAGGGTCGCCGTTGCGCATCATGAAGGCATAAGCCTCCGATGATTGCGGCGTGCCCACGATCACCCATTCGGAGGGCCTCGTGGTCAGCGAGCGCGTGCCGGCGAGCAGCACGTCGTCCATCATGTAGGCCACGGCGCGCCCCGACTCGAGCGTGGCGCGCCCCTCGCCATAATCGCGTGCGCTGATGATGCGCATGTTCATCTGCTTCTCGATGTTCATGCGCCGCAAGATCCGCTCGGACGTCGTGCCCTGGTTCGTGAGCACCGTCTTGCCCACGAGATCGCGAAAGTCGTGAACGCCCGAGTCCTTGAGCGTGAGCAGGCGCGTGGTCGCGACAAAGAACGTATAGGAAAAGCTCACCTGGTCCTGGCGCGCCTTCAGGTTCGTCGTGACGCCGCACTCCAGATCCACGGTGCCGTTCTGCACGAGTGGAATGCGGTTTTGCGAAGTGACGGGAATGAAACGCACCTGTAGATTCGGGCGCTTCGTCTTTACCTTGACCGCTTCGATCACCTTGTCGCAGATATCCTGCGAAAAGCCGATTACCTGGTTGTCGCCAATCACGTACGAGAACGGCACCGAAGTCTCGCGATAGCCAATGGCGATGATGTTCGCCGAGCGGATTTTCTCCAGCGTGGGTTGCGCGACCTGGGCGGACGCCGGCTGCAGCAGCGAGAGGCACGGCACGATGGCCCAGCAGGCCAGCGACAGCCGCTTCAGTCGGTTCATGGGTCGGTCCTCTTCTCTCGTCGTTGTCTTGCGCGGTCAAAGCCTACATTTGTCGCCACAATCGATCGTCGCGCAACATGCGGGAAATACCAGGGGTTTCCCGACATGTTAAGCCGACGACGAAAAAAAGCAGCGGACAGTGCCGCTGCTTTTCTTGTTCAATACCGCGCAATCCTCACGACCGGCTCGATCAGCCGTTAACAAGCTTCTTCGGCTGCAGCAGAGCAAGCACCGCGCCTAGCACCATCGCCGCCGAAACGCAGTACATGCCCGCGTTCGTGCTTTGCGTCACATCCTTCATCCAGCCGATGATCGAAGGGCTCACGAAGCCCGCGAGATTGCCGATCGAGTTGATCATGCCGATGGCGGCGGCAGCCGAGCCGCCAGCGAGAATCGCGCTGGGCCAGGTCCAGAACACGGGCATCGTCGCGAGCATGCCGGCCGCGCCCACCGAGAGCGCGAGCATGGCGAGCGGCACGTTGTTGCCGAACACGGTGCTGAAATACAGGCCGACTGCCGAAGCCAGCGAAGCGATGGCGAAGTGCCAGCGGCGCTCGCCCGTGCGGTCGGCGCTCTTCGCGACGAACAGCATGCTGAACACGGCGCATGCATACGGAATGGCGGTGAGCAGGCCCACGTCCAGCGCATTCTTCACGCCGCTCGCCTTGATGAGCGTGGGCAGATAGAAGCTGATGCCGTAAAGGCCCATCATGCAGCAGAAGTAAATCACGGCCATGAGCCACACGCGGCCGTTGGCGAACACCGAGCCGATCGAGGCATGCCCCTTGCCGGCCTGGTCCTGGGCGATATTGCGTTCGAGCACGGCCTTCTCATCTTCCGAGAGCCACTTCGCCGCGCGAATGCCGTTGGGCAGATAGAAGAGCGTGACCACGCCCAGCACGAGCGAAGGCACCGCTTCGATCAGGAAGAGCCATTGCCAGCCCGACCAGCCGTTCGCGCCGGTGAAGGCCGAGAGAATCCACCCCGAGAGCGGGCCGCCCAGCACGCCCGCGATCGGAATGCCGATCATGAACAGCGCATTCATGCGGCTGCGGCGCGCGGCCGGGAACCAATAGGTGAGATAGAGCACGATGCCGGGGAAGAAGCCCGCCTCGGCCACGCCCAGCAGGAAGCGCACGAAATAGAACTGCGTGGGCGTCTGCACGAGCAGCGTGGCCGCCGACAGCACGGCCCACGTAATCATGATGCGCGCGATCCACACGCGCGCGCCCACACGGTGCATGAGGATATTGCTCGGGACTTCGAAGAAAAAGTAGCCGATAAAGAAAATGCCCGCGCCGAGACCGTACACGGTTTCGCTGAACTGCAGGTCGCTCAGCATCTGCAGCTTGGCGAAGCCGACGTTGACGCGGTCGAGATACGCCGCTACATAGCAAAGGAAAAGAAACGGCAGCAGACGCAACGTAGCCTTGGAATAGGCGCGCGTCTCGATATTTTGTAATGCGGCCTTCGACTGGCCGCCGGCGATCGTATTCATGGTCTCCAACATGGTGCAAAGCCAATGCCGCGCAGGCAAAGGCCAGGGAATAAGAGCGCATCCCCGGGGTGCATCCCCAATATGTTGCGCCCGCAACGAACTGCGTGTGCCTGCGCGGCTCGCAACACCGCACGACAACATGCAAAGTGCATCATCGTAGCGAGAGGCAACAATTGTTGTCAACTGTTTGTAAGTAGCAGGAAGATGCCCGAAACCACTCCGGCCCGGGAGCTGGCGCTAGAATCGTCGAACTCACTCTCGACGAACCCCTTGCACGAAGGACCGCGCGCCATGATTACGACCCCGCTGCCCCGCCGCCCGCGCGTGTATCTTGCCGGCTTCGACGTCTTCCGGCGCGACGCGCTCGAGCACGGCGCGCGCCTCGTCGCCGCGTGTGCGGAGTTTGGCTTCGAGGGCGTCTATCCGCTCGACGCGCAAGCGCCCCCGGACCTCGACGGCCCGCGCCAGGCCGCGTGGATCTATCGCGCGAACATCGAGTCGATCCGCGCCGCCGACATCGTGATGGCCAATGTCAACGACTTTCGCGGCCCCGGCGAGCCCGACTCCGGCACTGCATTCGAGATCGGCTATGCCGCCGCGCTAGGCAAGGAAATCTGGGCCTACTCGTCCGACGAAGGCACGCTCATTGAGCGCGTGCCTTCGGTGCCCAACGCGCAGGGGCGCGTGTGTGAACGCGGCTATCTGGTGGAAGATTTCGGCCTGACGAAGAACTTGATGATCGCGTGCGCGGCGCGTCTCGTGCAAGGCGACGCGCGCGCATGTCTTGAAGCGATGGCGCAGGGGCGCACGCAATAACGCGTGCGCCACCGAAGGCATCAATGATGCATGGTACTCATCGTGCTCATGCGCTGAAGCGCGCGAATGCGTGCCACCGCTGGGCGGTCCGTCACGGCGACCTGATAGAGCTTCGCGAGATCGGCCTTGAGCGCTGTGCGTGAGCCGGCGTCGAGATACACCATGTGCCCCGAGGGATAGAAGCGCGCGCTCAGGTTGTCGCGCACCTTCTGGTCGAGGAGCGGCATCTTCTGCAGATCGATCACGGTCTGGTAGAACGGCGTGACGAAGTCGTAGTAGCCGTTCGCCGAAAGCACGCGCAAATCCGGGTTCAACGCCATCACCGCCGCCAGGTCGCCCGCCGTGTAGAGCACGATATTGCCCTGCGCGTCCACGCCCTTTTGCGCGCCGGTCGGATCGATATGGCCGAAGTTCCAGTTCTTGAACGCCTGGTCGTTCAGATCCGTGAACGACGAGTTCGTGCGGAACTTGAGCTGCTCGTTCAGGTAGCTGTTCCACATCGCCGTATACACGCCGCTCACCGCCGTCATGGTGGGATCGTTGCCGCCCGAGTTGGGGTCGATGTTGCCCGCAATGCCCGTGTCGATGGCGGTCACGCGGCCGTCGTACGAGCCGAGCGCCACGCCCTTGTCCTTCATGAGCGCGGTGAGGAAAAGCGAGTTGCCGCGGCTGTCGTACGAGGCGATGTCGAGATTCCACGACTCCAGCGTTTGCGTGTCGATGCCCGTGTATTGCGACAGCGTCTTGAGCGTAGCCGGAATGCTCTTGTCGCCAGGATCGGGAAACTTCGAGAGCGCCTGAAGATAATCGGTGCGTGCGAATTGCGCGACCTGCGCGGCGAACGCCTGCAAGTCCTTCGGCGCGGGCGTCACGCCAAGGCGCTTGTGATACCACGCGTCGGCGGCCGCAGTAGGCAGCGCGCCCACCGGATTGCCGCTTTGCGTGTAATCGAGTATCGACGACTGCAGCGTGATGCCGTTCAGGTCCACGCCATCCTCGTGCAGCCGGTACGCGAGCACGCAACTGCGCGCCGTGCCATACGATTCGCCGTAGAGAAACTTTGGCGAATTCCAGCGATCGTTCGCCGAGAGATAGCGCTTGATGAACTGCTTGAGCGAATCCGCGTCCTGATCCACGCCCCAGAAGTCGCGGTTGTGATGCGGCGCGACCGCAGCCGAATAGCCCGTGCCCACCGGATTGATGAAGATGAGGTCGCTCTTGTCGAGCAGGCTGTCCGGATTGTCTTCGAGCGCATAGGGCGCGGGCGGCGTGAAGCCCGGCATCGAGGTCTTGATGCGCTTGGGCGCGAACGAGCCGAGCAGCACGAACACGGAAGACGAGCCCGGCCCGCCGTTGTAGAAGAACGTGACGGGACGGTCCTGCGCCTGCACGCCGTCCTTCGTGAACGCCACGTAGAAGATCTTGGCGTTGGGCTGCGAGCTGCTCGGATCGACGGTCACGAGGTGGCCTGCCGTTGCCGTGTAGGCGATGACTTCCTTGCCGATCTGAATGGCGTGATGCGTGATCGCCGCGTTCTCGGTCATGTCGGTGACGAAGTCGTCGGGACCGTTGCCATAAGCGGTGGGATCGAAGCACGGCTGGTCGGCCTGCGCGCGATGTTTGCCGTTGCCGCTCGCGGGGCTGGCCCCTTGAGCGCCGCCATTGCCTTTGGTGGACTGCGCTTCGTCGTTCATGTCGTCTCCACTTTATGTGTTCGCGTTTGAGACAGTGAATGCAACTTCGAATGCAACCTCTCATGCAACCCGCATCGCGCCCGCCACCAGCCTTTCACCGCTTCTTGCCGTAGCGGCGGGGCGCCGCGCTCATCCTACGCCGAGCCGAGCGCGGCTGCCACCTTGCTGCCCACCGGCGTGCCGAGACCCGTGCAGGCGTCCCAGCCGGGGGCCGCCGAGAAGTCGCCGTTGCTGCCGCTCGTCACGTCGTTGAAAGCGCCGGGCTGCGCATAGAGCTTCGCATTCGCGAAGCCCACGGGCTTGCCGCGCGCCGCGTTGATACGCGCGATCAGCGCGGCCCACAGCGGCGCGACGGCGCTCGTGCCGCCCACCACCGTATCCGCGCCGGCCACGCGCACCTCGTAGCCCGTGGCGGGGTCAGCGTCGGCGGCGACATCGGGCACGCCGCGCCGCACCAGCGCACCCGCCCCGCCGCTGCCGCGCACGACGCGCAAGCCCTTTTGCCAGTCCGGCAGCGCGAACGTCGCGCTCACGCCGCCGCCCGTCGCGCCGTCTGCGCCTTCGCTCCAGACGGTTTCCTGCGAGATGCGTCCGTTCGACGCCGCGATGTGCGTGCCGCCGCAGCCGAGCGCATAAGGGCTCGAAGCGGGAAAGTCGACATGATCGGCGCCGTCGCTCACGCCGTCCGACGAGCCGCTGTCGCCCGAGGCCGCGCACACGGTCACGCCGAGCGCAACGGCCGTTTGCAACGCGTCGTTCAGCGCGCCGAGCGTTTGCTGCGACCACGCCGACTCCGGCGCGCCCCAGCTGATCGAGATGATCGACGGTTTGCGCTGGCTGTCGTGCAGCGCGGCGCTCACCGCATCCACGAAGCCGGATTCGCTGTTCGGCGCGAAATACACGGCGATGAGCGCGCCCGGCGCGAGCGCACCGGCGATCTCTACATCGAGCGTGACTTCGGCGTCGGGGCCGTTGGGGTCGCCGGTCGGCGCATTCGTCGTCTGATCGACAGAGACGTCCTCCACGCGCGGCGCGCTCACGCCCAGCTCGCTGAAATACGCGCTGAGGTCCGCCTTGTCATAGCCGCCGCCCATTTCGATGATGGCAATGCACTGGCCGCTGGCGTCGCCCGCGGGAAAGCTGTAAAGCTCCGCGAGTTGCAAAGGCGTAAACGATCTGGTGACCGCACGTGCAGCGCGGATTGGCGGACGAATGGGCGCGCCGGGCGTTTGTGCTGCGGCTTCCGGTGTTGCCGCCAGACTCGTCGGCACGATGCGAAAGTGCGGCTGCGCCTTCGCGCGGTTGTCGAGCCCCACCACGGCGGTGACGACCTCGTGCATGTCTTCCGGCAAATGCAGCGGGCCGCTCGGCTGGTGAAAGTGATGCACGGTCTTGCCGACCTGATGTTCGAAGCGCTGCAGGTCGATGCCGAAGGCGGCGTTGTATTGCTGCACCGTGCCCGAGAGCACGACGCGGCGCGCCGAGGCATCGGCTTGATCGACATTGAGCCCGTGCGCGCTCGCGAACTGCTCGACGCGCTTGATGTCGGCCGCGCTCGCACCGAAGCGCCGCTCGTAGTCCGCGCGGGAAACCGGCTGCGCGGCCGGATCGTTCGTGGTGAGCCGGTCCACCAGCTCATGAAATTCTGCCGACGCCTGGCGCCGCAGGATCAGCACGACCCTGATGCGCTCCGCCGGGTCGCACGCGCCGACGCACTGCGCGCCAGCGGGAGTGGGATGTTCACTGCCTGCCACCGGGAGGTGCCTGGTCATGACCGGTTTCTCCTTCATGAAGCGCGTGCCTGTGTCTGGAATATTCACGCAGCATCGGCGCGACGCGAGCGCAAACGAGGCGCTGTGCGCATTCGGCGTGCCCGCAGAATCGTTATACACCGATGACGATTGCAAATCTCTCCGGACGACGGCGCAAGGCCTGGTCGCGGAGGTCGATGGGGATGAGAGACGAGATGTGCGAAAAGCGCGCGGGCGCTGAACCCGCGCGCTTTGATGTACCCCGTAGCGTGGTTGTGCCGCCGTGGAGTCGTTGGGGAATTTTTATGCTGCAGCGGCCAGCGCCGCCGGCAGATGCGTTTGCAGATACGCTTCGAACTCCTCCTTGACCTCCGGGTGGCGCAGCGCGAACTCCACCGTCGCCTTGAGGTAACCGAGCTTGCTGCCGCAGTCGAAACGCGTGCCCATGTAGCGGTACGCGAGCACCTGCTCTTCGGTGAGCAGCGACTGCAATCCATCGGTAAGCTGCAACTCGCCGCCTGCGCCCGGCTTCAACGAGCGCAGATGATCGAAGATCGTGGGCATCAGCACGTAGCGGCCGACCACGCCGAGATTCGACGGCGCGACTTCGGGCGCCGGCTTTTCGACGATGCCCGAAAGCTTGAACACATCCTCTTCCCACTCGCGGCCATCGACAATGCCATACGACGCGCTATGTTCGCGCGGGATGGATTCCACGCCGATCACCGAGCTGTGATAGTGATTGAACGTGTTCACGAGTTGCTTCATGACGGGCGTCGGGCTGTAGAGCAAGTCGTCCGCGAGAATCACGGCGAACGGCGAGCCGCCCACGAGCTTTTCCGCGCACAGCACGGCGTGACCCAGACCGAGCGCCTCGGCCTGGCGCACGTAGAAGCAGTCCACATTCGCGGGCTTGATGCTGCGAACGAGGTCGAGCAGCTTTTGCTTGTTGCGGGCTTCGAGTTCGCATTCGATCTCGTACGACTTGTCGAAATGGTCTTCGATCGCGCGCTTGCTGCGGCCGGTCACGAAGATCATTTCGGTAATCCCCGCAGCGATCGCCTCTTCCACCGCGTACTGAATGAGCGGCTTGTCGACGATCGGCAGCATTTCCTTCGGGCTCGCCTTGGTGGCGGGCAAGAAGCGCGTCCCAAGGCCTGCAACAGGAAATACCGCTTTGGTTACTTTCAGCATGATGTCCATTCCCAGATCGTTCGTTTGAGTCTCGGTCTCGCAGCGAGGCAAGCCGACTTCCCCGAGGTTCTGCCGTGGCAGATTCTTGTATTGAATAAGATTGTTTACCGCCTTTTAAGCAATAAAAAAAAGGCCAGCAAATACAGATTTCGTGCTTTCAGCATAACACCGGAAATTATTGCCGCCCATTCCGAATAATTCTAAACAAGTCGGCATGAATTTCCTGATCCGGCTCGTGTCAATGACGTCGCGTTCGGGCGCAGTCTACTCCGCCTCATCGGCGGGCGGCAAGGCGCCGGAGCGCGTGCGCGCGCGCCGGATGGGCTCATTGCGCAACGCTTCGCGATACGCGGACACCCCCACGAGTATCAACAGCACGGCCACGCCGGCCAGCAAGTGCAGGTTCATCGGATTCTCCAGCGACCATAGTCGATCACACTCAAACTAGCATTCCAAATTCGATAAATAAACTGCTTTGTTTTTCAATCCATTTATTTCTCCATTTCTCATTTCCGCATGAATACATTTTGTAAATCTTTTGCTTACTTCCCTCGCGCGCGCGCCACTAAGATCGCCGGGTACTCTCCCCCAAGGACCGGCTGACACCGATGAGCGATCCCGTACTCCAAACCGCCATGCCGCCTGCATCCGCCCTGCCCGCTGCTGCTACGCCTGCAGCGCGGCCCACGGCCGCGGCCCGCGAGCTTGCCGGCGAGCATCTGATCGAAGCCCTGCGCGGCTTTGCGGCCCTGCTGGTGGCCTATTTCCATTGCCGCCAGGTCACCTGGATCGGCATGGGCGCGTTCCACCAGTTGCACGCCAGCTTCGCGAGCCCCGGCACTATCGCTGCGTGGCTGACGTTCCCCATTGCATGGGGATCGGCGGGCGTGCCGATATTTTTCGTCATCAGCGGCTATTGCATTCACCGCAGCGGCGCTGCGCGCCTGAATGCGAACCCCAATTTCCGGCTCGATGCGCGGCAGTTCTGGCTGCGGCGGTTCGTGCGCATCTATCCGGTGCTGCTCGCCGCGTTGCTGCTCACGCTGGCTGTAGATTCGATCAGCCTTTCGCTGCTTCCTGTGAGTCACAAGATCAACGATATCGGCGTGCGTAACTTCTTCGTGAACCTGTTCTCGTTGCAAGGCGTGGCCGGCAAGACATTTGGCTCCAACGGCGCGCTCTGGACCCTGTCGCTCGAAGTGCAGTTTTACCTGCTGTATCCGCTGCTTTTCGCTGCGCGCCGTCGTTTCGGCCTGAATGTCGTGCTCGCTGGTGTGGCGCTCGTCAATGTCGTATCCGCGTTGACGCTCGAGCGGCACGACATCGTCGTGTTCACGTCGTACTGGTTCTCGTGGATGCTCGGCGCATGGATCGCCGAAGTGCGTTTGCGTGGGTCCTCCGGTTTTCGCTTTGCGTATCCTGCTGCGGCGCTTTTTGCCGCAGCCGGTTGCGTGGCGTTTCACTTTGGGCAGTTTGGCGCGTTTCAGCTCTGGGCATGCGCGTTTGCTTGCTATCTCGTCAAGGCGCTTGCGCGGCCCGCGCCTGCGTCTCCTGGGCTGCTGCAAGCGCTGTTTTCCAGGCTCGGTGATTTCAGCTACTCGCTTTACCTCATCCATTTGCCGCTCTTCGTGCTGCTCGGATCGCTCCTGTTTCGCTCTGAGCTGCAAACGTCAATCTGGCCGTCGTTTGGGTTCACGCTTGCTGTGATTCCAGTCGCCTGGGTGTTCTATCGGCTCTTCGAGCGGCCGGCGCTTAATGTCGCTGCGCGGCTCAGGAAGCGGGTTATCGCTTAAACGTTGCTCCTGGCCGCTTTGGCCTTTCCTTGATTTCGCGTCGGTATGCATGCGTTGCCCCTGTGCGGGGCGGCACCTACTTTTCTTTGCAGCGGCAAAGAAAAGTAGGCAAAAGAAAGCCGCTCAAACCGCTAATGCCTGCCACCGTTCACCTCGCGCCATACCAGGTTAATGGCTCCGGAGCGTCTGTCGCCTCGCACCATTCTCGCTAGTGACAAAGGACTCATTCATCCCGCTGCTCGCTACGCGCGCTGCGGTTGGGTCTGCATGGGAAACCGGTCTGTTTGCGAGGGCATTTGGTTTTGGGTTATGCCCTTCGGGGCGCGTAGCGCCGCCGGACGTATGATTGCCTTGTCACTCCCGTTGTGGGCGAGTGGTGACAGACGCTCCGGAGCCATTAACCTGGTATGGCGCGAGGTGAACGGTGGCAGGCGCTAGCGGTTTGAGCGGCTTTCTTTTGCCTACTTTTCTTTGCCGCTGCAAAGAAAAGTAGGTGCCGCCCCGCACAGGGGCAACGCTCGCATACCGACACGAAATCAAGGAAAGGCCAAAGCGGCAAGAGCCGCGACAAAGGCCTAAGAGAGACCTACTTACTTACCACGCGCGACAACGCCATCCAGCACGCGCTCAACAGCCTCGACATACTGCTGCTTGCCAAAACGCTCACGCGCAGTAGCAAGCCCTTGCGCAGCAAGCCCTTCCCGCAAAACCGCATCATCGTGCAGCCTGCCGATCGTCGCGGCCAACTCTTTCGCATCGCCTGGCGTGCAGAGCAACCCACTCTTGCCGTGCTCGACGATCTCGGTCACACCGCCATCGCGCGAAGCAACGACAGGCCGCTGCGCCAGCATGCCCTCGACCACCACACGTCCAAACGGCTCGGGCGTAATCGACGTATGCGCGATCACGTCAACAGCACGCATGCAAGCCGCAATGTCATGCCGGAAGCCGAGAAAATGCACACGCTCCTGCAACCCATTCGCTTCGACAAATGCATGCAGTTCGGCGGCGTAAGCATCCTCACCAAACAGCGGCGCACCCACAAACACCGCATGCGCGCGCGGCTCGTCCAGCAACGCTTCGAGCAGCACATGCTGCCCCTTCCATCGCGCGAGGCGACTAAACGCACCAACGAGAAACGCGTCCTCGGGCAAGCCGATCTGCGCCCGCAATTGCGCCTGCGGCACTCGCGCCAGCGCACGGAACGGTGACTCATCCACACCGTTATGCACGACGTCGATGCGCTTCGTGTCGAAGCGCGTAAGCTGCGCGAACACCTTCGCCGAAGCATGCGAATTCGCGATCACATGCGCGAGTCCCAGCTTCGCGCAGCCCTTGATCACGGCACGCTGCACGCGACCGAAATGCTCGTCGCTCACGATGTCACGCAAATGCCAGACTACCGGCTTGCGTGCGAGCTTGCCGGCGAGCACGCCGATCACCATGGCGCGCTGCGTGTTGGCGTAAAGCACGTCGGCTTCGCGCGCGCGGCGGCGCGTCTCGCGCACGAGCGCCGCAATGCCCGCGAGCACGCCCAGGCGCGGTGCCGCGCCGCCATCGCGGCGCACCTTGCTCAGCGCGCCCGAATCGAGCACTTCCACGCGCGCGCCGGCCTTGTCTAGCGCTTCCCTGAATGGACCGTCGTTGAAGAGCAGCACGTCGATGCGCGAGCGCAAGCCCTTCACCACTTCGAGCAGCGAAAGCTCGGCGCCGCCCAGCACGCCGCTCTGGTCGATCGCGAGCACGCGCGGCGCTTCCGTTGCGTCCGCATCGATCTCGAACGGCGGCGCGCCGTGAGCGGAGCCCGCCTGCGAAATCGCCGGCACCGCCTTCGCCACGCGCGCGAAGAACTGCTCGCGGAAATGCCGCGAGGAAAAGCGCTCCGCGTTCGCGCGGCAATCCTCGGCGCGGAATCGGCCAGGATCGCGTTCGAACGATTCGACAGCCTCGATGATCGCGTCTGCGTTCTGCTCTTCGAAGAAAATGCCCGTGGGCCGCGAACCGGTGTCGCGCACCGTTTCGAGCGCGCCGCCCTTGCCAAACGCAATCACAGGTGTGCCGCACGCCTGCGCCTCGACCACGGAGATGCCAAAGTCCTCTTCCGCCGCGAACACGAAGGCCTTGGCGCGCCGCATGCGATCGTGCAGAACGGCAAACGGCTGGTAGCCCAGCACTTCCACGTTGGGCGTGGCCTTCGCACGCACCTTGTGCATGTCGGGGCCGTCGCCGATCACCACGAGGCGCCGCTCGGGCATACGCGCGAACGCCTCGACAATCAGGTCGATTTTCTTGTACGGCACGAGCCGCGAGGCGGTCATGTAGAAGTCTTCCTTCTGCGTTTCCAGCTCGAACGCGTCGACATCCACGGGCGGATAGACCACCTCGGCCTCGCGCTGATACACCTTCTGAATGCGCCGCGCAATGAACCCCGAGTTGGCGACGAACTGGTCCACCGAATTCGCCGTACGCACGTCCCAGTTGCGGATGTAATGCAGGATCAGGCGCGCGAGCATCGACTTCGGCCCGCGCGTGAGGCTCGACTCCTGCAGGTATTGATGCTGGAGGTCCCACGCATAGCGAATCGGCGAATGCACGTAGCTGATGTGGAACTGGTCCGGTCCCGTGAGCACGCCCTTGGCCACCGCGTGGCTGCTCGAAATCACCACGTCGTAGCCCGACACGTCGAGTTGCTCGATAGCGAGCGGCATGAACGGCAGGTACGCGCGATAACGCTTGCGCGCGCCGGGCAGCTTCTGGATGAACGAGGTCGTGGCGCGCTTGCCGCGCAGGAACGTGCGGTCATCGACGAAATCGACGACCGAGAACAGGTCTGCGTCCGGAAAGCAGGCAAGAATCTGCTCGAGCACGCGCTCCGCGCCCGCATAGGTCACAAGCCAGTCGTGCACGATCGCCACGCGCGGCGCGCGGCCTGCGGCGAGGGCCGGACGCATTGGCCGCAGCGGCATGACGGCGCCAGACTCAGGGCGTCGCGGTTTGGTGGCGTCGCGCCGTTGAATGGGCGCGGCGGCGCTTTCGGACGGCGCCGCTTCGTCGATCAGTTCGTGACTCATGCGCTTTTCCGTGAATTCAGTCGAAAGAGAAGGGAACGGGCGTAGCCGCGCAGCATGGGCGTAGTCGCAACGGACCACACCACGTTGGCGAGCGCGAGCACGACACCGGCGCCGATTGCGTACAGCGCATCCGGCAGCCACCACGCAAGAGCGAGCGCGGCGCCGAGAAAACTCAGGTGTGCAAACATATCGACGATGATCGTGCGGCTATGAATGCGCGAGAGCCAAAGCAGCACGACGTAGTCGAACAGTGCGCGAAACAGCACCGCCGCGGCGGCGCCCGGCAGGCCGTAGCGCGATATGCCGAGCCACAGCAGTCCCGCGAAAAGCGGCAGCTCGACAAGGCCCACGCGCGCGGCGGCGGCAGGATTGTTCTGCGACTGGATGAGAATGCGCGTGACGCCGGCCTGCCCGACGAGCCACACAGCGATGATCAACACGCGGCCAACCGGTGCGCCGTGCTCGGCGATCACAGGCCCGACCCACGCGTGCAGGAAGGGCTGGAGCACGACGATCGCGCCGATGGCGATGGGCGTGAATACGGCATTGAGAAATTGCAGCGACTGCGAAGCGATTTCGTCCGCATGCTCACGGCCCAGTGAAGACAGGCGCGGAAACAGCGTACGCACGAGCGCATTGGGCACCATGTTCAGGCGCGTGACGAGGTTCTGCGGCACCGTGTAGTACGTCACGAAACGCGCGCCGAGGCCCGCGCCGAGCATCATGCGGTCGAGCGAATCCGCGACCATCGTCGTGATGCTCGCGACGAGCATCCAGCCGCCGAAATTAAAGAGCGCCTTCGAGGTATCGAGACGCGGCCCGCGCACTTTGCTGATCCCCAGTACGCGCAGCGCCGAGCGGCCGAGCAGGATGGCCGCCGCGAGGCGCGCGAACACGGCGGCGGCCAGCACGGTCTGCAGATTCGGTTCGTACGCCCAGGCGGCGGCGAGCGGAAGAAGCTGGAACAGGAACGTGCCGAGCGTCTGGTTCGTGTTGTAGATGCCAAAGCGCTCCGCGCCGTTGATCGCGCCCGCGAACACCCACGAGACGTTCGCCACCGGAATCGCCACGGCGAGCCAGGGCAGCGCGAGATAGACCTCGTGACGCAATTCGGGCGTGACGTGCGTGAAATACGCCGTATAAAGCGCGCCACCCGAATAGATCAGCAGGCCGCCAATCGCGCCCGTCGTGAAGTTCAGCCAGAACGCGCTCCAGAACACGCGCTCGCAGGCGTCGGCGTCTTTCGACGCATACGCCTTCGAGATCTGGTTCTGCGCGGCCATGCTCATGCCGAGATCGAGCACGCTAAAGTAGCCGATCAAGGTCCACACGAGCGCGATCACGCCGTAGCGCTCCACGCCGAGCAGGCGAATATACGAAGGCACCGTGACGAGCGACACGAAGGTCGGCAGCACGAGACCGAACAGATTGATTGCGACGTTGCGCAGTATTCCTTTATCCATTAGGTATCCAGTTGCATGGCCCGTGAGGGTCAGGCCGGTTTCCAGCGGTACATGAGGACCTTGCCGCGCGCGTCTTCCTCGACGAACACGAGGTATTCGCCGTTCGCTTCGCGATGCGCGGTGATGCCGAACGGCACGTCGACCCAGCCCGAGGTATTGCCCACTTCCGTGCCGGGGCCGAAGGTGCCGATCTCCTTCGCGCTGTCCTTGTCGTACACGTGCACGTTGCCCGCGGGCTCGACCACGAACACGTACTGGCCTTCCACCGTGAGCCCCGCGGGCGTGACAGGCGGCTTGGCTTTCGGGTCCCACGGCAGGCGCAGCATGTAGTGCTGCTCGGGGTGGCCGCTCGACCACTTGTCGTAGCGCACCAGCACACGCCCCGCTTCCTTCCAGAAGCCGGGCTCGTGCGGCGCATCGGCCGTGTACCCCGTCACGTAGAGCGTGTCGGTCTGCGGCTCGTAGATCGCGCGATGCACTTCGGTAAACGGCGCGGGGATCGCGTATTTGTCGAGCTTGTCGTACGAGTAGATCGGGTTGCCCTTCGCGTCGAGCCCGCCAAAGCGGAAGCGCCAGATGCCCTTGTCGTCGCGCGCGCGCCAGATGTCGCCACGCGTGTCGATCCACCAGCCCCAGCCGCCCGCCAGATGGTCGCGGCCGGAATTGCGCGTGAATTCGTCAGTGTCGAAGCCACCGTTGCCGTTCGCGTCGCGCCAGATCCAGTCGCCGCCCTGCGGCGCGTTCGGCACGTTCTGCACCCCGCGGCCGCGCCCCGCGATGAGGCCCGAGGGGATCGCGGTCTCGCCGTCGCGCTGCGCGTCGAAGCGATAAATCTTCAAGTGGTCCGCGTACATGTCGGTGAGGAACAGGAACGTGCGCCCGTTCAACGCGCGCGCGGTAGGCAGCCCCGGCCACTGGTCGGTGTGAAAAACCGGGTCGTCGGGATAGCGGAAACGATTAGACAGGAATCCGACATATTTCCAGTCCTGCCCGGCCGGCTTCGAAAGATCGAGTTCGAAGCGCTTGTTGCCCGTGTACACGCTGTTCGGACGCTGCGGGTCCACCCACGCGCCATCGACGAAAAGCAAGCCTTCCAGGTTCCACAAGCGCTTGCCTGCGGGCGTATACGCTTCCAGCGTCGCACCAAGACCCGCGCCGATGTTGTCTTCATGCTGCGGCCCGACGCCATTGGTCGAGACGTAGATGTTGCCGCGCGCATCGGTGCCAACGCCCGTGAGGCCGTTGAAGCGGCCTGGACCCGGACGGCCCGCGACACCCGCGAAAATGCCGCCGCGCTCGCCGAGCGTGGCGCTCTGCGTCCACGTCTTGCCGTTGCGCGTGAAGATGAGGATCTGCTGGCGCGGCCCGTTATCGGCGATTAGCAAGCGTTGCTGCGGATCGAACGCGAGATCCACTGGCACCGAATCGTCGGGCAGCGCGAGCGTGTCGCCGAGGCGCTTGCCATCGGCCGAGTAATGCTCGATGCGCGGATGAACGCTGCCCTTGCCCGCGTCAGCGCCCGCTTGAGCACCCACCAGCACCCACACCGACCCGTCGGCCGCGAGCGCGATCCGGCCCGGCGCCTGCACGTCCCATTGCGTCTTGCGCTGCATCGAGTTCGCGTCGTACACCTCGATGCGATTCATCGGCGTGTTGCTCACGTAGAGCGTCGAATCCGTCGCGGCGAGTCCGCCAATGTCGGCATGCGTGCCGGTTGGCACTTCGTTGATCTTCAGGAACGACGCAGAAAGCTGCGCATGCGGATTGAGTGGATCGGGCGAGGCCTGGAACGCGGCCGCGCGCTTGGGCTCGTCGAGCGGCCGGCGCGTGATGCCGTACCACTGGCTGCCCTTCGCAGGCCAGATTCCGCTGCCGACGAGATGACCTTTCTCGTTGCCCACGCCAACCGCCGCATACAGATAGCGCTGATTCACGGCCACGGCGTTGCCGCCAGCGCCGCCCCAGCCATGCGTGCCGCCG
This sequence comes from Paraburkholderia sp. JHI869, assembly GCF_038900775.1. Classification (NCBI taxonomy): domain Bacteria; kingdom Pseudomonadati; phylum Pseudomonadota; class Betaproteobacteria; order Burkholderiales; family Burkholderiaceae; genus Paraburkholderia; species Paraburkholderia sp. JHI869. The sequence continues at coordinate 227,777 of NZ_JAYMSC010000002.1, forward strand.
GCAAAGCCGAGCGGCTTGCCGTCCTGATACGCGCTGATCTCGGCGCCGCTCTCGTCCCACGGCGCGTTTGTGAACACCTTGCCTTCGGGCGTGACGGCGATAGCCGTGACGTTGATCTGCATCCACGTACCCTGGCCGTTACCGAAGCTATTGCCGATCCACGAGGTCGTCACGTTGAGTTGCGGCGCGGCGATGGTCTGAACCGACGACGTGCAGATAAACGTGCACATCGCGGCCAGTGCCAGCGTCCTGCGCAAGCGGCGATCGGGATTCGATAACGGCAAGGCAATTCCTCCGGTCTGTGAACGGCAATCAGCCAGGATCATGCCGTACAAACCGGGTGAAAAATCACCCCCAAAAAAGGGAAAATAATTCAAAAAAATTCAGCATTTATGACCCGTTTCTGAATGAGGCGGAAATAAATTCTCATACGCCGACAGCGAGCCGAAAAGCCCATGCAGCACCATGTTTGGCGGGGTCACAACGGTATTTCAAAACGCAATGCGAATTTCATATTGCGCAAATTCCGGCATTCAATTTAAAAAATCGAGAATCAATATATTTTGGCTTTTTGAACATTTAATTCTTTCTAGAATGAACCGCGAAGCAATCGCGTATGCATGAACCCACCGGAGAACCGATGACCGTTAGCCGCCTAGTCAATCAACAAGGCCCCGCCGACCATTCCCACCGCATCGTCCAGCTGGACGGTCTGCGCGCTTTCGCCGTGCTCGCCGTGTTCGCGCAGCACGCGTTGCACGCGCCGCTGTGGATGGGCGTCGACCTGTTCTTCGTGCTGAGCGGCTTTCTGATCACCGGCATCCTGCTTGAGCGCAAGGCGCGCGGGCAATCGTATTTCAGCTATTTCTATGCGCGCCGGGTGCGCCGCATCCTGCCGCCGTACGTGCTGCTGCTCATCGTTTCGTCGCTGCTGTTCGGCTTTGGCTGGGCACATTACTGGCCGTGGTACGCGTTCTTCGCCACCAATATCGGCGACGCGCTCGGCCAAAGCGGCCACGACAGCCTCAACATTCTCTGGTCGCTCGCGGTGGAAGAGCAGTTCTACATCGTGTGGCCCTTCGTCGTGCTGCTGCTGCCGCAGCGGCTCATGGCCGTGGTGGCCGCCGCGCTCATTTTTCTCGTGCCCGTGCTGCGCGCCGTCGCGACGCCGTGGTTCGACACGTACTGGCCGATCTACTACCTCACGCCGTTCCGCATGGACCTGCTGGCCACCGGTGCGCTGCTCGCCGTGCTCGTACGCCGCGACCGCAACGCGCTCGAGCCCTACAAGTGGCCCGCCGCCGTGCTCTTTTTCGCGGCGCTCGGCGTGCTGGCCTGGCTCCATTTGCACTACCCGCGCTTTCGCGCCATGAACACGCCGCTTTCGAACGCAATGCTCTATAGCGTTTCGCTCGTGCTCTGCACCTCGATCGTCGTGTTCGCGCTGCAATCGAAAGGCATCGTGCGGCGCCTGTTGTCCAATCCGGTGCTCGTGTATATCGGCACGATCAGCTACACGATCTACCTCATTCACCTCACGATTCTCTACGCCGTGTGGCCGCTCCATTACGGCCGCATCGAGAGCGCCGCGATTGCGCTCGTCCTCACGCTCGCTTATGCGAGCGCGAGCTGGTTCCTCTTCGAACGCCGCCTCACGCGCGGCCCGCGCCGCCGCCCGGCGGCCGAGCCGGTGGACATCACCGCGCGCGTGAGCCAGTCGAGCCCGCAATCGTAATTCCTGAATCCCGTTCGCTACTTCAAAGGCACATCACATGAACGAACGTCGCAAAGCGATCATCACCGGTGTTTCCGGCCAGGACGGCGCCTACCTCACGCGCCTTCTGCTCGACAAGGGCTACAACGTCACCGGCACCTATCGCCGCACCAGCTCCGTCAACTTCTGGCGCATGAACGAGCTGGGGATCCTCGACCATCCGTCGCTGGAACTCGTCGAGCACGACCTCACGGATGCGGGTTCGACCCTGCGTCTCGTCGAGCGCGCGCAAGCGCAGGAGGTCTATAACCTCGCGGCGCAAAGCTTCGTGGGCGTGTCGTTCGACCAGCCCGCCACCACCGCCGAAGTCACCGGCATCGGCGTGCTGAACATGCTCGAAGCGATTCGCGTGGTGAATCCGAAAGCGCGCTTCTATCAGGCTTCGACCTCCGAAATGTTCGGCAAGGTCCAGGCGATTCCGCAATGCGAAGAGACGCCGTTCTATCCGCGCAGCCCCTATGGCGTGGCCAAGCTGTTCGCGCACTGGTCCACCGTGAACTATCGCGAGTCCTATGACATCTTCGCGACGAGCGGCATTCTCTTCAACCACGAGTCGCCGCTGCGCGGACGCGAGTTCGTCACGCGCAAGATCACGGACAGCGTCGCGAAGATCAAGCTCGGCAAGCTCAACATGCTCGAACTCGGCAACCTCGACGCCAAGCGCGACTGGGGCTACGCCTCCGAATACGTCGAAGGCATGTGGCGCATGCTGCAGGCCGACGAACCCGACACCTACGTGCTCGCCACGGGCCGCACCGAAACCGTGCGCGACTTCGTGAAGATGGCCTTCACGGCGGCCGGCATCCAGCTCGAATGGTCGGGCAAGGGCGAGCGCGAAACCGGCATTTGCGTGGCCACGGGCCGCACGCTCGTGCGCGTGAGCCCGCGCTACTACCGCCCCGCCGAAGTCGATCTGCTCATTGGCGACCCGACCAAAGCGCAGGAAAAACTCGGCTGGAAGCCGCAGACTTCGCTCGAGCAGCTCTGCCAGATGATGGTCACGGCCGACCTTGCGCGCAACGAACGCCATGACACATTCTGATTCCGCTAGCCGTCCGCGCGCGCTCATCACAGGCATTGGCGGCTTTACGGGCCGCTATATGGCCGCCCGCCTCGCGGCGGACGGCTACCGCGTGTGGGGCACCGTGCGGGCCGGCGAATCGCTGAGCGCGGAGTGCTTCCCGTTCGGCGCCACCGCGATCGAAGCCGACCTGCTAGATCGCGGCGCGATCGCCCATGCGATCGAGTCCGTGCAGCCCGACGTGGTCGTGCATCTCGCCGCAGTGGCCCACGTGGCCGACAGCGACGTGGCGCGCACCTACGTCGTGAACGTGGTCGGCTCGCGCAATCTGCTCGAGGCGCTCGCGCACCAGAAGCACGTGCCGCGCGCCGTGCTGCTGGCGAGCAGCGCGAATGTCTACGGCAACGCCACGAACGGCGTGATCGACGAGAAAGTCGAGCCCCAGCCGGCCAACGACTACGCGGTGAGCAAGCTCGCGATGGAATACGTCGCGAAGCGCTTTCAGGTGCAATTGCCGATCATCATCGCGCGTCCGTTCAACTACACGGGCGTGGGCCAGTCGCCGGACTTCCTCATCCCGAAGATCGTCGATCACTACGCACGCGGCGAAAAGCGGATCTCGCTTGGCAACCTCCACGTGGCCCGCGACTTCTCCGATGTGCGCGACGTGGTGCATGCCTATGCCCAGCTCATCGAAGCCGCACCGCGCGGCGCCACCGTCAACGTCTGCTCCGGCAGCGGCCAGACGCTGGGCGCCCTGCTCGGCATGCTCGCGCGCATCGCCGGCTACGAGATCGAGGTTCACGTCGATCCGCGTTTCGTGCGCGCCAACGAAGTGCGTCAGCTGATCGGGTCGAATGCGAAGCTGCGCTCCATCGTCGGCGACAGCTCGCGCAAGCACCTCGAAGACACGTTGCGCTGGATGTACGAAGAAGCCCGCGAACGTGTGGTCGAAACGCAATAGCGATCGTTCGCGCTGTTTCTTTCTCTGCTGCACAAATAAACCGCCGCTCTTCCGAGCGGCGGTTTTCTTTTGGTCTAGCTAAACACCTCAGTGGGCCGCGATGCCTTCCGCGTAAACGCCGGCCACGCGCTTCGCGATCACGGCGTTATCGAAGTGCTCGCGCGCATACGCCTTGCACGTCTCTTCGTCCGGCAGCTTGATGCGGCCCGAGAGCGCGCCGTCGATGCCATCGGCGATCGCGTTCGCGCCCGTGCTCGGCAGCACGAGATCTTGCGAAAGACCCGCCACCGCTTCCGGCAAGCCGCCAACCGGCGTCACCAGAACCGGCGTGCCAGCAGAAAGCGACTCCACCGTAATCAGACCGAAGCCCTCCAGCGCAACCGTCGGCACCACGCTCAGCGTCGCAGCGCGATACAGCGAAGGCAGATGCGCGTCGGGCACGAAGCCGAGCAACTTCACGTTGTCGACAAGGCCGGCTTCGTCGATGCGCTGCTGCAGTTCGGACTCCAGACGGCCGCGCCCCGCGATCAGCAGGAGCACGTCCGGGTGGCGCTGCTTCACCATCTTGATCGCGTCGATCAAGTCTTCCAGGCCCATGCGGCGCACGAGGCGGCGCACGGCGAGGATGATCGGGCGCCCTTGCGGCAACTGGAGTTTCAGGCGCGCTTCCGCCACCGTGCATGCCGGGTCGAAATGCGCCGTATCCACGCAGCCAGGCACGATGCGCACACGCTCGGGCGAAATACCGTAGCGGCGCGTGAGAATGTCGCCAAAAGCCTTCGAAAGCACGATGAGCCGTGACGAGCGCTCATACACCGACTGCTCCAGCGAGTGCTTGATGCGCTGGCTCAGCGTGGCCGCGCCTTCCACGAAACTTTCGTCGGCCCACGGTCCCTGGAAGTGCGAAACCTGCGGAATGCCGCGCGTGACGTCGAGTCCGGGGAAGGTGTAAAGCGCGAAGTGCGAGGAAATGACATCGGGACGATGGCGGCGAATCTCGCTGCGCAGCGCGCGGCGCGCGTCCATGAGGCGAAACGGCAGCGAGCGCGAGGCGGAGCCGAAGCCGTGAATCGCGCCGCCGCTGTCCTGGGCCACCTTGGGCGAGCCGGCCACGACGCCGCGCACGCGCACGCCCGCACCGGGCAGCGCGCCAACCAGCGAGTAGTACATGCGATCGAGCCCGCCTGCGCGCTCGGGAAACCAGTGCATGCCGATCTGTAGCGATTGAATGGATTGTGTGGTCATCGCGTGTCCTTATTCTGCACGTATGCGGTTATCAGGGGGTTTCTGCGCGCTGGAGCGATTGCCCGCCCGGCAGCGTCGCAGCGGCGAACGCGGGTTCTTCGCGATGCACGGCCGCACTCGTGTCACCGGCCAGTTGCCGGTAGAGCGCGATGTACTGCGCGGCCATGCGCGCCCAGCCAAACTGCGTGGCGAGTTCCGCCGCGGCCTCGCCCATCGCGAGACGGCGCGGCGTGTCGGTCGCCAGCGTTTTCACGGCGTTGGCGAGCGCGGGCACGTCGTCGGGATCTTCGAGCACGATGCCGCATTCGGGCGTGATGATTTCCGCGCCGCCTGCCGTGCGCGCCGTGACGACGGGCAAGCCCGCCGCCATCGCTTCGAGCAGCGACAGGCTCATTGCTTCGTAGCGCGAAGGAAAGACATAGGTATCGACGGAGCGCATCAGCGTGGGCATATCGCTCACGAGGCCGAGAAAATGCACGCGCTTCTCGATGCCAAGCTCGCGAGCAAGATCGGGGTACGGGCTGCCAGGCAAGTAGCCGGCCACGGCCAGATGCACGTTATCGGGCATTTGCTTAAGCGCGTGCAGCACCGTGCCGAGATTCTTGCGCGGCGTGCGCAGATCGCCGACGAAGAGCATCAGGAATGCATCCGCGGGCAGCGAGAACTTCGCGCGGTCGGCGCTTGCGGCCGAGAAGCCGCGCGTGTCCACACCGTTGTAGATCACATCGAGTCGCTCAACGGGGTTGCCGCCCGACGCGCGGATCTCATCGGCGACCTTGCGCGACACCGCTGCGATCACGCGCGAGCGGCGGTACGCCCAGCGCTCCAGCACCGCATTGGCGCGCGTGTAGACGAACTGATACGCCGACCACACGCCGCGCGTGAGACCGAACGGGTAATACTTGCTGCGCGCCCAGCCGCCGTGCACGAAGTGCGCGGTGTTGACGTCGGCGTGCGCCCAGGTAATGAAGCCGTTCACATGGAGCACATCGTATGCGCGCCGGTTGCGGCGCAGCCACAGCGCGCTCTTCAGCGCGAATACCTGCTGACGCAGCAGGTTGGTGGGCCACGCGCGCGAAGGTTGCACGTTCACCCATTTCACCTTGGGGTGAGCCAGCAGTTCGGGCGCGACGTGCGAGGCGACCAGCGTCACCTCGAACCCTTCGTCGAGCGCGGCGCGCGCGATTTCATGATTGACGCGGCCCTGGCCGTCATTGTGGCGCACGACATGCGTGACGATTGCGACTCTCAATCGGAGACCTCCGTGGTAGGGGCCTGGCGTTGAAGCTTCGCCCAATGCCCCGCGCTGAGAATGGAAAACACGCTCGAAAAGAGCAGCAGGCCGCCGGTGCCCACGAGCGAGTTGGTGAACACGAGCATGGCGAAGATCGATATGGCGAGGCTCAGGCACGCGCACACGTAGCGGTCTTCAGGGAACCGAAGCGACACGCGCACCGCGCGCACGAGCAGCCACAGCACGCCCGACATATAGAGCAGCGTGCCGGGCCAGCCGAGCACGAACGGAATGTTCATCACGCCGCTGTCGAAGCTGCCGTATTGGCCGAGCTGACCGTTATTGCTGGAGAGCTTGGTCGATGCGCCGGTGGCGCCAAGTCCCTCGCCCTGTACGTCGGTGAAGGCCTTTTTCGCGAAGTCGGCATAGAACTGGTTACGCGCCTCGTAGCTCTGGTCGTCCTTCAGGTTCACGAGCGTATTCAGACGCTGCTGCATGCGGTCCGCCACCGGGCCGAACGTGAGCAGCGGCACGCACACGCCCGCAAGCACGAGCGCGCTCACGACGATGCGAATACGCACCTTGTTGCTCGACTTCATCAACTGGATGACCATGGCGATCGCCCAGCCGCCCCACGTGGAGCGCACGAGCGAGAGCGCGAACGAGAAGAAGCCGAACGCCGCCGCGACCCAGCGCACGCGATGCTTCGCGGCCATCACGAACACCATCGCGCCCATCATCGCGAACGCGAACGGGCCCGACGAGTTCATCGTGCTGAACACGCGCACGCCGAGCGGCACGGGGTCGCCCTGCGAGTTCATGTCCGAGCCGATCATCCACATGGCGTCCCACGGCGGCATGATGAAGAACTGCACGAGGCCGTACGCGCCCATCACGAGCATGCCGTAGATGAAGGTGTTGATGATGGTCTTGCTGCACTCGGGATACTGCCGCGTGAGCACCATGATGTGAAAGCCGATCAGGAACGGATAGATCCAGTTCGCAAGGTCGTACACAGCCGCTGCCGGGCCGCTGCTCACCACGCCCACCGCGAACCCATAGCCAATGCCGAGCAGCGCGAGCAGCAGCGGCAGGCCGCGCCGCTGCCCAAGGATCGGGTAGTAGCGCAGCAGCGAAATGCCGCTGATCATCGTCACGGCGAGCGGCGCGACCTGAATGAGGCTGGTCGGCGTGAAGCCGCCCTTGCCGTAGTCGGCGAGACGCCGCACTTCGGGGCTCAGGAACCACAGCCACCACATGAAGCCGATATAGCGCACCGGGTTCACGAAATAGAGCCAGAAGCCCACAGCGATCGAAAGCACCGGGAACGCGAGCGTAAGCACCGTGCCCTGATGCGCGCCGATCAGGAGCACCGTGAACACCCACAGGGCGAGCGGCGGCAGCGTATCGCGGCCCATCAGGCTGCGCAGGCCGCCGCGGCGGCGAGGTTGCTGGTTTGCAGGCTGCTGCTGCGCAGGTGCGGGGATAGCGGTCATGAAATCCATAGTCACATCCCTCGCGCAGCGACGCCCCGGCCTTGGGGTTCGCCCGCAATCGACTCGCCATTGAGCGCGTCGCGCTCGTGCAGCATCTCGCGCGTGAGTTGCGCATGCTGCCGTGCGAAGTGCTGCGTCGTGAGATCGCGCGTGCGCAACTGCTCGCAGGCTTCGCGCGCCTGTTCGAGCGCACGCGCCGGGTCGGCCACCAGCGCATTCGCGGCGTCGCGCAACTGCTGCGCGTTGAACGGCTCGACATACGAGGCGGCCTTTTCGTCGAAGTAATCTTCGAGCGCGCCCACCTTCGTCGCGATCATCGGCTTGCCGAGCGCAGCGGCCTCCAGCATCACCGTGATGCCCGATGCGTGCGTATTGGGACGCAGCGGCACGACGATGATGTCGGCCCAGTCATAGAGCGCATGCTGCTGCTTGATGCCGGAAACACGCACGATTTCGACGTTGTCCGCGCGCGCCGACGCTGGCATGCGCCGGCGCGTGGCGATGCGCACCTGGTAGCGCGAATCGTTGCCGAGCGCACTTACGAGCGTGGTCCAGTCGCGGTCGCGGTCGTTGCCGATCGCGGCCACGCGCACAGGTGTATGCGGCGTCCACTCCGAAGGCGGACGCAGCGGAAAGTCGTTGGTATTGAGCCCATAGAGCACGTGGCGCGCCTCGCGCCCGAAATACTCGCCGCACAGCGCTGCGTTCTCGCTCGCGAGCGTGGTGAGCAGATCGGCGCGCTTGAGCAGGCGCTTGTAAATCGCGCGGCGCAGCGCGCCGTAACCCGGCCAGCGGTCGAGCAGCCAAACGCTTTGCGCGAGCAGCAGCGGGCGCGCGCCGCCCTTCTTCGCGTTCATCAGCAGCACCAGCGCCACGGCCAGATGCTCTTGCTCGGTGTGCGTCCAGATTACATCGGACTGCAGAATGGCTCGACGATTGCGCCAGGCGTGAATGAAATCGAAACCGAACGCCGCCTTCAACCCGCGCCGCACGAAGCGCATGGGCGTGCTCTCGCTCGCATCCTGCGCGTAGTTGAGGGCGAACTCCGCAGATTCCGCGTGATGGTAGCCGTACAGGCTGCCGATGTTCTCGCCTTTGCGATAGCGGCTCGGATCGGCGCCATAGAAAAGGTGGACGTGGACTTGCGTACCGCTCATTCGGGGTCCTCCGTGTAGTCGTTGGCCGCGCCGCTCAAACGAGCGCGCGGCGCGCCTCTCGTGCGCCGCCGCGCACCGCGCGCCAGCGTGCGAACGCCGCAAGCGCGGAATCGCCGCGCACGGCGCTCAGGCCCGTGTGCACGAGGCCCGGATACACGCGCGTGCCGACGAGCGCGTACCACCACCACGCGGTTTCGCGGTGCAGCGGCGTGAGATGGCCGAGCAGGATCAGATGCAGGTTGTAGGCGGCGTTGCGGATCGAGGCGAGTGTCTGCGCGTTGCGCGGGTCTTCGCCCGGACGCGGCGCGGGGTAATGGTCCACCGCCACGAGCGGGTCGTACATGAGCTTCCAGCCCGAGCGCTTCACGCTCATGCTGAACGCCATGTCGTTATGCGTTTGCGCACCGGTGCCGCGCAGGCGCCGGTCGAAGCGCAGGTCGCCGATGGCCGCGCGGCGATAGCTCATGTTCGCGCCCTTGAGCAGATCGACTTCGCGCGCGCCGCCCGCGCCCAGATGATGGTTGCCGATGATGCGGCCCGAGCGTTGCAGCTTGCCCACGAGCGTCCGTTCGCCGTCGATCATGCGGCCCCCTTCGTGCACCCAGTCGCGGCCGCCCAGCGCGCCGAGCTTCGGGTCGGACTCGAAGGCCGCGGCGATGCGCGCCACCCAGTCGGCGCGCGGTGCGGCGTCGTCGTCGGTGATGGCGATCACATCGCCCGTCGCGGCCTCGATGCCGCGATTGAGCGCCGCCACCTGCCCCGGCTCCTCGACGGTCGCGACTTGCACGTTGAGCACGCGCGGCGTCACGTGTTCGGCGAGGCACGCGTGCGTCGCCTCGTCATCGGCGCGCGCGACCACCACGATTTCGTCGGGCGCGCGCTCCTGGCGCAGCAGCGCCGAAAGGCAGCGCGACAGATCGTCAGGACGCCGATACGTCGGCACGAGCACGGTCACTTTCATCGCGTGTTCTCCTTTGCTGGGCTGGATGAGTGCGTATGCGTCATGCGCTCAGGTACTCGCGCACGTTCGCGTAGCCATAGGCGTAGTTGCCGCGCGTGTTCGCCGGCACGCCGTTGAACACACCGCCCTGCACACGCACGCCAGCATTGCGCAGACGCTTGAGCGCCTCGGCGATTTCGCCTTCGGTGTGCATGCCCGAGCGCAGCACGAGGAACGTCGAGCCCGCATGGCCGCCGATGATGGCGGCGTCGGTCACGGCGAGCACCGGCGGCGTGTCGATGAGCAGCACGTCGTAGCGGTTCGACAGGCCCTCGAGGTACTGCCCCAGACGCGGCGACATCAGCAGCTCGGACGGGTTGGGCGGACGACGGCCGCACGACATGAAGTGCAGGTTGTCCACTTCGGTCGCGCGAATCGCCTCGTCCAGCGAAATCTGCCCCGAGAGCAGCTCGGAAAAGCCGTTTTCCTGCGGGCCGCCCAGATAGCGTTCGAGCGCGCCGCGGCGCATGTCGCCGTCGATCATCAGCACGCGCTTGCCCGAATGGGCGAGCAGCACGGCGAGGTTCGCGGTCAGGAAGCTCTTGCCCACGCCGGGGACCGAGCCCGTCAGCATGACTACGCGATTGCGCGCGTCCATCACGCTGAACTGCAGCGAGGTGCGCAGGCTGCGCAGGCTTTCGACCGTGATGTCCTTGGGGCGCGAGTTCGCGAGCACTTCACGCAGACGCGTGCCGCCGCGCACCGGCGCGCGCTTTTCGAGCGCCAGTTGTTCCGGCGAAAGCGGCACGAGACCGTACACGGGCAGCTGGAACGAGCGCTCGATCTGGTCTGGATCGACGATGCCCTTGAACATGTTGCGGCGCATGAGCACGAAGCCCGTGCCGAGAATGATGCCGAGCAGCGACGCCGCCGAGACGATCAGCAGCTTCTTGGGCTTCGACGGGCTGCCGGGGCGCAGGGCCGGATCGACGATATGCACGTTGCCGCCCGTGCCCACGCGCTGCACCGAAAGCTCCTGAATGCGGTTGAGCAGCAGCACGTAGATGTCCTCGGCCACCTTCGCGTCACGCTGGAGCTGCACGGCCTTCACTTCCGTGGCCGGCAAGTCGCGGAACTTCGTGTCGTACTTCGCTCGCTCGCCCTGCAGTTGCGCGAGCTGCTGGCGCGCCGCGATCAGCACCGGATGCTGGTCGCCAAAGCGCTGCTGAAGCGACGCGATCTGCAGTTGCAGCGCCGAGATTTGCTGCTCGTATTGCACGCTGCCGTCGAGATAGATCTTCGCTTCGTCGCTTGCGTTGATCGAACCCGACTTGCTCTGGTAAGCCGTGAGCGCCGCTTCCGCCTTCTCGAGGTCCGACTTCAGGCGCGGCTGTTCGCTGCGCAGGAAGTCGAGCATCTTGCTCGCGTCGGCCTGCTTGGTCGCCACGTGCTCGCGCAGGTACGACTGCGCCACCGCGTTCGCGATTGCCGCCGCGTGCTCAGGGTCGTTGTCTTCGAGCGAGATGTCGATCACGCCCGTTTGCTTGCCCTGCTCCTGCACATTGATTGCGTTCTGGAAGCCGCTGACCGCGTCGAGGTCGTTCAGACGCACCACCTTGAAGCGGGTGCCCGGACGCGCCACGAGCTTGTTCACGAGCAGCTTCACGCCCCCGCCCTGCTCGACCTGGCCGACGCTGCCTTCAAGCAGGCGCGCGCCGTCCGGTGTCGAGATCACATAGCGGTCGTGGTCGAGCGCCGTGAGCGTGAGCTTCTTGCCCTCGAGCTCGGGCGTCACCTCGACCGAGTCGATGTTGATGACTTCGCCGCCCCACGCATAGTTGCTCAGCCAGTTGCTGAAGCCGAACCACGGACGCGAGGGCGTACCCGGCGTGGCGAGCCGTGCGGAGAGGCTGCCGATCAAGGGCAGCGAGACCGGCGTGACGGTGGTGTTCAGCTTGAACTGCTTCACCACCGGCTCGACCACGCTGCGGCTCTTGATCATCTGGATCTCGGCGTCGGTGGGCAGACTGCCCGCCGACGATCCCGAGCTGATGTTCGCACCCGTTTGCGTTTGCGTGAGGGCCTGCGACGTATAGTCGGACGGCTCCACGCGAACCTGGGTGTCGGCCGTGTAGACCGGCTTGGCGATAAAGCAGTAAAACACGGCCATGGCGATCACGGCCGCTGCGATCGCGATGAGCCAGCCGATGTCGTCGATGATGACGCGCAGCAACTGGCCGAGGACGACGTCCTCTTCCTCGGTGCGGGCCGCCGGGGCCGCCTGGCTATTGGCTTGTAGGTTCACGATTCAATCCCGTTGTTTAGGTGTTGCTCCTGCGTCTTCTCTTGAAGCTTGTTGATCGCGCAATTACTTCGCGATCTGCTTCAGATAGAAGACGGTCTGGATGGTCGGCAGCACCTGCTGCAACACACGGTTGAAGGTCGTCGAAGCGGCCGTGCCCACGTACACCACATCCAGCGGCTTGAGCTGGAATTGCGACGAAAGCATGATCGCGTCGGGCTTGGTCATGTCGAGACGGTAGATCTCGGGCTGCGTCGGGTTGTCCTTCATGCCGCGCATCACGAAGATCTGGCGCGGGTTCGCGTCGGTATCGAGAATGCCGCCCGCCTGGGTGAGCGCGTCGGCGATCGTGAGGTTGCCGCGAATGAGGCTCGTCTGCGTGGGCGTTTTCACTTCGCCCATCACGAAAATTCTGCTGTCCGAACGATCTGGAATATTGATGACGTCGCCGTCCTGCAGCAGCACGTTCTGCGTCGCGTCGCCGCCGTCGAGCATGCGATTCGCGTCGAGGATGTACAGCTTGCCGTTGCGCGTGAGGCGCACGCGGTTGATGTCGGCGCTGTCGGTCGTGCCGCCCGAACGCGTGATGGCATCCACCAGCGTGAGGGGCACGTCGCTCATGGAAAGGGGCCCAGGCGTCTTCACGTCGCCCGTGATCTGCACCTTCTGGCTGCGGTACGCGAGCACGCGCACGTCCACCTGCGGGTTCTTCACGTAGGGACCGAGGCCGGAGGCGAGCTGGTCGCGGATCTGGCCGGGCGTCTTGCCCGCGGCCATGATGCGGCCCACGAACGGGAAGAAGATCGTGCCGTCCTTGGACACGGTCTGTCCATACGGGTCGGCCTGTCCCGGCAGCGCGTTGGTATAGGGCTGCGTGAGCGCCTGCCCCACCGTCTGCGTGGTGTTGCCGCCCGTGGAGAACGTCGAGCCCTGCGGCGTCGAGAGCTCGGGGTGGTCGAACACGGTCACGCCCAGAATGTCCTGCGGCGCGATGTGATACGTGTAGTCGGCAGCGCTCGAGAACTTCGAGGGCGGCAGCGGCGCCTTAGGCTGGCCTGCGGCCGCTTGCGCCTGCTGCAGCACGACTTGCTGCGTGATGAGCGTCACGTCGAATTTCTGCTGCGGCTGGTTGTTCGGCTGTTCTTTCAGGCTCGACGTGTCGAGATAGTTGCCGGGCGCCGTAGCGCACGCGGAAACGAAGACGCTCAACGCGACCACCGCCGTCAGTTTCAGTTTTGTCATTGGCATATTCGGCTCAACCATCCCTTTACCATACGATCCATCAATTCAAGACTCTGGCGATACGCGGACACATGGTGCCCATGCGGATCGCTGACATCAGAGTTCTCCCAATTACCGAGCGCGTACACCTTGCCGCGCGCGGTGGGTTCAATGCGCTCGACCGCGGCGACCTGGCGGCGCTCGGTCACGAGCACGAGGTCTGCCGAGCGCACGAGGCGGCTGGTGATGCGGCGAGACTGATGCTCGCCCACTTTCATGCCGCGCTCGGCAAGGAGCCACTGCATCACGGGGTCCATGTCGTCGCCTTCGCGCGCACGCAGGCCCGCCGATTGAAACGATTCCGGGCGTGAGCCCTTCTGTTCGCTCAAACGTTCGCGAAAGAGCTGCTCCGCTGCCGGAGACCGGCAGACGTTGGCGTGGCAGACGATGAGCACGTTCTTGATCATGATCGCGTGACTCCCTTCCTTGACATAACGCTATGCACCAAGCCCCGCAACGCTCAGGCCAGCGCCTGCGTCGCGACGCTTTCGGCGCGCGCACGGCTTGCCTGCGTCGCGCTCGCGCGGCCGACGGCGTGATACTCGATGCCGAGTTCCTGCAGCGCGGACGGCTCATAGAGATTGCGGCCGTCGAACACGATCGGCATCTTCAGTTGCGACTTGAGCGTTTCGAAATCGGGGGCCTTGAAGACCTTCCATTCGGTTGCGACCACAACGGCATCGGCATCGCCCGCCGCTTCCATGGCGTCGCTCACGAACGACAGCCGCGCCTGATGTTCCGGCGCGTGCGCGAGATCGATCGCAAGTACACGCTGCGCCTCGGCGGTCGCGACCGGGTCGTAAGCCTTGACCGTGGCGCCGCGCGCAAGCAGTTCGGCGATGAGCGTGCGGCTCGGCGCCTCGCGCATATCGTCGGTGTTCGGCTTGAACGCGAGACCCCAGACGCCGAACGTGCGGCCCGTGAGGTCGGAACCGAAGCGCGTGACGATCTTCTGCGCGAGCACCTGCTTCTGCGCTTCATTGACGGACTCCACGGCACGCAGGATCTGCAGCGGCTCGCCGAAATCCTCGGCAGTGCGCATGAGCGCCTTCACATCTTTGGGGAAGCACGAGCCGCCATAGCCGCAGCCCGCGTAGAGAAAGTCGTAGCCGATGCGCGGGTCCGAGCCCACGCCGCGGCGCACGGCCTCGATATCGGCGCCCACGCGGTCGGCCAGGTTCGCGAGTTCGTTCATGAACGAAATGCGCGTGGCAAGCATGGCGTTGGCCGCGTACTTGGTGAATTCGGCCGAATGCACGTCCATGTAGAGCGTGCGCTCGTGATTGCGGTTGAACGGTGCGTAGAGGCGCTTCATGACCTCTTTCGCGCGCTCGCCGGGCACGTCGTCGTTGCAGCCCAGCACGATGCGGTCGGGCCGCGCGAAGTCTTCGACTGCCGCGCCTTCCTTGAGGAACTCGGGGTTCGAGACCACCGAGAACATGTGGCTCTCGCCGCGCTTGCGCAATTCGGAGGCGATTGCGTCATGCACGAGCGCGGCCGTGCCCACCGGCACCGTGGACTTGTCCACCACCACCTTGAAACCGGTCATGTGGCGGCCAATATTGCGCGCGGCCGCCAGCACGTATTGCAGGTCGGCGGAGCCGTCTTCGTCGGGCGGCGTGCCCACGGCGATGAACTGCACGTCGCCGTGCGCGACCGCCGCTTCCACGTCGGTCGAAAACTTGAGCCGGCGCGCGCGCACGTTGCGCTCGATGATTTCCTTCAAACCCGGCTCGTGAATCGGCACGATGCCTTGATTGAGCAGGTCGATCTTGCGTTCGTCGACGTCGAGGCAAAACACGTCGTTGCCGATGTCGGCAAGACAAGCGCCCGTCACGAGACCCACATAACCGCTGCCAATGATCGTCAGATTCATGCCCACCTCAAAAGTGAATGGTTCTTCGTTTCATGCGAAACGTTGCGCACACAAGCATCGCGCGCACTCGCTTCGCCTCAATATGCGTTCTGGCCTGCGAAGCCCTTCCACATGGTCATCGCCACGATGCGCAGGTCGAGCGCGAAGCTCCAGTGCTGCATGTAGTGCAGATCGAAGCGCACGCGGTCGCGCATCTTCTCCACGCGATCGGTCTCGCCGCGAAAGCCGTTGACCTGCGCCCAGCCCGTGATGCCCGGCTTGATGCGGTAGCGCGCCATGTAGCCGCGCACGAGGTCCTTGTAGATGTCGTCGTGCGCAAGCGCGTGCGGACGCGGGCCCACCACCGACATCTCGCCCTTGAGCACGTTGATGAATTGCGGCAGTTCGTCGAGGCTCGTGCGGCGCAGGAACGCGCCCACGCGCGTCACGCGCGGATCGTTGCGGCGCGCCTGCGTGATCTGCCCCGCCACTTCCGCATGGACCTTCATCGAGCGGAACTTGTAGATCTCGAACTCGTTGCCATCCAGCCCCTTGCGGCGCTGCTTGAAAAACACCGGGCCCTTCGACGTGAGCTTCACGGCGAGCGCAATCACGGACAGCAGCGGCGCGAGCGCGACCAGCACGGCGCCCGCGAACACGATGTCGAACACGCGCTTGGGCAGCACGCGCAGGTCCGTGACCGGCGAAGCCGCGAGATTGATGGCCGGCACGCCGAGCAGATCGACCACGGGCTGGCTGAAGAACGAGAGACTGCGCACGTCCGGAATGAAGCGGATGTTCACGAAGTCATTGCGCAAGGCCGTGACGATGCGGTGGATCGTGCGCTCCTTCGTGATCGGCAAGGCGAGCCACAGTTCGCGCACTTCGTTTTCGCGCACGAATTCGAGCATGGCCTGGAGGTTGCGCTCCACGGGCACGCCGTCGATCGCTGCGGCGCCGTCGGCGTCGCTGTCCTCGTCGAACACGAGCGCCGGGTGAAAGCCCGCTTCCGGGTGAAAGCGCATGTGTTCGATCAGGAAGCGGCCATAGCGCGGGCCGCCCACCACGGCCACGGCTTTCTGGTTGTAGCCCTCGCGGCGAATGCCACGCAGCACCATGTGCACAAGCGCCTTCGAAACGATCAGCAACGCCACCGAGGCGACGACCCAGTACGCGAGCCACAGGCGCGAGAGCGCATCGGCGCGGTGGAGGCTAAAGCTCAGCAGGATCCCCGTGCCCTCCACGGCGAGCCAGGCGGCGCACACGCGCGCAAAGAGGGCGTACAGCGACTTGCCGCGCCACGACTTGTAGATCCCGAATGCCGGAAACATCCAGATCGCCAGCACGCAGTTGAACGCGAGCGCCACACTCTCCGCGTCGGTGAGCGGCACGAACTGGCCACGGTGCAAGGCGGCCGCGAGCAGCGCTCCAGCGGCAATGGCGGCAACGTCGAAAATTCTGGCTAGAACGCTGAGCATGTCCGGCACCTCGGTTTAAAAAAATGAATCGCGGCCACGCTCTGCAAATCATGGCCGGTCGCTTCAAAAGTTTCTGGGACTGCGTCGCCGCGAAATACGGGTGGCGATGCGAATTCTGATCCGAATAAACCCTAATAAGGCGCGATAAAAATTCCGGCCGCAAGCCTCAAAAGTATCTCCAATTGTTTCGCCCCTTTCGGGTCATTTTTTCTTGAATTTTGTCGGCAAAGATTGCCGGAATCCATGCCCACATTGGCTCACGACCCCGGTCATTCCGGCAGATTTTTCCTGCCGGGACACCTGATTTTGGGTTCTGACAAGAAATTACGGTGGCTCGAAGAGGAATTTTTATTGATTTTTTTATCGATATTCCGATGCGAAACGGATGCGATTTAAATTTAATTCGAATATTTTCCGTTTTCTTCTTTACGACTCGATTTATGACGATTTTAAGCATGCTACAAATTGCATCACCGATACCTTTTACAGGAGAGCGAGATGACGGATACGGGTTCCGCTACGGCATCGGCAAAAGCGTCCCAGACGCGTGCCGAAACGCGCAGTGCATTGCAGGTGTGCCCTGTGGTGCTCGCGGGCGGCGCGGGCTCGCGGTTGTGGCCTTTGTCGCGCGAGCAATATCCGAAGCAGATGATCAACCTCGTAGGCGAGCAGTCGCTGCTTGCCAACACCGCGGGCCGCCTCGATGCGCTCGCCGAGCGCGTGACGCTCGCAGAGGAATTGCTGATCGTCTGCAATGAAGAACATCGATTCACCACCGCCGAGCAGGTTCGCGTGGCGGGCAAGCAGGCACGTCTGATTCTCGAGCCCGTGGGCCGCGATACGGCGCCCGCGCTTACGATCGCCGCGATGTCGGTGGTGGCGAAGCACGAGGACGGCATCCTCGTGGTGATGCCGGCCGACCATGCGCTTGCCGACCTCGAAGCGTTTCAGAACGCAGTGGCCGAAGGCGTGCGTCATGCGGCGAACGGCCAGATCGTGACGATGGGCATCGTGCCCACGCATCCCGAAGTGGGCTATGGCTACATTCACGTGGGCGAGCCGCTCGCGAACGCCGAACCCAACGGTGCGCGGCGCCTGAACGGCTTCGTCGAAAAGCCCTATTTCGAGCTGGCGCAGCAATACGTCGCTTCGCAGCGCTACTGGTGGAACAGCGGCATTTTCATCGTGCGCGCATCGACCTGGCTCAAGGCGATTCGCCATTTCCATCCGGCCATCTACGCCGCCTGCGCGGAATCGATCGAGCACGGCAAGGCAGACGGCGACTTCTTCCGCGTGGATAGCGAAGCGTTCGCGCGTTCGCCCTCGAACTCGATCGACTACGCCGTGATGGAACCGCTCGCCGGCGACCCGACAGTCGCAAGCGGCGTGGTCGTGCCGCTCACCGCCGGCTGGACCGATCTCGGCTCATGGGACACCGTCTGGCAAGTTTCGCCGAAGGACGATGAAGGCAACGTCGCGCACGGCCGCGTGATGTTCGAAGGCGCCAGCGACACCTTCGCGCATTCGGACGGACGGCTCGTGGCCTGCCTCGGCACGAAGGACCTCGTGGTCGTGGAGACCCCGGACGCCCTGCTCGTCGCCGACCGCTCGCGCGCCCAGGACGTCAAGAAGATCGTGCAACGCCTGAAGCAGGAACGCCGCACGGAAGCCGTGGCGCACCGCCTCGTGCATCGTCCGTGGGGTCACTACGACAGCGTGGACAGCGGCGAGCGCTTCCAGGTCAAGCGAATCGTGGTCGAACCGGGCGCGCGCCTCTCGCTGCAGATGCATCACCATCGCGCCGAGCATTGGGTCGTCGTCCGCGGCACGGCGCTCGTCACGCGTGGGGAAGAACGCTTCATCGTTTCGGAAAACGAGTCAGCGTACATTCCGCTTGGCGTGTCGCATCGACTGGAAAATCCGGGCAAGATGCCGCTCGAGATCATCGAGGTGCAGTCGGGCTCGTATCTCGGTGAAGACGATATCGTACGTCTCGACGATCAGTACGGCAGGCAGTGAAGAGAGCAGTAGAAAGGCAGGAAGGCTGCGCGCACCGCGCGCGCGGCCTTGCAAGATCAGCGAGAAAGCGTGCGGTAGCGCGTACCGGTGGTGCCAACCGTGCGCCGTTCGGCAGTGCCGGACGACGACGTATTGGCTTCGCGAGCTTCGCTGCCGTTGAGCAATGCGCCCGTGGCGGTGTAACGCTGTACCGGCGCTTGCAGCGGTGCAAGGCGCGCGCTGCCCGGCACGGCCGGAGGCAACGCGCGTGCGGCGGCGGCATTCGACGGATCGCCACGCGTCACGCTTACACCTTGCATGGGCGCGTGCGGCAACGCCGTTTTCGAACCGCTTTGCGCGGCGCCATGCGAGGCGGCGAGCTTGGCAGTATGCGAACCCGGCCAGGAAACGCCGGACGTGGACTCGGAGCCTTCGCGATCGAGCCATTCGCGCGCCCAGTCGAAGGCGAAATTCCTCGCGGATTCGCGATCCTGGAACGGCGGCCCGATCAGGCCCGAGCGCTCGATGCGCTTGCCATCCTTGAGAATTTCCACGGCCCCGCGGTACATGCGGTTGCGCACGGGCTGCACAGTCAGGCTCATCGTATAGCCGCGCCATTCCGCCACCTGCACCACGCCACCCGCCGGGTGCGCGCTGCGATGCGACGCGTCGCGCGGCATCGCGCGAGTCGCAACTGGCTTGCTCACGCGCGAAGGCGAGAACGATCCGAACGGTGCGTCGCTTTGTGAACGCGTCGCACTCGCAACGGTCGTTGCACTCGGAGCGCTTGCAGCATTGGGCACGACAGGCGCGCCGAGCGAATCGGGCAATACCGGTTCGCCGCCAGCGAGCTGACGCATCATGCTTTCCATGGGGTCGGCAAGCGGCGCGTCGGCGAGCGCGGCGGGCGCCTGCCAGGCTTCGGGGCTCTTCCAGAACACGGCCGGCTGGCCGTCGTCCTCGGCGACTTCCTCGACTGCCACTGCAACGGGTTGCGTATCGGCCTGCGCGGGCTGGGGCACATAAATGAACTTGCGCCCGCGCTGCGAGAGCAGCTCGACCAGTTCGATCAGCGTGCCGCTACCGTGCCATTCCTCGAAACGACGACGGCAGGTGGGCCCGGACGGATAACGCGCGGGCAGGCGCGACCACGACTCACCGGTGGTGAGAATCCAGAGGACGGCATTGGCCACGACGCGTGGCTCGGCACGAGGGCGGCCGCGCCGGTTGAGTCTAATAGGAGGTTCATCTGACACGAGCGAGGACACCTGCATCCACTCGTCGTCGCTCAGTTCTTCGAAATTCATGCTGTTCTCCACGCAGCCGGACCGGGGCTGCAGTGACGGAGCACTGGCTTGCGGATCTTGTTGTCCGCGTTGGCTAGCTCGGTTGCACCATATGCTTGTATGACGTGTTCATTTGCGTCCCGACGCGCACTCTGGCAGTGCGTTCTTTCACTGTATTGACGCAATACACGTGGTCTCACTCGTGCAAGGGAGAATTTGTGCAGGAAGCATACCACCTGAAACCAGCCGATGAGGAGGGCCGTAATAAGTGTTACGGTTAGAAACAATCTCCACCTTGAATCATCGGAAACATCGTCGAAAAAGGCCTGAAAACACGGTGTTTTACAGCGTGGATACACTTGTAACAGGTTCATTCGTTGCGTAGCCGACGCGTGACCGGCGCCCTACACGATTCCGAATGCATGCATACCACTTGAGACACAGCGAGCTCGTCCGACCTCGTGCGTTTGCCAATCCATGCTCCTGCAGCGTTATCGTTGTGCCCGCAACAAATGACATGGCGATGAAATCGTCAGATGCATCATGAAACGTTCACGGCGAGACTCGGCGCTTCGCTCAGGTTGCACCTCCGCTCACCGAACGCTCGTGCGGCGTCACGTAGCGAAGCCGCGCAAACGAATCCGTCTATAGTAAGGGCGCACTGAACCACCACGGAGCTTCGTGTATGCAAACCTCTGTTCCGCGCGTCGCCACGGCGTTGATGACCACCCTGACCCTGGCGCTGCTCGCCCCCTGGGGCGCCGCACAGGCGCAGCTCGGCAACCTGCTCAACCAGGGCGGCAACAGCAGCGGTTCGGCACAGGGTGCGCTCGGCAATCTGGGGGGCCTCGGCAGCTCGCTTTCGGCGCCCTCGCTCACCTCGAACAGTCTCGGCAATGTCACCGGCGTGCTGCAGTACTGCATCAAGAACAATTACCTGAACGCCGACGCCGCGAGCAACGTGAAGGACTCGCTGCTCAGCAAGCTGCCCGGCGGCGCGAACACGTCCGATAGCGGCTATACGCAGGGCACGAGCGGCATCCTCACGGCCGGCAATGGGCAGAAGCTCGACCTCACGGGCAGCGGCCTCAAGGAGGAGGCCACGAAGCAGGTCTGCGACAAGATCCTGAGCCAGGCGAAATCGATGCTGTAGCGGCAACTGGCCCGAATGTGGATGTGCGCGGGCGCACGGCCCGCGCAATCTGTGTGCCGTAAGCTTTGAACACGAACGAAGACTGGCTGTCGAATGGAATCAACCGGTCTTCTCTCGGCATTGCTGCTCGTAGCCATGACCAAGCGACAAATTCCCGTGATATTCGCGTTCCCGGCCACTGCGCTGAGGGGCGCGCTTAGCGGCCTTGCCGCGCTCGCCGCCCTGCTCGTCCCAATGGCCGCGCATGCGCAATCCAGCACGCGCGATCAGCAGTTCGACTGCAAGTCCGATCCCCACACGTTCATTTCGTCGCTGATTGACGAAAAATCCATCGAGCCCGAGCCGAGCCGCGTCGAAGCGAATTCGGTCAACGCGTTCAGCCCCGTGCGCGGCACCCGCCTGAGTGCGTTCGGCTTTCCCATTTACGTGGTGCTCGGCTACGAAAGCGACGACACGCTCTTCAAGCGAGGCGCGGGCAAGGAGATCGCCTCGCCGCTTTATGGCGTCGTCGTGTCCGCGCCCGCGGAGAAGGTGCGCTCGCGCGTGCGCGAAGCCAACAGCGACGCCACCGTGCAATCGGTCGTGCCGCTGCTGCTCACGGCAATCGTGTGCGGCGGATAGAACTCAACGGAGCGCACTGCGCGCAACCAGGCCTTCAGCCGCCGAAGAACGCCAACGCGCCCAAACCCACGCCCACAATCGCCACGCCCACCGACGTATTGAGCAGCCAGCGCCGCCGCGTGAGCAGCGTAATCGCCGTGAGCGCGATCGAAATCTGAATGAGCGTCGTGGCCTGCGCCCAGCGATGATGGCCGTGCAGCACGTGCTCGCTTAGCGCATCGTCCTGCTCGACGATTTTTTCGAGCGCCTCCGCCTTCGCGCGGATCGGCTCTTTTTGCTGGCGATAGCGGTCGGCGTCGGCGGCAAAGCGCTTTTGCGCGGCGTCCGAATTCGGTGCGAGCGCGGAGAGTTGCGCGCCCAGCTCCGCGAGATTCTGCTTCTCGCCCTTCGCCTGATAATAAGCCCATTGATTCGCGGCTTCGGTCTTGCGAATCGCCGCTTCGTTCTTGTAGTAGAGCGCCTGGTTCTCGCTGTTGCCGCTCTGGTAGGCAAAGATCGCTCCAATCGAAGCGAGGATCGCCGTCATCACCGCCATGCGGCCAGGGAACGGATCGCCCTCGCCGTGCCCGCCATGGCCCGCCGCGGCGTGTTCGACCGCGTGGTCGTGCGGCCCATGCACTTCGTACTCTTCAGACATCCAAAGACTCCGGTTTCGCTAACTCGTTATCCTGCCGCCTTTTCCCCGTGCGGCGCACCTTATATCGGACGCTCAATTATCGTGAGCGCGGCGCGCTTGTCCAGTACTCGAAATGCATCGGATGTAACGAAACCGAAAATGTCCTCTGACGAAAGCCAATCGTAGGTTTTATCGTCTATTCATTCAATATGGGTATCCCGGGATGTTGCAGTGCATCCCCTCCCGCCTGCCGTTTGCAAACGTGGA
The DNA here is from genome assembly GCF_038900775.1 of Paraburkholderia sp. JHI869. NCBI lineage: Bacteria > Pseudomonadati > Pseudomonadota > Betaproteobacteria > Burkholderiales > Burkholderiaceae > Paraburkholderia > Paraburkholderia sp. JHI869. The sequence goes on from NZ_JAYMSC010000002.1 coordinate 250,465, forward strand.
TTGGCGCCCTGAACGCGGCCCGCATCGTTGCAGTGCCACATGGCCCTATATGTAACGTCGCGAAGCATGCCCTAAAGCCTTCTGCCGGTAATAAATTTCAGCCTGGAGACCATCATGGGGCCGACAACGGCCGCGCACGCTGCGGCTATCGATACCGTTGCACACAGCGCGCGTCTGAAGATCGAGGACCTGGACGAAACCGATGGCCTGATCGACGCGATCTACGACGCAGGGTTCGACGCGCAACGCTGGCCGGATGTCTGTACGCGCATTGCGCAGCGCATCGGCGCGCAACACGTCAATCTCACCATGCTGCCGCCCGAAAGCACGTTCTCGCTCGCCGAGTGGGACGGCATCGACGCCTCGTTCGCGCAGTCGTATGCGCAGCACTACGGCGCCTTCGATCCGCTCGTGCCGCAGGTGCGCCGCTGGCCCGCCGGCACGCTCGTAACCGACACAATGATCCGCCCGCAGGGAAGCCACGAGCGCAGCGCCTTCGTGCAGGAGTGGGTGCGCCCGCAGCGCTTCTACACAGTGGCCTTCGCAAACGTGCTGCGCGAGGGCGACATGGCCGCCGTGCTCGGCGCGCTACGCCACGAAACGCGCTTCTATAGCGAAGACGAACTGGACGCGCTGCGCACGCTGCTGCCGCATCTGCGCAATGCCTTGCGCGTGCAGCGGCACACGGCCCGCACCGTCGCTTCGCACGACGATAGCGCTCACGCTCCCGCGGATGCACTCGACGCGCTCGCGCACGGCGTCCTGATCGTCGACGCCGATGCACACATCGTGTTCGCGAATCGCGCCGCCACGGCGCAGCTCGCACGCGCAAACGGCCTGCGCACAGAACACGCCGCACTCAGCGCCGCCACGGCCGCCGCCACGCAGCAGTTGCGCGCGTTGATCGCGCGCGCCGCCGGGCGCGAAGTGCGCGGCCGCACAGGCGGCGCGATGCTGATTGCCCGCCAGCCGCCCGACGAGCCGCTCCAGGCGCTCATCTCGCCGCTAGGCGCGCACAGTCATGCCGACTATTACACGCATGGCGCGCGCGCCGGTACGGCCATGCTCATCGTGATCGATCCACAGTCGTCGCGGCGCGGCGTGGAAACGCGTCTCGTCGCGCTGTTCGGCCTCACGCCGGCGGAAGCGCGCGTGGCCTGCGAAGTCGGCCGTGGCCTCAACCCGAAAGAGGTGGCCGAAGCGCTGCAGGTGCTGCCCTCGACCGTGCGCACGCATCTGCATCACGTGTTCGCGAAAACAGCCACGCACCGCCAGGCGGAGTTGATGCGTTTGATCGCGCAGCTTGCGATTGCACGGGGCGATTGATTGGATGTTTCGTCGACGCAAAAAAGAAGCGGCCCGCGCTTCCTACGTTCGATGAACGCGGATTGCGCGGGCCGCAGCACACTCTTGTCCGCGACGATCAACCGCCCAGATAGGCGCGCTTGATATTGTCGTTGGCGAGCAGATTGTCGGCGCTATCGGCGAGCACCACGCGCCCCGTCTCCAGCACATAGCCGCGATCGGCCACGTGCAGCGCCTTGTTCGCGTTCTGCTCGACGAGGAACACCGTCACACCTTCCTCGCGGATCGTGCGGATGATGTCGAAAATCTGCGCGATCACGAGCGGCGCGAGACCGAGCGTGGGTTCGTCGAGCAGCAGCAAACGCGGCTTGCTCATGAGCGCGCGGCCAATGGCGAGCATCTGCTGCTCGCCGCCCGACATCGTGCCCGCGCGCTGTTTCGCACGCTGGTTCAGACGCGGAAACAGCTCGAACACGTGCTCGACGCCTGCGTCGATCTCGTGCTGCGAGGCGAAGAAACCGCCCATCTGCAAGTTTTCGAGCACCGTGAGGCTCGGGAACACGCGGCGGCCTTCCGGCGAAATCGCCATGCCCTTGCGCATGATCTCGTGCGTGGGCATGCGCGTGATGTCCTCGCCTTCGAACGTCACCTTCCCCGCAGAAGCGCGCGGCGTGCCGCACACGGTCATCATGAGCGTGGTCTTGCCGGCGCCGTTGCTGCCGATGAGCGTGACGATCTCGCCCTTGTTCACTTCGATCGACACGCCCGCCAGCGCTTCGACCGCGCCGTAGTGGGTATGGACCTTTTCCAGCTTCAGCATCAGTCCTCTCCGAGATAGGCTTTGATCACGCGCGGGTCGTTGCGCACTTCATCGGGCTTGCCGATCATGATCGGCTTGCCGTGCTCCATCACCAGGATGCGGTCCGACACGCCCATCACGAGGCTCATGTCGTGCTCGATCAGGAGTACGGAGATTCCGAACTCGTTGCGCAAGCCGTCCACCATCTGCTGCAACTCGACCTTCTCCTGCGGATTCAAACCTGCCGCGGGTTCGTCGAGCATCAAAAGACGCGGGTCGGTGATCATGCAGCGCGCGATTTCGAGCCGGCGTTGATGGCCGTACGACAGCGTGCCCGCCTCGCGGTTCGCGACCTGCTTCAGGCCCACGCGTTCGAGCCAGTACGCAGCGCGCTCGAGCGCAGCGCGTTCGGCGCGGCGGTACGCAGGCGTCGCGAACAGGCCGCTCAGCATGTTGCGGTTCACCTTCAGGTGCTGCGCAACCATGAGGTTTTCCAGCACCGTCAACTGCTTGAAGAGACGAATATTCTGGAACGTGCGCACGAGGCCGCGGCGTGCGACCTGGTGGCTCGGCTGGCCGGTAATGGCGTGGCCTTCCAGAACGATGTCGCCCGCGGTCGGCTTGTAGAAACCGCCCACGCAGTTGAACACCGTGGTCTTGCCCGCGCCGTTCGGCCCGATGATGGCGAACACCTCGTTCGGACGCACGTCGAAGTCGATGCCGTCCACAGCCAGCAGACCGCCGAAGCGCATCTGCAGGCCTGCTACTTTCAACAACGCTTGTGCGCTCATTGCGGCAACTCCACGTGCGGACGGCTCGCGGGCAACAGGCCCTGCGGACGCCACATCATCATCAGCACCATCACCAGACCGAAGATCAGCATGCGGTACTCGGCAAAGCCGCGCGCCACTTCGGGCAGGGCCGTGAGCAGGATCGCGGCAAGCACGACGCCCAACTGCGAGCCCATGCCGCCCAGCACCACCACCGCGAGAATGAGCGCCGATTCGATGAAGGTGAACGACTCGGGCGTGACGAGGCCCTGGCGCGCCGCGAAGAACGCACCGGCGAGACCCGCGAACGACGCGCCCAGCGTGAACGCGGAAAGCTTGATGCGCGTAGGGTTCAGACCGAGCGAGCGGCATGCGATCTCATCTTCGCGCAGCGCTTCCCACGCGCGGCCCATCGGCATGCGCAAGAGGCGGCTCGTGACGAACAGCGTGAACGCCACCAGCACGAGCGCGAGCAGATACAGGAAGATCACCATGTGCTCGCCGCTGTACTCGATGCCGATCAGCTCGTTGAACGTCTTCGCGCCTTCCACGCTCGCGTGGCGGGCCATTTCGAAGCCGAACACAGTGGGCTTCGGAATGCTGGAGATCCCGTCCGGGCCGCCCGTGATGCTCGTGAGGTTGTTGAGCAACAGGCGGATGATCTCGCCGAAACCGAGCGTGACGATGGCGAGATAGTCGCCGCGCAGGCGCAGCACCGGGAAGCCGAGCACGAAACCGAACGTCGCAGCAGCGAGCGCTGCGAGCGGCAGGCATTCCCAGAACGTGAAGCCGAAGTACTGGTTGAGCAGCGCATAGGTATAGCCGCCCACCGCGTAAAAGCCCACGTAGCCGAGGTCGAGCAGACCCGCGAAGCCCACCACGATGTTGAGGCCGAGGCCGAGAATCACGTAGATGAGCGCGAGCGTGGCCACGTCGATCGAGCCGCGCGAACCCATGAACGGGAACACCGCGCCGAACGCGAGCAGCACCCAGATCGCCACGCGCTGCTGGCGCGCGCCGAGCGCGGGCGCCTTAGGCAAGCGCACGTTACTCGTTGCGCGCACAAACATCGGCTTGACGAGCTGGAACACGAACACCACGGCGGCCGCGATCCACACGGGGCGCCAGTGCTGCTGGAGCACGACCTGATAGCCATCCAGCGTGAGCTGCAGGCCGAGAATGGGCGCCGTGAGGATGATGGTCGCCACGGCGGCGGCAAGCGCGCCCTTCACCGTTTGCGAGGAGGACTGGCCTTGCGAGGCCACACGAACCGAAACAGTCTGACTCATTTCGACCTCACACCTTTTCGACGTCCGGCTTGCCGAGCAGGCCGGTGGGACGGAAGAGCAGCACGAGCACGAGCAGGCCAAAGGCCACGACGTCCTTGTACTCCGCAGGCATGTAGCCCGAGGCGAAGGTTTCGGCGAGGCCGAGCAGCACGCCGCCGAGCATCGCGCCCGGAATGCTGCCGATGCCGCCTAGCACCGCCGCCGTAAACGCCTTGATGCCCGCAATGAAGCCGATATACGGATTGAGCTTGCCGATCGTAAGACCGATCAGCACGCCGCCGACGGCCGCGAGCATCGCGCCGAGCACGAACGTGAACGAGATCACGCGGTTCGTGTCGATGCCGAGCAGGTTGGCCATCTTCATGTCTTCCGCGCAGGCGCGGCACGCGCGGCCCATGCGCGAGCGCGAAATGAAGAGCGTGAGCGCGATCATCAGCACGAGCGTCACGCCGACGATCAGCATGCGCGCGTACGGAATCGTCACTTCGAAGTTGCCGCCCATGTTGAAGTCGAGCGCGCCGGAAATGAGCATCGGCACGGACACGTCACGCGCGCCCTGCCCGATCTGCACGTAGTTCTGCAGAAAGATCGACATGCCGATGGCGGAGATGAGCGGCACGAGGCGCGGCCCGCCGCGCAGCGGCCGATACGCCACGCGCTCGACCGCAAAACCGTAGAGCCCGGTCACGAGCACCGAGACGATGAGCGCCGCGCCCAGCACGAGCGGCAGCGGATAACCCGCCGAGGTGCCGATGGCCGTGAGCGTGACGAGGCCCACATAGGCGCCGATCATGTAGATCTCGCCGTGAGCGAAGTTGATCATGCCGATGATGCCGTAGACCATCGTGTAGCCAATGGCGATCAGCGCATAGATCGCACCCAGCGTGAGCCCGTTGACGAGCTGCTGGGTGAACTGCGGAAGAAAATCATTCATGCTTTAAGCCCCGCGGCCGTGAAGCCGATGAGAGACCTTTGAGGGGACCTTTGAAACTGACCTGTTACTTTCGTTGCGCGCACAACCGCTATAAAAACGCCCCGCCGCGAAAAGGCGGGGCGTATGCAGCGTGCAGCGCCGGAATCAGTTCGCGGCGGTCTTGGTGGCGTCCTTGTGCCACGTGTAGACGACGAAGCGGAACGACTTCAGGTCGCCCTGTGCGTCGTACTCGACCTTGCCGATCGGCGTGTTGAACGCGTTCTTGTGCAGGTAGGCCGCGACCTTGGTCGGGTCCGTGCTCTTCGCGCCGGCAATGCCGTCGGCGATCACTTCAACCGCGGCGTAAGCCGGCATCTGGAACGGGCCGTTCGCGTCGCGCTTGGCGTCGGCGAATGCCTTCACGAGCTTGGCGTTGGCGGGGTCCGAAGCGAAGTCGGCGGGCAGCGTGACGAGCATGCCTTCCGAAGCCGGGCCGGCGATGGCCGTCACGTCCTTGTTGCCCACGCCTTCCGGACCCATGAACGTGGCCTTCACGCCCTGTTCACGCGACTGGCGCATGAGCAGGCCCATTTCCGGGTGATAGCCGCCGAAGTAGACGAAATCCACGCCTTGCGACTTGAGCTTCGTGACAACTGCGGAGTAGTCCGAATCACCAGCGTTGATCCCTTCGAACACGACAACAGGAATGTGCGCCTTGTCGAGCGCAGCCTTCACCGACGTGGCGATGCCCTGGCCGTACGACTGCTTGTCGTGCAGGATCGCGACCTTCTTCGGCTTGACCTTGTTGATGATGTAGGCAGCGGCAGCCGGACCTTGCTGGTCGTCGCGGCCGATGGTGCGGAAGATGAACTGGCGCTTCTTGCCTTCGGTCAGCTGCGGCGCGGTGGCGGACGGCGTGACCATCACGACGCCTTCGTTCTCGTAGATGTCCGAAGCGGGAATCGTCGAGCCCGAACAGACGTGGCCGACCACGTACTGGATGTGCTGCGACACGATCTTGTTGGCGACGGCGACAGCCTGCTTCGGCTCGCACGAGTCGTCCATCAGGACGGCTTCGAGCTTGTTGCCGTTCACACCGCCAGCGGCGTTGATCTGCTCGATGGCAGTCAGCGCGCCCGCCTTGACCATGTCGCCGTACTGGGCGACCGGGCCGCTGAACGGGCCGGCAATGGCGATCTTCACGGTGTCGGCGTTTGCGGATGCACCAAAAGCGAGCAGCGCGGCGGCGAGAGAAACAGCGGTAAGGCGGGACAACGTCATCAGGAGCTCCTCGATTGTTTTCGGGTCAACCGGTCAGACGGAATGACCTGCGCAAACGAACAGCGCCCCAATGACATTCAATGGGGAACAACCACGACGAGCACCAAGAGAAAAAGACGTGACGGGGCCCGGCGTGTATCAGCGCCCTGGTAGGCGGCTGAGTTCGGAGAGACTGCTGAGTTACAGACTCTGTTGCGCAAGCGATCCGCCTGCCCCGTTCGCTGCAATTCGTACCGGTAAGGTGGACCGGCCTGAATCAGCGACCCGCGGATGCTATCAATAATCCGTTTTAACGGCAACTAAGGGTTTTTTCGGATATCGACTTGAGTTTTGACATCGGTCAATTGAGGGTAATTTGGAAAAGCGCTTGAAAAGGCTCGGGAAAATGGCCTTCCTGGCGGGCTACAGTGCGCACTTCCCGCTGAGATGACCAGCTGGTGCGGGTGTGTGGAACAACGGTTTTTTTGATTTTTACATGCACCCGATTGCTATTTTAATTTTAAGCGAAATCTCATCGATGAATCATATCGATTTATAAAATCTGAAATTAACTAATTTTCACCCAAAAGGCGCCGAGCATATTATCCACATACCGGGAATACCCTAAATGCAAAATGCGCCAAATCGTTGATTTACAAAGACAAATATTACATTCATCTTAAAATGATTTTTCGTGATTACTGTACCGACCCCATAAATATTTCACCGTCTCCGCACTCCCCTTTCCAATCCGAAAACGAGAAAACTTTCGCCTAAGCGGAAAGTTTTCCCATAATCGGATCGCGCAATCTCGAATTAATCCCTGCGACACCGTCGCGCGCCCGCCTCACTGACCTGCTAGCGCGTTCCAGCCCCGCAAGAGTCGGTGGTATCCTCGCTCCCTCGCCGCGCCCGCATGCACCACCACGGCGCATGCCGCGTGCTCTCGCGCCACGCGTGAAGCCGGCGACGCCGCACCGTGCAGATCCGAAAAAACCGCAAGAACCCAGCACTCGGGGGAGATCAAAGAGAATGAAGACCTTCAAGCAGGCAGCCGTTGCCGCCACCCTTTCCCTGATCGCCAGCGCCGCCGCACTCGCGCTGACTTCGGGCGCCGCACGCGCCGCCGAAACCGCGACCGTCGAAGTGCTGTCGATCGTCGAGCACCCCGCGCTCGACGCGATCCGCGACGGCGTGCGCGACGAACTCAAGGCCGCGGGCTACGACGCCGGCAAGAACCTCAAGTGGGAATACCAGAGCGCGCAGGGCAACACGGGCACCGCCGCGCAGATCGCGCGCAAGTTCGTGGGCGACAACCCGAGCGCGATCGTCGCCATCGCCACGCCCTCGGCGCAAGCCGTTGTTGCCGCAACGAAGTCCGTGCCCGTGGTGTACTCGGGCGTGACCGACCCGGTGGCCGCGCAACTCGTCAAGACGTGGACGCCGAGCGGCACGAACGTAACCGGCGTTTCCGACAAGCTGCCACTCGACAAGCAGGTCGCGCTCATCAAGCGTGTCGTGCCCAACGCGAAAACCGTCGGCATGGTCTACAACCCTGGTGAAGCGAATTCGGTCGTGGTCGTGAAGGCGCTCAAGGCACTGCTCGCGCAGCAGGGCATGACGCTCAAGGAAGCCGCCGCGCCGCGCACCGTGGACATCGGCGCCGCTGCGAAGAGTCTGATCGGCAAGGTCGACGTGATCTACACGAACACCGACAACAACGTGGTTTCGGCGTACGAAGCGCTCGTGAAGGTCGCCAACGACGCGAAGATCCCGCTCGTCGCCTCGGATACGGACAGCGTGAAGCGCGGCGCCATCGCCGCGCTCGGCATCGATTACAGCGACCTCGGCCATCAAACGGGCAAGGTCGTCGTGCGTATTCTCAAGGGCGAGAAGCCGGGCGCGATTGCCTCGGAAACCAGCAGCAAGCTGCAACTGTTCGTGAATCCGGCCGCCGCGCAGAAGCAAGGCGTGACGCTCTCGGCCGACCTGCTCAAGGACGCGACCACGGTCGTGAAGTAAGCACCGCACAGGTGGGCGCCGACACGGCGCATCGCACGCAGTCACACTGCCAGGCCCGATAAAGGCCGCTTACGTATGCGACGGCGCACCGCCCCAACCGGGCGGTGCGCCGCGCGTCGACTGCGGCGCACCGCCGCCGCAGACCGCAACAGGATCCTTCTCCATGTCCCTCTACTCGCTTCTGGGCGCGCTCGAGATCGGCTTGATCTTCAGTCTCGTGGCCCTCGGGGTGCTGATCTCGTTTCGCATCCTCAACTTCCCCGATCTCACCGTCGACGGTAGCTTCCCGCTGGGCGGCGCCGTGGCGGCCACGCTCATCGCCGCCGGTCACGATCCGTTTCTCGCTACCGCCTGTGCGATCGTTGCGGGCGCAATCGCCGGCTTCATCACCGGCTGGCTCAACGTGCGCCTGAAAATCATGGATCTGCTCGCGAGCATCCTGATGATGATCGCGCTCTACTCGATCAACCTGCGCGTGATGGGCGCGCCGAACGTACCGCTCATTTCCGAAGCCACGGTATTCACGATCATCCAGCCCGCGTGGCTGCCCGACTACGTGCTGCGCCCACTCGCGCTGCTGGTCGTCGTGCTGGCCGCGAAGTTCGGCCTGGACTGGTTCTTCTCGTCGCAATACGGTCTCGCGCTGCGCGCAACGGGCGCGAACCCGCGCATGGCGCGCGCGCAGGGCATCGCCACGGGCCGCGCGACGCTCGCCGGCATGGCGCTCTCCAACGCGCTCGTCGCGCTGGCTGGCGCACTCTTCGCGCAAACCCAGGGCGGCTCGGACATTTCGATGGGCATCGGCACCATCGTGATCGGCCTTGCGGCCGTGATCATCGGCGAGAGCATCCTGCCCGCGCGCCGGCTCATGCTCACCACGCTCGCCGCCGTGCTCGGCGCGATTCTTTATCGCTTCTTCATTGCGCTCGCTCTCAATAGCGACTTCATCGGCCTCAAGGCGCAGGACCTGAACCTCGTGACCGCCGTGCTCGTGACGTTCGCGCTCGTGCTGCCTGCCACGCGCAAGAAGCTGTTCGGCCGCAAGAACGGGAGGGCATGACATGCTCAGCGCCAAAGACCTCAAACTGACTTTCAACCCCGGCACGCCGATCGAAACGCGCGCGCTGCGCGGCCTCACGCTCGAAATCCCGAGCGGCCAGTTCGTGGCCGTGATCGGTTCGAACGGCGCGGGCAAGTCCACCTTCCTCAACGCGATCAGCGGCGACCAGAGGGTGGATGGCGGCACGATCACCATCGACGGCCAGGACGTCACGAAGAAACAGGCATGGGACCGCGCGCATCTCGTCGCACGCGTGTTCCAGGACCCGATGGCCGGCACCTGCGAGGCGCTCACCATCGAAGAAAACATGGCGCTCGCGATGGCGCGCGGCAAGCGCCGCGGCTTCGGACCCGCGCTGAAAAAGCAGGACCGCGAGCTGTTTCGCGCGAAGCTGCGCCTCTTGAATCTGGGTCTGGAAAATCGTTTGACCGATCGTATCGGCCTGCTCTCTGGCGGCCAGCGTCAGGCGGTGAGTCTGCTGATGGCGTCGCTGCAGCCTTCGCGCATCCTGCTGCTCGACGAGCACACGGCGGCGCTCGATCCGAAAACGGCTGCGTTCGTGCTGGAACTGACTGCGCGTATCGTGGAAGAGGCGAAGCTCACGACCATGATGGTCACGCACAGCATGCGCCAGGCGCTCGACTACGGCCAGCGCACGGTGATGCTGCATCAGGGCCAGGTGGTGCTCGACGTGTCGGGCGAGGCACGCCGCGGCCTCGACGTGCCGGACCTGCTGCGCATGTTCGAGCAGAACCGCCACGAGAAGCTCGACGACGACGCGCTGCTGCTGGGGTAAAAAGACAAAGAGGCACTAAAAAGCCCGCCCCTCGTTCGAGGTGGCGGGCGCTTTCTTTTCCATCCGATTAATTCGGATTCCGACTTAATAGATCACCGCTGGCGTCAGGACGTTTTCGAATACTTGAACGTCCCCTGCGCGCTCGCGATCAGCAGGCGGTCGTCCACCCACGCTTCCGCGCGCGCAAAGAAGATCGAGCGGCCGCCACGCTCCAGAAACCCCTTCGCGCGCACGAACTGGCCTAGCCCCTTATCGAGGTAGTTGGTCGTGAGCGAGAGCGTGAAGCCATGACGCGGCGGCTCGCCGACCGGCGCGAAGAGCCCGGCATAACCGGCCGCGGCGTCGAGCAGCGTGGCAATCGCGCCGCCTTGCAGCACACCCTGGCGATTGAGCTTCGAGGCGTCGATGGGCATGACGAGTTCCGCGTAGCCCTCGCGCCACTGCGCGACGCTCACACCGAGCGTTTCAAGAAACGGATTGTCCACGGCGAATTGCGACATACGCTGCCTTCCTTGCATTATCTGGCGATGCGTTCGATTATAGGGTGGCTGCCGCAATGCCGCAGCGGGCCGCGTGGCCGGCCGTGCGACTGTTCAGCGAAATTCCGCGCAACTGTACATGGCCAGCGCTGCCGCGCCGCACAACACTGCCTGATGGCGCCCCAAGCGCGCCTTCTCATACAACCACTTCCGGTAAATCAAGGTACCCAAGATGAACGACAACGCGCTCCGCCCCGATCCGCTGACCCCTTCGCGCACCGCCGCGGCGGCGGCGGCCGAGGCCGCGCCCGTGCCTTGCCCCACTGTCGATACGCTCGACCGCATCCTGCCCGAGGAGCCGCTCCTCATGATGGGCGCGGGCCCCGTGCCGATTCCCGACGCCGTGGCCAAGGCCAATACCGTCGTCATCAATCACCTCGGCGACACCATGGCGCGCGTCATTCACCAGGTGAAGACGATGGCGCGCTACGTGTTCCAGACACGCTCAAACTGGGTGCTCGGCGTGGCTGGCCCAGGCTCGGCCGCCATGGAAATGGCGATCTCGAACCTCGCGTGGCCAGGCACCCGCGTGCTCTCCATCGTCAACGGCTTCTTCAGCCAGCGCATGGCCGAAATGGCGGGCCGCGTGGGCGCCGAGGTCACCACACTCGACGTAGCCGACCGCGAGATCGCCTCGCTCGACGCCGTGGCGCAGGCCATCGAGCGCACGCGCCCGGCGGTCGTCACGATCGTGCACGGCGAAACGTCGAACACGGTATGGAACCGCGAACTCAAGGAAATCGTGCAGCTCGCCAAGGCCGCCGGCGCGCTCGTGGTCGTGGACGCCGTCTGCACGCTCAGCACCATGCCGCTGGAAATGGACGCCTGGGGCATCGACGTCGTGATCACGGGCGGCCAAAAGGGCCTCTCGTCGATCCCGGGCGTCTCGCTCATCGCCTTCTCGGACGCCGCATGGGAACGCGTGCGCACGCGCACCGCGCCGAACACCCACTGGTGTCTCGACGCCATGCTCGCCGAAAACTTCTGGCACAACGCCGGCTATCACTACACCGCGCCCGTCTCGGGCGTGCTGGCGCTGCACGAGGCGCTGCGCCTCGTGTGCACGGAAACGCTCGAAAAGCGCTTTGCGCGCCACCTGCGCTGCTCGCTCGCGCTGCAAAGCGGCGTGAGCGCGCTGGGCCTCGCACTCTATACGCCGCAAACGTGCCGCCTGAACTCCGTGGTCGGCATCGGGCTGCCCGAGGGCGTGAGCGCGCGCGAGGTGTGCAACCACATCTCGCAGCAATACCAGGTGGAGATTGCCGGATCGTTCGGTCTCCCGATCGTTCGCATCGGGCAGATGGGCGAGCAGTGCCGCGAGCACAATCTCTTTCGCACCGTGCACGCGCTAGGCCGCACGATGAGCGATCTTGGCGTGAAGGTCGATCTGCCCGCCGGGGTTGCCGCGCTCGAAGAGTCGCTTTCGGCGAACTCACGCGAAGCGCGACGTTAAGCGCTTCAAGCGGCTTGACGCACCGCGCGGCCGCTCAACAACTCAAACGCGCCGCGCGCGGACGCAGATGAACGCCGGGGCCTGCACCAGTTCTGCGTGCAGCGCCGGCGACACTGCCTTCATTTCCGGCTGAGGCACGGGCTCCAGCACGCGATCGATGACCCAGCCCGTTTCCATGAGTGCGTTGAAGATATCGGCAAGCGGGCGCCTGAAGGCTTCCACCCACGGCTTCGGCTCGCCGAAGCCGCCCCAGTGCAGGCCGAATCGCGTCGTCTCGAAGTAGGTGCGCGAACCGCGCGTGCGCGTGTCGATCCAGTCGCGCATGGGATGCGACATCGAAAATACCAGTACCGCGCCGGGGCGCGCCACGCGATGAAACTCCTGAAAAGTGGGCGTGAGGTGCTCCACGTAGTCGAGCGCCAGCGAGCACACGATGCGGTCGACCGAAGCACTCGCGAGCCAGTCGAGTGGCCGCGCGAGGTCGCCCTGTACGATCTCGACCGCGAGTCCCGCGCAACGCGTCTTCGCCAGGTCGACCATGGCGGGCGTGACGTCGAAGGCCTGCACGCGCGCCCCTTCGCCCGCCAGTTCCGCGCTCACGATGCCTGGCCCGCAGCCCGCGTCGAGCACGTCGAGCCCCGCCACCGCGCCTAGCAGCGAGCGCGTGGCGGGCCGTTCATAGAGCGCGTTGTGCGGCTTGACGGGAGCCTGCTCGGCGTAGCGTTGCGCGAACTGCGTGTAGCTGGCGCGGCCGGGAGGTTCATTGGATGCGGTGGGGTTCTTGTCGTCGGTGGACATCAGAGCGGCTGGATGGCGATTGGGTACGCTATTGTCCACCGTTTCTCGCTCGCCCACCAACGCCCCTCTCTAGAACAGCACCGAAATCCCCGCCATGCCGACGAACTGTGCGTTCGTCGACGAAGGCGTCGCGTTCTGCGAGTCGCCCACGGTTGCCGCGGCGCCAGTTATAGCGCCCGTTGCGCCGAGCGTCTGCCCGCTCGCGCGCTGATACGCCTGCAACGCATAGAGCGTGGTGCGTTTCGAAAGATGCCACGACTCGCGCAACGAGTATTGCCGATAGCGCGCCGCGTTCGTGATGCCGTTCGCCTTCGCGGCGAGCGTGTACGAGAACGCGCCCGCTAGATCGAACGCAGGCGTCGCGCGCCATGCCGCCAGCGCGCCATAGGTATTGAACACGGCAGTATTCGCGAACCCGGCGGTGCCGCCCGCGAGGTATTGCACATTGGTGTAGTTCAAGCCGAACGTAAAGTCGCCCAGCGTGTAGTTGCCCGCCGCGGCGATGTTCTGCACCGCGCGCGCCGAAGCGTAGCCGCGATTCACCGCCGAAACGGCAAACGAGCCCGACGCGTTCGGATCGAAATTTTGCGTGCGCCCCGTGTTATTGAGGCGCAGATAGCCGGCCGCGAGGCTCAGCGGGCCTCCCGTATAGCGCAGCGCGGCGCTCAGGCTCTGCCCCGCGCCAGGGCTGCCGGCTATGCCGCTGAAGCCGTACAGCACGCTTGCGCTCACGCCCTTGAACATGGGGGATGTATAGGTGAGCGCACTGTTGATGCGCACTGTCGTGTCGAGGCTGTCATAGTCGCCGGGGTGGGCGCCGGTCGCGCCCGTGGTCCAGTTGCTCGAGGCGAGCGGCCCGACGAAAAGCATGTAGGGCGTGTACTGGCGGCCCATCGTGAGCGTACCGTAGGTGTCGTTGGCGAGACCTGCGTAGGCCTGCCGGTTGAAGAGCAGCCCGGCCGACGATGCGGCGCCCGTGTTCGCATCGAAGCCCGCCTGAAGATCGAAGATCGCGCGGGTGCCGCCGCCCAGATCTTCACTGCCGCGAAGTCCAAACTTGGAGGCGTAAAGGTTTCCCTGCCGCAGATAGACATTCGAGCTGCCGTTCTGGTTGTTGACGTAGCTGATTGCATCGTCGACCACGCCGTATAACGTCACATTGGATTGCGCTTGAACGGACGCCATCTCGCAGAGTGCTGCCGCAAGCAGGGCGCCGCGCAGTTTGTCGTGCGCTTTCATCAGGTCTCCTTATGTTATTGAATGGACTGGCCCACCAACCGGGGCAACCGATCGATCACGTCATCCGACAACCGACATCACAGAAAGGCGCAGCCATCGTAGATTTGCGCCTGGATGCCGTCAAGCGCACCGCCCGTGGTACGCGGGCATTTCATAACAAAGGCGTGATTTCGCTCAAGCTGGAGAAATATAAAGCGCTTGAGGCGCGCGCTGACGTTACGCGCCTTGCCCGCGCATCTTGACACCTGTTGGGCGCAAACTTAGCATCGGCGAATCCATAGATGTGCGTCATCGTATAACTGGAGACGAGCACCGGCACCAATTGCCCGCGTGCAAAGCCATCTTTAATTAGTACAGTGAACTGATTTCGAAGCGCAACGCCTCACCGCGCCGAGAAACAGGAGGAGACAAAACTTGAAAACAGTCAAAGGCCTGCGCTGGTGGATCATCGCCCTCGTTTGCGCGGGCACCATCCTGAACTACCTCGCGCGCAATTCGTTGGCGGTGCTCGCGCCCGAACTCCGTCACGTGTTGAGCTTCAGCACGCAGCAGTATTCGTATATCGTCGCGGCCTTTCAGATTGGCTACACCATCATGCAGCCGGTTTGCGGCATCATCGTCGACCTGCTGGGCTTGCGCATCGGCTTCACGCTGTTTGCCGCGTTGTGGTCGGCGGCGGGCGTCATGCATGGCTTCGCCACGGGCTGGCTTTCGCTTGGCGCCATGCGCGGCCTGCTGGGACTGTTCGAAGCCGCCGCCATTCCCTCGGGCATGAAGGCCGTGGCGGAATGGTTTCCGGACCGGCAAAAGTCGGTGGCAGTCGGCTACTTCAATGCGGGCACGTCGCTCGGCGCCGTGCTCGCACCGCCCGTCGTCATTTTCTTTTCGCTGCGCTATGGCTGGCAAACGGCTTTCATCGTGACGGGCGCGGTCGGCTTCATCTGGGCCGCCGCCTGGTACGCGCTCTATCGCGCGCCCGGCGCCCACCCACGCATTAGCGAGGGCGAACGCACGTTCATCACGAAGGGACAACACCGCCCTCCCACGCATGGCAAGGCAAGCACGCGCGAGGTCGTCGCCTCGCGGCGCTTCTGGGCGATCGCGCTGCCGCGTTTTTTCGCGGAACCCGCCTGGCAGACTTTCAGCTTCTGGATCCCGCTCTATCTGGCCACTGAACGCCATATGGATCTCAAGCAGATTGCCGCGTTCGCATGGCTGCCCTTCGTCGCCGCGGATCTGGGCGGCATTCTCGGCGGCTATCTCTCGCCCTTCCTGATGCGCCACTTCCGGTTGCCGCTGTTGTGGTCGCGCGTGGCGGGCGTGGTGCTCGGCGCGTTCATGATGATCGGGCCCGCGTGCATCGGGCTCGTCGCTTCACCGTATATGGCGATCGCGCTCTTTTGCGTCGGCGGCTTCGCCCACCAGATGATCTCCGCACTCGTCAACACGCTCGCCGCCGACGTGTTCGATCCGCGCGAAGTCGGCACGGCAAGCGGCTTCGCGGGCATGGCCGCCTGGATTGGCGGCCTGAGCTTCTCGCTGGTGGTCGGCGCGCTCGCCGACAAGGTGGGTTACGGCCCGCTGTTCGCGAGTCTCGGCGCGTTCGACCTGATCGGCGCCGCACTGCTCGTGTGGCTCATCCGCGGGCAGTCCCGCAGCGACTACAAGCTGGCGCGCGCTTGACGCCCCATACAGCACCGGCCAGGACAAACAAGGAATACCGATGACAACGCTCCTCCATCCCCCCACGTTCGCGCTCGCAAACCATGAGGCGCACCATCTGCGCCTCGAAAGCGCGCAGGGCGCCGCAATCGACGTCTTCGTGCTCGAAGAAGATATCGTGCGCGTACGCGTGCTGCCGGACGGCCGTGCGCATGGGCCGCGCACGTGGGCCATTGCGCCGGGGCTCGACGACGTTCCCTACGAAGGCCGCGACCGGCTCGACGCGAGCGGCTTCACGCTGCCTTCATTCGGATTCCTTTCCAACCCGGACGAGATCCGCGTCGAGACCTCGCAGATCCGGCTCACCATTGCGCTGGCCGGTGGCCACTGCACGTGGGAGATGCGTCGCGACGGCGACTGGCACTGCGTGTTGCAAGACCGCGCGACGCAGGCCGGCAACTTTGGCTGGTGGGACGAGCGCATCTACCATTACGTGCGCCGCCTGCCGGGCGAGATGTACATGGGGCTCGGCGAACGCGCCGGCTCGCTCGACCGCGCGAACCAGCGCTACCGCATGACCAACGTCGATGCGATGGGTTACAACGCGGAGACCACCGATCCGCTCTACAAGCACATCCCCTTCTATTTGACCTGGCAGCGCGAAACGCGCCTCGGTTTCGGGCTCTTCTACGACACGCTCGCGGACTGCACCTTCGACATGGGCCGCGAGCTGGACAACTATCACGGCCCCTACCGCCATTTCATCGCCGATCACGGCGATCTCGACTACTACTTCATCGCCTCGCCGCAAACGCCGCTCGGGGCCGTGCGGCGCTTCACGTGGCTCACGGGCCGCCCGGCGCTCATGCCGAAGTGGGGCCTCGGCTACTCGGGCTCGACCATGAGCTACACCGACGCGCCCGACGCGCAGCGCCGCATGGGCGAATTCCTCGAGCGTTGCCGCGAGCACGACATGCTTTGCGACTCGTTTCACCTGTCGTCGGGCTATACGTCGATCGGCGCGAAGCGCTACGTCTTCAACTGGAATCACGAGAAGTTTCCTGACATATCGCGTTTCGTTCAGGACTACCTGGAAAATGGCGTCAAGCTCTGCGCGAACATCAAGCCGTGTCTGCTGCGCGATCATCCAGAGTTCGAACAAACCGCGCGCGACGGCTTGCTGATCGCGGAGCGCAATGGCGAACCGGCGTGGGTCCAGTTCTGGGATGAAATAGGCGCGTATATCGACTTCACGAACCCCGCCGCCGCTCTCTGGTGGAAGCAGCACGTGAAGGACGCGCTGCTGCGTTATGGCATCGCCGCCACCTGGAACGACAACAACGAGTATGAGATCTGGTCGCCCCGCGCCATGGTCCACGGCTTCGGCACGCCGTGGCCCGCGCGTGAAACGAAGGTCCTGCAAACGCTGCTGATGATGCGTGCCTCGCGCGACGCGCAGCGCGAGCACGCGCCCAATACACGCCCCTTCCTCGTTTCGCGCTCGGGCGGCGTGGGCATGCATCGCTATGTGCAGACCTGGTCGGGCGACAACTCCACCTCGTGGGAAACGCTGCGCTACAACCTGAAAATGGGCCTGGGGCTGGCGCTTTCGGGCGTGTCGAACATCGGCCACGATATCGGCGGCTTCTCGGGCCCCGCGCCCGATCCCGAACTGTTCATCCGCTGGATACAGTTCGGCGTGTGGATGCCGCGCTTTTCCATTCACTCCTGGAACGACGACGCCACCGTCAACGAGCCGTGGATGTACCCGCAGCTCACGCCCCAGGTTTCGGCGCTCATCAAGCTGCGCTACCGTCTGCTGCCGTATCTGTATCAGTTGCTCTGGGACTCGACGATGCACTACGAGCCCGTGCTGCGCCCGACCTTCGCCGAGTTTCCCGCTGACGCGCGCTGCTACGCCGAATCCGACGACATGATGGTCGGCGCTGCGCTGCTCGCGGCGCCCGTGGTCGAGCCGGGGCAAACGGAGCGCGAAGTGTGGCTCCCAACCGGTGCGCGCTGGACCTGCTACTGGAGCGGCGACCAGTTCGAGGGCGGCCAGAGCGTGACGCTGCGCGCGCCGTGGGACCGGCCCGTCATGCTGGTGCGCGAAGGCAGCGTGATTGCGCTGAATGTCGCCGAGCAGCAGTTCGGGCATCGCGCCGACCGGCGGGCGTTCATCGTCGTGCCTTTCGCGGGCAGCGAGCGCGTGTGCCGCGGCTACGTGGAGGACGATGGCGAAACCGAGGCGTGGCGGCAAGGGGCGTTCGGCGAGTGGATCGTCAGCGCGCAAGGGGACGCGATCACTCTCACGCTCGCCGTCGAAGTGGCCGGGGCAATGCCGCACAAGCAAAGCACGGCCGAAATCCTTCTGCCCGCAAGCGAGGCGCGCAGCGTGGCCGTGGCCGCGGGGCGCATCGTCGAGAACGAACTGACGGCCGGCTGGCGCCGTATCGTCATCGAACTTTGTTGATGTACCGGGAAATAACCAGACTGGACACTTTCGCGCCATGGCGCTCGCGCCGCTCGGCCCTACGATGCAGATACGCCCGGACCGCTTGATCGGGCGTCGAAAACATCAATGGAGACGAGCATGAGACGACTGACACAGCGACTGACACAGCGAGTGGCGCGCGCAATCGCCGCCATGGCGCTCGTGGCAATCAGCGCGGGCGCCATGGCGGCGAACGGCAAATTCGTGGTGATATCGCATGCCCCCGATGCGGATCCGTTCTGGAACGTCGTGAAGAACGGCATCGCCGACGCCCAGAAGGATTTCGGCGTCACGGTCGATTATCGCAATCCGCAGAACGGCGACCTCTCCGACATGGTACGCATGCTCGAGCAGGCCGCCGCCCACAACTACGACGGCGTGGCGACGACGATTGCCGACTTCGACGTGATTCAGAGCCGCGTCAAAACCATCGTGAACAAGGGCATTCCCGTCATCACGTTCAACTCGGGGACCGCGCAGCAAAACGCAGCGCTCGGCGCGTTGCTGCACATCGGCCAGCCGGAATACGAAGCGGGCAAGGAAGCCGGCATGCGCGCCCGTGCGGCCGGCATCAAGTCGTTTCTGTGCGTGAACAACAATGTGACCAATCCCCTGTCGTTCGAGCGCTGCCGCGGTTTTGCCGAAGCGATCGGCGCCAACGCGAAGGACTCGATGCTCGACTCCGGCAACGACCCGACCGAAGTCGAGAACAAGGTCTCCGCCGCGCTGCGCCAGCGTCCGGGCACGCAGGCCGTGCTCGCGCTCGGGCCCACGTCGGCGGTGCCCGCCATGCGCGCGATCGCGAGACTCGGACTCAGCAACAAGATCTTCTTCGCGACGTTCGACCTGACGCCCGAGATCGACAAGGGAATCGAGGCGGGCACGGTCGCCTTCGCGATCGATCAACAGCCCTACCTGCAAGGCTATATCCCGGTCGCGCTGCTGGCGATCATGAAGCAGGAGAAGACGCACGACATCCACAAGGCCGTTGCAGCCTTGCAGGCCAACGCGCAATTTCAGCAGCGCATCAAGATGTACGGCCTGACCCCGCGCTTCACGCCCGACGGCGTCGACACGGGCCCCGGTTTCGTCACGCGCAGCAACGTGGCGCTCGTCGAAAAATACGCCGGCCAGTACCGCTGATACCCCACCCCGCATGGCGGGCCGCCCTTGCCCGCCCTTGCATGCCCTTGTACGCCCCTGCGCGCCTTCAGCCATTTGCCCGCGAAAAGCCCACGCAAACGCGACCCCGGTTATCATCGCGCTCTTGCGTGCGCGTTCCCGCTTTCCGTCCTCCGACTGCGATCCGGATGCGCGCCGCATGACGCAACCGCATCCGCAGGCAATTCGCCGGTAACTGAAAGCAACCGCAGGCAAACGATGTCCTCCATCCCTTTCGACGCCATCCTCTTCGACTGTGACGGCGTTCTCGTCGACTCCGAACGCATTACGCACGTGGTGCTCACGCAGATGCTGGGCGAACTTGGCTGGACGCTCTCCGTGGACGAAGCCATGGGCATCTTCGTCGGCAAGGCCGTGAAAGACGAAGCCGCGCGCATCGAGGCGCATACGGGCTTCGCGATTACGGATGCCTGGCTCGGAGGCTTTCGCGCGCGCCGCAACGCGGCGCTCGAGCGCGATCTCGTCGAGATTCCCGGCGCGCCCGCCGCCGTGCGCGCGGTGCACGGGGCCATGCAGGGGCGCATCGCCGTCGCCTCGGGCGCGGACCGGCGCAAGGTCGAACTGCAACTGCGCAAGGTGAACCTGCTCGACTGCTTCGAAGGTCACGTCTACAGCGGCCACGAAACCCCGCGCAGCAAGCCACATCCCGATGTCTATCTCGCGGCGGCTGCCGGTCTTGGCGTGGCGCCCGAGCGCTGTGCCGTGATCGAGGATACGGTCACGGGCGCGCGCGCGGGCCTCGCCGCGGGCGCCACCGTGTTCGGCTACAGCCCGCCCGAGCCCGGCCACAGCAGCGCACAGGCGCTGG
This sequence comes from Paraburkholderia sp. JHI869, assembly GCF_038900775.1. NCBI lineage: Bacteria > Pseudomonadati > Pseudomonadota > Betaproteobacteria > Burkholderiales > Burkholderiaceae > Paraburkholderia > Paraburkholderia sp. JHI869. Next base: position 270,854 of record NZ_JAYMSC010000002.1, read on the forward strand.
TCGATGCAGGCGTCGCGCACGTATTCACCGACATGGTGCAGCTTCCCGCGCTGCTTTCCCGCTGGTCAAATAGTTAAGCGCCTATTAAACAGCGGCGCGTTCCTCCCGCACTGTTGGCCCTGCGCATCACCGCGCACCACATAGAAAGCAGGCCGCGCACGACTCGCATACCATCCGAGTCGTGGCGCTGCGAAAGAAAAAGATAGTTTGCTATCGAATCGCTTTGGGCTATCATCCGCCGATGTCGAATCTTCATACTTTACGCCTTGCGGTTAGCAGCTCGCTCGTCCTGGCGGCACGCAAATGGCGGCGCACGACGCACGGCGCCCTCACCGCATACAACGTCTCCGAGGCGTGCGCCGCGCCGCTCCTCACCGCCGGGCGCCTTGGCGAAGCCGTGCGTCAGGTGACGCTCGCAGAGCACGTGGGCATAGAAGGCCCTTCGCTCGTGCGCCTGCTCGACCAGCTCTGCGCCGCCGGCCTCGTGCGCCGCGACGAGGACCCCGACGACCGCCGCGCCAAGACAATCTCGCTGACCCGCGAAGGCCGCGCCGTAACCGAGCGCATGGAGGACGAACTGCGTTCGCTGCGCGCGCGCGTGCTCAAGGGCGTGAGCCGCGCCGACCTCGAAGCCACGCTGCGCGTGCTCAACGCGTTCAATGAAGCACCGGCCGCAGACCAGGCCGACCGAGCCTTACACGACTGAAAGCAGAAAGCGGCCCCATGACCTACCCCTCCATCCGCGACTGGCTCTTTTCGGTCAAGACCTTCGCCGCGTCGATGCTCGCGCTCTATATCGCGCTCATATTCCAGCTGCCGCGTCCCTACTGGGCGATGGCGAGCGTGTACATCGTCTCGAACCCCTTCGTGGGCGCCACGCGCTCGAAGGCGCTGTATCGCGCGCTCGGCACGGCGCTCGGCGCGGCCGCCGCCATCGCGCTCGTGCCGCCTTTCGTCGAAACGCCGCTGCTCTTCAGCGTGATCGTCGCCACGTGGACAGGCACGCTGCTCTATCTGGCAATCTCGGATCGTACCGCTCGCAGTTATGTGTTCATGCTCGCGGGCTACACCATGCCGCTCATCGCGCTGCCCACCGTGACCGATCCCACCACGATCTTCGATGTGGCCATCGCGCGCACGCAGGAAATCACGCTCGGCATCATTTGCGCGAGCGTGGTGGGCAGCAACATCCTGCCGAGCCGCCTCGCGCCCACACTGATCGAACGCGCCGACGCGTGGTTCCGCGACGCCGCCTGGTACGGCAGCGAAACGCTCTCGGGCCATATCGTCGGCAAGGCGCTTTCGGCCTGCCGCCAGCGCATGGCGGCCACGGTGAACCAGCTCGAATTCCTGCTGAGCCAGTTGAGCTACGACCACGCGCACCCGGAAATCCTCGCGCGCGCCGAGTCGCTGCGCGGGCGCATGCTGCTCTTTCTGCCGATGATTTCCGCGCTCGCCGACCCGCTCATCGCGCTGCGCCGCGACCTGAATGTCTGGCCCGAAGGCCTCGACAGCCTGCTGGACGATGCGGCCCGCTGGTTCAGCGAGCCGCTGCCCACCCGCGCCGCCGAGATGCACGACGACGCGGGCGACGCGACGGCGGAAACCCTCCGCAAACGCATCGCCGCGCTCCAGCCCGCGCGCGACGCGCTCGCGAGCTGGCAAGGCGCACTGCTATCCAACGCACTCTGGCGCCTCGGCCAGGTGATCGATGTCTGGCAGGACTGCCGCGCGCTGCGTGCGCTCATCGCGCACGAAGCGGGCAGCACATGGCGGCCGCGCTATCGCCACTGGCGGATGGGCGGCACCGAGCGCTTCTACGACCGCGGCCTCATGCTGTTCTCGTGCCTGGTGCCCGTGAGTGCGATCCTCGTGGCCTGCTGGCTGTGGGTGAGTTCGGGCTGGCACGACGGCGCGGGCGCGGTGACGCTCGCGGCCGTGGCCTGCTGCTTCTTTGCGGCGTCCGACGAGCCCGCGCCGCTCGTGTTCCGCTTCTTCCTTGCCACGGCGGCGAGCGTGGTGTTCGCGGGCCTGTACCTGTTCGTCGCGCTGCCCAAGGTGCACGATTTCGCCATGCTCGTACTGCTGTTCGCGGGGCCGTTCATCCTGATCGGCACGCTCATCCCGCGCCCGGCTTTCAATATGGTGACGATGCTCGTGGCCGTGAACACTGCGACCTTCATCAGCGTGCAAGGCGCCTACGAGGCCGACTTCCTCGTGTTCCTCAACAGCAATATCGCGGGCGTGGCGGGCCTCTTGTTCGCCTATTTGTGGACGCGCGCCACCCGCCCGTTCGGCGCCGAGTTCGCAGCGAAGCGCCTGTTGCGCTCGAGCTGGAGCGATGTCGCGCTCTCGGCCTCGCACACGGCCATCGCGGATCAGCGCAACCTCACCTCGCGCATGCTCGACCGGCTCATGCAGATCATTCCGCGACTCGCAGCCTCCGACGAGCATCGCCATCCGTCGGTCGAGAGCTTTCGCGATCTGCGCATCGCGCTCAATGCACTCGATTTGCGCCGCTCGCTGCGCAAGCTCGACAGCGAAGTGACCGATTCGATCGACCGCGTGCTTACCGGCGTGAGCGACCACTACGCGCGTTGCGCGCGCGAAAGCGTGCGCCAGGACGCGCCGCTCGCCCTGCGCGAGAACATCGACGACGCCATGCGGCGCGTCGCGGCCCATGCCCGCGCGCAACTGCCGCCCGCCACCGCGTCCGACGCCGATGTGCAGCCTGCGCCGCGTGCGCTCGTCTCGCAGCGCTGGCTGAGCAACACGCTGCACGCGCTCGTGGGCATGCGGCTCGCGCTCTACCCGGCTATGTCGGCGCAGTCGCCTTCAAACCCGGAGGCCACGGTATGAGCGCGCATCCCTCTTATCCTTTTTCGAAACCCGCATCATGATCGGCGAAATCGATATCTTTGGCGTGTTCGTGCCCGCCGTGCTGGTGCTAATGTTCATCGCATACCTCATCAATGCCGTGATCACCAGGGTGCTCGCGCGCGTCGGCTTTTACCGGCTCGTGTGGCATCGTTCCATTTTCGATCTCGGCATTTATGTGTTTGTGCTGGCTGCCGTCGTCATCGTGTCGCATCGCTTCGTGAAATAACGTGAACGTGAAAAAAACCTGGTTCTCCGCAGGACAGATCCTGCTGACGCTCATCGTCGTCGTGGTCGCCGCCCTCGTGCTGTGGCGCATCGTCAACTACTACATGTTCTCGCCGTGGACGCGCGACGGCCGCGTGCGCGCCGACGTGATCCAGGTCGCGCCCGACGTGGGCGGCCTCATCACCGGCGTCGACGTCGTCGACAACCAGCAGGTCAAGCAAGGCCAGGTGCTGTTCGTGATCGACCAGGCGCGCTACTCGCTCGCACTGCGCCTCGCCCAGGCCACGCTCGAGCAGCGCAAGGCCACGCTCGCGCAGGCGAAGCGCGAATACGCGCGCAATATCGGGCTCGGCAATCTCGTGGCGGCGGAAACACTCGAAGAAAGCCGCACGCGTGTCGATCAGGGCGAAGCGGCGGCGGCGGACGCTCAGGTCCAGGTCGACACCGCCAGGCTCAATCTTCAGCGCACGACGATCGTGAGCCCCGTGGACGGCTATTTGAACGACCGCGCGCCGCGCGTTGGCGAGTACGTCACGGCGGGCCACGCGGTGGTCGCCGTCGTCGACATGCATTCGTTCCGCGTGGATGGCTACTTCGAAGAAACGCGCCTGCACGGCATTCAGATCGGCCAGCCCGTGGAGATCACGGTGATGGGCGAGACGCGCCCGCTGCGCGGTCATGTGCAAAGCATCGTCGCGGCGATCGAGGACCGCGACCGCCAGGCGGCGCCGAATCTGCTGCCGAACGTGAACCCGGCGTTCAGCTGGGTGCGTCTCGCGCAGCGCATTCCGGTGCGCGTGGCGCTCGACGAAGTGCCCGCGGATTTCCGCATGATCGCGGGCCGCACGGCTACCGTGGCCGTGCGCACGGAGGCGACGAACGACCGCCGGGCCGCAGGCGCGAACCATGCAAGCGGCGCGCTCGCCTCGCAGCCCGCAGTGGGTGCGAGCGCCCCCGCCGCTTCTGAGACTGCGTCCCAGGCTGCCGGAGCTTCGCAATGACACGCCGCAGTCTCTGGCGCAGCTTTGCCGTTACACCGCTCACGCTCGCGCTGGGCGCGTGCATGACGCTCGGGCCGAACTACCACGTGCCGCAAGAAGCCGTGGTCAATGCGCCGCTCGCCCAAGGGCCGATTGACGGCGCGGACCGCGCGCCGGTCTCGCAACTGGGCGTGCCCGCCAACTGGTGGCAGCTTTACGACGACCCCGCGCTCAACGAGCTCGTGCAGGAAGCGCTGAAGTCGAATACGGACCTGCGCGTAGCAGCCGCGAACCTCGCGCGCTCGCGTGCGGCGGTCGACATCGCGAACGCTCAGGGCGGCTTCTCGGGCAATGCGCATGCCGCCGTCGAGCGCGCGCAGGTGTCGGGCGAGCAGTTCCTCCTGTTCGAAAAGGTGCCTGTCGCGACCCTGGGCGACCTCGGCATCAACGTGTCGTACGAATTCGATTTGTTCGGCAAGCTCAGGCGCGGCGTGGAAGCCGCGAACGCGGACGACGCGGCCGTGGAAGCCGCGGCCGATCTCGCGCGCATCACCGTGGTCGCCAGCGTGGCGCAGGCTTATGTGGAGTCGTGCTCGGCCGCCGAGGAACTGGAGATCGCGAAGGAATCGCTCAAGCTGCAGCAAGAGCGCGTGGCGCTCACGAAGCGCCTGCGCGACGCGGGCCGCGGCAACCAGCCCGACGTCACGCGCGGCCAGACCCAGGCCAACACGATCGCCGCCGATATCCCGCGCTTCGAGGGTCGCCGCCGCGTGGCGCAGTATCAGCTCGCCATGCTGCTCGCGCGCGCGCCCAAGGACCTGCCGCCCGCCGCGCTCGCGTGCAAACGCCTGCCCAAACTCAAGCAGCCGATTCCCGTGGGCGACGGCGCCGCGCTCCTCAAGCGCCGCCCCGACGTGCGCGAGGCCGAGCGCCAGCTCGCGGCATCGACGGCGCGCATTGGCGTGGCGATCGCCTCGATGTACCCCGACGTCACGTTCGGCGCGGGCGTGGGCACGATCGGCCTGACTAGCGATCTGTTCACCCCCGCGACCAACGCGTGGTCATTCGGACCCCTGATCAGCTGGACCTTCCCGGTCAACGGGCAGCGCGACCGCGTGCGTGCTGCGGAAGCGGCCACAGGCGGCGCGCTCGCGCACTTCGACGGCGTGGTGCTCAACGCGCTGCGCGAAACCCAGTCGAGCCTCGCGACCTATGCCGCCGACGACCAGCGCGCCGATGCGCTGCGCACGGCCTACACGTCCGCGCAGCAGTCGGCGGACGAAACGCATCGTCTCTATGCGGCGGGGCGCGAACCGTTCCTCTCCGATCTCGACGCTACGCGCACGCTCACCAGCGTGCACGCGCAGGTCGCGGCGGCAGAAGGCCAGGTCTCGCTCGACCAGGTGCGGTTGTTCCTCGCGCTCGGCGGCGGCTGGGAAGGGAATCGGCAAACGCTGCAGCAGCAAGGGGCGCAGGGGACGCAACCCGCGCCGGCCGCAGCCGCCGCAGCGTCGGCACCTCCGCCCGCGAATTAAATCGCCTCTTGTTCAGCGCGCCACGCCGCCTTGCGCGGCGTCGGCGCGCATCGACTTCTGCGGCTTCGCCATCGCGCCGCGCACCTCGAAGCGCACGGTATCGGTCACCTGCCCTCGCGCGTCGACGAGTTCGAGCGTGTGCTTGCCCGGCCAGGGCAGCCACGCCACGCGCGCGGCGCCGCCCAACCCCTTCCCGTCCAGCCGCCAGCTCACGCGCGCGCTCGAGCCCGTCGCCCGCTCGAACCAGACGCGCTGACGCTGCGCGGGAATGTCGGGATCGAGCGCGAAGATCGTGCCGTCCACCGGGCTGCCGATCTGCGCGGGACCGCGCGCGAGATCGGCAGCGTTCGAGGCGAGGCCCACTTGCGGCGTCGCCGTGCCCGCGATGAACCACTCGTTGCGCGCGGGCTCTACCGCGTCGGCGAACTGCACGCGCACGCGTTCGACGCCTGGCGGCGCGGCAGGCGCGACACTCGGCACGCGCCGATGCAGATAGCCGACAATGGCGGCCCACACCGGCGCCGCGCCCGTCACGCCCGAAACGTCCCACATGGGCGAGCCATCCGCGTTGCCGACCCACACGCCCACCGTATAGCGCGACGTGAAGCCCACGGTCCAGTTGTCGCGCATGTCCTTGCTCGTGCCTGTCTTGACGGCCGAAAACATGCGCGTATCGAGCGGACTGTCGAAGTCGAAGGTACGCGTGCGCGCGTTGTTATCGGCAAGGACATCGGTGACGATGAACGCGGACTCGCGGCTGAATACGCGCTTTGACGCCTGATTCGATGCGGCCTTCGCGGGCGCGGGCAATTCGGCGATCGGGCTCACGACGCCGCCATTGGCCAGCGCGCGATACGCATTCGTGAGCGTGACGAGGCTCACGTCCGCGCTGCCCAGCGCGAGGCTGAAGCCGTAGTAGTCGCCCGCCTGCGTGAGCGGCAGGCCGAGCGCCGTGAGCGTCTTCGCGAAGCGATGCGGCGTGACCATCACGAGCGTGCGCACGGCCGGCACGTTCAACGACGAGCCGAGCGCGGTGCGCACGCTCACCCAGCCCTTGAAGCCCTTGTCGTAATTTTGCGGCATGTAGAGGCCGCCGCCCGCTGCGAGATCGAGCGGCGCGTCGTCGAGCAGCGAAGCGGTCGTCACGCGCCGCTCGTCGATCGCTTCCGCGTAGAGAAAAGGCTTGAGCGTCGAGCCCGCCTGGCGCAGCGCGAGCGCCGCATCGACCTCACGCGCCTTCGATAGTCCTCCTGATGACCCGACCCACGCCAGCACTTCGCCCGTTGCGTTGTCGAGCACGACGACCGCGCCGTCCTGCACGTTGCGCGGATGCGCACGCGCGTTGAGCTCGATGAGCGTGCGTGTGAGCGTGTCTCGCGCGTAGCGCTGCAGGTTCGCGTCGAGCGTCGAGCGCACGCGCATGCCGGGCGCGGGATGCACGGCGTTCGCGATCTGGCGTGCGAAATGCGGTGCAAGCTGCGGCGAGTTTTCGCTGCGGCCATCGAACGAGGGATCGTCGGCGGCGATGGATGGACGCGCGAAGGCCATCTGCACGAAGGCATCGAGATTCGCGCAGCCGCTATCGGCATTCACAGCGCTCATGTCGTGCAGGATGCGGCACGCGCGCGTGGCGACCTTCGCATAGGGCGCATTGGGCGCGCGGATCAGCGCAGCGGCAACGGCCGATTCGCGTTCGTCGAGCCCAGATGGCGCCTTGCCGAACAGCGTTTGCGAGAGCGCGGAAAGACCCACTGACTCGCCGCGGAACGGCACGAGGTTCAAGTACGCTTCGAGAATCTGGTCCTTGCGCCAATTGCGTTCGAGCCGCAGCGCGTCGACGGCTTGCACGGCCTTTTGCGCCAGCGAGCGCTGGCCCGAGTGCTTCGGGTCGTCGTCGAGCAGACCTGTGAGCTGCATCGTGACCGTGGATGCCCCCCGCGTGCGCGTATTCCATAGGTTAGCCCAGGCGGCAGCCGCCGCGCCGCGCCAGTCCACGCCGCTGTGTTCGTAAAATCGTTTGTCCTCCGAAACGACGATCGCCTCCCGCAGCGCCGGCGAAACGTCGGCGAGCGCGACCCAGTCGCCGCGCCTCGCAGTGCGTTCCACCCGCGTGCGCTGCAGCGGCGTGCCATCGCGCGCGAGCAGCACCCAGTCCGAGCTTTGCCACTGCCCGCGCACGTCGTCGAAGGTGGGAAGCGCGAACGCGGGCAGCGGCAGCAGCGCGAGGCACAGCGCGGCAACGCCGAGTGCCCGCGTCGAGCGATGCCGTTGCGCGAATGGGCCGCTCATTGCGCTGCCTTCACGACCACCGGTGCGTTCGGTGCGACACCGAACGTCGCGGGCGCATAGAGCGCCTCGACGCGCGTGGGCGGCAACCCGAACGTGCCGACGTTGTTGAGCCGCACCGTGTACTCCACCGAGACCTTGCCCTTCGGCAGAAACTCGTAGTACGCACGATAGCCGTCGAAGCCGCGCTCGATGAACGCTGGCCACGGGCCGTTCTCGTCCTGCTTCTCGCCTTGCGTCGCCACGGCCGAATCGCGTCCGAGCCCGGAGCCCAGGATCGTCGCGCCCGCCGGAATCGGATCGTTCACGACGACCCACGTCATGTCGGTCTGCGCGTCGATGTCGAGGCGCACGCGCACGACGTCACCGCGCGTGTAGACGCCCTTGACTGCGGCGCTCACCGGCGTGATGGTCTTCGCGATGCGATAGCCCGCCGCGAACGGCGCACGCAACGCGACCGCCGCGAGGCTTTCGACCGTGGCCCACGGCTTGCCGCTTCCTTCCTGAGTGAGTGTGAGCGTCGCGCCCGCGTTCTGCCTGGGCCAGGCGAGCAGCGTGCTGCGCGCGGGCGCGTTGCGCGTCGCCGCTGTGGCCCCGCTGGCGCCCGACGCCGCTTGCGCCGCCGCGCTCCAGCCTACGACGCGAGACGTATCGCCGAGCTGGATCTTCGTCGCGCCCGTCACCGGATCGTGCTCGAAAACGCGCGAGAAGCGCTCGACCGCGAGCGAGCCGTACGCGTTCGCTGTCGTCGTGCTCCATGCGCCGTTGCGTTGTAACGCGAGCAGGCCGGCAACGAGCCGTGGCATTTCATCCTTCCACGCGGGGTTATCGACAAAGGCCAGTGCAAGGCGCGCTGCGTTGACCTCCGCGCCCGTCATGAGCCACCACAAATCGTCTTCGGCGGCCGTGGAGAACGTAAGCTGCGTGCCCTGCCACGTGAGACGCGAGCGCAGGATCTGGTCGAGTTGCGCCAGTTTCTCCGCGCGATCCGGCACGTCGCGCATGCGCGCCAGACTCTCCGCATAATCGATCACCGCCGATGTCGGCCACTGGTTCGGCGCGATTTCGATCGAGCCGAACTGGCGCGCGTTCGCCGCGCCGTAGCGCGACAGCGCGTCGATGGCGGCGAGCTTGCGCAGATCGAGGTCGCGGCGCGGCGCCCACGAATTGCGCTCGATACGGCCTTCCACGAAGCGCGTAAGGCCCTCCACCATCTTGCTGCGCAAGGCGTCGGGCAGCGCGAAGCGCGGGTCGAGCTTCGACGCCTCGTCGCTCACTGTGAGCAGATACGCGGTGAGCGCGGTGCTGCCATGGCTCGCGCTGTCGTCGGCAGGCGGGAAGTAGTTCGCGAGGCCGTCGCGATCCAGATACACCGGCATGCGCGCAAGCTCCGCCTGCCAGCGCACGGGGTCCCGCAGGCCGATTGCAATCGCCGTCTGCTGCTCGAGGCACGAGTACGGATAGCGCGTGAACCAGCGGCGCACGCCGGGCAGGCCGTCCGCGAGCTTCGGCTGTAGCGACACGGCGATGCCGCCACGCACTTTGCCTGCTTGCGTCACGCTCGCATTGGCGGGCGGCGCAACGGGAATGGCGAGTGTGCCGTCCACCTGTGCGAGCGTGGCCTGTTGCACCGTAACGGGTATCGCTGCGCTCACCTGCTGCGCGAGCTTCACCGCATCCGCCGCATGCGCGCCGCCCTGCTCTGCCGCGCTCACGTTCCACACGAGCGCGGGCCGCTCCGCTTCCGCGAGATCGTCCGGAACCGCAACGGTCCACGCAATTTCACGCGACGAATTGGGTGCGAGGTCCACGGTCTGCGCGGCAAGCGCGAGCGGCGGCACGTTCGGCGTGACCAGCACTTTCATCGCGCGCGCGGTCGTGTTGCGCAACGTGAATTGCGCACGGAGGGTGTCGCCTTCGCGCACCTGGGGCGGCAGGCCCGAGATCAGTTGCAGGTCCTGCGTGCTCTCGATCGTCGCGCTGCCGGTGCCGAAGCGCGCCACTCCGCTCGCCGCAATGGCGACAATGCGAAAACGCGTAATCGAGTCGTTCAGCGGCACGTCCACCTGCGCCACGCCCTTCGCATCGAGCGTGACGCGCGGGTTCCAGTAGAGCAGCGTGTCGAAGAGCTCGCGCGTCGCGCCATGCCCGCCGCCGCCGCCCGCAGGCACCGCCTTGCGCCCGAAGTGCCGACGCCCGACGATCTCCATCTGCGCCGTGGCCGTTTCCACGCCATAGGCGCGTTGCTGCAGCATGGCGTCGAGCAGATCCCAGCTGCGGTTGGGCATGAGTTCGAGCAGCGCTTCGTCCACGGCTGCGACTGCGATCTGCGTGCCCGCTGGCACTGGCTGACCGTCCGGTAGTTGCACGCGCAACTGCACGTGCGAAGTGCCGCGTACCGGATAACGCTTCGCATCGGGCGTGACGTTCACCGCTAGACGGTGCGCAGCGTCGCCCACGCGGATTTGCGCGAGCCCGTAGCGGAAGGCGGGCTTCGACAGATCGACGAGCGGCGTGGGCGCCTCGTACTGGCGGCCTTCGTACCAGAACGCACGCGCCCATTCGAGCGGCGCTTTCCAGCCCCAGGTGAAGAACGAATACCACGGCACTTCGTGAATGCGCCCGCGCAGCGCGAGCACCGAAACGTAGACGTTTGGCCCCCACGTATCGCTTACCTTCAACTCGACGGTCGGATCGCGCCCATCGAGCTGAACCACGTGCGTTTCGATGATGCCCTCGCGCTCCACGGCCACGAGCGCCGTTGCGAAGCGGAATGGCATGCGCACCTGGAAGCGCGCGGTTTCGCCGGGTTCGTAGCTCGTTTTCTCGGGCAGCACATCGATGCGGTCCGTGTTTTCGCTGCCGAACCAGAGTTCGTCTTCGCGCGTGACCCACACCGACGTCGTCGCCGTGGACGCGTGGCCGTCGCCGTCGCGCGCCGTGGCCACGAGCTGGATGTTGCCCGCTTCCTTGAGCTTCGCGTCGCACGTGAGCAAGCCGTGATCGTCGCTCGTGCCGCTGCACAGCGTCCCGAGATCGCGCACTTCCGTGTGATTGTCGTAGGCATAGAAGCCGCCTACCATGCGCTTGCGCGAGGTAGTCGTGATCTTCGCCACGCCGCGCACTTCGAGTTTCACGCCCGCGTGCGGCTTGCCTTGCAGGTCGAGCGCGATCGCGGTGACCGGAACCGTTTTGCCCACGGATACCCAATGCCCCGACTTGATGCCCGCCACCACAGCGGCGGGCCAGAGCGTGGCCGCGCCGCTGATGGTCTGCACTTCGCCGTTCGGGTCCGCGAAGGTCGCTTCGAGTGCGAGGCGCCTCGGCGCCTCCACGCTCGACAGGTTCTTCAGCACGAGCGTGCCCGCGCCGTTGCGGTCGAGCGTAAGCGGCTCCTTGTCGGCCACGAGCTTCGCGACCTCGTTGTCCTCTTGCGGGCCGCTTTCCTCATCTTCGGATGCGTTGTCGGCCGGGCTTGAGCTCACGTACGGCGCGAAACTGAAATCGCTATAGGTACTGGCGAACGAAGGCGTCGTGTCCTTCACGAGCGCCGAAACCTGCACAGGAAGATTCGACGCCGCGCCGCCCGACACATAATCGATCTGCACCGCGACGCTCGCCTGCGTGGCGGCAACGAGCGGCGACGTTTTCTCGTTTTGCACGGCGATCGTGCCCTTGAGCACCGGCAAGCGGAAGGCCTCTACGCGGAAGCTGCCGCTGTCGTAGCTCATGTGGATCGCGTCACCGCCGTTGTCGGCGTCGTTGCTGCCTTCGCCCGTTGCGCTCGCGTCGCCGTCGTCGAGCGAAACGTCGTATTCGCCGAGCTTCGCTTCGGGCGGCAACGCAAAGGTCGAATCGGCCGTATGATCGGCGGCCCACTTGAGCGGCAGATGCCACGTCTGCCCGCTGCCCGCATGACGTATCGTCACGCGCGTGGGGTACTGCTTCGGCAACGCGAAGCCCTGCATCGTCTGGGCGCGGATAAAGTGTTTCATCGACACCGTCTCGCCCGCGCGCAGCAGCGTGCGGTCGAACACGGTATGCGCGCGCACCGTGGGCGCAACGCTCGTATCGGTCGGCACGTTGAAGCGCCACGATTCGATGCCGCGATTCCAGTCCGACTGCACGAACGCCATGTCGGGGCCCGTCTTCGGGTCGTCGACGCGCGCCGAAACGAATAGCCCGCTATAGCTGTTTTCGCCGCAGTCGCGGCGGTTCGAAAGCGGCCCGGCTATCGTCAGCAGTCCGTGTGAATCCGTCTTTCCCGTGGCGAGCGTCTCGCCATTGCAGTCCGATACGCGCACGTCGGCGCCCGCCACCGGCTCGCCCTTGTCGAGCGACGTGACCCACACCACGCTGTTCTCGCGGCCCTGCTTGAAGTGCACGCCGAGATTGGTGACGAGCACGGCCGTGCGCACGTACATGGGCGCGGGCTTGCCGAGCAGCGATGCCCCGAGCGAAGGCGAAGCGAGCTCGATCACGTAAAAACCCGGCTTCGGCACGGGAATGCCCGCGACTTCGAACGGCCGCAACGCCTTGGGGTCGGCCTTGGGCAGCGTGAGCGTCTGCACGCCGGGCTGGCCTTCCAGCAGCGAGAGCGAGCGCACGTCGATGATGCGCTCTTTCGCGTCGTCGTCCCCCTCACCCGCAGTGCGCGGAATCACCACAGGCGATTTCGCGCGCGCGAGCAGCCCCGGCATCCGCTTGTCGATCGACGTTTCGCTCATGCCGAAATTGTCGAATTGATCGACGAGGCGCATCCAGCGGCGCATGTCGCCATCGGACTGCACCGCGAGCTTCGCGAACTTCGCCTCGCCCGCGTTGAGCCCCTGCACGTGCATGTCGGCTTCGACGTTGCGCAGCGTGACCGGCACGAGCGGCGGCGTGCCCGGCTCCGCATAGCGCTCGATGATGCCGAACGTCGAGGACGGGAATTTCGCGAGCGGCGGCATCGGCGCAGTGGCCGTATGCAGCGGGAACAGATCGGCGTTCGCGAGCGCTCGCCCGCTCACGTCCTTGAGGCCGGCGGGCGCGGTGATCGTGAGCGTAGTGTGATCGGGCAGCGGCGCGGCGAACGAGATCGAACTGACTTCGGCGTCCTTGTCATCTGTGCGGAAAGTCGGCGCGACTTCACCCTTCGGCCCTTGCAGACGGAACTTCTGCGCGTCGGCGCGCGCAATGGGTGAACTCAGATCGATGCGCACGGGCCGCAGCGGCGTGCACGGCGCCTTCGCATTCTCGCGCTCGCAACTCATGCTCGCGGTGAACGGCGCGCGCACCGTGAAATCGAAGCGGCGCTCCACGTCGTTGGGCGTGCCGTTCGGTCCCTGCACGCCTTTGCCGTACACGAGCTGCATTTTCGCGCTGGAGGGCAACGTTTGCTGGCACGTGAGCGTGAGCACGCTCGCGCTTTCTTTTTCGAGCCGGAAATGCTTGAGCAGCGCGGCGCGCGTGGACGCATCGACAGGCTGCACCGGGATGCGGTTGCCGAGTCCTCCCGACTCGCACCATACGTGTTCGCGAACGGAAGCCGGCGTGGCGGGACCGTTCAGCTTCAGCACGAATGCCTGGTTTTCCTCAACTTCCCCGCCATAGGGCCGCACGCTCACCGGAAACGGACCGCCCGTCGAGAACGTGAAGCGGCGAGCGCCCATCACGGCATTGCCCGCCTGCGATTTGAGCCCGTCGAAGAGCGTCACGCTGCATTGCACGTCGGGCGGCAGGTCGGCGGCGAAATCATAGGCCCACGTTTTTCCGTCGATCCAGCGGCCCTGACCGGCGCTGGCCGCCGCGTTGCTGCATTGCAGGCGCGCGGGGTCCTTCGCATCGGGCGCGCCGAACGCCACCATGGCCTCGTCGAACTTCACCACCACCTGGCGCACCTGCGCCACGGTCCCCTGCGGCGATACGCTCACCGTACGCGCGGCGTAGGCGCGCCACGCCCACAGCATGCATAAGCCCAGCACCAGGGCAAGCGCCAACGTCCACCAACCGCCAGCTTTTCGTGTTATTCGTTGCATCGACCGGTCCTCGTTTGCGCGCGCGCCGCGGGGCAATTACCGCTCGGCGTGCGGTGAATGGTACAGGGCGCTGCGCGCCCGCGCGCCGGGAATGGCCGGCCACGGGCATGCGAGCGCTGGCGCGCAGCATGCCGCGACCGGGCTACTGCCGCTATCGGAAATCGCTGAATTTGCGAGCGGGTTAAGGCGAAGGAAGGACCGCGGGGGAATACGCGAACCGGGCCTCTAAACGCGAGCCGGTGAGAGATGGGGAGAAGACGGGGTGAAGGCGCGTGCTGAAGGTGCACAGGGGGGGCTGCCGCGTTCGATGTTCGCGAACATCGCGGCTGCGTAGCCGGCACACTACTGCGCGTCGGTGAGCGGCGGCATCGCCACCGTCTCGCGCCGGTCAAAGCCCATAAGCGCTGCGTCAACGGCGAGCGCAAGGCAATGCCACGGGAATAAAAAGCGATTCGGCCCGCGGCACGTCTTCACGCGCTCGCGGGCCCAGTATTACTACGTCATACTAACCAACCGTGTAACGTCGTCAATCTCAGTGGGCGTTGTACACCGGCGGCGAATAGCTGCTAACCGCGCCGTCGGTGCGCGAGCCGCTTTCCGACGATCCGCTCGTGGCCGGCCCGTAGCCCGTTGCCTGCGCAACAGCCGCGCCGTTTTGCGTGTTCACGCGCGCCTGGGCTCGTTGCAGATCGTCGGGGTAATACAGGTCGTTCACCGAAGGACGATAACCGGCGGCTTCGAGTTGCACCAGCTCACTGCGTACCTGCGCACGCGTTACGGGACCATTATTGCCTTGCGACTGCGCGAATGAAATGGCCGGCGCTGCAAGCACGGCAGCGATCGCAACGGCCTTGATAAGCGTTCTCATGACTAACCTCCAGTATCTTGATCGAATCGGCGCAGTGGCTTGTCTGCATCCGTTGAGTACAAGTCTAGGAATGTTGGCCTTGCGAATAAATGCCGCAAACGCGAATTTACTATTCTCGCAGAGCGGATAATCGGCTCTCATTGCTCGAATGCATAAGCTTCTATCCAAATGGAATATGGAACAGGTGTGCAACGCACTGTTTCACTCTGATGCATGATAGGGAATCTTCCGAATCATCGATGAGGGGACAGCAATGGCGACGTGGCAACCGGACCCGACCTTCTACCCGTCTGCGCGCATGGCAGGCGATGCCCCGCCCGAGACGCTGGCGTACGTCGCGAGCTTCGACCCCACGCGCAGCGTGCCCGATTCGCTCGACGTGGTCGATCTGGACCCGCGCTCGCCGGAATTCGGTCGCATCGTGCACCGGCTGGCGATGCCCAACGTCGGCGACGAGCTTCATCACTTCGGCTGGAATGCCTGCAGTTCGTGCTTGTGCCCCAACGCGCCTCACGCGCATACCGAGCGCCGCTACCTCGTCGTGCCTGGTCTACGCTCCTCGCGCATTCATATTGTCGACACGAAGCCCGACCCGCGCCGTCCGCAAATCGCGCGCGTGCACGAACCCGAAAGCGTGGCGCAGCGCGCGGGCTACACGCGCCCGCACACCGTGCATTGCGGGCCGGATGGCATTTATGTGACATCCCTTGCGAACGCGCAGGGCGAGGCGCCCGGCGGCGTCTTCCTGATGGACCACGAGAGCTTCGACATTCTCGGCCAGTGGGAGATCGATCGCGGCCCGCAACAGCTCGCCTACGACGGCTGGTGGCACCTCGGCTATGACACGCTCGTGACGAGCGAATGGGGCCTGCCCGCGACCTTCGAGAACGGCCTCGTACCCGAGGTCCTGCTGGGCGGCCAGTACGGCCATCGCCTGCACTTCTGGGATCTGCACACACGCCAGCACAAACAGGTGCTCGACTTTGGCGCGGAAAACCAGCTCGTGTTCGAGCTGCGCCCCGCGCACAACCCCACGCGGCCCTATGGCTTCGTGAACTCAGTGATCAGCTTGAAGGACCTCTCGGCCTCGATCTGGCAGTGGTACCTCGACGGCGACCAGTGGGCCGCGCGCAAGATCATCGAGATCCCGGCGGAGCCTGCCGATCCCGATCATCTGCCGCCCATGCTCAAGGGCTTCGCGGCCGTGCCGCCGCTCGTCACCGATATCGCGCTCTCGCTCGACGACCGCTTCCTCTACGCGGCGTGCTGGGGAACAGGTGATTTGCGCCAGTACGACGTGTCGGACCCCGAGAATGCGCGCCTGACCGGTTGCGTGCGCATTGGCGGCATCGCAGCGCGCGCAGCGCATCCTTTTGCGCCCCAACGGGCGCTGAACGGCGGCCCGCAAATGGTGGAAGTGAGCCGTGACGGCCGGCGCGTTTACTTCAGCAACTCGCTTTATGGTGCGATCGACGCGCAGTTCTATCCCGAAGGCATCGACGGCTGGATGGTGAAACTCGACGCCGCGCCCGATGGCGGCCTCGAATTCGACGAGCGCTTCTTTGTCGAATGGCCGAAGTCGCACCGGCCACATCAGATCCGTCTCGAAGGCGGCGACTGTTCATCTGATTCGTACTGCTACCCATAAGCGCGGAGCAACGTATGGAGGAAGTCTTCGGCGCGCACTGGGGCGCCTGGGCGGCCGTGGTGGGCAGCGGCGTCTTTCACGGCGTGAACCCGGCGATGGGTTGGCTCTTTGCGACCGCGCTCGGGTTGCAGCGCGGCAGCCGCGCGGCGCTGCTGCTCGCTCTGCCGCCTATCGCGCTCGGTCATGCCGCATCGATTTTCCTCTTCACGAGTTCCACTGCGGTGCTGGGACTGCACCTGCCAGGCGCCGCGCTGCATTGGGCGCTGGGCGCGCTGTTGATTGCGTGGGCAGCATGGCAGCACGCGTATGGGCACCGGCACCGCGTGCGCGTGGGGATGACTGTGGGCTTTGTCGGGCTCGCGGCGTGGTCGGCGTTGATGGCCACGCTGCACGGCGCGGGACTCATGCTGATGCCCGCCATGCTGCCGCTGTGCAGTGGCGCGGGCGGCGTGGCGGGCCTTGCGAACCCGCTTACGCTCTCGTTTGCGTTCACCGCGCTGCATACGGTCACGACGCTCGCCACCACTGCCGTCATCGCGCTGCTCGCCTACGAGTATCTCGGCCTTGGCGTGCTGCGGCGCGGCTGGATCAATTTCGACTGGCTCTGGCGCGGGGCGCTCGTGGCGACCGGCACGTTGATGATCGCGACGGCGTGAGCCGCTCGCTCAACTCCCCGCCGGATAATCCGTGCCAAGACTCAACTCGCGCCACGCCTCGATATCGGCAAGCGCCGCGCGCAAGCGGTTCGCCACCGCATCCACGCCGAATGCGCCCAGCACGAGATGTCGCGGCGGCTTTTCGGCTTCCGTGATGCGGATCATCGCCTGCGCCGCGCGCACCGGATCGCCCGGCTGATGCCCGCTGCCTTCTGCCGTGCGCTTCATGCGCGCGCCCGCCGTTTCGGCGTAGTCGTCGATACGGCTCTCCGTCTGCACGAGCGAGCGGCCGGCCCAGTCCGTGCGGAACGGCCCAGGCTCCACACAGGTCACCTTGATGCCGAGCGGCCCAATTTCCGCCAGCAGCGAATCGGAAAACCCTTCCACGGCGTGTTTCGAGGCCGCATAGTAGCCAGAGCCCGGAAATCCCGCGAGCCCCGCTACCGACGTAATGTTGATCACGTGACCCTTGCGGCGCGCGCGCATTCCCGGCAGCACCGCGCGCGTGAGCGCGAACAGGCCGAATGCGTTGGCATCGAACTGCGCGCGGATCTCGTGCTCCTCGCCCTCTTCGATCGAACTCTGATAGCCGTAGCCCGCGTTGTTGACGAGCACATCGATTGCGCCGAATTGCTTTTGCGCGGCGGCGACGGCGGCGTCGATCTGCGCGGCGTCGGTCACGTCGAGCGAGACGGGCAGCAGGCGATCGCCGGCCTCGGGCGCGAGATCGTCGAGCGACGCCTTGTTGCGCGCGCTCGCCACACAACGCCAGCCGCGCGCGAGCACCGCACGCGCAAGCTCGCGGCCGAAGCCGGTCGAACAGCCGGTCACGAACCAGACCGGCGACGCATTCTGGGAATCTACGGACATGGGAAGGCCTCCCGGAAGAAGGGGCAGACAAGGCTGCCGAAGACAGGGGAAAGCGGAAGATGGCGCCACCGCGCGGAGCAGGTCACTATGCGAGCGCAGGCGCAGTCTCAGATGATACCGGTCACGCACGAACTCTGCTGAAGCGCTCGCGGGTCCGCGGCGATGAACGCCTGCGCCGATCTCGCGCCCCATGTAACATACGGCGCCTGGCGCCCCGAATTTCAGCGTCCCGATTCAACCAGTCATCTGCCGGAGAAGAAACCCGATGTCCACCGTCACCACGCCCGCACAACCCGCTGCCGATATCGCCGATGCCATGCGCGCCCTCGAAGCGCGCTATGGCACGCCGTGGTCCGCGCCGCTGCCGGCCTGGAACGAAACGCTCGACACGCTGCTCGCGCACCGCTCGGTGCGCAACTACGCGGACCGCCCGCTCCCCGATGGCACACTCGAAACGCTGATCGCCGCGGCGCAATCGGCCTCGACGTCGTCGAACCTGCAAACGTGGAGCGTGGTTGCTATCGAGAATCCCGAGCGCAAGGCACGCCTCGCCGAGCTCGCGGGCGGCCAGTCGCACGTTCGCGCAGCGCCGCTCTTTCTCGTATGGCTCGCGGATCTCTCGCGCCTCGAAGCGGCTGGCGCGCGCAGCGGCGCGAGCGTCGAGGGCCTGCACTACATGGAGACGCTGGTCGTCGGCATGATCGACGCGGCGCTCGCGGCGCAAAACGCCGTGGTCGCGCTCGAATCGCTCGGCATGAGCGCGGTGTATATCGGCGGCATCCGCAATCAGCCTGAGCAGGTGGCCGCGGAGCTGGGGCTGCCGCCGCGCGTGCTCCCCGTGTTCGGCCTGTGCGTGGGCTATCCGGACGAAACGCGCCCCGCGGATGTGAAACCGCGCTTGCCGCAGGAGGTCGTGCTTCATCGCGAGCAATACGATGCGCCTTCGCAAGCCGCCGCAATTGCACAGTATGACGAAGTAATAGGCGGCTTCCAGACCGCCCAGGGATTGAGCGCGGCAGGCTGGACCGCACGTTCGCTCGCGCGCTGGCGCAGCCGCGAGTCACTGCACGGCCGCGACCGCTTGCGCGACGCACTCAACGCGCTCGGCTTCGAGTTGCGCTGAACGCCGCCGGTCGGCACAGGCAAGGAAGTCCGCACACCACACAGGAGAAACGCAAATGAAAGTCGCCGTCATGGGCGCAGGCGCAGTAGGCTGCTTTTACGGCGGCATGCTCGCGCGCGCGGGACACGATGTGGTCTTGATCGGCCGGCCCCAGCATGTCGAGGCCATTACGCGCGACGGGCTGCGTCTCGAAGCGCAGCAGTTCGACGAGCGCATCGGCGCGCCGCATCTCACGGCCAGCACCGAGGCCTCCGCCGTCGCGGGCGCGGACCTCGTGCTGTTCTGCGTGAAGTCGACCGACACCGAAAGCGCGGGCGACGCGATCAAACCGCATCTGGGCGCCGACACGCTCGTGCTCACGCTGCAAAACGGCGCGGATAACGCGGAGCGCCTGCGCACCGTCATTCCACAAGACGTGGCGGCTGCCGTGGTCTATGTTGCGACTGAAATGGCCGGCCCGGGCCACGTGCGCCATCACGGGCGCGGCGAGTTGGTGATCGAACCTTCGCGCGCGAGCGACGCGACCGCACGCACGCTCATCGACGCGGGCGTGCCCACGGAAATCTCACCCAATGTGCGCGGCGCGCTCTGGGCGAAGCTGATCGTGAACTGCGCGTACAACGCGCTCTCGGCGATCACGCAGTTGCCCTATGGACGTCTCGTGAAGGGCGCGGGCGTGAGCGAGACGATGCGCGATATCGTCGGCGAATGCGTGGCCGTCGCGCAAGCCGACGGCGTGACGCTGCCGCCGGACATCGACAGCTCAGTGCCGCGCATCGCGCAGACCATGCCGGGCCAATACTCGTCCACGGCGCAGGATCTCGCACGCGGCAAGCTCAGCGAGATCGATCACCTCAACGGCTATGTCGTGCAGCGCGGCACGGCGCTTGGCGTACCCACGCCTGCGAACCGCATGCTGCAAACGCTCGTGCGGCTCATCGAGGACAAGGCCCGCGCGGCGATCTAGCTCGCGCCGGTCAGGAGCCGGTCACGGCGCGTCAGCGGTCGAACACGAGCAAGGTGGAAGTGGCGGATGCGTAGAGCTTGCCCTGCGCATCCGTGATGCTGGCCTCCGTGAAGGCAGCGCGGCGGCCCATGCTGAGCACGCGCCCTTCCGCGCGCACGAGGCCGGTGTCGGCCGTCATGGGCCGGTGATACGCGACCTTCAATTCCAGCGTGGTATAGCCCTGATTCGTGCCCAGGCGCGAGTGCGCGGCGCAACCGCAAGCGGAATCGAGCAGCGTAGCGGCATAGCCGCCGTGCACCGTGCCGATGGGGTTGTACACGTGCAAACCGGGCGTGCCTTCGAATACGACGCGCCCCTCCTCGACTTCCACCAGCCTGAAGCCAAGCGTTTCGCCAATGGCCGGGCCACGGGTCCCGTGCAGCATGTGCTGCAACTGTTCGACGCCGGTCAGGCCGGCGGGCATTTCAGCAACGAGGTTCATCGAAACGGTCTCCGTCCATGTTGCGCGGCAGTGCGCGCCTGTGCGATTCCGCATCGTAACGCTTTTCGAACGATCGTGCTTAAATTATCGCGGGCTTCTCACGTGTTTCGATTCAGGCCTCGATTCATTGCATGGTGGATGTTTCAATACGTCTCGAGATGCAGCCGCCCTTCCCGCTTGAGGCGATCCCACAGTGCCTCCCAGTCCATGCCGTGTTTCTCGGCAATCTCCTGAAGCGCTTGCAGCACGCCGTCTTCCATGCCCTTCAACCCGCAGACATAGACATGCGTGTTGCCGTCCTTGAGCAGTTGCGCGACGTCCACGGCGCGCTCGCGCATGGCGTCCTGCACATAGCGCCGCGGCTGGCCCGGCGTGCGTGAGAAAGCCAGGTTCGTGTCGATGAAATCCTTCGGCAGATTCATCAGGGGTCCGAAGTAGGGCAATTCCTGCTGCGTGCGCGCGCCGAAAAAAAGCATGAGCTTTCCGGTTGCGCCCTTGAGCCTGCGCCGGCGGCGATATTCGGTCATCGCGCGCATGGGTGCGGAGCCGGTGCCCGTACAGATCATCAGCAGATGCGAATTCGGATGGTTCGGCATGAGGAAGGTGCTGCCGAACGGCCCGATTACCGTCACCACGTCGCCCTTCTTCAGATCGCAGAGATAGTTCGAGCACACGCCGTCGGTTGCGTTGCCGCTGTGATCGCGCGTCACGCGCTTCACTGTGAGCGAGACGTTGTTATAGCCGGGGCGCTCGCCGTCGCGCGGGCTGGCAATCGAATACTGGCGCGCGTGATGAGCGCGGCCCTCCGCGGTCTCGCCCGGCGGCAGGATGCCGATCGACTGGCCTTCCAGCACCGGGAACGGCATGGCGCCGAAGTCGAGCACGATGTGATGGATGTCGCTTTCGGTGGCGTCGTCGGTGAGGCGATAGTTGCCGACCACGGCCGCCGTGGTGGGCGCCTTGTGCGTGTAGAGCTGGACATAGGGGCGTGCCGCCGACCACGGCGGCACGGTCGAGCCGCGCAGCATGTCGGAGCCGCCGACGGGCGCATCGGCGGCATTCGGCGACGCTGGCGCTTTGCTCGCCCCATCGCCGGATTCCTGCGAGACGACCGGCGCACCAATCGATGCATTCTGCGCGGGCAGTTCGTCCCACGTGAACTGCTCGTCGATGCTGTACGCCTCGGCCTTGAGCACGTTGCGCCAGTTGTCGATCGCACCGGTCGGACAGGGCGGCACGCAGGCCATGCACGCATTGCAGACATCGGCCTTCACCACATAGTTGGTGCCGTCGTGCGTGATCGCGTCGATGGGACACGTTTCCTCGCACGTATTGCAGCGTATGCAGACTTCCGGATCGATCAGGTGCTGCCTGAGAATTTCCACGGGTAGCGGACCGTTCATGATTGTCTCCCACCGCGGCGCGCGAACGCGTTGCTACGCGCCGCCGCTACGCTCAGTTAAAGCGCACGTATTCGAAATCGATCGGCTGCCGGTTGATGCCCATGGCCGGCGGTGCGATCCAGTTGGCGAACTTGCCCGGCTCGACCACCCGGCCCATGAGCGAGGCCACGTAGGCACGGTCTTCCGGGGTGGGCAGCCATTTTGCTTCGTTCGCGGCCCATTCCGTTTCGCCGATCACGCGCCCGTCCGGCGAGACGCGCACGCCCGCGAACGTGCCGATCTGGCGGTTGAACGCCTTGTGCGGCACGGTAAGACGCGCATCGACGCCGGCCTTTTCCAGCACCTTGTTCCAGCGGTTCACACCCGCAATCGAGTCCTTGATGTAGTCGTCGCGCAGCACTTCGTTCATGGCGTTGAGCATCGGCACTTCGCGCTCCACGAGTTTGCCGTCCTGCACGTCGAGCAGACGGTACTGCTGGCCTTCGAGCTGGTGGTCGTCGTCGCGCTTCGTCTCTTCATAGCGGCCCTTCAAGCCCGAGCTGTAGAACGTCGCGGCATTCGACGAGTGGTCTGCGCCAAACAGATCGATCGTCACCGAGTAGTGGAAATTCAGGTAGCGCTGGATCGTTTCGAGGTCGATCACGCCCGCGGCGCGCAGGCGGTTCACGTCGTCGGTCTTCAGCTCGTTCATGACTTGCGCGGTGCGCTGCACGACGCGCGAGATGCCCGACTCACCGACGAACATGTGATGCGCTTCCTCGGTCAGCATGAATTTCGTCGTGCGCGCGAGCGGGTCGAAGCCGGATTCGGAAAGTGCGGAAAGCTGGAACTTGCCGTCGCGGTCGGTGAAGTACGTGAACATGAAAAACGCCAGCCAGTCGGGCGTTTTCTCGTTGAATGCACCGAGAATGCGCGGATTGTCGTCATCGCCCGAGCGGCGCTCCAGCAATGCTTCGGCTTCCTCACGACCGTCGCGGCCGAAGTAGCGATGCAGCAGATACACCATCGCCCACAGGTGGCGGCCTTCCTCCACGTTCACCTGGAACAGGTTGCGCAGGTCGTACATGGAAGGCGCGGTGAGGCCGAGATGACGCTGCTGCTCGACCGAAGCCGGCTCCGTGTCGCCCTGCGTGACGATGATGCGGCGCAGATTCGCACGGTGCTCGCCCGGCACGTCCTGCCATGCCGCCTCGCCCTTGTGCGCGCCGAAATGGATCTTGCGATCCGCGTCGCCCGGCGTGAGGAAAATGCCCCAGCGATAGTCGGGCATCTTCACGTGATCGAAGTGCGCCCAGCCGCCCGCGTCGACGCTTACTGCCGTGCGCAGGTAAACGTCATAGCCATGCGAGCCGTCGGGGCCCATGTCGCCCCACCACGAGAGGAAGTTGGGCTGCCACTGCTCGAGGGCGCGCTGCAGCGCGCGGTCGTCGGCGAGGTTGACGTTGTTCGGGATCTTTTCGCTGTAGTTGATCGTGGACATTTGGGTTCCTTACGGCCGATGCGGATATCAAACGCGGGCGACGTCGAACTGCGCCTTGCTGCCCTTGCCGTACACCTTGAGCGCGCCCTTCTCGCCCACGGCGTTGGGGCGGTTGAATATCCAGTTCTGCCACGCGGAGAGCCGCCCGAAGATGCGCGTTTCCATCGTCTCCGGGCCGTTGAAGCGCAGGTTCGCCTCGAGGCCCGTGAGCGCGTCGGGCGACATGACCGCGCGCTCTTCCAGCGCGAGGCGGATTTCGTCGGGCCAGTCGATGTCGTCGGGCGAGGCCGTCACGAGGCCCAGGCGCTCCGCCTCGACCGGCTTGACCGCTACGCCAATCTTCTCGCGCACGGCGTCGAGTGGTTCGGTTTCCTCATAAAATCGACGCGCGAGCCGCGATTGATGCGTGACCATCGGGTAAAGACCGAAATTCGCTTCCGAGAGCGTGATGGCCGGTTCTTCGTCTTCGTTCGCGGGCAGCGCGGCCATATAGGTACGGTCGGCGGCGAACGCGAGTTCGGCAAACGTGCCCGCAAAACACGAGCCCGGCTCGATCAGCGCGAACAGCGAACGCGAAGCAACATCGATGCGCGCCAGCGTGCGGCGCAGCATGCCGATGGTCTCGCGCACGAACCAATGGTCGCGGTGCGCGAGCACCGCGGCGTCGGCGGCGAGCACGGTGCGCGCGTCGCCTTCGGTCTTGAGAATCCACGTGCCGATGTCGAGTTCGTTGGTGCGCATGGAGAGAATCGCATCGTCGAGCTCGCGCGCGAACTGCAGCGGCCACCACGATGCGCCTGCCGCGACAATTGCTTCGATATCCGAAGCAGGTGTCGAAGCGGGGGCTTTCGCCGTGAACGTCGCGGTGCGCTTTGCCCGGTCGATCGTGACATCCACGGTTGCGTAGCTCAGGCCGTTGTCGTGTTCCACGCGTTCGATGCGTGTGAGCGCAATGCCCTTCGCTTGCGCAGGACGATCGCTCGCCGCGGCTAGTTCGAGCGCGCGCGCCTGCACGGCCTGACCGAACTGATTCGGCTTCACGACTTCGTCCACGAGGCGCCAGGCTTTCGCGCGCTCGCCGCGAATGCCTTCCACCACGGTGCAGAAGATATCGGCGCGGTCGTGGCGCACCTTGCGCTTGTCGGTGAGACGCGTGAGGCCGCCCGTGCCCGGCAGCACGCCGAGCAGCGGCACTTCCGGCAGCGCGACCGAAGAGGAGCGGTCGTCCACGAGCATGATCTCGTCACAGGCGAGCGCGAGTTCATAGCCGCCGCCGGCACACGCGCCGTTCACGGCCGCAATGAACTTCAGGCCCGAATGCCGCGACGAATCTTCCATGCCGTTGCGCGTTTCGTTGGTGAACTTGCAGAAGTTGACCTTCCACGCGTGGGTGGAAAGACCGAGCATGAATATGTTGGCGCCCGAGCAGAACACCCGGTCCTTCAGGCTGGTCAGCACGACGCTGCGCACTTGCGGATGCTCGAAGCGGATACGCTGGAGTGCGTCGTGCAGTTCGATATCGACGCCCAGGTCATACGAATTCAGCTTCAGCTTGTAGCCGTCGCGAATGCCGCCGTCCTCGGCGATATCCATGCCGAGCGTCGCCACGGCGCCGTCGAAGGTGAGCTTCCAGTGCCGGTACTGCGAGGGATCGGTGCGGTAATCGACCCGCTGCGGGGCGACGGCGGTTTCGGCTGCGGCCATGAGTGTCTCCTTCGCTTCGTTTCTTTGAACGATAGTGCAATGGAATACTCATGTAAAGCCGATTAGTGCATTTTAATGCATGTAACGGGTATACCCGCAACGCCGTGGAATGCCCCTCAGTTACTCGATGCGGGGCGCTTCGGCCGCCAGGCGGGCGGCGAGCCGGTCGCGCAGTTGCAGGTAGGCGTCAGCGAGCGTTTTTTCGCTGGTGTCGAAGGTCATGTCGGCGCGCCCGTACAGCTCGCTGCGGCCAGCCAGGATGCGCTTGAGGTCGTCCATCGCCTCGTTGTTGCCCGAATTGCCCGACATGGGCCGCAGGTCCCCCTGCGCCACAACGCGGCGCATGTGCTCCTCGGGCGCGGCCTGCAGCCAGACGGTGAAGCAGTGCGCGAGCAGCACATTGAACGTGGCGGGCTCGGACACGAGGCCGCCCGGCGAGGCGATCACGGCGCGCGGGTGCTCCGCGACAACGGCCTCGAGCGCCCGGTGCTCGTAGCGCCGATACGCGCTCGCGCCATACAGCGCATGAATTTCCGAAGGCGGACAGCCCGCCAGCTGCTCGATCACCCGCGTCAGTTCGACGAACGGCACCTTCAGCTCCTGGGCGAGCATGCGCCCGAGCGTGGACTTGCCCGCACCGCGCAGGCCGATCAGCGCGATGCGCTCGTTGCGGTGCGGGTCGGCGCTCGTGTGCGAGAACATCTCGGCGAGCGCCACGCGCGCGCGCTGCAGGGCGGACGGGTCGCGCCCCTGCAGCAACTCGCGGATCAGGAGCCATTCCGCCGACGAGGTCGTGACGTCGCCAATCACCTCGGCGAGCGAGCAGCTCAGCGTGTTCGCGATCTGCCGCAACACCAGCACGGAGGCGTTCCCCACCCCGGACTCCAGATTCGCCAGATGCCGCTCCGAAAGCCCGGTTTCCGCCGCCAGCGTCTTGCGCGTCATGCCGCGCCGCGCGCGCAGCATGCGCACGCGCTCGCCCATGGCGGTCAGGAACGGGTCGCGTTCGGCGCGCTCGCCGCGTGTGGCGTCGTCGGCGGCTTCCGCTGGAAGCTCGGCAATGTATGTTTGCTTCATCTTAGGGAATCTCTGAACCCGCGTTTATGTACTATAGTGCTTGACATGCATTTTGCTAACCGCTAATTTTCCGCGAAAAGGTAGATCGCCGACAAATCCGATCGAGGCAGACAGAGCGGAGACAAGACCGTGCCAAACCAAGCAGCGTCGCCTGAACACGCCGCGGCCATGCCGCCGCCCGCGCAATTCAACTTCGCCACGCATCTGTTCTCGCTCAACGCCGCGCGCGCCGCGAAAACCGCTTATATCGACGACACGTTCACGCTCAGCTACGGCGAACTCGAAACGCAGGCTCGCCGCTTCGCGAGCGCGATGCGCGCGCTCGGCGTCCACACGGAAGAACGCGTTCTGCTCGTGATGCTCGATACCGTCGAGCTGCCCGTTGCGTTTCTCGGCGCGCTCTATGCCGGAATCGTGCCGGTGGTCGTCAATACGCTGCTCATGCCGGCCGACTATGTGTATATGCTCACGCACAGCCGCGCGCGCGTGGTGATCGCGTCGGGCGCGGTACTGCCGGTGGTAAGCGCAGCGCTCGCCGAAGCACAATGTGAGGACTGCCAGTTAATCGTTTCGCAGCCCCAGGCGCGCGCGTCCACTGAAACGGACGCTTCCGCCGCATATGCGCCGCAACACGTTCTCGCCGATCTGATCGCGCGCGCCGGGCCCGCCCCGCGCGCCGCGCAAACGGGCTGCGACGACATCGCGTTCTGGCTCTACTCCTCGGGATCGACGGGAAAGCCCAAAGGCACGGTGCATACGCACGCCAATCTCTACTGGACCGTCGAAACTTACGCAAAGCCCATTCTCGGCATACTTGAGTCCGACGTCGTGTTTTCGGCGGCCAAGCTGTTCTTCGCCTATGGCCTCGGCAACGGCCTTTCGTTTCCGCTCTCGGTGGGCGCGACCACGATCCTGATGGCGGAGCGCCCCACCGCCAACGCTGTTTTCGCGCGCCTCGTGAAGCATCGGCCCACGGTGTTCTACGGCGTGCCCACGCTCTACGCGAGCATGATGGCCTCGCCCAATCTCCCTGCACGCGCCGACGTCGCGCTGCGGGTGTGCACCTCCGCCGGCGAAGCGCTGCCGCGTGAATTGGGCGAGCGCTTCAGGGAGCACTTCGGCAGCGACATTCTCGACGGCCTCGGCTCCACGGAAATGCTGCACATATTCCTCTCCAACCGCCCGGGCGTTGTCGAATACGGCACGACGGGCCGCCCCGTGCCCGGCTACGAAATCGAACTGCGCGACGAGACCGGTGCGCTCGTGCCCGACGGCGAAATAGGCGACCTCTTTATCCGCGGACCCAGTGCGGCCGTGATGTACTGGTGCAATCGAGAGAAGTCGCGCGCGACCTTCCTCGGCGATTGGGTCAAGAGCGGCGACAAGTACCGGCGCCTGCCGAACGGCGCCTATGTCTATGCGGGCCGCAGCGACGACATGCTCAAGGTGAGCGGCCAGTATGTATCTCCCATCGAAGTGGAAATGGTCCTCATGCAGCACGACGCGGTGCTCGAAGCGGCCGTGATAGGCGTCGATCAGGGCGGCCTCGTGAAGACCTGCGCGTTCGTCGTCCTCAAGCAGGCGGCACAGGAAAACTCGCACGACGCGTTGGCCGAGCAGTTGAAGGCGTTCGTCAAGACGCGGCTCGCGCCGCACAAGTACCCGCGCGACATTCTGTTCGTCGACGATCTGCCGAAAACGGCGACCGGTAAGATCCAGCGCTTCCGGTTGCGTCAGCAGTTTCAGTCGTGACAGTGATCACCGCCATGAACGAGAGCGTATTCGCCGATCTGCCCGCCACTTCCACGCGCGATGCGTTGCGCATCGAATATCGCTGGATCGGCGCGGCCGCCAGCGATGCGTCGCTCGCCGTGTTCCTGCACGAGGGTCTCGGTTCGATCGCAATGTGGAAGGACTGGCCCGCCGCGCTTTGCGATCGCCTCGGCATGCGTGGGCTCGTTTATTCGCGCCCGGGTTACGGGCGTTCCACACCGCGCGCGCATGGCGTGAAATGGCCGGTCGATTTCATGTCGGCACAGGCGCGCGACGTTTTACCTGCGCTGCTCGACGTACTCGGCGTAAGCGCCGCTGAACGCGCGCGGATGTGGCTGATCGGCCATAGCGACGGTGCGTCCATCGCCCTGCTCTACGCCGCCGCTTTTCCCGGCGCACTCGCGGGCGCCGTGGCGATTGCGCCGCACGTGTTCGTCGAGGACATCTCGGTAGCAAGCATCGGCGAGGCGAAGGTTGCGTACGAAACGACCCGCTTGCGCGAAAGGCTCGGGCGTTATCACGACGATGTCGATTCCGCGTTCTACGGCTGGAACGATATCTGGCTCGATCCCGCCTTCCGTGCCTGGGACATCGTGGGCGAACTGGCGTCGATTCGTGCGCCGTTGCTCGCCGTGCAGGCCATAGACGACCACTACGGCACCATGGCGCAAGTCGAAGCCATTGGCGCGGCCGTGCCGCATGCGCGCATCCACGCACTCGCGCAGGGCGGGCATTCTCCGCATCGCGACGCGCCGCAGCCGCTCGACGACGCCATCGAGCAGTTCGTTTCCACCCAACGGAAGCCCGCGGCCTGACACGCCACAGCGCGCCTCCAGCGCCCGCCGAATACCCCAAAACAGGGGCGAATCGATGCATCACGCATAGCACTCACTCGTAAGCGCAGTGCCGAAGCCGGTATAAGGCCAAACTAAGGGCCAAACCCGCCTCATCGGTGCAATCCTTTGGTGATATTGTCTTTCTTTGCCGGGTGGAGACGGGGTCCGACCACGCGAGACCGCCGGCAGGAAAACAAGCAGCACGGGGAACCAAAAAAGCGAGACGCAAGAAGACCGGCGCGAACCGCGCGCGCCGGCCAGAACGATGAGCGATTCCATCCTGATGAACGTTTCAAGAACCTCGGTGCGACTGAGGCGAGCCTGGGCGTCGATGCGTCCGCGCTTCGTGCGCGCCTTCGCGCCCGCGCTGCGCAACCTGCAATACGTGAAGCGCCGCATGCGCCCGCTCGCCGTCGTGGCGAGCGTGGGCTTCCCGCTTTACTACTACGTCTGGAAAGACCTCTTTCCTCAGCCGTATGAAAATCTCACGCTGCGCCTGATCGGCTCGTTACTGTTCGTGCCGATCCTGGCGTTCGAACGCTGGCCCGCCGCGCTGAAAAAGCTGCTGCCGTGGTACTGGTACTTCTGCACGCTCTACGCGCTGCCGTTCTTTTTCACGTTCATGCTGCTCAAGAACAACGGCAACGAAGTGTGGGTGGAGAGCGCGCTGATCGCGGCGTTCGTGATGGTGCTGCTGCTCGACTGGCTCATGCTCGTGCTGCAGTTCCTCGTGGGCATCAGCCTCGCGGTGATCGCGTACTGCCTCACCACGTACCCCATCGTGCTCGGCCCGAACTATCTCACCCATCTGGCGATCTTTTCGTTTGCCGTGGCGATCGGCGCGGTGGCCAATTACGATCAGGACCGCATTCAGATCGAACAGGAGCGCGCCATGCTGGCCACGGCGGGCAGCGTGGCGCACGAACTGCGCACGCCGCTCGTGGCGATACGCGTGGGCGCCGCGGGACTCATGCGCTATTTGCCCGCGCTGCTCGACACCTATCAGCTCGCCCAGCGCAGCCGCTTGCCCGTGCCTAAAATACGCGTGGCGCATCTGCATTCACTGCAAGGCGTGGTTGGCCGCATTGAACAGGAAGCCCTGCATTCGAATGCGATCATCGACATGCTGCTCGCCACGGCGCGCTTTACGGGCGGCAACATGCAAAACGCAACAACATGTTCGATCGTGCATTGCGTGGAAACCGCACTCGCGCGTTTTCCGTTTCGCGAAGGCGACCGTCGTCGGGTAATCTGCAATCTGCGCCCCGATTTCGAATTCCACGGATCTGAAATGCTTACCGTTCACGTGCTCTTCAATCTGCTGAAAAATGCCTTCCGGCATATGGGCAGCATCGAAGGCGCGCAGATTTCTATTCGTCTTGAATCAGGACAACGGGCCAATCGTTTGATTTTCAGCGATACGGGCACCGGTATTTCCCCTGAGGTATTGCCGCACATCTTCACACGCTTTTATACTTCGACAACCGCCACCGATGACGTGACGCTCGGAGCAGGAATCGGGCTGGCATTCTGCCGCGATGTCATGCAAGCGATGGGTGGAGCGATTACCTGCTCTTCCGTAAAAGGCGAATATACCGAGTTCGTTTTGACATTCCCTGCGCCATGACGAAAGCCATTCAGCCGTTCTCCTACCCGACCACCGTCGCGTTCATCGACGACAGCGCCGCGTTCCTTTCGAACCTGAGCCTGCAACTCGACCCCGACCTGGCCTTCCGCCTGTTCAGCTCGCCCTCCGAGGCGCTGAAGTTTCTCAATGGACGTTCGCCGCACGACCGCGCGGCGGAGCCCATCTTCAGCCCCTATCTGGACCGTACCGAAGAAAACGATGCGCACCAGGTAATCGCCATGCGCGTCGATGCGATACGAAGTCTCGTACATAACGCTTCGCGCTTCGAATCGGTTTCGGTCGTGGTGGTCGATTACGACATGCCCGAACTCAACGGCATGGAGTTTTGCCGCCGCATTACCGACCCGTCGATCAAGAAAATCGTGCTGACCGGCAAAGCGGACGAGCACGTGGCCGTGAAGAGCTTCAACGAAGGGCTGATCGACCGCTTCATCCGCAAACACGAAATCGACGCGGTGGAAACGCTGAACCAGGCGATCGACGATATGCAGCGCGCGTATTTCGACCGCTGCTGCAGCACAGTGCTCGACGCGCTCGCCGTTTCCGAATATGCATTCCTTAAAGATCATGCGCTCGCCGCGCACGTGAAAGGCATTGCCGATTCATTGGGCATCGTCGAACACTATCTCTCGTACCAACCACATGGACTCCTGATGTTCGACGGAGTCGGCACCGCGTACCTGCTCGTCATTCACACTGACGAATCGCTGCGAGGCGTGCGCGAAATCGCCGTCGAACAAGGGGCGCCCATCAGCTTCCTGGCGGAGCTCGACAGCCGTCGCAGCCTGCCCTACTTCTGGCGCACGGAAGGCTATTACCCGTCACAGTGCGCGGAATGGCAGCCGTATATGCACCCCGCATCGGAATTTCACGGCGACCGTCGCTACCTCTACGCAGTCGTGAAGAAGCCGGCGGGGCTCGCGCTCGACAATGTGCTGCCCTACGACCGGCATCTCGACCAGCTGGACCGCGAGATTCAGGCGGCGTGGGACTCACCCTGATTTACGGCGGCGATTTGCGGTACTGATTTGCGGTACATTCGCCGCAGGCCGTAAATCGGGTGCACCCACACGTTATCGCTGTCTCGCTCCATGCCGGCTCAATTGCGCGAGGCTCAGGCCGCCACGGCCACCATCGGCATGTTCACCACGCTCTGAGGCATACGCACGCGCGCACGGCCCGCGTTGCGTTCGTTGCGGCGCGTGGACGGCCAGTTCCACATCTGCACCTCGTCGCGAATCTCCGCGCACACATCCACGAGACGCTCCAGTTCCTCCTCGCACAGCGCCGCATTGAGCGAGAGACGCACGAGCGAGCGGTTCTGCGCCGTGGCGGGCGCACAGAACACCGAACCAAAAATGCCGCGCGCTTCGAGCGCGTCGCGCAGCACGATCGTCTGCGGCTCCGGCCCGGCTTCGAGCGCGATGATCTGCGTCTCGCTGCCGTTCAGGTTGTAGCCAAGCTCGGCAAGCCGTGAGCGCACGTAGCGCGCGTTGGCCGCGACGCGCGCGCGCCGCCAGTCTTCGCGCTCGATCACGTCGAGCGTCGCCGCGAGACCCGCTGTTTCATGCGGCAACAGCGTCGAGCTGAAAATAGCGGGCAGCGCCTCGCACTTGAAATACTCCTGGAAGCGGCGCGAACAGCTGATGATCCCCGCACGCCCGGCAAACGCCTTCGCAAGACTCGCGGTGCGGAAATGCACGCGGTCGATGAGCCCGAGTTCGGCCACCATGCCCGCACCGTGCGGGCCGTGCGTGCCGAGCGAATGCGACTCGTCGACGACCAGCACGCAGTCATGCTCGGCGCACACGTCGGCGATCGCCGCGAGCGGCGCCACACTGCCGTTCGTGCTGTACACCGAATCGACGATCACGATCCCCGCCCCGTAGCGCTGAATGCGCTGCTCGAGGTGATCGACATCGTTGTGGAAGAAACTAATCGCGCGCGCGCCCGCGCTGCGTATGCCTTCCCACAGCGACATGTGCGCCATCATGTCGACGTACACCGGCGTCTGCGCGTTGGCGATCGACTGAATCAGCCCCGTGTTCGCGGCAAATCCCGACTGGCACAACACACTCGCTTCGGCCCCCATGTATGAAGCGAAGCGGTCTTCGAGTGCGAGTTGCGGGCAGTCGTCGCCGTGCAGGAACACGCCCGACATCAGGAGCCCGTTGCCCTCCGAGCGGATGCTCATGCACATTGCATCGAGAATCTCGGGGTGGCGCGCAATCGAAAGGTAATCGTTACTCGAAAGGTGCAAGGCATCAGCATTCGCAACGCGGCCCTTCATGATGTGGCCCCCGGCCCAGCTTTCCTGCACGCGATCGGTGTAGTAACGATCGACACGTGCTGCGAGGAATGCGGGCAATGCCGCGTCGTTGTTTTGTGCGCTACGCCAGTTGCTACCAACTTTCATCTCAGGCTCCTTGTGGTTAAAGGCCGCCCCCGGTGGCGACTTGTCTGGTCAGGATGGATACCGGAAGGCAGGCCCGTAATGTGCCCGCAACGAAACGGCACGCGCGATGAGGCTCGACGTGCATGTTTCGGCAGCGGACTTTTGAATGTGGGTGATGCAATGACTGGCTAGCGCGTGAGTCGCGACGCGCGGCGGGGAGCAGCCCAGGCCGGCGGCGCCAGAGCGCGCTTGAATTCGGAGCGAATTCGAAAACCAATGCTGGCGCAGGGCGCCGGGAGCAGGCGCCTTCATATCCGCACGAATCCCGCTTTGCGTGATCGTCACTGGTTACAAGGGAAGAAACGCCCGCCCGAAAATTTTTTGAGGCGCGCCACGAGAGGTCATGCAGACCATGAACGTCATGCAGCGAAAGCGCCTTCCCGCTGCACGTAACGTCAGTCGCGCCATTGATAATTATCGTTTAAAAACAGCGCTGTTAAGATCTTCGGCGTGCGCAACTATGCGTAGCGCATGGAGTTTCGATAAGGTTTGATCGTCGCGCCGCGAAAGGGCGCGAGCATTGATTCACAACGCATAGAT
This sequence comes from Paraburkholderia sp. JHI869, assembly GCF_038900775.1. Lineage (NCBI taxonomy): Bacteria > Pseudomonadati > Pseudomonadota > Betaproteobacteria > Burkholderiales > Burkholderiaceae > Paraburkholderia > Paraburkholderia sp. JHI869. The sequence continues at coordinate 304,309 of NZ_JAYMSC010000002.1, forward strand.
TGCACGAGACCGACCGACAGAATCGTCAGAAGGCCACGACGCGGTCGCGCCCGCGTGACTTGGCGACATAGAGCGCGGCATCCGCGCGCGCCATCAACGTGGCGAGCGAGTCCTGTGCCTGAACTTCATCCACACCCGCGCTGAACGTCAGCCCGTCATGCGCCTCCTGCCCGGATTCGCGAGCGTGAGCGTCGGCGCTGCGGCGCACGGAGAGCGTCAACACGCGCAACTCGTCAAGACGCGTCACGGCGTCGTCGCGGGTCATACCCACAAAGAGCAACGCAAATTCTTCGCCGCCCAGGCGGCCAAACACGTCCTCCGCACGCACACCGCCCTTCACGATGCGGCAGAATTGCGCGAGAACACGGTCACCGGTGGCGTGTCCGTAGCGGTCGTTGATCGACTTGAAGTGATCGATATCGACAATCGCGAACGCGACCCGCTGGCTCTTGTCGCGCGCGGCTTCGAGCGACGCGTTCGCCTGGGCGAGAAAGGCGCGCCGCGTGAGCGCGCCGGTCAGTTCGTCCTGGTTCGCGAGGCGTTCGAGCCGCTCGGCCATGCGATCGTGCGCGAGCAGGACCATGCCGATCGAAAGCGCAGGCAGCACGAGAATGCCGAGTGCAAGCCATGCCACGTTGAGCGGCGTGAAGTCGAGCAGCCCATACTGCTTCACGAAGCCGCTGCCATACATCGCCCCGCGCAGCGCGTGCGCGAACGCACCCAGCCAGGCCGCCAGGGTCACGAAACGGTAGCTGTACACGGGGCGCTCGAGCGGCCGGCAACGCAGCGCGAGCCAGCCGATCGACGTGTAGATGGCCGCATGAAACGCCGAGACAACGGCCACGCGCGCGCCGAGACTGGGCGTTACCCAATACCACCACACAATACCCGTTGCGAGCGCAACGGTTCCCGCGTAGGCGAGCGGCACGCGCGGCTTGAGCCCGAAGAACTGACGGCAGCCCTCGAGCAGGCGCACGACGGCCAGCGCCAGCAACGTATTCGAAACGAACACGGTGAAGATCGGCCAGCCAAGCCGTTGCAGGCCCGCGAGCAGGAGCGCCACGCTCGCCATCAAATAGGCGCCGATCCACCGCCCGACACCGGGAATACCCGCAGGCCGCAGCGAGCCGAGAATGGCCAGGCTCATGATGCTCGAAAGCACCGTGACGAGAAGAATATTGACCGGATCTAGCATGTACGGCGTGGTCTGAAGATATGCCTCAGTTTACGGCATCATTTTGAAAAACATTCGCTGCGGCCCCGTGTAGAGGGTTTATTCGAATCCGGCTAGTCGGCCGGGTGAAGCGGCTGTGGCTCGGCGCAGCAGGAAAAATCGACGAAACTTCCCGATTCTATTGGGACTGCGAACCGTAATCGTCCCGCACGAGACACGAAAATCCCGCCGCACCCTCCCGACGCTTGACGAACGGCCTGAATGACCGCGACCATGCTTGAGACGCCACGACGTCACAGGAGACATGTCATGACCCAACATGCGTTGTACGTCGAGCTGCACGCGCAGCCCGGCAAGGAAGAGGAACTGGCGGCATTTCTCGCGGGCGCGAAGCCGCTGGTCGATGCGGAGGCGGCTACGCCCGCCTGGTTCGGTGTGCGCTTCGATCATGCGACGTTTGCAATCTTCGATGCATTCGAAAACGAAGCCGGCCGCGACGCGCATCTGAACGGCCAGGTGGCCGCGGCTTTGATGGCGCGCGCGGGCGAACTGCTGGCCGCACCGCCGCAGATTCGCCGCGCCGACGTGCTTGCCGACAAACTTCCGGCCTGAGCGCCCACCCCTTCCTACGTCCGTAAAAGGGGCACGCACAGGTAAAAAAGGCGGCGGGAATGGCATCTGCGGGAGACGTCGCGATCTTCGAAGGAGAAGCCGATGAAGCCTGCTTTCGCTCATGAGGCAACCCCCGACCAGGTGCGCGCGAACGCCGAGGCGCTGACCGAGCGCGTGCTGCGCGCGCTCGAATGCGTCACCTGGCCCGCGCACCCCGCCACGCTGATTGAAAGCGCCGAGCGCAGCGGCGCGCAGCGCGACGTGATCGACGCGCTGCGCCTGTTGCCCGACGAGGCGTTCGGCAGCTTTCCCGAAGTCTCGGCGCTCATCGTCGCAGCGCAGTTGCGCGAGCATGAATCCTCCGCCCAAGGGGGCGCGGCGACGCAAGGATGACGAACAAGGCTGAAAACGATACCGGGTGCGCGGCTCGGGAACGGAAATTGCACGCTGCGGGACGGCCGCCGGATACCTACGGCCCGCCGCGACGCGATCGCGAAGAACAAAGGCACAGCCGCCACGATCGGCCGGGCCGCTCACGCAAGAAACGTATGGCTACCGTATTACTAGTCGACGACGACATCAACGCACTCGACGCGCTCAAGGAACTGGTCGGTCAGGAAGGTTATCGGGTCCGGACTGCCGCAGACGGCTCGGATGCGCTGCAAAGCGCGCTCGACGACCCTCCCGATGTCGTGATCTCCGACTGCATGATGCCGCACATGGACGGCCTCGCCCTCATGCGCGAAATGAAGCGCAGCAGCAAGCTCGCGAGCGTACCGTTCGTGCTCGTCTCTGCGCTCGTCACCCCGCCCCCCGACGCGGACGTCGTCGGGTTCCTCCGCAAGCCCTTCGCGGTTGCGCAACTGCTCGACATCCTCCACCGGGTCGCCACGCCCTGAGAAGCTCGAGCCTCGTACACCGCATGAACGATTTACATCGTCGTTGTAGCGACTGACGCGACACCGGGGCGCGCACGGCGCCCATTCACAGTCCTTTCCTTGATTCGCAATCCTGAATGATAGACGGACCCGGCACACCGGGGCACGACCGATGCTGTGGAATCGGCGTGGCCGGTCCATTCCGGGCCGGCACGGGATCGAACCCTCAAGCCGAATCGCATCGTGATGTGATTTGCATATCTTAGGGAGGTCGAAATGAGCGAATACGCAGGCCGCTCGCACGACGAGCGCGTGGCGCAACGCAAGCGCGAGAAAAAAGGCGCCACGGACCCACCGGGCGGCGATATGGCCGTGCACGGCACCGAGCCCGACGCCACCCACAGCAGCGGCGAACTCTCGGAACAAGGCAAGGAAGTTTGGCGCAAGGGGGCGGGCCTCGACGGCGGCGGCAAGAGCGGCTGAATCCCTCTTCAAGCCACCACGACCGCCAGAGCGTATCGTTGCGCCCTCACCTTGCGCAACTTATGGATGAACGGCGCGCCGCGCGCGGGGAGATGCCCGGCGTGCGTGTTTCATCGCGAACAAGGAGAACATCATGGCCTACCCGCAAACTCCAATCGGGTCAACGCCGCGCAGCAGCGACGGCGCACGTATTGTCGGCCGCGACCCTTCGGCCACGCCTGGCCCCGGCCCCGACGTGATGGCGGCCAGCACACTGGACAGCGACCGCGTGCTGAGCTCGGACGGCGACGAAGTCGGCAAGGTCAAGGAGATCATGCTCGACGTGCAAAGCGGCCGCATTGCCTACATGGTGATGTCGAGCGGCGGCTTTCTCGGCATTGGCGACAAGCTGCTCGCGGTGCCGTGGAACGCGCTCACGCTCGACGCGGCGCGCAAATGCTTCGTGATCGCACTCAACTCCGAGCGCGTGAAGAACGCACCGGGTTTCGACAAAGGCGAGTGGCCCTCGATGGCCGATCGCACCTGGGCCAGCTCCGTACACCAGTACTACGGCCGCGAGCCGTACCGGGGCGACGACGCCACGAGCCTTCCGCTCGACGAGCCGGGCCGCGAGCCGCCTGAAGCCGGCGGTGTGAAGCTCTGAGGAGCGCGCACGCTCATAACCAGGCATCACCAGGCGCTCATCAGGCGCACACGGCGGCGCCAACGTGTCATGCTAGTGCTCGCGAGTACAACGACAACGCAATGACAAAATCGCGAACACACCATGACATCGATGGATCGCCGTGATTTCCTTCGCGCCGCCGCCGCGGGAGCGACGCTCACCCTGCTGCCGCCCGCGATCCAGCGGGCGCTGGCCATCCCGGCCAACAACGCAACCGGAACGATTGAGGACGTGCAGCATATCGTCGTCTTCATGCAGGAAAACCGCGCGTTCGACCATTATTTCGGCACGCTGCCCGGTGTGCGCGGCTTTGCTGACCGCATCACGATTCCTTTGCCCGACGGCGCCAATGTATGGCAGCAGAGCGACGGCACGCGCACGCTGCTGCCGTTCTACCTGGACAGCCGCAAGGGCAACGCATTGCTCGCAGGCGGCGCGCATAACTGGGCCGACGCTCACGCGGCCTGGGACCACGGCCGCATGACGCACTGGCCCAAGTTCAAGGGCGACGTCTCGATGGGCTATTTTCAGGCCTCCGACCTGCCGTTTCATTTCGCGCTCGCCAACGCCTTCACGATCTGCGACGCGTACTACTGCTCGCTGCAAGGCGGCACCAACGCGAACCGGCTCTTTCTGTTCACCGGCACGAATGGCCCCACGGCCTCGCCTTATGCCGTGGTCAACAACAATGGTTGGGACAACATCGGTGCGCCGTCCATGGGCCTGAAATGGACCACATATCCGGAACGCTTGCAGGCCGCAGGGGTGACGTGGAAGGTGTACGAGAATCAGCCCGATAACTACACGGACAATCCGCTCGTCGGGTTCGCAAGCTATCGCCAGGTTCTCGAGGCCGTCGACGGCTCGCCCAACGTGCCGTGGACTCAAGCGATCGAAGCGCGCGAGCCGCTGTATAAGGGCGTTGGCAATACGATGCCCGATGGCGGCTTCCTGCAGGCGCTCAACGACGACATCGCGGCGAACCGGTTGCCCCAGGTGAGCTGGATCATCGCGCCGCAGGCCTATTCCGAACACCCCGCCGTTTCGACGCCGGGCCAGGGCGCGTACTACCTCCAGCGACTGCTGGAAGCGCTCACGCGCAATCCGGACATCTGGGCCAAGACCGTGCTCTTCGTGAACTTCGATGAGAACGATTGTTTCTTCGACCACATGCCGCCGCCTTGCCCGCCCTCGCCCATCAAAAATGGAGAGTACGCCGGCAAATCCACCGCCAGCACGCGCCACGAATACTTCACCATGCCTAACCCGCCCGGCGACGGCAAGCCGGTCGCGCCCGACGGCTTGCCGTTCGGGCCCGGCCCGCGCGTGCCGATGCTCGTCGTCTCGCCGTGGAGCACGGGCGGCTATGTGAACTCCGAAGTCTTCGATCACACTTCGGTGCTGCGCTTCATCGAAATGCGCTTCGGCGTGCGCGAGCCGAACATCAGCCCGTGGCGGCGTGCGGTATTCGGCGATCTCACCTCAACATTCAACTTCAGCACACCGAACGAAAAACCCGTGCAGACGTTTTCCGCCCCCACAAAAGCGGCGGCCGACGCGCTGAGCAAGCAACAGAACGCGCTCAAGCCCGTGCCGGTGCCGCCGCCCGACACCCAGACCATGCCGCAGCAGGCACGCATGACGCGGCCCTCGCGCGCACTGCCGTACCGCCTCAACGTGGATGCGAGCGTCGACGGGCGTCATCACAGGATTCAACTGGAGTTCGGCAACGAAGGAACGGCCGGCGCCGTATTTCACGTGTACGACCCGCTTCACCTCGACAAGTCACCGCGCCGCTACACCGTCGAGGCAGGCAAGACACTGCGCGACACGTGGACACCCACCGTCGCCGACGACGGCGCATACCGACTGTGGGTGCTTGGACCGAACGGCTTTCATCGCGCATTCGAGGGCAACGTGCGCGCGGCGGCGCACGGGCCGAATCCTGAAGTGCGCGTGCGCTACGACGCCGCGAGCAATGCGCTCGACGTGAGCATCGCGAATCGTGCAAACGTAACTTCGAACGTGACCATAGCGGCTAATGCCTACCGCAGCGACGGGCCGTGGACCTACGCGGTGCGCGCCGGTGAGCCGGTGCAGTCGAACTTCGCAGTCGCGGATTCGGGCGGCTGGTACGACTTCACGCTGAGCGCGGAGAACGGTGTGATGCGGCGCTTCGCCGGCCGTGTAGAAACCGGCAAGGACAGCGTGAGCGATCCGGCCATGGGTGCGTGAGGGGCCAGAGGCGCCCGAGAATACCTCCAACGCGCTCGCGCAGTACACTGCCCGTTCCCTTCACGATGGCCGCGCGCGGCTTCACGTCCCGCACATTCAACGCGCGTTCACGAGCGTGGCCAGCCTTACCCCTCCAGGAGCCCGCATGAAAATCGATCTGACCGGAAAACTCGCGCTCGTCACCGGCTCGGCCGCTGGCATCGGTCTCGCCGCGGCCAAAGGCCTCGCGCTCTCGGGCGCGGACGTGATCGTCAGCAGCCGTCGCACCGAAACCGTGCGTGAAGCGGAGGCTGCGCTGCGCACCGCGGCGCCCGGCGCGCGGGTGCAGGGTTTCGTCGGCGATCTTTCCAACCCAGAAGGATGCGATGCACTCGTGAAAGCGCACCCGCAGGTGGACATTCTCGTGAACAATCTCGGCGTGTTCCAGCAGCAGGACTTCTTCGAGATTCCCGATGACGAATGGCTGCGTTTCTTCGAAACGAATGTGATGTCGGGTGTCCGCCTCTCGCGCGCCTATGCGAATGCCATGGTCAAGCGCGGCTGGGGGCGCATTGTATTTATTTCTTCGGAATCGGGGTTGAACATTCCCGCCGACATGATCCATTACGGCATGACGAAAACCGCGCAACTCGCGCTCGCACGCGGCTTAGCCAAGCGTCTCGCGGGGACGGGCGTCACGGTCAATTCGGTGCTGCCGGGCCCGACGCTTTCCGATGGCGTGACGCACATGCTCAAGGACGAAGTGGCCGCTTCGGGCAAAACCGTCGAGGAAGTCGCCGCGCAGTTCGTGCAGACGCATCGGGCCTCCTCCATCATCCGGCGCGCGGCGAGCGTGGAGGAAGTGGCGAACATGATCGTCTACGCGTGTTCGAAGGAGGCATCCGCCACGACGGGCGCGGCCTTGCGCGTGGACGGCGGCGTGGTGGATACCATCGCGTGATGTCCGCCGCCGCGAGTGCGCGCATTTGATTCGTAATACGAAGGATATGACCGCAGCCGTCGCACACAAAAAAGCAGCCCGCGCGGGCGGGCTGCGATTCGACCACGGTAACAAGCGTGGCACAGGCGTGGCTCGCTATTTATCCCCTTCTCACGACGCCAAGCAGCAACGTGACGAGGAAAATCACGAGGAAGATGAAGAACAGGATCTTGGCGATCGATGCCGCACCCGCCGCGATGCCGCCAAAACCAAACACGGCCGCGATGATCGCGATGATAAAGAAAATGACAGCGTATTGAAGCATGACGTCCTCCTGCACCCGGTGCGAACCGGCTCAAGGGTGGTCGCCGCGCCCCGGCGCCGCGTGCGGTCGCCCGATGCCCGGCATCTGGTTGAGCAGGACGGATCTACGCGCCCGTCCCTGCAGGATCATCACAGCAAGCGCGGTGCCTGAGGCTGGGCGCGCGCTTTCGGCAATCCAGTTTTAGCAGGATGTTGGCAAACGCGCGCGAGCCGCGTTGCGTCACGCCACTTGCGGATGCCAGCCAGCGCGCTGGAACGCCGTGGCGAAGAAGAGCACCTGGTAGCGGATCGAGTTCGACCAGTAGGACCACGTATGGCCGCCTGGGCGTTCCGCGTAATCGTGCGGCACGCCCAGTTCGATGAGCTTTTCGTGCAGCGTGCGGTTCGACTGCACGAAGAAGTCGCTCACGCCGCAGTCGATGGTGAGCGCGATATGCGCGTGCTCGAAGTCCTGCGCGCTATCCACGATCGCATTGCTGTTCCAGAACGACGCGTGCCGCGCGGGGTCGCCGAAAACGTGATCGATACCCGGCTCGTCTTCGCAGTTGCGCGGATCGACCGCGCCGCTGATGCTGCCGGCCGCGCCGAACGTCTCCTGCCGGTCCAGCGCGATGCGCAGCGCGCCGAAGCCGCCCATGCTCAACCCCGTGATCGCGCGCGCCTCGCGCGTGGCGATCGTGCGGAAATGCGTGTCGATATACGACACGACCTCGCTGCCCACATACGTTTCATAACGACTGTCGCGATCGAACGGACTGTCGATGTACCAGCTCTCGTGACCGCCGTCCGGCATCACGAGCACCACGTGAAAGCGGTCGGCGAGCTTGCCGATGTGGGTGTTCGAGGTCCAGTCGGCATAACTGCCGCCCGAGCCGTGCAGCACGTAGATCACCGGAAAACGAGCGGCGTGGTTGCCGCGCGCGTAGTCGTCGGGCAAGACGACGGTCGCGTCGAACGAGCGCTGCATCGCGGCGCTGGGGATCGAGACGACACGCGTCTGGTAGGCCCAGACGGGAGCACTGAGAAGCAGCGCCAGAACGAACCAGCATGTGCGGACAATAGCCATGAGAAGTCGCTCTTGTGTTGACTGCCACGAAAGACAACTGCTTTCACGGACTCTAACAAGGGCCACTTACAGCCAAATTTCAACGTGCCATACGATTTGTTGGCGAACGTGTGAGAGCCCACATGATGGGAGTTGAAACCCCGCATGCACTATTTTCGAGAGAGCCCTCTATCTCATTGCCTCCGCTGCGCAGGCAGGGTCACGATCAGTCGCCGTTGCGCCGCCTGCGCCGCAGCCGCCCATCGGGCTCGCCCTCATGCAGCAATCCTTTTTGACGCGCCGTGAGCGGATCGGTCAAACACGGCTCCGCATCGAGCTCCTGCTCGAAGCGCTCCCACATGCCCGCAGGCGTATTCGCCGTGCCGACGCGCTTGCCGATGGTGAGCCGGATCTGGTTCGCCCGGCTGATGGTGGAGCGCAACCGGTGGATTTCCCATAGCAGCCGCAATACGACGGGCAACGGATGCCGATCGTAGATTTCAGCCAGTTCCGCTGCGGTGAGCGGAGGGAAGTGACGATGATCGCGTCCCATTTTCCGCCCCAAAACACTGTATATTTATACAGCCTATCACATGTCAGAATGATTCTGAAGGACGGGACGGAGAGACGACCATGTGCACGAACTACGCTGCCGCACGCCGCGACTATCTCTTCAGGCATTACGGCGTCATGCCGCCGGACGACCCGTGGCGCGACGAGATCTACAAGGACTATGCCGCACCGGTGATCCGCCGGGCGAGCGCGGCAGCCGGCTCGCCCGATACGCGCGAAGCCCTGCTCGCGACGTTCGGCATGGTGCCGCGCAAGCACATTCCGCCCGGCGTGAAAGTGTTCGACACGATGAACGCACGCGCCGAATCGGTGGGTGAGAAGCGCAGTTTCAGCGGCGCGTGGAAAAAGCTGCAACTCTGCCTGATACCGTGCGCGGCATTTTTCGAGCCGAGCTACGAGACCGGCAAGGCGGTGCGCTGGCGCATTGGTCTTGCCGATGGCGCTCCGTTCGCCGTTGCCGGTTTATGGCGCGAGTGGGACGAGGGCGAGGCCGGAAAGGCGTATTCGTTCACGATGCTCACCGTCAATTCGAACGATCACCCGCTCATGCAGCGCTTTCACAAACCGGGCGATGAAAAGCGTTCGGTTGTAATCGTGCCGGCTTCCGAGTATGAGAACTGGCTGGCGAGTCGATCAATGGATGAGGCGAGGTCGTTTCTCAATCTTTATCCGGCACAAGGGATGGCGGCGGAGGCGGACCCCGCGCCCCCACGCGTCGCGAAGGCGGCCACATCGCCATAGCAACGCGACCGAGGCCCGTCATCCGTGCGGCAATGCTGCCATGCACGAGTTGCAATCTCGCCATAAAAAGAATGCAGTAGACACCACCTGGCATAGCCCCTCAAATTGGCACGGTCATTCTATTTTGAATGGCGCTCAATAAAGACCATGAGGAGACATCTATGCGCGTTGGCAAGCACGGGGCGTGTGGCATAGCGCTGGCAATTGCCGCAGGCAGTGCAGCAGCGGCCGATTCCAGCGTCACGCTGTACGGCGTGACCGACACTTACCTGCAGTATCTCGACAACGGAGGCAAACATACGACTGGCATGTATAGCGGCGGTTCGACGGGCTCGCTGCTAGGTTTCAAGGGCAACGAAGATCTCGGTGGCGGGCTCACCGCGCAATTCGACGTCGAGGCGGGCTTCAACCTCAACAACGGCTCGCTGTTGATCGACAAGAGCGTGTTGTTTTATCGCCAGGCATGGGTCGGACTCAAGGACGAAACCTATGGATCGCTGAGCTTCGGCCGTCAGTACGATGTGGCGTTTCGCGTCGTTTATCCCGTTGAACCGTTCAACGTCAACGAAGCATTGTCGCCGTTCTCGGCCATGGTGCTCGCCGTCGATCGAAACACGCTCTCGACGCAGTACGATCCGGGCCGCCTCTCCAACAGCGTGCTTTATCAGACGCCGCGCATCGCGGGTGTACAGGGCTATGCGATGTATTCGTTCGCGGCCACCGTGACGGCGCCCGTTCCGTCGACAACGGGCAATACGCTCGGCGTAGGCGTGAACTATACGGGCGCGGGACTCTACGCGGGGCTGGCCTATACAAACCAGCGGCCGGGAACGGAGACTATCGCTTCCCTGCCGGCAACGCTCACGCTGCTCGGCACCGAACACTTCGTCGGAGCGCTCGCGTATCGCCTCGGCATCGTCAATCTGCAGTTCAACTACTCGTACCAGCGCGCGGACAACCCTTCGCCGCGTACGCTCGCTGCGGTTCTCGGTACAGCGCACTCGCTCAGCATCGCCGAACTCGGTGCGACCATTCAGGCGACCTCCGCCGATTCCATTGCGCTTGCCGCGCTATATCGCAATGTGCGCGGCGCACATGACAATACGCCAGGCTTCCAGGCCGGTATCGACCACCTCCTGTCCAAGCGCACGAGTCTTTATGCACGTGTCGGCTATATGAAGAACAACGGCACAGCCACGGTGAGCTGGCCGGGTGTTTCCGTCACCGAAGCGGGCACGAACCAGTTCATGGCGGCCGTCGGCATGACGCACCGCTTCTGATTGCGGATGCCCCCGGGCAAAATGAAAACGGCGACTGAACAGTCGCCGTTTTCATTTCGCACTTCGAATCGAATCAATCCGCCTGACGCACAACGGGCGGATAAGCGAATTGCCCGGCAAGGTGCGGCGTCCGCGGCGCGTAAAGACGTAGCGCCAGATAAAAGCGGCCTGCGGGCGCGGGCAGCCAGTTGGCGAGCAGGACCGGATCGGCGGGCTCCACAGCCGAAATCGCAATGCGCAGGCTCGCGTCTGCGTCACGACGCAGCCCACGCGTACGGTCGCCCAGCGAATAACGATCGATCGCGTTCTTCGCTAGCATGCAGGTCTCCTTCTCGTACGCCGTAAGCGACCAGAATGCGTCGACCTGCGGACCGTGCTCAGCAGGAAAATGAACGACATACGTGAAGCGTCCGTCGAGGCACGCCTCACTTGAATCGAAGTCAGCGGTGATGTACATCGCCTCATCGATGCCCAGCGCGCCGATATAGTTGAGCGCGACCTGCGCGCGCTTGCCGTAGTCGGTACCGAACGATTCGCGCACGTCCACGGGCAACGCCCACCCGCCGCCCAATGCAAGCGCAGGCGCACCCGAGAGCGTCTTCGTGACGTGCGCAATGGCGCGCTCCAGTGCCTCGTTCACCTCCGGACCGGGCGGCTTGCCTGCGCAGCCGGCGCCGATGCCTACGCGCGCGAACGCGGCCACGGCTTGCGCTTCGGCGCGGGGCGGCGGATTCCCGGCAAGCACCGCATTGACGACCTCAGCAAACCGGACGGGATCGCCGAGCCTCTCGTTCGGGTGCACGGCAGCGTCGATCCGGCATGGCGCCATAGCGCCGCTCCCGGGCGCAGGCTCGATGACGAACCGGTCCTGTAACTGCACCGCCTCGGCGAGGTCCGCTTCGCCGTCCACGAGTATGCGGCCGATGATCCATACCGTATCCGTCGGGCACGCCACGGCGCGCATGCCGTCGGGCACCGCGCCCTGCCAGCCCGGACCGTGCAACAGGAACGCGCCCGCATCGTTGCCGGTCGTGCGCGTGCCGATGCAGTCGAACGGGTTCGTGTACATGTCGAGCAGACCGAGCACGTAGTAGCGCGTCTGCATCGCGGGCACGCGGATCACGACGGGGCCCGCGCTCAGGTCCAGCCATGCATTCGAGTACAGCGTGTCATTGTTTGGTGTGACAACGCGCCGATGTTGCGGACCGAGCAGTTCGCGCACATGGAGCCACTGGTTGGCCCAGCGTTGCGGCGCTTCGGGTCCGGAGCCGGCGAGGCGCCCGGCGGCGTCGGTACGTGGACAGGTCGCCGAGCGCATGCGCGCCATTTCGTACAGCGGCAGCGCGAACTGCACCGCTTCGACTGCCAGTTCGAACAGCGGGTCAGATTCAGGAGTGGATTTCATGTTTACAAACAGCGTTAGTCAATGACGGCGCGAACCGGGGGAATTGCGTAACGCCCCTCGAGAAAGGACGTTTGCGGGTGATAGAGACGCAAAATCAGATAGAAACCGCCCTCGGGCGCTGGCAACCAGTTCGTCGACAAAGACGGCTGAGTGTGCTGGATCTGGATGCGCAGCCCGCCATCCGCATCGTATTGCAGCCCTCGCGTGCGGTCTCCGATCGCATAACGCCGAATCGCGTTGTCGACGAAAAAACGGTCCTCGCCATAGAGCGAGAGCGACCACATCGCATCGACGGGCGGCAACTGGCCCGGCGGGAAGTAAAGTTCGTAGCGACGGGTTCCGTCGAGTGGCTGGCCTGTCTCGTCGAAATCGGCGGTGGCGTAGACCGCTTCGTCGGCGGCCAGCGCGCCCAGGCCTTTCATGGCGATGCACGCGCGCAGCAGATGATCGCTTCCGTAGCGGCCGAGCCCGAGGCTATAGACCCAGCCACGCCGCGTACGGCTCGTCGTGAACGCGGTGATCAAGCGCTGGGCGTCGACGTACCCCTGGCGCAAGCCGTGCTGGAAGGCCGCGGGCAGCAACATGACGTCGTTCGGCCCCCGTTCGCGCAAGCCCGCGCGCACGAGCATCCTGACGAGCGCCGCTTCATCCTCGCGCACCGGAAAATCGGCCAGCGAGTCGAACACGCGCTGGAAGAAGTCGAGCGCGCGATCTCCGCGCTCGGGCCATTGGCTGACGCACGCGGGCCCTGTGCTCTGCGGACCATGCAGGCTGAACGAGCGCGCAATCCGCCGGGCAGCGGGCAGATCGTCGTCGCCTTGCACTAGCACGCGGCCGAGCAGCCACACGAGTTGCGTAGGACATTCCACCGGAATGCCGGACTCGCCGGTTCGCTGGCCATGCGTGTGCAGGACGAAACGGCCGCCGCACGCGAGCGGATTGCGCACGCTCAGATTGGCGAAGTTGTTCGTGAAGGCGTCGAGCAGTTCGATGACGTAATAGCGGTCCGCCTCGACTTCCGGAATCTCGAGCGCCACAGGACCGTCGCCGAGATCGATCCAGCCGTTGAGATAAAGGAAGTCGTTCGCCGGCGTGACGATGTCGCGATCTTCGTGGGTCCAGCAACGCTCGCTCGCATGAATCGTATTGAAGGACGAACGCAGCGGACTTGTCGACTGCGCCAGCGTGTGCAACGCGCATGTGCGCATGACTTCGACCACCGGATAGCGCGCCAGCGCAAGCGGTCCGGCCGCCATACTGACCAGCGCCGCGACCGGGTCGTCGACGGGTTCGGGCATTGCCTCGGCAAGGCTCATCGTAGGGTTGTACATGTCGGTTTCTGAGTGTGGCGGCGGCCCGGCAAGCCCGCCCGGAACCGCAGCGTCGCAAGGACGCCGTGCGGCGTTACTGGATGGTTTGCCGCGCGCCATGCGGCCCATGGCAAGTCTGGACATCGCGCGTGGCGTGTGCGATGAAGCGGAGACGGTCCGCCTCGGGATGGATCAGCCAGGCGGCAAGCAAACCTGCGATCACGGAGAATCCACCGGCCAGCATCATGCCGACGCGATACCCCGTGACAACGTCCGCAGACCGGTCGATGACGAGGCCGATCACGGCAGGCGTGATCAAACCAGCGAGCGTCGTGATGCCGATGTTGATGCCGAGTACGCCGCCGCGCTGCGCGCCCGGCACGATTTCACCGGCGAGCGTGACGCCGGTGACGAACGTGAACGAAGCAAGCGAGAACGCGACAGTCACGGCCGCGACGAGAAGCGGCCCGGCTGGCACGAACGGCATCAGCGCCAGCGCCGCGCCGGACACAACGACCGCGGCTGCGCCGAGCGTTCCGCGCGCATGGCGGCTGGAAACGCCGCGCTTCAAGAGCCACTGGGACCAGCCGCTCAACGCCGGCGAGGCGATCATCTGACCGAATGCGGGCAGCACGACGATCCAGCCAACCTGCTCCATCGAATAGCCGCCCACGCGCACGAGGTAACTCGGCAGCCAGACCGTCGCGACCGCGAGAATCGCGTAGGCGGCGAATCCGCCGAGATCGCAGCCGACACAGGTGCGCGCGAGGAGCAGCGCACGCAGCGGAACGCGTTTTGGCAGCGCAGGACTCTCGATGCGTGATTCGATGTCGCTGTGGCCGGCGTGCATATCGAGCGGTCCCTCCTTGCCGAGCCAGAGCCATCCCGCGCTCCAGACGAGTCCGACGATGGCGAGCAACTTAAAAGCGGCATGCCAGCCGTAGGCAGCAATCACCGCCGTGATTCCCGGCGCGATGAAGCCTGCTCCGAATGCCGCGCCAATCGTCAGCAGTGCAGATGGAACCATTCTCTCGCGATCGGGAAACCACTTGTAGAGCGCATGCACGGCGACGGGAAACGCCGGCCCTTCGCTCGCGCCCAGCAAGAGGCGCGACACGAGCAGCGTGGCGGGCGTCGCGTACACCAGCAGCGGCGCCTGCGAGAGCGACCAGATCACAGCCATGCCAAACAGCAGCCAGCGCGTTTTGACGCGATTGGCGAGCAACCCGACCAGCAATGCGGAAACCGAAAAAAACGCATAAAAGCTTGCCGCGATGCGCCCGAATCCTGCGTGGGTGAGATGCAGGTCGCGCATGATCGGTCCGGCAGCGAGCCCGATGAGCGACTTGTCGGCGAAGTTGATCGCCAGGAAGAAAAACAGTCCGGCGACGATCATCCATCGCCGGCCCTTACCGCTCGCGTCACACGTCATGGTGTCTCCTGTCGCGGCCTTTGTCGTCGCGCCGGCCGACACCGATCGCCGCCCCGCTGCCGCGTGCCCGACATTGAACGACGTGCCGACCGATTACACCACTGCATTCTTTGCATCGAATCGATGCATGAAGTGCATCGATATCGGGGCCGCATCCGCGCCGCGATTTCGGGCAATCTCCGCGTTGCCAGCGATCGCGATCTTCGTTATCTTGCGGTGTCGCGTCTTGCCGCGGCATCACCCAGAACGTCGACATTTTCCGGAGACCCTTCACGTTGCGCGAAATCAGCGTCCGCCGGCTGAACCATATCGTCGTCCTCGCCGAGGAAGGCAGCTTCGCGCGCGCGGCCGAACGCATCCATCTGAGCCAGCCCGCGCTCAGCCGCAGCGTGCAGGCGATCGAGGAAGAACTCGGGCTGCGCCTGTTCGATCGCGCGACGCGCGGCGTCGTGGTCACGCAGGCGGGCAAGCTGATCATCGAACGCGCGCGCCGCGTGCTGTTCGAAGCCGGCTGTCTCGTGCGCGACGTCGAATTGCTGAAGACACATGAGGCCGGTGAAGTCCGCATCGGGCTGGGACCCTATCCGGCGGCGTTGCTGTTGCCCGATCTGCTGACAGCGTTCGCAACCAGTTATCCGAACGTGCAGATGAAAGCCGAACTCAATCACGCGCACGTCATGATCGACATGTTGCTCAGGGAGCAACTGGATTTCCTAGTGCTCGACCGGCGTGTGCTGCCCGACGACACGTCACTGTGCATACGGCGTCTGCCGCGGCACAACGGCAACTGGTTTGCGCGACCCGGCCATCCGCTGATGCAGCGCGGACCGGTTGCGTCGAGCGCGCTGCGCGACTATCCGATCGTGACCGTGCCTTTGCCGCAGTACATGCGCAACGCAATGCGCCGGCTACTGAAGATCCGTTCACACGAGCCCGTTCCGATCCAGCTCGAGTGCAATGACGTTCGCGTACTGAAGGGCTACGTCGAAACCAGCGATGCTTTGCTATTCGCTACGGCGTCGGTGACGCGGCGCGAGCTCGAAGCGGGGACGCTCGCTGCCGTGCCCCTGGCCGATGCGTTGCGTACCGGCCTCGAATTCGCGCTCGTCTCGCTTGCGGAGCGGACCATGTCTCCGGCCGGAGAAGTCGCGCTGGCGCTCACCGAACGCATGCTCAACGAGGCCAATGCCGTCGGTCCACGACACGATTGAAAGGCTGGGAAGGATAGAAAGAAAATCGTCCGCGAGATACGGATCGAACAGCACGCCGCGGCCCCGGGCAATAATCTCGCGCGCCGCTTCATGCGAATGTGCGTGGGCATACACGCGATCATGGACCATCGCATCGTAGGCGTCACAGATCGCGACAACGCGCGCGCCATACGGTATATCGCCCCCCCTGCGACCTTGCGGATAACCGGAGCCGTCCCACCTTTCGTGGTGGAAGCAACAGATCTCTTCCAGCATGCATTTCGCCGTAGATGACATATCCAGCGTCATTCGCGAAACCATCTCAGCGCCCGCAACGGTATGTGTTTGAACGATGCGGAATTCTTCGTGCGTCAAACGCGCCGGCTTATCCAGGATGCGTTCGGGCACATCGAGCTTTCCGATATCGTGGAACAGCGCTGCCATTGCAAGCAGCGCCGGATCGCACCGATGGCTACCCGGCAATCCTCTATTTTGTCTGGCCAACTCTGTTGCAAAGTAAAACGTATAAAGCGTCGGCTTTAAACGACCCGGCAAAGCCGGGTCGTTTTGCACGCCACGCCAATCAGACAAGCAACGCGAATCAGAAGTTGAAGTTATCGATATTCGAAGCATCGAACGTGGTGGGCGGCCCAAGAATCACCTCACCACTCTTGCCGATCGTGCGCTTACCCAGCTTGCCCGCTTCGAACGACTCGCCTTCCTTGCCCGTGATCGTGCCCGAAGCCAGATTGGCCGCAGCATACGCAGCGAGATAACCGAGTGCACCCGGATCCCAAAGCTGGAACGCCTTCACGGTGCCGTTCTTCACGAACGCGCGCATCTGGTTAGGCGTGCCGAGGCCCGTCACCGCCACCTTGCCCTTGCTCGGCGAAGAAGAGATATAACGCGCCGCCGCCGCGATGCCGACCGATGTGGGCGCAACGATTGCCTTCAGGTTCGGATACGCCTGCAGCAAGCCTTGCGTTTCGACGAAAGACTTCTGATCGTCGTCGTTGCCGTAGGCGATCTTCACGAGCTTCATCTTCGAATACTCGGGCTTCTTCAATTCTTCCTGCATCCACTTGATCCAGGTGTTCTGGTTCGTCGCATTGGGCGTAGCCGAAAGAATCGCGAATTCGCCCTCGCCGCCCATCAGCTTCGAAACGAGCTGGATCTGGCCGCGGCCAATGCTCTCCGCGTTCGCCTGGTTCACGAAGATTTGCCGCCCTTCGGGCGCGGTGTCCGAGTCGAACGTGACGACCTTGATGCCCTGGTCCATCGCACGCTTCAAATACGGCACGAGCGCGTTCGCATCATTGGCCGCGATGACGATGGCGTTCTGGTGCTGCGTGGTGAGCGTATTGATGTACGAAACCTGCGAGGACGCGCCCGCGTCCGATGGCCCAACCACCTTGCCCTCGCCCTTGAACTCCTTGATGGCGTCCATGCCGCCGTTATCGGCGATCACCTCATAGGGATTGTTAATCTGCTTGGGCACGAACGCGATCTTCAGCCCCTCCTTGATGCCTGCGGCGTGCGCCGCGACACCGCCTCCCACTAGCATCGCGCACAGCAAGGCCGTGCACACGTGACGTACTGGCTTTCTCATGAATCGTCTCCTCGATGGGTACCGGACGCATCCGGTCGATTGACTGCCTGCTTTTTTCCCTTCTACTTCCTTGCCTTCTTTCACACCACGTTCATGCGGCCCGCGCAAGCGCACGCCGGTCGCGCAGCGTGCGCCAGCGCGCCGCGAGATTCGGGATCAGCACCGAAGCGAGCAGCAGCGCCCCGGTCACGATCGTGAGCGTCTCGCTCGACACGTCGACGAGCGTGAGCGCATTCTTCAGCACACCTATGATCAGGAGCGAGAGCAGCACGCCATACATCGAGCCGCGCCCACCGAAAATGCTCACGCCGCCAAACAGCACCGCCGCGATTACCGAAAGCTCGAAGCCCTCGCCGTTGTCGCCGCGCGCGCTCGTAAAGCGCAGCGTATAGACAATGCCCGCGAGCGCGCTCATCACGCCCGACAGCACGAAGAGGCGTAGCTTGATCTTCGGCACGTCGATGCCCGAGAACGACGCGGCCGTGCTGTTCGCACCAATCGCGAAGAGACTGCGGCCGAAAGCCGTGGCTTGCAGCAAGATCGTGAACACGATGGCGCACGCCGCCACGATCAGGAACGGCAGCGGAATGAACGTGCTGCCCAGGTTGCTCATGCCGAAGAGCGTATAGCCCGGCGGAAAGTCGGCAATCGCCTGGTCGCCGAGCAGCACGTACGCCAGCCCGCGAAAGAGTGCGAGCGTGCCGATCGTCACCGCGAGCGAAGGCAGATTGAGCTTCACGATCACGAGCCCGTTGAAGAGGCCCGCGAGGCCGCCCGCCACGAGCACGAGCGCCATCGCAACCGGCATCGGCAAGCCCATGTGCCAGAGCACGCCCAGCAAGGCGCTCGATGCGCCTAGCACCGATGCCACCGAAAGATCGATTTCGGCGGCGACGATGATGAGCGTCATCGGCAAGGCCATGAGCGCGACTTCTGTGAGGTCCGCAAGCACGTTGCTGATGTTCGCGCCCGTGAGGAACACAGGCGAAAGCACGCGCCCCACGACCAGCGATGCAATGAGTATGACGACGAGCAGCGCTTCCCAGCCAAGGGGCAAGCCAGGCTTGCGCGTGAGCAGCGCGGCGTCGGGTTTCGGGGCGTTCTTAGCCATGGTCGCGTTTCCTCATCATGCGTTTTGCCACAGAGCGGGCGAGCAGCGTATCGGCGGCGATGGCGGCCACGATCAGCGCGCCTTGAATCGCCTGTTCCCAGAAGGGCGAGACGTGCAGCACCACGAGCGCGATGCTGATCACGCCCAGCACGAGCGCACCGAGCGTCGCGCCGAGTATCGTGCCCACGCCGCCCGTGATCGCCACGCTGCCGACCACGGCCGCCGCGACCACCTGCAGTTCGATGCCCTTCGCGGTGCTCGCATCCACGGTGCCGAAGCGGGCGAGCCACAGCGCGCCCGCGAGGCCCGCAATCGCGCCGCTGATCAAAAATCCCGTCGCTACGCGGCGTTCCACGTTGATACCGGCAAGCCGCGCCGCCTCCGGGTTCGAGCCGATCGCGTAGTACTCTCGCCCCGGCCGGAACTGCTTGAGATACACGGAGAGCGCGGCGAGCAACACGAGCGCGATGAGCGCCAGCACCGGAATGCCGAACACGGAGCCCGTGGCGAGACGCGAAAACGCGTCGGGCAAGCTCGTTGCGTTGATCTGGCCGCCGTGCACCCACGCGTAATCGGCGCCCCGGAAGATGTAGAGCGTGGAGAGCGTCGCGACGAGCGACGGCACGCGCCCCACCGCCACGAGCAGCGCATTGATTGCGCCCGCAACGAGTCCGATGACGAGTCCCGCGACCAGCGCCACGAGCACGGGCATATGCGGGAACGCCACGTAGAGACTGCCCACGCCATAGGCGCTGATGCCAACCGTCGAACCGATCGAGAGATCGATATGGCGCATCAAGATCACGATCGTCATGCCCGCCGTGAGCAAGCTCACGATGGAGACGTTGAGGAGCACGTCGCGCAGATTCTGCAGGTTGAGGAATTGCGGCCGCGCGAGCGCCGTGCCGCCCACGATCAGCAGCAGCACGACGAAGAGCGTGGTCTCGCGGCTGCGCGCCAGCGCTTCGGCCAACGCGCCCGCGTTGCGCCGCTGCGGGCGCGGCTCGCCGCCGTGCAGCGGATGAGGAGAAGTGGAATGGCGCATCATGCGGCGTGCCCCAGGTGAATGTTGGTTTCGCCGAGCGCGGCGCTCATGATGCGCTCTTCGTTGGCGTCGGCACGTGCGATGTCGGCGGTGATGCGGCCTTCATGCATGACGAGCACGCGGTCGGCCATGCCGAGCACTTCAGGCAACTCGCTCGAAATCATCAGCACGGCCATGCCCTCTTTCACGAGTTCCGCGAGCGCGCCGTAGACTTCCGCCTTCGCGCCCACATCGATACCGCGCGTCGGTTCGTCGATGATGAGCACCTTCGGCCCCGTGGCGAGCCACTTGCCGAGCACCACCTTCTGCTGGTTGCCGCCCGAAAGCGTGCCCACGGGTGCATTCAGATCGCTCGCCTTCAAGCGCAGACGCGTGCCCCACTGCCCGGCAAGCTGCACTTCGCGCCCCGTAGAGATGAGGCCAAAGCGCACGAGCCGCCCGAGCACCGTGAGCGACGCGTTACGCGCAATGCTCAGCTCGAGCGCGAGACCTTGCTGACGCCGGTCCTCGGGCACGAGCGCGAGTCCTGCTTTCACGGCGGCGGCGGGCATGCCTGAGGCGAGCGGTTTGCCCGCGATCTGGACCTGCCCCGCATCGCACGGGTCGATGCCGAATATCGCGCGCGCCACTTCGCTGCGCCCCGCACCCACGAGTCCCGCGAGCGCGACGATCTCGCCCGCGCGCACGTCGAACGAAATGTCCTTGAATACGCCGCGCCGCGTGAGGCCGCGCACGCGCAGCATCACTTCGCCCGGCTGCACCTCGGCCTTCGGGTAGAACGTGGCGAGGTCGCGCCCCACCATCTTCGCGACGATGTCCTGGGTCTTGAGCGTGGCCGTGGGCGCGTCGAACACCTTGGCGCCGTCGCGCATGATCGTCACGTGCTGCGTGAGCGCGAACACTTCTTCGAGCCGGTGCGTGATGAAGAGAATCGCCACGCCCCGGTCGCGCAGCGTGCGCGCGATCGTGAAGAGCCGCTCGACTTCGGGCAGCGAAAGCGCGGCCGTGGGCTCGTCCATGATCAGCACGTTTGCGTTCAGCGAAAGCGCCTTGGCGATTTCGATCACCTGCTGGTCCGCAATCGAAAGGCCGCGCACGAGCCGCTCGGCCTTCAGATCGACGCCGAGCGATGCGAGCAGCGCCGCCACTTCGCGATGCATTGTGGCGTAGTCGATGCGGCCCACGCGATCCACGGGCTGACGCCCCATGTAAATGTTCTCCGCAATCGACAGATCGAAGAACAGTGTGGGTTCCTGATAAATCACCGCGATACCGGCGTCGCGTGCCTGGGCGGGCGTCGCGAACTCGCACGCCACACCGTCGATATGCATTTCACCGCCATCGGGCCGGTGTACGCCCGCGAGGATCTTCACGAGCGTGGACTTGCCCGCACCGTTTTCGCCGAGCAGCGCGTGCACCTCGCCGGGCATTAGCCTCAAGCTGCCGTCGATGAGCGCGCGCACGCGCCCGAACGATTTGCTCGCGTTACGCAGTTCGAGCCGCGGAGTATCGCCGGCCCTGAATTTTGCTTCTGCTTCCACGCCTGTCTCCATGTCGTTGCGCGCACACTCAAATGCGGTAGATACGTTCAGCGTTGCCGCGAAATAGCGCCGCCTGCTCGCTCTCGCTTGCGCCGCTCACGATCTGCGCGTACGCATGCCAAAGCTTCGAATAGCCGCCGAACAGGCGGTCCACCGGAAAGTTCGAGGCGAACATCGCACGGTCCGCTCCGAATGCGTCGATCGTTTCCAGAACATAAGGGCGCAGACTTTCGACGCTCCACTCATGGTCGAACATCGCCAGTCCGCTAACTTTCACGGTCACGTTCTGGCATGCCGCGAGCAAGCGCAGCCCTTCGCGCCATGCGCGGTAGCCCGCCACGCTGTTGCGGTCGACGAACATACCCGCATGGTTGATCACGATCTGAATGCCGGGATGCGCTCGGGCGAGTGCGGCGGCCTCTTCCATCTGCGAGGGATAAAGCTGGAGGTCGAATGAAAGACCGTGCTTTTCCAGCAGCGCGAAATTTTCACGCCACGTGGCCTCCCGCATGTAGTGCCGCCCCACATAGTCGTAGAGCTTGTTCTCGTGGACGTTAAGAATCTGGCGAATGCCGCGCGTGCGCGCAAACGCGGCGTGCGCTTCGAGTACCGCTGCGGCGTTGGGTGCGCTCAGATCGCAGGCCGCGACGATGGCATCCGGCAAAGCGCGCGCCTCGCCCGCGTTCGCTGCGTTGTCCGCGATCGACTCCAGCCAGCGCGTTTCCTCGACCGGATCGTCCGGATCGTGATTCGCTTCGACGTGCACGACCTTGAGCACGTCGATGTCGCCGGCCTCGCGCAGCAAGTCGGCGGGCAGATAGTTATGCTTGAGTTCGCGCGCATCGCATACGAATGACGTACCCGGATTCGCGAGCCACGGGTAATGATGCGTATCGAGGTTCCAGAAGTGGACGTGCGGATCGACGACCTGCATGGCATGTTCCTCGCGTGTGCTCAAGGCAGATGAAAGACCTGCACGAGTGGCTGTTGCAGCGGCACGTTGTGTGCATCCGTCTGCATGATGTCGGCCATGTAATCCCACCATTTACGCATGACGGGCAACTCGGGCAGCGCGTCCATGGTGTGATCGTCGCGGCGTTCGAGCACGGCAAAAAGATGATGTGTCGCTTCGTCGAGAAAGATGCGGTAGTTCTTCACGCCCGCATCGCGTAGCGCGCTCGCAAGCTCGGGCCAGATTTCGCGGTGACGCCGCTCGTATTCGTCCCGTTTGCCGGGATCGAGCTGCATGCGAAACGCAATTGTCTCCATGATCGTGTCTCCGTCCAGCCTTGTTTCAGCGTGCGCTTTTGGGGTTGTGGCCTGCGTTGCCTCGGTATTTGCCCTGGCTTCGCAGCACACAACGGCACGCGTTTTTACGTAGTTAGCTGCGTTGTGATCCGACTATAATTCCCGCATCGATAGCCAACCAATCCGATGTTGGGATCGGGCGATGCACAAACCGGATCGCTCCATGAATCATCAAACTGCCGTCATCTCACTCGTCAACCGGCTCAGATTCAAACACCTCGCCTTGCTCGTCGCGCTCGACGACGCACGCAACGTTCATCAAGCCGCCGATGCCATCAACGTGGCCCAGCCCAGCGCGAGCCGCATGCTGAGCGATATCGAGGAAGCGTTCGGCTTCCGCCTCTTCGAGCGCAACGCGCGCGGCATGCAGCCCACCGCGCTCGGCGTCGTCACGCTCGCCTACGCGCGCCGCGCGCTCGCCGAACTCACGCGCTTTGCCGAAGACCTCGACGTGAAGCGCCGCGGCGGCCACGGCCAGCTCACCGTGGGCGCGATCATGGGCGCCGCGCCCGACCTGCTCGCGCAAGCCGTCGCCACGCTCAAGACCGAACGGCCGCTGCTGCACGTGCGCATCCTCGGCGAAACGAGCGACCAGGTCGTGCAGTTGCTGCATCGCCGCGAAGTCGATCTCGCGCTCGGGCGCCTCACCACGCCGCTGCAGCACAACGACTTCAGCTTCGAGCCGATCGCACGCGAAACGCTCGTGCTCGTAGTGCGCGCGCGCCATCCGCTTGCGCGGCGAGAGCACGTCACGCTCGCGGAGCTGATGGACTGGCCGTGGGTGGCGCAGCCCATTACGAGCCCCGCGCGCGAACTCTTCGAAGGCGAACTCGCGCGCGCCGGTCTCGGCACGCCCGCCAATCTCACGGAGTCGGCCTCGATCTTCGCCACGCTGCAACTGCTCGAAAGCTTCGACGCCGTGGCCATGCTTCCCGAGCCGGTCGTGCGCGACCATGTGCGCGGCAAGCTGCTCGTCGTGCTGCCGCTCGAAATTGGCAAGAGCCTGCCCGGCTACGGCGTGCTCACGCGCAAGAACGAGCCGCTTGCCGAGCCCGCCGAGCATTTCGTCGGCCTGCTGCGGCGTTTTTCGCAGCCCTTCAAGATGGACGATATCGCTCACGGTGGTTCGCACGCAGCCGCGCTCGCTCCTCATTGATACGTTGACTTAAGGCTCACTGCAGATTCACGAAGAGCCCGCCATCCACTAGCAGCGCCGCGCCTGTCACATAGCGTGCGCGGTCCGAGGCGAGAAACACCACGCATTCGGCCACGTCCTCGGGCGCGCCCAGCCGGCCTAGCGGAATGCGCGTTTCGAAGTACTCGCGCTTGCTTGTGTCGCTCAGGTCTTCGGCGTTCAGGTCGGTGGCGATGGTGCCCGGCAACACCGAATTGCAGCGTATGCCATAGGGCCCCAGCGCAATCGCGCATGACTGCATGAGCGAATGCACGCCGGCCTTCGTGGGCGTGTAATGCGTCTGCATGCCGCCGCCCACGAGCGCGCTGATCGAACTCGTCGCCACGATCGCGCCGCCCGTGCCCTGCTCCTTCATTTGCCGCGCAACCGCCTGGGTCACGTAGAACGCGCCGTTCAGGTTCACGCCGATCGTGCGTTCGAGCACGGCGGGCGGCATGTCGAGAAACGAATGGAACGGGCAAATGCCCGCATTGCTTGCGAGCACATCGACCTTGCCGAAGCGCTCCACCGTCTGGCGCACGAGATCCACGCCCGTTTGCGGCGCAGCCACGTTGCCTTCCAGCGCGATCGCGCGGCGCCCTAGCCGCTCGATCTCGCCCAACACCTCGTCGATCGCCGAGCGGCGGCCGTACGAGGCGTCGTTGTCGCCCCAGTAGTTGATCGCGACATCGGCGCCCTCGCGGGCGCTTGCAATCGCTATGGCGCGGCCAATGCCGCGCGACCCGCCGGTGACGATCACCACCTTGTCCTTGAGCAGCACGTGTTTCTCCTCGTAGCTTTCGATGAGCGTCGCTTAGTGCGCTTAGTGCGTGTAAGGCCGCGAAAGTTTGCAGTCCGGATTGAGCCGCACGCCGAAGCCCGGCGCGTCCGGCACCTTGAGCCGTCCTTTCACCGGCACGGGCTCGTCGAGCAGCAGCGGTGTGAACATCGGCACCACCTTGTCGGCCTTCGGCGCCATCATGAGGAATTCCGCGAACGGCGAGTTATGGCGCGTCACGACGAAGTGATAGCTGTACACCGATGAGCCATGCGGCACGACCAGCACGTTGTGCGCGTCGGCGAGCGCCGAGATCTTGATGAGTTCGGTCATGCCGCCGCACCAGTTCACGTCGGGCTGGATCAGATCGCAGCACCCCATTTCCAGCAGCATGCGAAAGCCCCAGCGCGTGGCCTCGTGTTCGCCCGTGGACACCATCATGCCGCGCGGCACGTTGCGGCGCAGTTCGGCATAGCCCCAGTAGTCGTCGGGCGGCAGGCATTCCTCGATCCACTTGAGGTCGTACTCTTTCGCGGCCTGGGCGAGGCGCGTGGCATAACGGACGTCGAGGCTCATCCAGCAGTCGTACATGAGCCAGAAGTCGTCGCCCACGCGTTCGCGCATCGTGGCGAGCAGTTCGAGGTTCTTTCTGAGGCCCTCTTCACCTTCGGCCGGCCCATGCAGCAACGGCAGCTTGCCGCCGATGAAGCCCATTTCCTTCGCGAGGTCGGGGCGCGCGCCGGTCGCATAGAACATCAGCTCGTCGCGCACGGGGCCGCCTAGCAGTTGATACACGGGCTCCTTGCGGATCTGCCCGAGCAAATCCCACAGCGCGAGATCGACGCCCGAAATGGTGTTGAGCACAACGCCCTTGCGGCCGTAGTACAGCGTGGCGTAGTACATCTGATCCCACATCTTTTCGATGTCGGTCACGCGCTGCCCTTCGAGAAAGCGCGCGAGATGCTTCTCGACGATGAACGCGCCAATCTCGCCACCCGTGGTCACGGCAAAACCCACGGTGCCGTCGCTCGCCTCCACTTCCACGACGAGCGTGCCGAGCACGTCGATGCCGAACGAGCGGCGGCTCTGGCGATACTCGGGATAGCGCGCCATCGGCGTGGAAATATGGTCGTCGATCCAGTGGCCGTCGGGTTGATCGTGATAGTCGGCGCCGCCGCCGCGCACGGTGAAGGCTCGCACGTGTTTGATGGTTGGCATGGCCATGTGACGTAGCTCCTGTGTAGTGAATTAACGCGCGCGCCGCACGGTCGGCTCGAACGAACGAGCCGCCGGCGTAACGGCGCGCGGCGCGACGATAAGAATGAGCAGCGCGGCGGCAATGCTCGCAAGGCCGAGCAGTTCGAGGCCCGCTGCGTGTGAAGCAAAATTGCGGTCGGCGGCGGCGCGCAGCATCGGTGCGACGAAACCGCCCAGTCCGCCGAGCGAATTGATGAGCGCGATGCCGCTGGCCGAGGCCGCACCTGCAAGGTCGCGCGCCGGGAAGGTCCAGAAGAGTGGCTGCGCCGCAATGAAGCCGCTCGCCGCACAACATAGGCCGATCATCGCGACGATTGCGCCCGCGGTACCGCCCAGGCCTCCGGCCAGGCCCGAGACTGCGATGCCGACACCCGACATCACGAGCAGGCGCGCAGCCCACGCGCGATGACCGCCCAAACGATCTGCACGACGCGGCACGATCCATGTAAGCGCCACAGCGCAAAGCCAGGGCACGGCCGCGAGCAGGCCCACCTTCAACCCAACGGACGCGCCCACGAGCGAGGCCACCTGCTGCGGCAGAAAGAAGATCACGCCGTACACGCTCATCTGGATCAGCGCATAGATGCCGGCATAGGCGAGCACGCGGCGATCGAACAACGCGGCGAGCGCATCGCGCGGGCCGTGCTCGGCTGCTTCACGCGCATCGAGCTGGATTGCACTGGTGAGCGCGCGTCGTTCATCGGCGCTCAGCCAGCGCGCGTCCTCGGGCTTATCGACGAGATACCAGAAGGCCCACACACCCACGGCTGAAGCCAGCGCCCCTTCAACGAGAAAGAGCCACTTCCAGCCCGCCAGGCCGAAGGTGCCGTGCATGTCGATCAGAAGTCCTGACAAAGGCCCACCGAAGATGAACGCGAGCGGCGCGCCGAAATAGAAGACGCCGATGGCACGCGCACGAGAGGACTGCGGAAACCACTGCGTGAGGTAATAGATGATGCCGGGGAAGAAGCCCGCTTCGGCCACGCCCAGCAGAAATCGCAGCACGTAGAACGAGGTGGGCGACTGCACCCACGCCATCGCCGCGGAGATCAGGCCCCACGTGACCATGATGCGGCACATCCAGATCCGCGCGCCCACGCGGTGCAGCGCGAGATTGCTAGGCACTTCGAAGAGCGCGTAGCCGACGAAGAACACGCCCGCGCCGAACGCGAATGCCGCGTCCGATAGGCCCGTATCGTGCTGGAGCGCCTTTTGCGCGAAGCCAATGTTCGCGCGGTCGAGAAACGCGAGCACGTACATCAGGAGCAGGAAGGGCAAGAGGCGGCGCATGGCCTTGCGGCCGGCGGTTTCTGCCAATGTGGGTGCCTCGGTCAAGATCGATGTCTCCGGTGCCGGCGCTCTTCTTTTACCACCGCGCCGTTATCGCGATCCCGCGCGCTTCGGACTGCCAACGCACGCGGGTCATGCTTCCTGCCTCAATACGTCGCGCGTCCGCCCGAAAGATCGAACACCGAGCCGGTGCTGAACGCACAGTCTTCCGTCGTGAGCCACACGATCATCGAGGCTGCCTCGTCCGGCATCAGGAAGCGGTTCATCGGGATCTTCGCGAGCATGTAGTCGATATGCTGCTGTGACATCGAATCAAAAATCTCAGTCTTGGCAGCCGCCGGCGTCACGGCGTTGACGAGCACGCCCTTCGTGGCAAGCTCTTTGCCAAGCGACTTGGTCAGCCCGATGAGCCCGGCCTTCGATGCACTGTAGTGCGAAGCATTCGGATTGCCTTCCTTGCCCGCAACCGAGGCGATATTGACGATGCGCCCGTACCCCTGCTCGATCATGCGCGGCACCACCGCGCGGCAGGTAAGGTAGCTGCCGATAAGATTCACTTCGATCACGCGGCGCCACACGTCCACGGGCAGCTCCCACGTGAGACCGTTGCCGCCCGTAATGCCCGCGCTGTTCACGAGCGCATGAATCGCGCCGTGCGTCTTCACGGTTTGCTGCGCGGCGGCCTCGACCGAGGCTTCATCGGTCAACTCGACCTTTACCACCGAAACGTTGCCGAACTCCGACAATTCGCTGCGTGCGCGTTCGAGGCGCTCGGTGTCGATGTCCCACAGCGCGACGGCCGCGCCCGAACGCAGTGCACGTTGTGCCACGGCATAACCCAGACCGCGCGCGCCGCCCGTTACGACCATCACGCGACCCTTCAGATCCAGTTGATTCATTGCGCCTGCCCTCCTTGTTCCGCCACGAGACGTTGCTGTTGTTCGCCGAGCCCGCTCACGCCGAGCCGCATGGTCTGGCCCGCGCGCAAATAGATGGGCTCGGGCTTCTGCCCCATGCCCACGCCAGGCGGCGTGCCTGTCGAGATCACATCGCCTGGCTGCAAGCTCATGAACTGGCTGATATAGGAAACGAGCGTGGCCACGTCGAAGATCATCGTGCGCGTGTTGCCGTTCTGGTAGCGCTTGCCGTCGACTTCGAGCCACATGTCGAGCGCCTGCGGGTCGGCCACTTCGTCGCGCGTGACGAGCCAGGGGCCGAGCGGTGCGAAGGTGTCGTAGCCCTTGCCCTTGTCCCACTGGCCGCCGCGCTCGATCTGCCATTCGCGCTCGGAAACATCGTTGACCACGCAATAACCGGCCACATAATCGAGCGCGCGCTCGCGCGGCACATTGCGCGCTTCTTCGCCGATCACCACGCCAAGCTCGACCTCCCAATCGACCTTCGTAGCTCCCGGGGGAATCAGCACGTCGTCGTTGGGGCCGGTAATGGAACTCGTTGCCTTGAGGAAGAGCACGGGCTCCTTCGGCACGGGCATGTTCGATTCGGCGGCGTGGTCGGAATAATTGAGGCCCACGCAGACGATCTTGCCGACGCTGCCCACGCAGGGGCCAAGGCGAGTATTGGCGGGAACGAGCGGCAAGGTGGCGAGATCGAGTGCCGCGATTTCGCGCAGCGCGGCGGCGCCGAGGCCAATGCCTGCCACATCCGGGGCGACGCCGGAGAGATCGCGCACGCGCCCCTCGTTGTCGATTGCGCCCGGCTTCTCAGCACCCTTACTGCCCCAACGGACCAGCTTCATGCGGCGTCTCCTGATATTGGAATGGATCGTTGACAGCCAATATAGGTGCGCCGCGATAGCCGAACAATCCGAAAGCCGCATGGGGCGATAGCGAAACCGGATCGCGCCCTTTGTAGCGTTATGCGTCGTGGGTATTCAGATAAACAAAAACCCGCGAACGCCTTGGCGTTCGCGGGTTTTGTGCAGTGCAACGCGCCTTCGCTGAAAGCGCGCTATCGGTCAGTGCATCGCGTGCAGGTAATGATAGAGACCGGCCGCGGCCGCGCCGCCAGCAAGCGGCCCGAACACCGGAATCCAGGCATAGCGCCAGTCGCTGTCACGCTTGCCCGGAATGGGCAGCAGCGCATGCATGATGCGCGGCGAGAGATCGCGCGCCGGGCTCATCGCGTAGCCGGTCGGGCCGCCAAGCGAAATGCCGATGCCGAGCACGAGCAGGCCCACGGGCAGCGCGTCGAGCGCGCCGAGGCCCACCTGCGGCGAAGCCAGATAAAGCACGCCGAGGATCAGCACGAAGGTGCAGATCGCCTCCGTCAACACGTTGTGCCGCTTGCTGCGAATGGCGGGCGCCGTGCAAAACACCGCGAGCTTGATATCCGGATCGGCTTCGTTCGCGAAGTGCTGTCGATAGGCGAGCCACACGAGCAGTGCGCCCGCCATGCCGCCGAGCATCTGCGCCGCGATATATCCGCCGACCTTCGACCACGCGAACTTGCCCGCGAGCGCGAGGCTGATCGTCACGATCGGATTGAGGTGCGCGCCGCTGAACGAGGCAGTCACGTAGACCGCCACGAATACGGCCATCGCCCAACCCATCACGATGACGATGAGGTCGGCGCCCTTGCCCTTCGTTTTCGCAAGCAGCACGTTGGCAACGGCGCCGTTGCCTAGCAGCACGAGAATGGCCGTGCCGATGAATTCCGCAATATAGGGTGACATGATTGTCGTAGTCTCTCTGCCCGCGCGGTGCACGCGCACGAGGCGCATGCAATCCGGATGCGGGTTATGTTAATTAGTTATGCTTGGTTATTGAAAAGCTGACCGCGCCGCTCAGTGCGAGTCGTCCGCCCAGGCCTTGGCCGCGCGCACCGCACGCTGCCAGCCCGCGCGGCAGGCGTCGACCTGCGCGGCCGGCATTGACGGAGCGAAGCGGCGGTCGAGTTTCCACTGGCTCTGCAGTTCGCCCACGTTCTGCCAGTAGCCCGTTGCGAGGCCTGCGAGGTAGGCCGCGCCGAGCGCCGTGGTTTCGGTGATCTTCGGGCGCACCGCATCCACGCCGAGCAAGTCTGCCTGGAACTGCATGAGCAGATTGTTCGCGCTCGCGCCGCCGTCCACGCGCAACTCGCCCACGCTGATGCCCGCATCCGCTTCCATCGCCGCCAGCACGTCGAGCGACTGGTATGCGATCGAATCGAGCGCCGCGCGCGCGAGATGCGCCGAGGTCGTGCCGCGCGTCACGCCGAACAGCGTGCCGCGTGCGTGCGCGTTCCAGTGCGGCGCGCCGAGGCCCGCGAAGGCCGGCACGAGGTACACGCCATCCGTATGCGGCACGCTCGCGGCGAGCGCTTCGATTTCCGGCGCGCTCTTGATGATGCCCATGCCGTCACGCAACCACTGCACCACCGCGCCCGCAATGAAGATGCTGCCTTCGAGCGCGTAGTTCACCTCGTCGCCGATCTGCCAGGCGATCGTCGTCACGAGGTTGTTCTTCGACTCGATGGGCTTCGTGCCCGTGTTCATCATCAGGAAGCAGCCCGTGCCGTACGTGTTCTTCACCATGCCCGTGCTCGTGCACATCTGGCCGAACATCGCGGCCTGCTGGTCGCCCGCGATGCCGGCCAGCGGAATCTTCGAGGCGAACACCGTGGTCTTGGTCGGACCGTAAATTTCGGAGGACGAACGGACTTCGGGCAGCATGCTGCGCGGAATTTCGAGCGCGTCGAGCAGCTCGTCGTCCCATTGGCGCGTGTGGATATTGAAAAGCATGGTGCGCGACGCGTTCGTCACGTCGGTCACGTGCAGCTCATGCTTCGTGAAGTTCCACACGAGCCAGCTGTCCACAGTGCCGAACGCGAGCAAGCCCCGCCGAGCCTTTTCGCGCGCGCCGGGCACGTTGTCGAGAATCCAGCGAATCTTGGTGGCCGAGAAGTACGAATCGATCGGCAAGCCGGTCTTCGCGCGCACTTTCTCTTCGAGGCCGCGCGCCTTGAGCGCGTCGCAGAAGTCGGCCGTGCGGCGGTCCTGCCACACGATGGCGTTATAGATGGGATGGCCCGTCTCGCGGTCCCAGACGATGGTCGTCTCGCGCTGATTCGTAATGCCGATCGCGGCGATGTTGGTGCCGTTCATGCCCGCGCGCGTGACGGCTTCGGCGGCCACGCCGGCCTGCGTCGACCAGATTTCCTGCGGATCGTGCTCGACCCAGCCCGGCTGCGGATAAATCTGTTCGAACTCCTTCTGGGCGATCGAAACGATGTTGCCCTGGCGGTCGAAAAGCATGGCGCGCGAACTCGTGGTGCCCTGGTCGAGCGCAAGAATGTACTGTTCCTGCATGTCTCTCATCTCCGTCTGTACTAGTTGTGATGACGCGCCGCGGGGGACAGCGCGTGGGGGGGTACTTCAAGTTGCTTGATGCCGGCGAACTTCAGTGCTGCGCGGTCGCCGTCGCGCTTGTTGCGGCAAACCAGTGATCGATTGCGGCGGCCACGCCATTGAGCGTGCCCGGTTCGACATGGAGGCCCAGCTTCGAACGGCGCCACAGCACGTCTTCAGCGCGCGTGGCCCATTCGGCGGCGCACAGGTAGCGCAATTCGGCTTCGTAGATGCCAGGTGCGACTTCGGCGCCGAGGCCTGCGAGCGATTGCGCATTGCCCAAAAGACGCTCGGCGCGCGTGCCATACGCACGCGCGTAGCGGCGCGCCAGCGCGGCAGGCAGCCACGCATGGCGCTTCGCGAAGTCCTGTGCAAAGGGCTCGAAACGCGCGTGCGCGATATCGCCGCCGGGCAGCGGCACGCCAGCGGTCCACGAAGGCGCGGCGTGGCCGAGCACGCGGCACAGCATGTCCGAAGCCTCTTCCGCGAGCTTGCGGAAAGTCGTGATCTTGCCGCCGAACACCGAAAGCAGCGGCGCGCCAGCGGTTTCGTCGAGTTCGAGCTTGTAGTCGCGCGTGACGGCGGACGCATTCTCCGCGCCCTCTTCCTCGAGCAGCGGACGCACGCCCGAGTAGGTCCATTGCACGTCGGCGGGCGAGATCTTGCGTTTGAAATAGCGGTTGATCGACTCGCACAGATAACGCGTTTCGTCGCTGTCGATCGACACCTTCGCGGGGTCGTTGTGATACTCCACGTCGGTCGTGCCGATGAGCGTGAAGTCGTGCTCGTACGGAATCGCGAAGATGATGCGCTTGTCCGGGTTCTGGAAGATGTACGCGTGGTCGTGATCGAACAGGCGCTTCGTGACGATATGACTGCCCTTCACGAGCCGCACGCTATGCTGCGCGCCGCGCCCGAGCGCACCGTGCAGCACCTCGCCCACCCACGGGCCAGCCGCGTTGGCGATGGCGCGAGCCCGCACGTCGAAGGTGCTGCCGTCCGGGCGGCGCAGGAGCGCCTGCCATTCGCTATCCGCAGCGTTCGTGGCATTCGTGCGCACGGCGGAAACGAGCTTCGTGCGCGTGAGGATTTGCGCGCCGCGCTCTTGCGCGTCGAGCGCATTGAGCACGACTAGGCGCGCGTCGTCGACCCAGCCGTCCGAATACACGAAGCCACGCTGGATCGAATCGATGAGCGGCTCACCCGCCGCATGGCGGCGCATGTCGATGCCGCGCGAGCCCGGCAGCAATTCGCGCTTCGCCAGATGATCGTAGAGGAACAGGCCCATGCGAATGAGCCATGCGGGACGCAGGTTCGGCATGTGCGGCATGACGAAACGCAGCGGCCACATGATGTGGGGCGCCGCGCGCAGCAACGTTTCGCGCTCCTGCAGCGCCTTGCGCACGAGCCCGAATTCCTTGTACTCGAGATAGCGCAGCCCGCCGTGAATCAGCTTGGTGCTGGACGACGAGGTATGCGAGGCGAGGTCGTCCTGCTCGCAAAGGAGCACCGACAACCCGCGGCCGGCCGCGTCGCGCGCGATGCCCGCGCCGTTGATCCCACCGCCCACGACGAGCAGATCGTACCGGTTCTGTTGAGTCACCCTGCTGTGTCCCTGAAAGAGAAACGAACCTCAAAATGTTCGAATTCGAAATTTATCGAACATGAACGAAAAAGTAAAGGTTCGGTTTACGGGAAAAGGAACGAAAGCAGTGCGTAAACGAACCGGTATCGAACGTTCGTTATGCGCGAATGAAAACGGGGCGAGAGCGCGTATCCGCGAGGGAACGCGCCCGATTTCAGACCGGAAATGGAGAAACCGCGCGGCTTACGCGGCGACGTGAACCTGCGTGCCCGCGGCGAGAACCGCCTCGTTCATGTCCTCGGGCAGCGGCTGGTCGGTGAAGAGCGCGTGAACCTGGCTCAGATGCCCCTGGCGCACGAGCGCCGGGCGGCCGACTTTCGAATGATCGGCCACGAGGTAGACCGTGCGCGCATGCTCGATGATGGCCTGCGCCACGCGCACCTCGCGCGTGTCGAAGTCGCGCAGCGTGCCGTCGGTTTCGATGGCCGAGGTTCCGATGATCGCGTAATCCACCTTGAACTGGCGGATGAAGTCGATGGTGTGTTCGCCGACGATGCCCTTGTCCCACGGCCGTACGACACCACCGGTGATCATCACTTCGCAGTCGGGATAGCCGCTCATCACGCTCGCCACGTTGAGATTGTTCGTGACGACGCGCAGACCCTGATGATGATTGAGCGCGCGTGCGACTTCCTCGGTCGTGGTGCCGAGGTTGATGAAGAGCGATGCCTGATCGGGAATGTGCTGGGCCGCCAGCGCCGCGATACGGCGCTTCTCCTCGTGGAACATGTGCTGCCGCGCGCTGTACGAGACGTTTTCCGCGCTCGTGGGCAGACTCGCGCCGCCGTGATAGCGGCGCAGCAGATTCATGTCGGCGAGCCAGTTCACGTCGCGGCGGATGGTTTGCGGCGTGACGTCGAAATGCGAGGCGAGATCGTCGACCGTGACGAAGCCGTCGCGTTGCACCCATTCGAGCATTTCCTGCTGGCGCGCGTTCAGGGTGAGGCGAGGATCTCGTGTCATTGGCTCTCGGGTCATTCGCGCGTTTGGCAGGCAAGTGAAGACCGACCTATTGTAAGGGCTTGCCCACCCGATTCAGGAGAAAGCCGATGCATGCCGTACGCAAATGGATGGCAGGCGCTGCCGTGATCGCTGTGCTGGTTCCGCTGTTAACCCCGCTTCCCGCCGCCGCGCAAACGAACCCAGGCGATACGCCCCAAGCCGCTCCCGCCCGGCCCGCTGGCGACGGCACCTTCCTCCTGACGATCTTCCTGAAGCACGACGAGTCGAAACCGCTGCCGAAGATCAATCAGCAACTCGCGGAACAGGGCTTCTACAAGGCCTTTCCGCCGCCCGGCATCGAAGTGGTCTCGTGGTACGTGATGATGGGGATCGGCCAGGTCGTGACGCTGCGCGTGCCTGCCGACCGGTTGCGCGAGGTGAATCGCGCGATCGAGCAAACCGCGTGGGGCGGCTATCACACCGAGTTCTATCCCACCTACGACTACAAGGCGCTTGCCGAAGAGGCACGCGCGCGCAACGGCAAGTAATGACGGCGGCGAGCGCGCCCAGGGTTCCCCCTGAGCTTCCGCTAAAATGCTGCCCTTTCCTTGTTCACCCGCCGCTCCCGATGCAATCCGCCTCATCGACCCCACGCGCCGCTACCCACGGCGCCGACGACACCGAACCCACCCACGACCTCGTCTACGGCCCCAACGACCGCCCCGCGCCGACCATCGCTTTCGTGGCCGCGCTCCAGCACTTGCTGGCGATCCTCGTGCCCATCGTCACGCCGGGCCTACTGATCTGCCAGGCGCTGGGCGTTTCCAGCCGCGACACCACGCTGATCGTCTCGATGTCGCTGGTCATTTCCGGCATCGCCACGTTCCTGCAATGCAAGCGCGTCGGGCCGCTCGGCGCGGGTCTGCTCATCGTGCAGGGCACGAGCTTCAACTTCGTCGGCCCGCTCATCGCGGGCGGCAGCTTGATGGTCAAACAGGGCACGCCCGTCGAAACCGTGATGGCCGCGATCTTCGGCGTCGTCATTGCCGGCTCGTTCGTCGAAATGGCCGTGTCGCGTATCCTGCCCTTCATCAAGCGCCTCATCACGCCGCTCGTCACCGGCATCGTCGTCCTGCTCATCGGCCTCACGCTCATCAAGGTCGGCCTCATCAGCATGGGCGGCGGCTATGGCGCCATTGCCAAGGGCAACTTCGCGAGCGTCCAGAATCTCACGCTCTCGGGCCTCGTGCTCGGCACCATCATCGTGCTCAACCGTGTGCCCGTTGTCTGGGTGCGCAGCACGGCGCTCGTCATCGCGCTCGCCATCGGCTATATCGTTGCGGGCGCAATGGGTCGGCTCGACTTCACCGGCGCGCGCGAAGCCGCCCTGTTCCAGATTCCGACCCCGCTGCATTTCGGCCTGGGCTTCTCGTGGTCGCTCTTCGTGCCCATGCTGATCATCTACCTCGTGACCTCGCTCGAAGCGATCGGCGACGTCACGGCCACCAGCAAGGTGTCGAAAGAGCCGGTGGAAGGTCCCGTGTGGATGCAGCGGATCAAGGGCGGCGTGCTCGTGAACGGGTTCAATTCGCTGCTCGCTGGCTTTTTCAACACGTTTCCGAGCTCCGTGTTCGCGCAGAACAACGGTGTGATTCAACTCACCGGCATTGCCAGCCGCCACGTGGGCCTCTGGATCGCGGGCATGCTCGTCGTGCTGGGCCTCTTCCCGCCCGTGGCCGGCGTGCTGCAGGCCGTGCCCGAGCCGGTGCTGGGCGGCGCGGCCATGGTGATGTTCGGCGCGGTGGCCGCCTCGGGCATCAACATCCTCGCGGGCACCCGGCTCGATCGCCGCGCGCTGCTCATCATCGCGGTGTCGCTCGCGCTGGGCCTTGGCGTCTCGCAGGTGCCGGAGATCCTGACGAGCCTGCCGCATGCGCTCAAGAACGTGCTGGAGTCGGGCGTTGCGACGGGCGGCATCTGCGCGCTCGTGATGAACTGGTTCCTGCCGGAAAGGAAGTAACGCGCACAGCGCGCGGCCCTGATGGCGGGCCACGCGCTTTTTTATTGACCTCGATTTCCAATTTACTGGATAATGACTCCATCATCTTGGAAACGAGTCAAATGGACAGCCCGACCGACGCCGGTATCAACGAGCGCATCGCCCGCTGCGTGCGCGACCTGCGCGCCACGCGCGGCCTGACGCTGGACGCGCTGGCTACGCGCAGCGGCGTGAGCCGCTCGATGATCTCGATGATCGAGCGCGGCGCCGCCAGCCCCACCGCGGTGGTGCTCGAAAAGCTCGCGGCGGGACTTTCTGTCACGATGGCGAGCCTTTTCGGCGCAAGCGGCGAGAGCACGCCCGCCGAGCCCCTCGTACGCCGCGAACAGCAGGCGCAGTGGCGCGACCCGCAGTCGGGCTATACGCGCCGGAGCGTGTCGCCGCCGAACTGGCCTTCGCCGATTCAACTCGTTGAAGTGGATTTCCCCGCCGGCGCGCGCGTAGCCTATGAAACGGGCGGCCGCGAGAACGTGATCCACCAGCAGGTCTGGGTGCTGGAAGGACGCATCGACGTGGAGCTGGGCAATGAACGGCATTCGCTCCATGCGGGCGATTGCCTCGCCATGCGGCTCGATCAGCCGCTGATCTTCAGCAATCCCGGCTCGGAAGCCGCGCACTACGTCGTTGCTATTTGCGACGCAAGCGGTATCTGAACCCGCTCAATGCGCCTCAATCTGCCACCCTTTTCATTTAAAGAGGATTCCCAATGAATTCGAACTCACAGAGCGATGGCGTGCGCTTCATCGATTGCAACGAAGCGGACCATGCGTCGGCGATTCTCGAGATCCTCAACGATGCGATCGTCAATTCAACCGCGCTTTACGACTACAAGCCGCGCCCGCCCGAAGCCATGGCCACGTGGTTCGGCACCAAGCGCGCGAACGGCTTTCCGGTAGTGGGCGCCGTGGACGAAGCCGGCACGCTGCTCGGCTTCGCGAGCTGGGGAACGTTTCGCGCGTTTCCCGCCAACAAGTACACGGTCGAGCACAGCGTCTATGTGCACCGCGACCA
This sequence comes from Paraburkholderia sp. JHI869, assembly GCF_038900775.1. NCBI lineage: Bacteria > Pseudomonadati > Pseudomonadota > Betaproteobacteria > Burkholderiales > Burkholderiaceae > Paraburkholderia > Paraburkholderia sp. JHI869. Next base: position 341,692 of record NZ_JAYMSC010000002.1, read on the forward strand.
GCGCGGCCGTGGCCTCGGCGAGCGTTTGCTGGTGGAGTTGATCCGCCGTGCGCGTGAAAAGCAGATTCACGTGGTCGTAGGCTGCATCGACGCCACCAATGCCGGAAGCATCGCGTTGCATACGAAGCTGGGATTCACGCACTCGGGCACGATCAAGGAAGCGGGATTCAAGTTCGGGCACTGGCTCGACGCTGCGTTCTACCAGCTCAACCTCGAGATGCCCGAACCGCCTGTGGACGGCTGAAGTTCACACGTGATTCGCGCTTTAGCGTGCGCTCGAGCGCGCCGCAGCCGCCGTCATGGCACCGCGGATGTGGCGTGCGCGCAGCGGAGCGCGGGCCGCGCGCTTCGAGGCGCACGCTGCGCGCGTAGCGCGCAGCTTCGCCTGACTGCGGTTGCGGAACTCGGCCTCGCGCGTGGCGCGCCGCGCTTGCCTGCGCACCACGAAGAGCACACAGCAGATTGCCGCCACCACGGCTACGCGAAACGGCGTCGACTCGAAGGCGCGCACCGGCACGTGAAGCAACAGAATGGAAATGAACACGGCGACCTGAATGAGGATCGCCGAAAGCGAAGCAACGTACAGGTATGCGTGCAGGCGATCGGTCGGCGGCTTCATGGGGCTGCACTCCAGAAAGTTGCGCGGACAACGATATCCAGTCTGACTGGTTCTACCCTACGCCTCGCGCATTTCACGCGCATGGCAACGCACGACGCGGGGCAGAGTTTTGAGATCGTGCCTGCACCAAGCTGAAGAGAACCTTAAGCGAAGGCGCGTGCGATTACGCTTTATTTCATCGGACGATAATCCTTTTCGCACCTTACCAACCAATGCCTTTCAACGCCTTTCGCCTTGCCTCAATTCGTGCGCAGCGTGAGAAGGTCTTCTCGCATTCAGTCAGTGCTTACCTAAGGTTGACTTAAGCTTGCGCGCCGTACCCTTGCACGTTGTAATCCGTACGGCAAAGCAGTCATGAATCGCACCTATGAATATCGCGGCTATGCAATCCGCGTTGGCGTCGAAGCGAACGGCACAGTCCCGCTCGAGCGCCCCGAAATCGGACGTCCTCGTTATGCAGCCGTAGTGAGCATCGCGGCCGTCGACGAGCGCGCGTTGCCTTCGGCTCTGAGAATCGACACCGCCGCCGGCCTTCCCTTCAGCTCCGATATCGACGCCTTGATGGGCGGCTACAGCGAGGCGCGCCGCCTGATCGACGAACAGCTCTCCGACACGCCGACCTGACCCACCAAAACAAAAAACGCGCGACAGCCAGAAGCCATCGCGCGTTTTTTCGTCAGGACGCACTGCGTGCGCCCTCCGTCTACGCTCAGTCGCGGTTCGCCTGCAACACGGTCAGGGCGGCCATGTTGATGATGCGTCGCACCGTCGAGCTCGACGTCAGCACGTTCACCGGCGCGTTCACGCCCAGCAGGAACGGGCCGACCGCCACGTTGCTGCCCGCACCCGTCTTGAGCAGGTTGTAGGCGATGTTGCCCGAGTCCACGTTCGGGCACACGAGCAGGTTCGCCGCGCCCTTGAGCTTCGAATGTGGCAGGATGCGCAGGCGCAGCGCTTCGTCCAGCGCGCAGTCGCCGTGCATTTCCCCGTCGATTTCCAGATCGGGATTCTTTTCCGTCACGAGATTGAGCACTTCACGCATCTTCGTGCCCGAAGCCGAGCTGCCCGAGCCGAAGTTCGAACGCGAGAGCAGCGCGACCTTCGGTTGCAGATTCAGCCATTCCATCTGGCGAGCGGCCGCCAGCGTGAATTCGGCGATCTGCTCGGCGTTCGGGTTGTCGTTCACGTGCGTGTCGACGATCGCGACCGTGCGCTTGTCGAGCAGCAGGATGTTCATCGCCGCGTACGTATTCGCGTTGCGCTGCTTGCCGATCACCTCATCGACGAAGCGCAGGTGGTCGTGATACGCGCCCACCGTGCCGCACACCATGCCGTCCGCGTCGCCCAGACGCACCATCATCGCGCCGATCAGCGTCAGGCGGCGGCGCATTTCCACGCGCGCCATTTCCTTCGAAATGCCGTCACGGCAACGCAGTTCCCAATAAGTCGTCCAGTACTGGTGGAAGCGCTCGTCGTACTCGGGGTTCGTGACTTCCACGTCTTCGCCGAGCTTCAGGCGCAGGCCGAACTTCTCGATGCGCGCGAGCAGCACTTCCGGACGGCCGATCAGGATCGGACGCGCGAGCTTCTCGTCGACGATCACCTGCACCGCACGCAGCACGCGCTCTTCCTCGCCTTCGGCGAACACGATGCGCGACTTGCCGCCGTCACGCACGAACTGCTTCGCAGCCGCGAAAATCGGCTTCATGAATGCGCCCGAGTGGTACACGAACTGCTGAAGCTCGTTCGTGTAGGCACTGAAGTCGTCGATCGGACGCGTGGCCACGCCGTCTTCCATCGCCGCCTTCGCAACGGCCGGTGCGATACGCACGATCAGGCGCGAGTCGAACGGCTTCGGGATCAGGTACTTCGGGCCGAAACGCAGATCATAGGCGCCGTAAGCGGCGGCCACCGAATCGTTCAGTTCTTCTTCCGCGAGCTTGGCGATCGCGTGCACAGCCGCGATTTCCATGTTGCGCGTGATGGTCGTAGCGCCCACATCGAGTGCGCCGCGGAAGATGTACGGGAAGCACAGCACGTTGTTGACCTGGTTCGGGAAGTCCGAACGGCCCGTGGCGAGCACCGCGTCCGGGCGCGCTTCGAGCGCGACCTCGGGGAAGATTTCCGGCGTGGGGTTGGCAAGCGCCAGAATCAGCGGCTTGTCGGCCATCTTCTTGACCATTTCCGGCTTGAGCACGCCGCCCGCGGAAAGGCCGAGGAACACGTCCGCGCCTTCGATCACGTCGGAAAGCGAGCGTGCCGAGGTGTCCTGCGCGAAGCGTTCCTTGTCCGGGTCCATCAGCGTCGTGCGGCCCTGGTAGACCACGCCGTCGATGTCGGTCACCCAGATGTTCTTGAGCGGCAGGCCCAGATCGACCATGAGGTCCAGACAGGCCAGCGCCGCCGCGCCCGCACCCGAAGTCACGACCTTGACCTTCGTAATGTCCTTGCCGATCACCTTCAGGCCGTTCATGAACGCAGCGGAAACGGTGATGGCGGTGCCGTGCTGATCGTCGTGGAAGACCGGAATCTTCATGCGCTCGCGCAGCTTGCGCTCGACCGTGAAGCAGTCGGGCGCCTTGATGTCTTCCAGATTGATGCCGCCGAACGTGGCTTCGAGGCTCGCGATGATGTCCACGAGCTTGTCCGGGTCGCTTTCGGTGACTTCGATGTCGAACACGTCGATGCCGGCGAACTTCTTGAAGAGCACGGCCTTGCCTTCCATGACCGGCTTGGAGGCCAGCGCGCCGATGTTGCCGAGACCGAGCACGGCCGTGCCGTTCGTGATCACGCCCACCAGATTGCCACGAGCGGTGTAGCGGAACGAGTTCTGAGGATTGTCGACGATCTCCTCGCAGGCCACGGCCACGCCCGGCGTATAGGCGAGCGCGAGGTCGCGCTGGGTGACGAGCGGCTTGCTGGCCGTCACCGAAATCTTGCCCGGGGTGGGAAATTCGTGATATTCCAGAGCGGCCTGACGATCGGTCTTGTTCATGTTCCTCACTCGTTATGGAAGGTGCCCGGCTCGCTGGCGCGGCCCGGCGTGTTCGAATGAGGCGATTCTAGAGAGCCCTCATAACCTGCCCATTTTGATTTAGTATGGGGCCATCATTTTTTCGTAATACCCTGGGGAATCGTGTCTTTCAGCATTGACGACGTGACGAGGCGGTTGAATACGCGCCTGAAAATGCGCCATCTGGTCCTGCTCCTGCAGATCCGCCAGCACGGCTCGCTCACGCGCGTGGCGGAACACATGGCGACGAGCCAGCCCGCCGTCACCAACGCGCTGGCTGAAATGGAGAGCATGTTCGGCGCGCCGCTCTTCGACCGCACGCCGCGCGGCATGACGCCCACGGCGCTCGGCAATGTGGTGCTCGCGCGCGCCCAGGCCATGCTGCACGACCTCGACCACCTTGCGCGCGACATCGAAGCCGTGGTGGCCGGCCACGCCACACGTGTGCATGTCGGCGTGATTCCGTTCATCTCGGGGCGCACGCTGGCTGCGGCCATTCGCCTCACCCAGTCGCGGCTGCCGCAACGCGTCACCATGACGATTCACGAAGGCACGAGCGACGCGCTCCTGCCGCAGCTACGCGACCATACGCTCGATATCGTGATCGGGCGCGCGTCTTCGGCTGTCGATGTCTCGCAGTTGCGCTTCGAGGTGCTGCATCAGCAAAAGCCGCGTCTCATCGCGAGCCGGCGCCTGGCGGCGCGTCTTGCGCGCGGCAAGCTCGACTGGCAAAAGCTCGTTGAACTGGACTGGATACTGGGCGCGCCGCACACGCCCATCCGCGAGCAGATTTCCGACCTCTTCCTGCACGCGGGCGTGGCGCCGCCCGTACCTATCGTGGAGAGCTACACGTCGCGGCTGATCGGCGAAATGATCAGCACGAACGAGAACGCCGTGTCGATCGTGCCCGCCGATATTGCCGAGGAACTCGTGCACTTCGCGGGCGTGGCGATCGTGCCGTACACGCTCGACTGGACGCTGCCGCCGGTTGCAATCTTCACGCGCGCAGGCGTGCTGCGCGATGTCGATGCCACCTTCGGGCAGTCGCTGCGCGAGTTGTATCAGGAGGCGGAGAAGGCGCGGGGGTGATCACCCGCGCCCCGCTTCCATGCATCACAGGCAATCAGCCGATCAAACCCGCGCCTTCACTACACGCTGCGTTTCCAGCGTGCCCTCGCCCTGCATGCGCGCGACCAGCATCAGCGCGCAAACCAGCGTGATGAGCACATGGACCACGCCCAGCGCGACCACGGAAAGAATGCTGCCTGTGGCGCTCAACAGGTATTGGCCGAGAATCGGCGTCGTGCCCGCGAACACCATGCCGCAAATCTGGTACGCGAGCGAAATGCCCGTGTAACGCACCTGCGCCGGGAAGGCCTTCGCCAGCATGCCCGCCATGGCCGCGTAGTAGAGCGAATGCGGAATCGAGGCGAGCGCCATGCCGATCATCGCAAGCTTGGTGGAGCCGGTGGCGATCATCGAGAACATCAGCGGCAGCGCAACGATCTCGGGCACGAGCATGTAAATGATCGCTTTCTTGAGATCCATCTTCGTGGCGAGCACCGCGCCGAACGGTTGCACGATCAACTGCACGACAATCGCGAACGTAATGACGCTCAGGAACTGCGTGCGGTCGAAGCCGATCGAGGTCACGGCCCACGAAAGCGCAAACGTGGTCTTGAAGTAAGTGGCCGAAAGCGCGATCACGCAAGCGCCCACGCCCATCGCCACCAGGCCCTTGTGATGGCGCAGCACTTCGGCGATCGGCAGCTTCGCCACCTTGTTCTTCGCCTGCAGCTCCTTCATGGCGGGCGACTCTTCCACGCTCATGCGGATGAAGAGCCCCACGGCCACCAGCACCGCCGACATCAGGAACGGCACGCGCCAGCCCCAGGTCATGAACTGGTGATCGGGCAGCATGGAAATCACGAGAAACGCGACGGTGGCGAGCAGATTGCCCGCGGGCGAACCCTGCTGCGCGAACGCCGAATAGAAAATCTCCTTGCCCTTGGGCGCATGCTCCGAGGAAAGCACGACCGCGCCGCCCCACTCGCCGCCCATGGCAATGCCCTGAGTAAGACGCAGCAGGATCAGCAGCACCGGCGCGAGCACGCCCACCTGGTTATACGTGGGCAAAAGACCCATGAGCGTGGTGCAGCCGCCCATCAGCATGAGCGTGACGATCAGCGTTTTCTTGCGGCCCACCTTGTCGCCGAGGTGGCCGAACACGATGCCGCCGATCGGGCGCGCGAGAAAGCCTACCCAGAAAGACGCGAACGCGGCCAGCGTGCCGATCAGCGCATTCGTCGTTGGGAAAAAGAGCTTGCCGAGCACGAGCGCGGCCGCCGTGCTGTACGCGTAGAAGTCGTACCACTCGATCGTCGTGCCGACGAACGATGCGATGCCCGCCTTGCGAGCCTGGCGATGCTGGGTGTCGAGGGAGGTTGCTGCCAAGAGACGTCTCCAGATTTCGATTTCGAGCGGCGGCTTCCGAATCGAAACGCGCCATTTCCCGGGCTTTTTCGCTTCGAAAATCCGTTGCGAGAACGTTCGCCTTACGAACCGTCTTTCAATTAGCGAACAAAGCGCCGGAAGGTGCGGACTATGAAACGGTCGTTCGTTAGCGTCAACCAAGGGATAACCCTTGTCTCTCTCGCCGCCCGAGCGGGCCGCGATTACGACGATTTAGGTGTTTACCCGTAATCGTATTGTCAGCTGGTTATCGGTATGCCGATAATGCTCTCATGGATGTGAAAACTGCAGTGCGCGTCTTCGACGTGATCAACCTCTTTGCCGAAGTCCGGCAACCGATGATCTACAGCGAGATTGCGCGTCGAACCGAGATCCCGCTGTCGAGCTGCCACGCGCTGTTGCAGACGATGGTGGCCAAAGGCTATCTGTACGCGCCGGGCGTGAAGGCGGGCTACTACCCCACGCAGCGTCTGTTGCACGTGGCGCGCGACATCTGTAGCGAGGACCCGCTCACGCTGATGTTCCAGCCCTTGCTTTCCGCGTTGCGCGACGCCACCGGCGAAACCGCCGCGCTCGCCACACTGGCGGGCAACCGCGTCGTCTATCTCGACGTGATGGAGTCGCGCCAGAAGATCCGCTACAGCGACGAGCCGGGCGGCTTCATGACCATCGCGAGCGCCGCGGGCAAGGCGCTGCTCGGTGCGCTCGCCCCGGCCGCGCGCAGCAAGTTGCTCGACAGTTTCGCGCCGCAGCTGCACTCGGCCAGCGGCGCCGCGATCGACCGCGCCACGTTCGAGCGCGAGGTCGAGCAGGGCGTGACAGACGGCTGGCATCGCTCGACCGGTGAAAGCGTGGAGGACGTAGCTGGCCTCGCGCGCGGTTTCCTGATTCATGGCGAGGCGTTTGCGCTCGTCATCGGCGCGCCCAAGGCGCGGCTTCTGAAGAACGAGCAGAACGCCGTGAAAGCGCTGCTCGAGGTGTACGCGCAAATCCCGCCAACGCTCCTTGCTGCCTGAGACGCCTCAGGCGCTCGCTATCGCGACGCGCAAGCGCGGGAATTCCTGAAGTGGAGGTCAAAGCATGCGTTGGAAGAACCGGCCGGAAGGCTCGAACTGGGGCGACTTCGGTCCCGACGATCAGTTGGGCCGCCCCAATCTCATCGGCGCGGAGCAGGTGCTCAAGGGCGCGCAGGAAATTCGCGCGGGCCTCACGTTCACGCTTTCGCTGCCGCTCGACTTCCCCGGCGACAGCAAGCTCAACGTGCGCCGCCATCCGCCGGTGCTGCGCCCCACCTTCCGCGACGGCCTGCCCTATGTGAATTTTCCCTTTGCGCGCAATGAAGCGGGCGCAACCGACGTCGTGAGCGACGATCAGGTGCTGCTCTCGCTGCAATATTCCACGCAGTGGGATTCGCTCGCGCACGTGGGCGCGCGCTTCGACGCCAACGGCGACGGCGTGGCCGAAAGCGTGTACTACAACGGCTATCGCGCGAACGTGGACGTGGTCGGCCCGATGGAATATCGCGCGGAAGACAACTTCGCGCCACACGCCTGCGGCGGCGAGCATAGCCACGCCGATGTGCTCGGAATCGAGCACCTTGCCGTAAAAGGCATGCAAGGCCGCGGCGTGCTGATCGATTTCGCCGCGCATTTTGGCCGCGAGTTTCGCACCGTCGGCTACGACGACCTGATGCGTGTGATCGAGGCCGACGGCGTGGACGTCGAACGCGGCGACATGCTCGTGCTGCGCACCGGCTTCGCGGAGATGGTGCTCGAAATGAACCGCCAGCCCGACGAAGCCGTTTTGTCGAGCCACTGCAGCGCACTCGACGGGCGCGACGAACGCCTGCTGCAATGGATCACCGATTCGGGCATCGCGGCGCTCGCCGCCGACAACTACGCCGTCGAACGCTATCCCGCGCGTGCGCCAGCCGCGCCCGGCGAGCACCCGCTCATGCCGCTGCACCACCACTGCCTCTTCAAGCTCGGCCTGCCGCTGGGCGAGCTTTGGTATTTGCGCGATCTCGCGTTGTGGCTGCGCGAGCACAAGCGCTCGCGCTTCATGCTCACCGCGCCGCCGCTGCGGCTGCCGGGCGCGATGGGATCGCCCGTCACGCCCGTCGCAACGGTTTGACGAACTAATTCGCAATCCTTCGTTTTGTCTGGATACAAGCAAGAACATGGCTAAAGAAAGAGTCCTGATTACCGGCGGCGCCGCCGGCATCGGCGCCGCGTGCGCCGCGCGCTGCGAGGCCGACGGTTACGAAGCCGTTGTGATCGATCGCGTGGGCGACGGCATCGTCGCCGATCTCTCCGACACCCAGGCGACGGCAAGCGCGCTCGCCCGCGCGCTGGAAGGCGGCCCGATCACGCGCCTCATCAACAACGTGGGCGTGGTCATGCCCAACGACGCCGAACACCAGACGCTCGAAGAACTCGAACGCGCATGGGCGCTCAACGTGCGCTGCGCGCAGCAGTGCATGCAGGCGCTGTTGCCCGGCATGAAGGCCGCGGGCTTCGGGCGCATCGTCAACATGTCGTCGCGCGCCGCGCTCGGTAAAGAGTTGCGCACGGCCTATTCGGCCACCAAGGCCGCGCTGATCGGCATGACGCGCGTGTGGGCGCTCGAACTGGGCGCGTTCGGCGTGACCGCGAACGCCATTGGCCCAGGCCCGATCCGCACAGAGCTGTTCGACCGCGCCAATCCGCCTGGCGCGCCGCGCACCGAAGCAATCATCAATGCCGTGCCCGTGAAGCGCGTAGGCACGCCCGACGATGTCGCCCACGCGGCTTCATATCTGCTCGACTCGCGCAGCGGCTTCGTGACCGGCCAGGTGCTCTACGTGTGCGGCGGCATGACTGTCGGCGTCGCGGGAGTTTGACGATGGCGGCCCTCGACACGCGCACGCAGCGCCGCGCGGGCATTGTCGGCGCGGGCAGCATCGGCGTGGCGTTCGCGATTTGCTTTGCGCGGGCGGGCTGGCGCGTGCGCCTCTACGATCCCGACGCGGCACGCCGCGCCGCCGCGCCTGAAGAGATTGCGCTGCGCCTCGGCGACCTCGCGCAATACGCCCTGCTCGACGAAAACGCGAGCGAGATCGCCGCGCGCGTGTCGATCGTCGATACGCTTGAAGCCGCCGCGTCGCACGCCGATCTCGTGCAGGAATGCGCGCCCGAGCGTGCCGAACTCAAGCGCGAAATTTTTGCGCAGCTCGACCGCGCCGCGCCGCCCGAAGCGATCCTTGCGAGCGCTTCGTCGTTTCTCGCGGCTTCGAAGTTCGTGGACGATACGCTGCCAGGCCGCGCACGTTGTCTCGTCGCTCATCCCGGCAACCCGCCCTACCTCGTGCCAGTGATCGAGGTCGTGCCCGCGCCTTTCACGTCCGAAGCAGCGGCCACGCGCGCCATCGCGCTCTACGCCGAAGCGGGCATGAAGCCCGTGCGCGTGAAGCACGAAGTGGAAGGCTTCATCTTCAACCGCCTGCAAGGCGCCGTACTGCGCGAAGCGTATTGCCTCGTGCGCGACGGCGTGGCGTCGGTGGAAGACATCGACACCGTGATGCGCGAAGGCCTCGGCCCGCGCTGGTCGGTGATCGGTCCGTTCGAGACCGTCGATCTGAACACGCGCGGCGGCATCGCCTCGCATGCGCAGAAGATGGGTCCATCGTACGCACGCATGGGCGCCGAACGCGGCCAGCACGACCCGTGGACGCCTGAACTCGTCACGCAGGTCGAGACGGCTAGACGCGCGGCGCTGGCGCTCGATCAGTGGGAAACGCGCGTGGGCTGGCGCGACCGCCAGCTCATGCATCTCGCCCGCCATCGCAAGACTCAACACCACGACGACTCATAAGCGCCTCGAAAGACGCGAAGAGACCCGACAACTACTACGAATCAGATAGAGACAACCACCATGCAGAAAGTCACCGCTTTCTTTACCGAGCTGATGCGCCGGTATTTGCCCGACCCGTTCGTGTTCGCGATCGGCCTCACGCTGTTGACGATGGCGCTTGCCGTGATCGTGCAAGGGCAAGCCGTCACGGCCCTCACTACAAGTTGGGGCAAGGGCTTCTGGGCGCTGCTCGCGTTCACCACGCAAATGGCGGTGATTCTCGCAATGGGCTACGTGCTGGCGACCGCGCCGCTCACCGACCGCTTCCTGAACCGCGTGGTGGCGCGCGTGAACGATCCGCGCATGGCGATCATCGTCGCGACGCTGGTGGGCGGCATCGGCAGCTATCTGAACTGGGGCTTCGGCCTCGTGGTGGGCGGCATCGTCGCGCGCAAGCTCGCCATGCGTGTGAAAGGCGTGCACTACCCGCTCATCATCGCTTCGGCGTATAGCGGCTTTACGCTCTATGGCCTCGGGCTTTCGGCGAGCATTCCCGTGCTGATCTCCACGAAGGGACATCCGCTCGAAGCGCAGATGGGCGTCATTCCGCTCTCCGAAACGATTTTCTCGCCCACCATGCTGATTACGAGCCTCGTGACCATCGTCACGCTGCCGCTCCTGAACGCGTGGCTGCACCCCAAGCCCGGCCAGCCGATCAAGGAAATCGACCGTGCCCAGGAAGACAAGCAGCAGAAGGCCGCCGCGCTTGGCGTGGATCTCGACGAAGGCAACACGCTCGCCAACCGCCTGAACAACAGCCGCATTCTGAGCTACGTGATCGGCCTGATCGGCATGGGCTATGTCGCGCTGCACTTCGTGCAAGGCGGCTCGATCGACCTGAACCTCATCAACTTCTTCATTCTGTTTCTCGGCATCCTGCTGCTCGGCACGCCCATCCGCTATGTGGAGAAGCTCAACGAGGGCATTCGCACGATCAGCGGCATCATTCTGCAGTATCCGTTCTACGCGGGCATCATGGCGATCATGGCGTCTTCGGGTCTCGTCAATACGCTCTCCGAAGCATTCGTGAAGGTCGCCACACCTGGCACGCTGCCGTTCTGGGGCTTGATCAGCTCGTTCGTCATCAACTTCTTCGCGCCTTCGGGCGGCGGCCACTGGGTCATTCAGGGACCGTTCATGATCGAAGCGGCAAAGACCATCGGCGCTTCCGTGGGCCATACCTCGACGGCCGTGATGCTCGGCAACGCGTGGAACGACCTCGTGCAGCCGTTCTGGATTCTGCCGGCGCTCGCGCTCTCCAAGCTCAAACTCAAGGACATCATGGGCTATACGGTCATCATGATGTTCTGGATCGGCATCGTCTATTCGGTTGCGATTCTCGCCTGGGGCTGATCGGTTCCGATACGCGCCCTTCCCTGAACCCTATCCTCACCGGAGACCATTCATGCTCTATCTCGTGCACATGCAGGTACAGATTCCGCACGGCACCGACGCCGCCTATGCCGACGCCCTGAAGGCCGAGGAGAAAGCGTTTTCGCAGAAGCTGCAACGAGAAGGCAAATGGCGCCACCTGTGGCGCGTGGCCGGCGAATACGCGAACTACAGCGTGTTCGATGTCGAATCGAACGACGAACTTCATACGCTGCTGAGCGCGCTGCCGCTGTTCCCGTTCCTGAAGATCAGCGTGACGCCGCTGGCCCAGCATCCGTCGGCCATCGCGCCCAACTAAGCGGAACGCGCCATGCCTTTTCTCATCGAAACGTTCGACAAGCCCGGCCACGCCGAGGTGCGCTCGCGTGAGCGCGACGTGCATCTGGAATTTCTCGCGCGCAACAAGGCTCTGCTGCTCGCCTGCGGCGCGAAGCTCAACGACGACGGCAGCAGCGCGGGCGGTGGCATCTATATCGTCGACCTCGAAACGCGCGAGGAAGCCGAGCGCTTCATTGCGCAGGACCCGTTCACGCATGCCGGGCTCTTCGAGAGCGTGAAGATCGTTCGCTGGCGTAAGGCCTATATCGACGGGACCTCGTACCTGTAGGCGCAACGGGCACAACATGCAGGATATTTTCTAACGTTCGGTTCGTTATCGAATGATCGACCCTCGACGGCGCCGTGCTCCCCTGTGCGGCGCCGTTTTGGCCCGGCTTGCGCCTGCGCATGCCGGGCCGTTTTTCATGTCTCTCCCCAGCTGGGCACATCGATTGCTGAGCAGGTGCGCCGTTAGTCCATCAAGCAGCGCAGCCCATGTGGCCGCGCCTTCACGCGAGGAGGAAATCGACCATGCTAAAAATGGCCCTGTTCTTTGCCGTGATCGCGGTAATCGCGGCCCTGTTCGGCTTCACGGGCATTGCGGCCGGTGCAGCCGCGATAGCGAAGCTCCTGTTCTTTATCTTTGTGGTGCTGTGCGTGGTGTTCCTCGTGATCGCGCTCGTCGTCACAAAGAAGATAGTCGATTGACCCAGGCGTGAGCAACGCCGAGGGCATCGGCGCTGCCGATGCCCTCGTCTTCATCAAGCCGCGCGCTGGTAATACAGGTTTTGCGGGTGACGCGCCTGCGCGAAAAAGAACCAGCGCTCCGCAACGAGGCCCGCGTACTGAATGACACACGCCGCGACGAGCAGCGTCGGCGACAGCGTATGCAGCGCCAGCGCCAGCGCAAGCAGCACGAGCGGCACGAGGAACGCGCCCGCGAGAAACCCCCACTTGACCCGCTGCATCACGGTGTCGGACTGGCCGTGAAAGAACTCGCGCAAATTAAAGGCGCTAGCCGTGAAGCCGCGTGAAATCTGCCTGATTTTCCCGGCCTTGATGCCGGTAGCACTTTGCAGCGTGGAGCGCGGATGCAGCCGTTGATTGCGTGCGAGCGTGGCGACGCGGCTCAAGCAAGCCGCCACGATCAGCACGCCCGCCGCGAACCCGAGCCCTGGCACGATGCCGGGGGCAAGCCACGCAGCGCTCGCCGTTGCGATAGTGAAACCCGACGCGCAGCCGAGCAGCACGAAATTCACGAGCGTAAGGGGCGTAGCCCACTCCTGAAGAAAGCGCAGGCACGCATAGATCATCGCGGTGCAGACAAAAAGACTTACGCTCGCGATCACCGCAATCGCGCCGATGGCGAGCGACCACGACGCATGCATCCAGTGCGCGAGACCGTAGAGGAAAGTCGTTGCGAGAAATACAGGCAGCGCGAGACATTCGCGCGAAAGCCACGACGTGCGCCACATGGCGATGGCGCGCCACGCGCGCTCCGGGTGCCCAAGATGAAAGACCGAGGCGACGAGGCCGAGCACGCCAAGCGTGAGTGCGAGTGCAGCGCCGCAAATGTAGAACTGCGGCGTCACGAGTTGCCACGCCGTCCATTCGGGGTGCAGCCGCGCAAGCCACTCGACGCCGAACAGCGCGATCAACAGGCCTTGCCCCGCACCTGAGAGCGTAGTCAGGAACACAACAGAAAATGCGGGTCTCATTCAAATCTCCTTGGTCGCGACCGGTCGCGGGCGCGAGAACAGCGACTTCACTCGCGTTGCGAAGGCGGCCAGATTGAGCTTGCCCGAATCCAGCTGATCGTCGAGCCGCCTTTCGCGCGACATGGCCGGCGTGCCGCGCCGGGTCGCGAGGCTCGCGAGGTTGATCGGCTCGCCGGCATCGAGCATGCTCGCGGGCGACGCCGCCGACGCGCCACCGCTGCACCCGCACGAACCGCTGCCGCAACTGCTTTCGGTCTTCACGCGCGGCAGATAGTGATTCGACGGCTTCGTGCCCCACTCCGGCATCAACTGATAGCCGCCGCGCGCCTGAATGGCTTTCGACGCATCCGACTCGGGGTCGTGAATGTCGCCGAAAATGCGCGCCGATGTCGGGCACGCGAGCACGCAAGCGGGCTTGCGATCGCGCTCGGGCAACGCCTCGTTATAGATGCGGTCCGCGCACAGCGTGCACTTGGTCATCTCCTTGCGCTCTTCGTCCAGTTCGCGCGCGCCATAAGGACAGGCCCACGAGCAGTACTTGCAGCCGATACACTTGTCGTAGTCGACGAGCACGAGCCCGTCTTCCTTGCGCTTGAAGCTTGCGCCTGTGGGGCACACCGGCACGCACGGCGGGTCTTCGCAGTGCAGGCACGATTTCGGAAAGTGGATGGTCTCCGAATTCGGAAACTCCCCGGCCTCGTAGGTCTGCACGCGGTTGAAGAACGTGCCGGACGGATCGGCGTCGTAAGGGCGCACATCCGAAAGGCTCCCCGCCTGCCCCGAGGTATTCCATTCCTTGCAACTCGTCACACACGCGTGGCACCCCACGCAGACGTTCAGGTCGATCACCAACGCCATTTGCGTCATTTCGGGGTCCTCCTTACTTGCGTGTCACAACATTGCGCAGACGCGCAGCGAACTTTCCGCCGCCCGCGAAATACGCCTGAACCCGGCTGACCGTGCGCGTCGACCCCGGCAAGGGCTGCATCGGCGCGAACTGCGGAAGCGTGTGGTCGGCCTCGGCCTCGGCCGGATACACTCGCACGCGCACGTCGTACCACGCGGCCTGCCCCGTAATGGGATCCGAGTTCGAAACGCGCCGGCCATCGCCGAAAGGCAGCTCTTCGGTAATCAGGTGATTGAGCAGGAAGCCGCGTTGCGACTCATTGGCGTCCGGGCCGAGATTCCACGCGCCGGCGGCCTTGCCGATGGCGTTCCAGGTCCACACGGTGCCGGGCTCGACCGCCTCGCTGTAACGCGCCATGCAGCGCACCTTGCCCCACTGCGATTCGACGTAGATCCAGCCGCCGTCCTCGATGCCGTTTTCCTGCGCCATGCGCGGATTCACATACAGGTAGTTCTCGCCGTGAATCTGCCGCAGCCACGCGTTTTGCGAATCCCACGAGTGATACATCGCCATGGGACGCTGCGTGACGGCCGCGAGCGGAAAGCGTTCGAGATCGGTCGTGGCGAGTTCGAGCGGCGCATACCAGAAAGGCAGCGGATCGAAGTAGCGCTCGACACGCTCGCGCAGGTGCTCGGGCGGCCGACGCCCTTGCGTCTTGCCCTGCGCGGCGAGGCGAAACTTCTGCATGACATCCGAATAGAGCTGGATGAGGATCGGTTCGTGAAACTTGCGGAAGCCTTTCTCCACGGCGAACTGCAGGTAGGGCCCATTTACGCCGCGCATGTATTGAAGCTCTTCGGGCAGCGTGTAATGGAACACGCAGTTGTTCTTCGCGTATTGCTCCCACTGGCGGGGATTGGGCTCGCCCACGAGCGCCTTGTCGCCGTCCTTGCCGCGCCAGCCAATCAGGAAGCCGACGCCGGAATCCGGCGCGGTCTGGAAATTGATGATGAAGTCCGGATAGTCCTTGAACTTGCGCTTGCCTTCGGCCGTCGTGAATGCCGGCAGCTTCAGGCGGCTACCGAGTTCGACCAGCACTTCCTGGAACGGGCGGCACTCGCCGGTGCGCTCGAGCACCGGCACGCGCACGGAATCCACCGGTCCGTCGAATTCCGAAATCGGGCGGTCGAGCATCGACATCGCGTCGTGCCGCTCGAGGTAGGTCGTGTCGGGCAGGATCAGGTCGGCGAAGGCCGTCATCTCCGACTGGAAAGCGTCGCACACCACGAGGAAAGGAATCTTGTACTCGCCGTCCGGGCCGCGGTCGGTCAGCATCTTGCGGACCTCGCTCGTGTTCATCGACGAATTCCACGCCATGTTGGCCATGAAGATCAGCAAGGTGTCGATGGGGTACGGGTCGCCTCGCCACGCATTCGTGATGACGTTGTGCATCAGGCCGTGCACGGCAAGCGGATATTCCCACGAGAAGGCCTTGTCGATGCGCACCGGCTCGCCGGCTTCGTCGATGAAGAGGTCGCCCGGCGCGGCGGGCCAGCCGAGCGGCCCGGACGGCAGCGGGGTATTTGGCTTGACATCGTTCGGACTGCTTGGCGGCTTGGCAGACGGCGGCACCGCGCGCGGATACGGCGACTTGTGACGAAAACCGCCAGGCCGGTCGATCGTGCCGAGCAGCGACATGAGCACGGCGAGCGCGCGGATCGACTGAAAGCCATTCGAATGCGCAGCCAGCCCCCGCATCGCATGAAACGCGATGGGATTGCCCGTCACGCTTTCGTGCTTCATGCCCCAGGCGTCCGTCCACGGAATCGGCAGCGTGATCTTGTGGTCGCGCGCCGTTTGCGCCATCTCGCGCGCGAGGCGGCGGATCGTTTCGGCCGCGATGCCCGTGATCTCCTGTGCCCATTCAGGCGTCGTGTCCTTGAAGCGCTCACGCAACAGCGCAAACGAAGGCGCCACTGGCGTGCCGTCGTCCAGCACGTAGCGGCCGTCGAGCGCGGGCTGCGCGCCGGGCGTGTGATGCTGCACGGGCTTGCCCGTGTTCTCGTCCCACCACAGGTGGTTTTGCGGGAACAGCGGATTGCCCTCGGGGAGATTCGAGTCCTTCACGAAGAGGCCGAACGTGTCGCTTTCCGTGCGCATATCCAGCAGTTCGCCCGCGTTGGTGAAGCGCTTGACGAATTCGTGGTCGTACGCGTCGGCCTCGATCAGCTCGTGGATCAGCGCCATGAACAGCGCGCCGTCCGTGCCGGGGCGAATGGGCACCCATTCGTCGGCAATGGCGGCGTAGCCGGTGCGGATCGGGTTGATGGCGATGAAGCGTCCGCCCGCGCGCTTGAACTTCGAAAGGGCGATCTTCAGCGGATTGGAGTGATGATCCTCCGCCGTGCCGATCATGATGAAGAGCTTCGCGCGGTCGAGGTCCGGTCCGCCGAACTCCCAGAACGAGCCGCCCATCGTGTAGATCATGCCCGCGGCCATGTTCGCGGAACAAAAGCCGCCGTGGGCGGCGTAGTTGGGGGTGCCGAACTGTTTGGCGAAAAGGCCGGTGAGCGCCTGCATCTGGTCGCGGCCGGTGAAGAGCGCGAACTTTTTGGGGTCGGTTGCCCGCAGATGGGCGAGGCGCTTCTCGATGGTTTCGAGCGCCACGTCCCACGATATGGGTTCGAACTGCGCTTCGCCGCGCTCGGCGCCCTGCTTGCGCCTGAGCGGCTGCGTAAGACGCGCCGGTGAATACTGCTTCATGATCCCCGACGAACCCTTCGCGCAGATCACCCCCTGGTTCAAGGGGTGCTCCGGGTTGCCGTCGATATAACGCACTTCCCCTTCACGCAGATGTACGCGAATGCCGCAGCGGCACGCGCACATGTAGCAGGTCGTGGTCTTGATTTCGAGCTTTTCGTCTTGCGTTCGAGCGCCGTGGTCCACTAGAGGCCTCCAGTTACGTCTGACAGGTGTCCGTGAACCGCCGGCTCACGCCATCCATGCGCTAGAAATGGTAGGCCTCTATGATTGACTACTCAACTTTGCATTCCGGATACCAGTCATCACGAAATCCGATAGTTTCGATCAGCTCGCCCCGGCTGCGGGAAACCCCGATTTCCCGAAAGCCGCGTCGCGCGGTATGGTCCAGCCCTTTGCCCTAGCCTATACGTTTGCGAATCATGGATATTCCAACAACCCGCATTCGCAACCAGTTCCCCGGCCGGATCGTCGGGATTATCAGAGGTGCCGAGCATTCGGAGGTCGATATCGCCACCGCAGCGGGCATCTTCACGTCCGTCATCGAGACCCGGATTCTGGACCAGCTCGGCCTGAAAGCCGGCTCAATCGTCGTTGCAATCGTCAAATCCTCTGACGTGAAGCTTGCGGCACCTTGACGCACCCTTTCGATCGGGCAGCCATCGCACCCATCCCTCGAGTTATGGTTGATTTGTCAACGATATCCCGCAACTGGCATTTCGCATGAACGGAACGTATCACGAACCTGAACGAAGTTTCATTTTAAGGGCCGTTTTCGACACGTTTGCGTAATTGCCCTCGCCTAAATTTCCGGTTCCGCCACACACGAAGATTCGGAACCGAAATGAAAAAAGCGTTGTTGAATATCCTCGCGCTCGCGGCGGCCGCCGCCTGCACGAGCGCTCAAGCACAAAGCAGCGTCACGCTCTACGGCACGGTCGATGCAGGCCTCGACTACATCAGCAATCAGAAGTCGTCCACGGGTCATGGCACGACGTGGGGCGTGCAGTCCGGCAACGTGAGCACGAGTCGCTGGGGCCTGCGCGGCACGGAAGACCTGGGCGGCGGCCTCAAGGCGATCTTCGACCTCGAGAACGGCTTCTCGGTCGTCAACGGCAAGGGCTCCAACGGCGGCTATATGTTCGGCCGGCAGGCATGGGTGGGGCTTGGCAGCGACCAGTACGGCACGCTCACGCTCGGGCGTCAGTACGACGCGCTCGTGGACATGATCGCGCCCATGTCGGCCACGGGTTCGGGCTTCGGCGGCAACCTCGCGATGCACCCGTTCGACAACGACAACCTCAACAACGACGTGCGCATGAACAACGCCGTCAAGTTCCGCAGCGCGACCTACGCAGGCTTCCAGGTGGAAGGCGCCTACGCGTTCAGCAACCAGGGCGGCGGCTTCTCGAACAATAACGCCTACACGATGGGGGCTTCGTGGAACGGCGGCCCGATCAACCTGGCCGTGGCCTACTTCCAGGGCAACGAACCCGGCTCGACCACGAACGGCGCGCTGAGCGCCGGCAGCGGCACCGACAACGATCCGATGTTCGTGGCCGCGCGCACGCGCACGCTCGGCGCGGGCGGCAGCTATACGATCGGACCGGCGAAGGTGGGCCTCGTGTTCACCCGCACGATGGTCAACGAACCCACGCAAATCGCCCAGGGCGGCTCGCTCAATGCGTTCGAGGCCGACTACCTGACGTTCAATAACTTCGAAGTGAACGGCCGTTACTCGCTCACGCCGCAACTGAGCCTGGGCGGCGCCTATACCTATACCGACGGCTCGGTCAGCCGCGCGGAAGGCAACGCGTCACCGCACTGGAACCAGTTCATGCTCCAGGCCGACTATGCACTGAGCCGACGCACCGACGTTTATCTGGAAGGCGTCTATCAGCGCGTTTCCGGTGCGCAGGGCATTCCGGTGCTCGGCAATGCGTCGATCTACAACCTCGCGGCTTCGTCCAGCAATACGCAAGCCGTCGTCGCGGCGGGTATGCGCCTGAAGTTCTAAGCTCATGCTTAACGAGTAACTGCGGGGTAACGGCGGGACCGCGCGAGAAAGCGCGGCCCGTCGCGCTGCATAGAATAAGGGCAGTGTCATCGCCAGGTCATGCAAGCCAGCCATCGTTGCGCAGACACTCACCCTGCGATGCTTGCGCCCGCGCGCGTCAGTCATGCAAGTCCGCTAGCGCCGGCTTCGCCTTCTGCTCCCCAGGCGAGACGACATGACGAAAAAAGACATCCCCGAGAATGCATCCACCGAAAGCGGCGCCAGTGTCTCGCGCCGCGGCTTCCTCAAGCTTGCCGGCGCTTCCGGCTTCGCGAGCGCGGCCAGCGCTTTCGCGGGCACCGCGAAGGCCGATGCCTCCACACCGGACGGCACACCCGAGCAGATCCATCTCACCTGGGGCGAAGATCCGACGCGCGAAGTCGTCGTTTCGTGGGCGTCGCTCGCCTCCTCCACGAATCCGCGCGTAATCTACAGCGCCGATCGCGGCAAACGCGAGACGGTGCACGCCGTTCAGCGCACCTATACCGACGGGCTCACGGGCGTCGTCGTCTTCACGTATCACGCACGGCTGCACGCTCTGGAGCCGGCCACGACCTACCGCTACGAAGTCACCGCCGATAACGACAGCCACGCGGGCAGCCCGTTTTCTTCGAGCTTCGCCACGGCGCCGCGCGCTCGCGCACCGTTTCGCTTCACGAGCTACGGCGACCTCGCCACGCCGAACACGGGCTGGGTGCTTTCGTCGCCGCAAAGCCGCTTCGCCGTGGAAGCCGTCGAGCGCTTCCAGCCGCTCTTTCATCTGCTCAATGGCGACCTTTGCTACGCGAACCTGAATCCCGCGCACCAGACCGACGTGTGGCGCGACTTCGGCAACAACAACCAGACGTCATCCGCGAACCGTCCGTGGATGCCCTGCCCCGGCAATCACGAGATCGAGTTCTACAACGGGTCGCAAGGGCTGAATTCGTATCTCACGCGCTATACGCTGCCTCATAACGGCACTCAGTTTCCGGGCCGCTGGTACAGCTTCCGCGTGAGCAACGTGCTGTTCGTCTCGCTCGACGCCGACGACGTGGTCTACCAGGACGCCGCCGCCTTCGTGGCCGGCCCCTCGCCGCTCGTGCCTGCCGCCAGCACGGGCAACGCGCCCGTCCAGCCCGGCACGTCGTTCTACGTGCGCGGCTACAGCAACGGCGTGCAAACGCGCTGGCTCGAGCAGACCCTGAAGCAGGCGAAGGACGACGACGATATCGACTGGATCGTGGTGCAGATGCACCAGGACGCACTCAGTTCGTCGAAAACGGGCAATGGGTCGGACAAGGGCATACGCGAAGCATGGCTGCCGCTCTTCGACCGCTATGGCGTGGATCTCGTGGTGTGCGGTCACGATCATGACTACGAGCGCAGCTACCCGGTGCGCGGCTGCAATCACCACGCGGGCGTCGATGCGAAGACCGGCGTGAGTGTCGACACGCTCCAGCCGCGTCCTGTCACGCACGCTCAGGGCACGGGCAACACGTTCGACACGAGCCACGGGACGATCCACCTGATCCTGGGCGGCGGCGGCACGAGCGCACCGCTCGACGTGTACGGTGTGGACGCCGGAAACGGCAATCCGCAGGCCCAGGTGTTCACGAAGCCCAACCACCCGGTGCCGGGCACGACGGCAGGCACCTTCGCGCGCCCGACGGCGGATGCGCTCGAAGACGCGATCTGGTCGGCGCAGCGCGATACGGGCACGGGTAATGGCATTGCGGTGTTCGACGTCGATCCGGGCACGCACGGCGGCAAGACGACGATCACGATGAACTACTATCACGCGCCCGGCGCCGATAAAACGCCGACCGGGAATTATGAGTTGTTCGAAACGATTACGCTGGCGAAGTCGCGGTAAGCAAAAAACGACGCGGGGCGCTTGCGCCCCGCGTTGCATTTAATCCGCGAGTGTGGCTTCTTCCACTTCTCGCACGACAACCGCATCGGCCGCGCCGCCAGCCAGCCGCCGATAACGCGACAACGCCCACAGCGGGAAATACGCCGTGTATCCGTGGTACTTGAGGTAGTAAATACGCGGAAAGCCCGGCGCGTTATGCGAGCGATGCCACCAGAATCCATCCTCCTGCTGCACGGATAGCAGATACGCCACGCCGCGCCGCACCGATTCGGATTCCCAATCACCGAATGCCATTTGCGCGAGCAACGCCCACGCGGTGAAGTTCGACGCGCTTTCGCCGCCATTGGTGCCGGCCAGGCGCGGGTCGATATAGCTGTCGTTGGTCTCGCCCCAGCCGCCGTCTGCATGCTGGCGTGCGCGCAGCCATGCGAGAGCGCGTGCGATGTACGGCTGCCTCGGGTCCTCGCCCGCGAGCGCGAGGCCCGCCAGCACGCTCCACGTACCGTAGATATAGTTGGTGCCCCAGCGGCCCCACCAGCTGCCGTCGGGTTGCTGGGTGGCCTTCACGTACTCGATGGCGCGCGCGAGCGCCGCCTTGTCCTCGGCGCGGCCCGTCACGCCGAAACACAGCAGCACGCGGCCCGATACGTCTTCCGTTGGCGGGTCGAGCAACGCGCCGTGATCCGCGAAGGGGATCGCGTTCAGATAGAGGCGGTCGCAATCGGCGTCGAACGCGGCAAAGCCGCCGTTGCGCGATTGCAGGCCGCGCATCCAGTCGAGCGCTCGTGTCACGCGAGCGGCGTAGGGGTCCACGCCCGTTTTGCGCGCCTGTGAGCGCCCGCGACGATGCAGCATGGCAGCGACCACGGCCGTGTCGTCGATGTCCGGATAGTACGGGTTCTCATACTGGAAGGCCCAGCCGCCAACCGGCGTGTCGGGCTGCGCGTTCTCGATCCAGTCGCCGCGCACGTCAGTCACTTCGCGCTCCGCGAGCCAGTCGTATGCACGCGTGATGCGCTGCTGCAGTTCCTGGTCGCTGATGGCGGCCGCTGCCGGATATGCAGGCACGACTGAGCGCGCCTGCTCGAGCGCCATCGTGCTCCACGCCGTGTCCCAAACCGGCGAGAGACACGGCTGGCAATACACGCTGCCGTCCGCTCGCTCGACGAGCAGCTTTTCCAGCGCATTTTCGCAATCGCGGCGCAGCGGATGATCGTCAGGATACCCAAGCACCTGCATCATCTGGTAGCTGTAGACGATAGGCGGGAAGATGCCGCCCATGCCGTCCTCGCCGTTCATGCGTTCGGCGCACCAGGCTTCGGCGTGCTTCATGGCGCGCTGGCGCAGCGCGCGCGGCAGCAGCGGCTCGACATGGCGCAGCACACGGTCAGCCGCGAGAAAGAGCCAGCGGATGCCCTTGCCGCGCGGAAAATATTCGCGCTCCTCTTCGGGCGGCGTGACGAACAACTCGGCAATCGAAACGTCATGCGGATTGGCCGCGCGCGCCTTCAGCGAACAGAGCGCGAGCAGCGGCACCATGGTCGTGCGCGCCCAGTAGGCGACCTTGTACATCGAAATGGGCACCCACTTCGGAAACAGCACGAATTCGATCGGCATGAACGGCGTGGCGCGCCACGGCACCTGGCCGAAGGTGGCGAGCAGAATGCGCGTGAACACGTTCGACTTCGCCGCGCCGCCGAGCTTGAGAATGGTTTCCCGCGCGCGCACCATGTGCGGCGCGTTCGCGGGATCGCCCGCAGCCTTCAGCGCGAAGTACGCTTTCACGCTGCACGAGACATCGGGCGCGCCATCCACGTAGAGGTCCCATGCGCCGTGCGTTTGCAGACGCTGAATGTCGCGCAGATAGCGCGCCATCTTCTCCTGACGCACCACGTCGATCTTGCCCATGAAATGCATCATGAGGATGTATTCGGCGGTGATCGTGGCGTCCGATTCGAGTTCGAAGCACCAGCTTCCATCGGCATCCTGCTGTCGCACGAGCGCTTCGCGGCCCCGAATGATCGAGGCTTCGAGCGCCGCCATGGCGGCTGCGGAGGCGGTAAAAGGCAGGTTGGAATTTTTCATCGGCGGATCATACCATCCGTACGGAATGTTTAGCGCCGAAGCCTGCAATGGTATGATCGCCGCCATGAAAGACTCCTCCGTCAAGGCGCCCGCGCGCGCGACAAGGCGCAGCGCGAAGGCGGCTGACGCAGCGGCCCCCTCGGCTCCGACTGCCCCCGTGGTATCGAAGCCCCTTTCCCCACGCAAGGACGCGGCGCCTGCCGCCGGCACGCGCCGCAAGAAAGCCCCGGCCCAGGTGCGCGCGCAATTGCTGCAGGCGGCTTCCGATATCGCCACCGATCAGGGCGTGCCCGCCGTCACGCTCGACGCCGTGGCCGAACGCGCGGGCGTAACCAAGGGCGCGCTGCAATATCACTTCGCCAACAAGCAGGGCTTGCTCGATGCACTGTTCGAGCAGACGCTCACGCGCTTCGAGCAGCAGATGCATACGCGCATCGAGGAAGGCGTGGCGCAAGGCGCGCCAAAACACGGCGCCGCCGCGCGCGCCTACCTGCACACCACGATCGACGAAACGAGCCCCGCCGCCAGCACCAACGTGCTGCGCGTGCTGGTCGCCGCGATGATGACCGACCCCGCGATTCGCGAACGTTACGCCGCGCCCATGCGCAAGTGGACACGCCCCGACCCGCTACCGCTCGAAGCCGCCGCCCGCCTCATGATCTGCCGGCTCGCGGCAGACGGCCTGTGGATCTCCGACCTGCTCGGCTATCAGAACATGCCGCCGCGCCTGCGCGCGGAAGTGGTGCGCCAACTCGAGCAACTGGCGCTCGTGAAAGACTAAAGAAAGCAAGCGCCAGGGATCACCCTGAGCGCCGCGCATTCACGCACGGCGCACTATGCCGAAATCGTCACCGCGCAAGGGCCGTTCGACCAAGACGGCCAAAATGGCGCGACCTACGATTGTCGGCATGAAAACCCTGACCGTTATCGACTCCCACACGGGCGGCGAACCCACGCGCCTCGTGATCGCGGGCGGCCCCGAGCTTGGCCACGGCCCGCTCGCCGAGCGCCTCGCCATTTTCCGCCGCGACTTCGACCGCGTGCGCGCGGGCGTCGTCAACGAGCCGCGCGGCTCGGACGTGATGGTCGGCGCGCTGCTGTGCGAGCCGCATGATCCGTCCTGCTCAGCCGGCGTGATCTTCTTCAACAACGTCGGTTTTCTCGGCATGTGCGGGCATGGCACCATCGGCCTCATCGCGTCGCTCGCACATCTCGGGCGCATTGCGCCTGGCGTGCATCGCATCGAAACGCCGGTGGGCAATGTCGAAGCCGAACTGCACACCGACGGCAGCGTCACCGTGCGCAACGTGCCCGCGTATCGCTACCGCCAGGCCGTGGCGCTCGACGTGCCCGGCTACGGCCGCGTGCATGGCGACATCGCCTGGGGCGGCAACTGGTTCTTCCTCGTCGCCGATCACAACCTCACGCTCGAAGCGGGCAACGTCGAAGCGCTCACCGAAGCCACGTGGGCCATGCGTCAAGCGCTCGAAGCGAACGGCATTACCGGCGCGGATGGCGCGCTGATCGACCATATCGAACTCTTCGCGCATTCGGACGTCGCGGGCATCGACAGCCGCAATTTCGTACTGTGCCCCGGCAAGGCCTACGACCGTTCGCCGTGCGGCACTGGCACGAGCGCGAAGGTCGCGTGCCTCGCCGCGGACGGCACGCTCGCCCCCGGCGCGCAGTGGCGGCAGGAAAGCATCATCGGCAGTGTGTTCGAAGCGAGCTATGAAGTCTCGCCTGAGCTCCCCGCAGGTCATGTGCGCCCGAGCATTCGCGGCAGCGCGCATATTAGTGCGGAGTCCAAACTGATTTTCGCCGACGACGATCCGTTCGCGTGGGGCATTCCCGCGTGAGGCAAGGTTCGAGCGGTCAGCACGATGTCGTCGTAATTGGCGCGGGCATCGTGGGCGCGGCGTGCGCGCATGAACTCGCGGCGCAGGGTCTGAATGTGCTCGTCATCGAACGAGCGGGCGTGGGCGGCGGCGTGACGGCCGCCGGCATGGGCCACCTCGTCGTGATGGACGATACGCCTGCCGAATTTGCCCTCAGCGCATGGTCGCTGGCACTGTGGCACGCGCTCGCGCCGCGTCTTGACGAACGCCATGCGTTCGTACGTTGCGGCACGCTCTGGGTCGCCGCCGACGAAGAAGAACTGGCGCTCGCGCAAACGCGCCAGCAGGCGCTGCAACGCCAGGGCGTGGCGTGCTCGATGCTCGACGCGCACCAGTTGCGCGAAGCGGAACCCGGTCTGCGCAACGGCCTCGTAGGCGGGATGATCGTCGACAACGACGCCGTGGTGTACGCGCCCGCCGTGGCAGCATGGTTGCTCGAACAACCCGTTCGCGGCCGCATGACTTGCCGCACGCAAACGCAGGTCGCGCGTATCGACCGCGCGGGTGTGCATCTCGCCGATGGCGAGGTCATCGGCGCGGGCGCGGTCCTGATCGCGAACGGCCTGCAAGCGGTCGATTTGCTGCCGCGCCTGCCGCTCCAGGCAAAGAAGGGACACCTGCTCATTACCGACCGCTATCCCGGCACGATTCGCCATCAGATTCTCGAACTCGGCTATATCAAGAGCGCGCATAACGCGAGCGGCACCTCGGTTGCGTTCAACGTGCAGCCGCGGCCGACCGGGCAATTGCTGATCGGCTCGTCGCGCCAGTTCGACAGCGCGGACCCCGCCATCGAGCCTGCGATACTCGCGCGCATGCTGCGCCGCGCCGCCGAATATCTGCCGCAATTGCCCACGCTCAACGCGATTCGCGCATGGACGGGCTTTCGCCCTGCATCGAGCGACGGCATGCCGCTGATCGGCCCCGCTGCCTCGTTCGCCGAAGACGACAGCCATCCGTCCACGTGGCTCGCCACCGGGCACGAAGGCCTCGGCGTCACCACGGCGCTCGGCACCGCGAAGCTGATTGCCGCGCAAATGCTTGGACGCGCAGCCGAGATCGACGCGACCCCGTATCTCCCCGCGCGCTTCGCTGCCCAGGGGGCCGTGCATGTCTGAAGCCAATACGACGTTGACGATCGACGGGCGCAAAGTGGGCGTCGCGCCGGGCAGTTCAGTGGCGGCGGCCATCGCCATCGCCGCAAATGCGCAACACGCTGCGCCCGTCACGCGCCGTTCGGTAAGCGGCGCGCTGCGCGGGCCCTTGTGCGGCATGGGCATCTGCCAGGAATGCCGCGTCACCATCGACGGCGTGCCGCATCGGCTCGCCTGCCAGACGGTTTGCGTCGCGGGCATGAATGTCGTCACCGGGAATGCCGCGCCATGAAGTTCGATATCCTGATCATTGGCGCCGGACCGGCGGGTTTGAACGCCGCGCGCAGCGCCGCACAGGCGGGCGCGAGCGTAGGCATCGTCGATGACAATGCGCTGCCTGGCGGCCAGATCTGGCGTCAGGGGCCTGGGCACCGCGCCGCGGGCACCGCACGCGCCCTGCTCGATGCTCTCGCGGCGCACCCCAACGTCACGCTGCTGAGCGGCACGCGCATCGTGCAAGCACTGCCGGGGCGGCAACTGCTCGCGGAAAACGCCGACCGTGCGCTGACGCTCGCTTACGGCAAGCTCATCGTCGCCTCGGGCGCGCGCGAGCGCTTCCTGCCCTACCCCGGCTGGACCTTGCCGGGCGTAACGGGCGCGGGCGGCTTGCAGGCGCTCATCAAGGGCGGCATGCCCGTGCGCGGCGAACGCATTGTCATCGCGGGCAGCGGGCCGTTGCTGTGGGCCGCCGCCGTGACCGCGCGCCAGCATGGCGCGACGATCGCCGCTATCGTCGAGCAGGCACCGCCGCAAGCGGTGCGCCGCTTCGCGGCAGGCCTCATTCATACGCCCGCGAAACTCGCGCAGGCGCTGCGCTTGCGCTTCGATCTGCGCGCCACGCCCTACTGGTGCGATGCGTACGTGACCGAAGCAATCGGCACAACGCGCGTGACGCAGGTGCGCGTGCGGCGCGGCAACGACGACGTGCTGATCGATTGTGACCGGCTCGCTTGCGCCTATGGGCTCGTGCCGAATACGGGCGTCGGCGCGGCGCTGGGTTGCCGCCTCGAAACCCTTGCGGGCGCTCCCGCCATCGCCGTGAACGAATGGCAGGAGACCTCCGCGGAAGCCATCTACGCGGCTGGCGAATGCACCGGCGTGGGCGGCATGGAACTCGCGGCGGTGGAAGGACGCATCGCGGCATACGCCGCCCTCGGCGACAGCGCAAGCGCGCAACGCCTGTGCGCCGAACGCGAACGCTATCGCCAATTCGCCGCGCGCCTGCACGCGGCGTTCGAACTCGCTCCCGCGCTGCGCGCCCTCCCTCAGCCGGACACCGTGTTTTGCCGTTGCGAGGACGTCGCGTATCGTGACGTCGCGCGTCACGCATCGTGGCGCGACGCCAAGCTGCAAACGCGCTGCGGCATGGGCCCCTGCCAGGGCAAGATTTGCGGCGAGGCGGCGGCGTTCTGCTTCGGCTGGCCGCAAAACGGCCAGCGCCCGCCGTTCTCTCCCGCGCGGATCGACACCTTGCTGCACGTGGAAACCGCGCAATAGCGCAGCACCCGCTTTTTTGATTGCAGATGCGCGAGCGTGCGCAAATCGGCACAATGTTGCTTTCCGCCGATCCCGTCCCAAGCGCCTCGCGATGCCCGAACTGGTCCTGCCCGCCGCCCTCGAAAACGCCACGTTTGCGCAGATGGTCGCGCATTTCACCATGCTCGAACCGCTGTTCGACGCCATGCCCGACGTGGTGTTCTTCGTGAAGGATGACGAAGCGCGCTACGTGATCGTCAACACCACGCTCGCGGCGCGCTGCGGCTTCAAGGAAAAGCGCGCGCTGCTCGGCAAAACCGCCGAGCAGGTCTTTCCCTCGCGCTTCGGCCACAGCTATACCGCGCAGGACCAGGCCGTGGTGCGCCTCGACAGCAGTCTCATCGACCAGCTCGAACTGCATCTCTATCCGGGCCGGCAGCCGGGCTGGTGCCTCACCTCGAAAGTCCCGCTGCACGACGCGCGCGGCCGCGTGCTGGGCGTGGCGGGCATTTCGCGCGACCTGCAGGCTGCCGAAGGCACGCATCCCGCTTACCAGCGGCTCGCCGTCGCCGCGAAGTACATCCAGGACAACTATGCGCAACCACTCAAGCTTGCGCACCTGGCCAAGCTCATCAACATGTCGGTCGCGCAGATCGAGCGGTACTTCCACAAGATCTTTCACCTCACGCCCCGCCAGATGCTGCTCAAGACGCGTCTTGACGCGGCCTCCGTGCTGCTCGCGAGCGACCAGAGCATCACCGACATCGCTACGCAGTGCGGCTATAACGATCACAGCGCGTTCACGCGGCAATTCAAGGCCACGGTGGGCGTCACGCCGAGCCAGTATCGCGCGTTGCTGCAATCGCCCGGAAGCGCGCAGACGCCCGGCGCTTGAGCCTCGCGCCAGCGTGCCCAGGGTTCTCCCTGAGCCCTGCTCGACTATGCAGATTTCGTCTTCCTGAAGCGCGAAAGGCCCCAAGCGCCAATCGATTTGGACAGCGATACTCCACTCATATTCAACAGGTACCGGCGCGAGCCGCTACGCATTCAAGGAGTGAGTCACAGTGAGCGCTATCCAGTGGAGCGGGGTGTTTCCCGCCGTCAGCACGCAGTTCAAGGCGGACTTCTCGGTCGATATCGACGCTACGCACCGGGTGGTGAGCAATCTCGTCAAGGACGGCGTGTCGGGCCTCGTGGTGTGCGGCACCGTCGGCGAGAATACGTCGCTCGCGACGAATGAAAAGATTGCCGTGATCGAAGCCGCGCGCGACGCGGCCGGCGGCAAGGTGCCGGTGATCGCAGGCATTGCCGAATTCACCACCGAATTCGCGCGCCAGACCGTGAAAGAAGCGGCGCGCGTGGGCGTGGACGGCGTGATGGTCATGCCGGCGCTCGTGTATTCCTCGAAGCCGCACGAAACGGCCGCGCACTTTCGCGCCGTGGCGTCGAGCACCGACGTGCCGGTGATGGTCTACAACAATCCGCCGATCTACAAGAACGACGTCACGCCCGACATCCTGATCGCTCTTCAGGATTGCGAAAATATCGTCTGCTTCAAGGATTCGTCGGGCGATACGCGCCGCTTCATCGATCTGCGCAACGCCGTGGGCGACCGCTTCGTGCTGTTCGCGGGACTCGACGACGTGGTGGTCGAAAGCGTGGCCGTCGGCGCGCAAGGCTGGGTCTCGGGCATGTCGAACGTGTTCCCGAAGGAAGGCGAAACGCTCTTCCGTCTCGCGAAGCAAAAGCGCTTTGACGAAGCGCTCGCGCTGTATCGCTGGTTCATGCCGCTGCTGCACCTCGACGCGCGCCCCGACCTCGTTCAGTGCATCAAGCTGTGCGAGGAACTGGTTGGCCGTGGCAGCGCGGTCACGCGGCCCCCGCGCCTGCCGCTCGAAGGCGAAGCGCTCGCCCATGTGAAGGCCGTGGTCGAGAAGGCGCTCGCTACGCGCCCCGCCCTGCCGGACGTCGGTCTGTAAGCGTGAACTAAGCGTCGACTCAACGCGCCACTCTCGCAATCTTCATTCGAATCACCGAAACCGGGCCGCGTTGGCCCGGTTTGTCTTTGTACACGGGATGCCATGACCACCACCGTCACGAACGACACACCCGCGCCGGTCATTCTCACGCTCGACGAAGTCTTCACCCTCTCGCGCAACGTGCTGCTGCGGCACGGCATGTCCGCGGCGCATGCCGATGCGATCGCGCGCGTCATCACGCAAGGGCAGCGCGACGAATGCCATTCGCATGGCATCTATCGCCTGCTCGTGTGCGCGCGCTCGCTCAAGAGCGGCAAGGTCGATGCGCGCGCCGAACCCACGCTGCGTGACATCGCGCCCGGCGTGCTAGCCGTGGACGCGCACTACGGTTTCTCGCTGCTCGCGTTCGAAACCGGCCTGCCCATGCTCGCGCAGAAAGCGCGCAGCCAGGGCATCGCGGCGATGGCCATCAACCATTGCTTTCATTTTTCGGCGCTGTGGCCCGAGGTCGAAGCGATCGCGGCGCAAGGACTCGTGGGCATGGCCATGAACCCGAGCCATAGCTGGGTCGCGCCGGCGGGCGGCACACGCGGCGTATTCGGCACGAATCCGCTCGCCTTCGCGTGGCCGCGCGAAGGTGGCCTGCCGTTCGTGTTCGACTTCGCCACGAGCGCGATTGCGCGCGGCGACATCGAACTGCATGCGCGCGAGGGCAAGCCCATTCCGCCCCATTGGGCGCTCGATCGCGACGGCCAGCCCACCACCGACGCCCGTGCCGCGCTGGATGGCGCGATGCAGACGTTCGGCGGCCACAAAGGCTCGGCGCTCGCGGCCATGATCGAACTGCTCGCGGGCGCCCTGATCGGCGACCTCACGAGCATGGAGTCGCAGGCCTTCGACGGCGGCGCAGGCGCGAGCCCGTGCCACGGCGAACTCGTCATCGCCATCGATCCCCGGCGCTTTGGTGGCAACAGCGGCGGCGACGGCTACGAAGCCGGCCAGGCGCGCGCCGAACGGCTGTTCGCCGCCATCACGGCGCAGGGCGCGCGCTTGCCGTCGCAGCGCCGGTTCGAGGCGCGCGAGCGCAGCGAACGCGATGGCGTGAAGGTGCCGCGCGCGCTTTACGACGACGTGCTGAAACTGCTCGACTAAACGCCTGGCCGCCCCCTCAGCGCACCGCTTAAGCACCGGTTAAGCCGGGATGAGCGACAATGTAAGGCTGAATATTGGGGGAGCGAGCGATGCGCCTGTTGCTGGTGGAAGACGACGAAATGATTGCCGAAACGGTGCTCGACTCGATGCGCCGCGAGGGTCATGCCGTCGACTGGGCGCGCGACGGGCGGGAAGCGGAGCTTTCGCTCGACAACGACGTGTACGACCTCGTCCTGCTCGACCTCGGGCTGCCGAAGAAGGACGGGATCGAGGTGCTGAACGGCTACCGCCGCAAGGGCGGCGAAGCGGTCGTGCTGATCCTGACCGCGCGCGACTCGGTGACGGACCGCATCGCCGGGCTCGACGCCGGCGCCGACGACTACCTGATCAAGCCCTTCGATCTCGACGAACTGGCCGCCCGCACGCGCGCCATGCTACGCCGCCGCACGGGCCAGAAGCAGCCGGTGTACACGCACTGCGGCCTTGCGCTCGACCCCGCCGCGCACGAGGTGACGAAAGACGGCGAAAGCGTCGCGCTCGTGCCGCGCGAGTTCGCGCTGCTGCGCGTGCTCATCGAACAGCCCGCGCGCGTGTTCACGAAGGCCGAACTCGAAGAACGCATGTACGGCTGGGGCGAGGAAGTCGGCAGCAATGCGATCGAAGTGCACGTGCACAGCTTGCGCCGCAAGATCGGCACCGACCAGATCGTGACCGTGCGCGGCGTGGGCTACCGGCTCAAGAGAGCGGAATGAATTCCATCCGCCGCCGCCTGCTGGGCTGGCTCATCTGCGGTTTCGCGGCCGCTTCCGTGGTGGCGGGCTACGGCATTTTTCACAGCGCACGCGAAGAAGCGGGCGAACTGTTCGATTACGAGTTGCATGCCGTGGCGCGTTCGATGCCCGCTAACGTCGCGACGGCGCGCGAGGTCGAGCAGGCCGGCCCCGGCTTCGACGAGATCGCCGACGACCGCATTCTCATCCAGATCTGGGACCGCGACGGCAAGCTGATTTACCGCTCGCAGGAAACGCCCGTGCTGCCGCGCCAGGCCACGGGCTTTCGCACGATCGAGCACGACGAAGTGCATTGGCGCGTGTACGGCATCGCGCAGCCAGAGCGTTTCGTACAGGTCGCGCAGCCCATTTCCGTGCGCGATACGCTGGCGCTGCACCTCGCGCTGCATACGTTGTGGCCGCTCGCGCTGCTCGTGCCGGTGGCCATCGTGCTCCTGCTGTTCGTGGTGACGCGCGGGCTCGCGCCCGTGCGCGCGTTGTCGGCGCTGCTCGCTTCGCGCTCGGTGCATGAACTGGAGCCGTTGCGCGTCGATGGCTCGGTGCCCGACGAACTGCGTCCGCTCGTCGTCGCGCTCAACGATCTGCTGGATCGATTGAATGCGGCCTCGCAGGCGCAGCGCACGTTCATCGCCGACGCAGCGCACGAACTGCGCTCGCCGCTCGCCGCGCTCAAGCTGCAATGGCAGGCGGCGCTGCACGACGGCACGCTGAACGGCGAGGCGCGCACGCTCGAGCGCATGCAAACGCGCCTGAACCGGACCATTCGCCTCGTGCAGCAATTGCTCACGCTCGCACGCGAAGATGCGCAGGCGAGCACGCCCGCCACCGTCGTGAGCCTGCGTCGGCTGGGCGAGCAGGCCATCGGCGACTTCTCGCTGCTTGCGGAGGAAAAAGGCATCGACCTCGGCCTGGAGTCTCGCCCGCCCGTGACGGCCGAGTGCATCTGCAACGTGAGCGCCGACGCGCACGGCCTGAACACCTTGCTGAACAACCTGCTCGACAACGCGATCCGCTACACGCCGGCAGGCGGCAAGATCGATCTCGTGCTCACGCGCTCGCAGGACACGCTTGGCTTCGAAGTCATCGATAACGGGCCGGGCATTCCCGAAAGCGACCTCGAGCGCGTGCTAGACCGCTTCTTTCGCGGCGATCATGCCCAGGGCTCGGGCAGCGGGCTCGGCCTGTCGATCGTGGCGCGCATCGCACAGCGTCAGGGCCTGACGTTCACGCTGCGCAACAATCCGGGCGGACGCGGGCTCACGGCGGCGGTGAGCGGACTGGTGCCGCACGGCGACCCGGCAGCCAATACCCCCGCCAGCAGACCGGCCCGCGCAACGAGCGATTCGGCTTAAGGCCGCACACTCACTGCGCATCACTGCTTAGGCGCGCCCTGCACCAGTTCCAGCACGCGATACGCGAACCGCACGCGCGCCTCGGTGGGGTGATTGCGATTGGCGAGTATCACGATGGCCGTCTTGCGCGAAGGCTCGAACGCCAGATAGCCGCCAAAGCCGTTGGTCGCGCCCGTCTTGTTGAGCAACGCATCGGGCTGGGGCGGCAGCGGCGGGTTCAAGGCCGTGGCCGGGTTGTCCTCCAGCGCCATGCGGTTCGCGTTGCCTTTCACGAGATCGTTCAGGCTAACCGGCTGCGCGTACTGCTCCCAGACCAGGTTCTGAACGAACGGGCCGGCGCGGAAATAGCCCACATGCGTGGCCTCCAGCGCACGCTGCAACTCCGGCTCCACGTCGACCTGGCCCATGTTCGCTTCGAGAAAGCGCAGCATGTCGCGCGTATCCGATTTCACGCCGTAGGCTTCGTCGGCGAGCACGCCGGGGTTCACGCGCACGGGCATGTTCCTGCTGTTGTAGCCCTGCGCATAGGCCGCGCGCTGTGCAGCGGGCACGCGAATGAACGTGTGGGCGAGCCCCAGCTTCGGAAAGAGCGTTTTCTCCACCGCATCCGGGTAGCTCATGCCGAGCTGCTGCGCCGCGATACGCGCGAACATGCCGATGCTCGGGTTCGCATAGGTGCGCTGCGTGCCCGCCGGATAGCGCGGGCGCCATGCCTTGAGCCAGGCCATCAGCTGCGCATCGTTCGTGACTTCGTCGGGCACCTGCAGCGGGAATCCGCCGCCAGTATGCGTGCCCAGATTGATGAGCGTAAGCGCGCCAAACGGCGTGCCGCGCATCTCGGGCAGATAAGCGCTCACCGGCGCATCGAGCGAAAGCTTGCCGTTCACCTGCGCCCAACCGGCGAGGGTTGCTGCGAACGTCTTGCTCATCGAGCCGAGTTCGAACAGCGTTTCGTTCGTGACGGGCGCACCCGTTTCCTTCGATGCAACGCCGAGATTATAGAAGCGCTCCGTGCCGTTCACGGCGACCCCAATCGCGAGACCCGGGATACCGTTTTCGCGCATGAACGCGAGCGCGGCTTCGCGTATCTCTGCGTCGCTGCCGGCGGCGGGTTCTGCGCCAATGGCGGCACGGTTCAGGGCTATGGCTACGAGCAGAACGCCGGCACATGCCCTTGCGAGTGAACGAAGCAAGATCGCCTCCTTACGCGGTGCGTAAAAGCCGTGATCTTACCCGGTCTGCGCGCAACGGCCTCGCGCGAGGCCCCCGTGCCTCGCGACTTGCTCGCGCCTTACTCTGCATACTCCGGGCTGCGTTGCAGTTCACGCACCGCGCTAGCAGGCTGCTCTTCACGCAGACGCGTGGCGTGAACCGCCGCAACGGCTTGCCCGCGCGCGCCGCCGCGCACGAAGCGACGCCCTTCACGGCCATATACGGCATCCGGCTCGGGGAACATCGTTAGCAATACGATATAGATCATGCCGCCCACCGCCAGCGAAACCGGCACGCTCAGATCGAGCCCGCCGGCCAGCGAACCCAGCGGACCGACGAATTGCCCCGGCAGATTCACGAACGAAAGACCGAGGAACGCCGCCGGCAACCACGCGCCCATCGCGCGCAGATTCCAGCCGTGCGTGAACCAGTAGTGCCCGCCGCGGCCGCCGCGATTGAAGACCTGGAGATCGTCGGCGAGATAGTGGCCGCGCCGCGTGATGAAGCCAATCACCATGATCGCCATCCACGGGCAGCTGAACGTGCAGATCAGCGTGGAGAACGTCGAGACGCTTTCCACGAGATTGAAGGCAAAGCGGCCAACGAAGATGAAGCCAATGGCCAGCGTGCCGATCAGCATGGTCGCGCGCACGCGGTTCAGGAGCCGCGGGAACATGCTCGACATGTCGAGTCCGGTGCCGTAGAGCGCGGTCGTGCCTGTAGACATGCCGCCGATGATCGCAATGAGGCACGTAGGCAGTAGGAACCAGCGTGGCGACACGGCCAGCAGCCCGCCCACATAGTCGTTCGAGGCGATATAGCTCGGCGCCTTCGTCGCGATGAGCGTGGCCGTGACGAGGCCGAAGAAGAATGGCACGAAAGTCGCAATCTGCGCGGCGAATACAGCGCCCATCACACGATGGCGCGGCGTGTGCTGCGGAATGTAGCGCGCCCAGTCGCCGAGCGTCGAGGCGAAAGACACCGGGTTGCTCAACGCCACGAGCACGGCGCTCACGAACGCCACCCAGAAGCCCGCGCCGCCCTCGTGCAGCGTGCCGGCGTAACTGGGATCGAATGCGCCCGCAAACGCGAAGGCGCCCACCACGAACATGAGGCTCGCTGCCCACACGGCGATCTTGTTCACCCACAGCATGAAGCGAAAGCCGTAGATGCACACCACCACCACGAGCACGGCGAACACCATGTAAGCGGCGCTGAGCGTCCACGTGTTGACCGGCACGCCGACCATGTCGTGCGCACCGCCCACGAGTGCGTCGCCCGAGCTCCATACGGCGAGCGCGAAGAAGGCGATCGATGTCAGCAGTGCGAGGAACGAGCCCACGATCCGCCCATGTATGCCGAAATGCGCACCGGACGAAACCGGATCGCTCGTGCCGTTGCGCGGCCCGAACAGGCTCATGGGCGCGAGAATGCAGGTGCCGGCGAGCACGCCGAGCACGATGGACCACACGCCCGCCTTGAACGAGAGACCGACCAGCACCGGAAAGCTGCCCAACACCGAAGTGGAAAAGGTATTGCAGCCGCCGAACAGCAGCCGGAAAAGATCGATGGGCCGCGCGTAGCGCGATGGATCGGGAATGCGTTCGAAACCGAATGTCTCGATCTGGGTAATGCTGTTATCGCTCATTGTCTCACTCCTTGCAGCGCCGATCCGGTTGTTCATGCAGGCAACCGGTCAACGCACTATCAACGTCTCTCGCCCACTTTAATCGATCGTCGTGGGCTATTTATTCTGGATTCCATACCTTTACATTGCGTTCAGCCAATGTATGGTGCGCACGCACCGGCGACTTCACTCGACCAGCGACTCAGGCACGTCGGCGTGTTGGCCATAGACGTTGAGCAGATCGTCGCAGAACGCGCGCACGATGGGCTTCTCCGCGGCGCTGCGCTTGACGGCCAGATGCATCGGCACGTCGAAGCCGAACGTGGTGCGCCCAAGCGCGCGGATCAGGCCGCGCTGCTCGAACGGCTCGGCGTGATGCGCGGGCAGATAGCCGATATGGCTGCCGGAGAGGATCAGCACCGTAGCCGCGTCGATGCTGTCTGCAATCGCCGTCACCTGCCGGTCGCCGATGCCCGCAAGCTCCTCCGGAATCGGATAGCTGCGCCAGACCCAGTCGTGCTCGCGCAGATCGTCCACGTTGACGTGCGGCGCACTGTGGAATAGCGCGTGTCCGCGCCCGCAGCACAGCACCTGGCGCTCGCTGAACAACTCGGTGTAATCGAGACCCGCCACGCGGTGCCAGAAGTAGCCGATCGCAATATCGAGCTGGTTATTGACGAGGCTTTCCTCGAGTTCCTGCGGCGCCGCGACTTTCATCGTGAAGCGCACGGCCTGATCGCGTTTGCGAAACGCGCCGATCGCTTCCGCGAGCCGCGCGTTCTCGACATGCGAAGCCTGGCCAATCAGGCCAATGCCGAGCGTGCCGACGAGTTTGCGGTCGATATCGCGAACGCGCGCGACGAATTCGGTTGTGGCCGCAACGAGCGCGCGTGCCGATGGCACGAAGCGTTCGCCCTTTGAAGTAAGCCGAAAGCCGCCGCGCCCGCGCTCGCAGAGCTTGAAGCCCACGCGGGCCTCCAGCGCCGAGAGTTGCGTGCTGATGGTGGACTGGCGCACGCCTAGCGTGGCTTCGGCCGCCGTGATGCCGCGCGCGTCCACCACGGCGAGAAACACGCGGATGAGCCGCAGGTCGAGATCGGAAGTATTGGAGAACATGCCGCTAGTCACTCACATGGGAAAGCCCATCGCCTTGATACCCTTGATC
Organism: Paraburkholderia sp. JHI869; assembly: GCF_038900775.1. NCBI lineage: Bacteria > Pseudomonadati > Pseudomonadota > Betaproteobacteria > Burkholderiales > Burkholderiaceae > Paraburkholderia > Paraburkholderia sp. JHI869. The sequence goes on from NZ_JAYMSC010000002.1 coordinate 378,524, forward strand.
CACGCGCGCTTCCATCCGCCTTCGGCGTCGGCGCCGTCGAACGCATGGAACGTGACCTTCGCGGCCAGCCAGCGCACCGGCTCCGGCGGGATATAGGTCGGGCTCTGGTTGGCGATATCGAGCACGCGCTCGGGACTGTTGCGATCGAACAGGATGTTCAGGCCCATGAACGCGCCGAAGCGGCTCGCCGCCACGCCGAAGCCCGTGTACCCCGCCACGAAAACGGCCTTGTCGTTCAGATAGCGCTTCGCGAACACGGAGCCGCGCGAGCAGTAGTCGATCGGGCCGCCCCACGCGTGCGAGAAACGCACATCGGCAAGCTGCGGGAAGGTGCGGTAGAACGCCTGCGCGAGCCGATAGTAGGTCTCGGCCTTCTCGTCCTGCGGTGGATTCGGATCGCCGTCGAAGTGATAGCTCACCAGACCGCCGAAGATGATGTTGTTGTTCTTCGTGAGGCGGAAGTAGTTGAGCTGCGTGCGCGTGTCGTAAATGCCCTGGCGATTGTTCCAGCCTATGCGCGCAAGTTGCTCGTCGGTAAGCGGTTCGGTGGCGAGCACGTGGTCGCGCACCTGGAGCACGCGCCGGTTGATATCAGGAATGCCAACCTTTGCCGTACCACTGCCGAACACCACGCGCGGCGCGCGCACGCTGCCTTCGGGCGTCTTCACGTAGACGGTCTGGCCTTCGTCGATGACGTCGATGAGCGGCGTGTGCTCGTAGAGCTTCACGCCTAGCGATAGCGCCGCGCGCTTGAGGCCCCATGCGAGTTTGGCCGGATGCACGATGCCGCTGCGATTGCGCGACCACAGCCCGCCTGCGAACAACGGTGAATTCAGCTGCTCGCGTGTCGCTTCGCCATCGAGCAGAACGACATCGTGCCCGTACTGTTTGTGAAGCTCGTAGTCGCCGCGCAAATGCTCGACATGCTCGGGATCGACCGCCACGGTCATTTCGCCGTTCCATTCGATATCGGCGTCGATGCCGTAGCGCTTCAGTGTTTCCTCGAAGCCGTCGAGATTGTGATGGCCGAATTCTTCGAGCTGCGCAATATCGTTAGGGAATACCCGCACGGCGTTGGGCAAGCCATGCATCACCGAAGTCGAGATGATGCCGCCTGCGCGGCCCGACGCGCCGTGCGCGACCCTGCCCGCCTCGATCAGCACGACGTTCAGGTGCGGCATCTGCTCCCTCGCCTGCACCGCGGCCCAGAGCCCCGTGAAACCGCCGCCGACGATCAGCAGGTCGGCCTCCAGATTGGCGGTGAGCTTCGGTTCGGTCGGCGGCTCGGCGGGGTTGTCGAGCCAGTACGGAAAGAACCGTGTGCGCGAAAGCGCCTCTTGCACGCTTAGCGCAGCGGGCGGGCGCGATTCGACTTCAATTTCTGCAGGGGTAGGCATCATGGGCTTGACTGCATGGAACGGGAGAAACTAAGCCGCCTCCCGTGGAAGGCAGCTCGCCTGGGTCCTTAGGCCTGTTCGAGCACGACGTAGAACTTCTTCGCGTCCTCGAGGGTTTCCCAGCGGCCTGCGAAACCGGCGGGCAGGAGATAGCCCTGGCCCGCCGCGAATTCCTTGCGGCCGCCGTTTGCGTCGGTCAGGGCGATCTTGCCTTCCACGAGCCATACGGCTTCGTCGGCGGTCGTGGCCGGGAAATCCACCGCGCCGACCTTGCCTTCCCACCAGCCGATCACGTAGTTATTGTTCTTGCCGACGGTGGCGCGCCAGTCGCTTTCGTCCATGCCGTATTCCAGCTTGGTGAATTCGCCGATGCCTGCGCCCAGCGGCACGATGTCCTGAATCAGTTTGCTCATTTGCCTGGCTTTCCAGTTGATGTTGATTGAGTAACGCCAAAGTTACCGACTGGCGCGGCCGCGGTATGCCCCCCCTCAGGGGGGGCAAGCGGTGTTTTGCTGCCCGGTTTGTGCTTTTTTGGCGGCCAATACCCATCCGCTATAATCAATTAGCCATCACGAAGGGGCGCGCCATGCTGCTCAACGTACCCCCGCTCAACCGCGATCAACCCAACTTTCCGCTCTCGTTCAAGACCCTCGGCAACGTGATCGAGGCCGTCGGCACGCCCGATTTCGTGCCGCGTCTCACGCTGCTGGTGAACGAGGTCGTGCCCGTCAACGTCGTGCATATCGAGCGCTCGCGCGCGGACAGCACGATGCCCATGGGCTATCGCTGCGAATGGATCGGCAGTGGCGGGGTCGGAATCGATTCGGGCGCGATTTCGGACGTGATGACGCTCTACTACGACCGCTTCTACGAAAGCGATCCGCTTTTCGCGGGCATTCGCGGCAAGCTGGGCACGATGCTGGTCGTGCGCGACATCGGCGCGATACCGCCGGGCGAGTTTCGCCAGCGGCTCTTCGACGAGGCGCGCATTGCCCACGAATGCGTGCTCGCACGCGGCACGCGCCACGCGCAGGACTCCATCGCGCTCGAACGCGGGCTGCGCGAGCCGCCGTTTACGCTCGTGGAAATGAACCGTTTTCGCAGCGTGAGTGAGTTTCTGTTTCCGCTGCTCGAACTGCACGCCTCCACGAGTGCCGCCCGGCGCATTGCCCATGCGGCGCCGTTCATGCATCCGCTCGCGCAGTTCGACGCGCGTATCGCAGCAGACAACGTGCGCCTTTCCAAACGCGAATACGAAACCTGCGCCCACCTCATCACGGGCAAGACCGTGCCCGAAGCCGCGCAGATCCTGGGCGTACAGGTGGCCACCGCCGAGTCGTACGTGAAGCGCGCCTTCGCGAAGCTGGGCGTGCGCACCAAGCGCGAGCTGATCGCCTGGGGCCACGCGGCGGTTTAGGCGTGCGGTTGGGTCTATTAAGGGCCCACATACATCGATTTCCGCCGATGTAAACATCTCAACTTCAATATTTGGCCGCGCGGGATCTCCCCTACCATCGCCCGATCGATTTGACTCTAACGATCGGAGACACACCAGATGGAGCGCCAGTTCAACCAGCCGCAGGGCGGCAACGAGATGCCGCGCTTCGGCGGCATCGCCACCATGATGCGCCTGCCGCAGGCCGAGACCACCGAGGGCCTCGACGTCTGCTTCGTGGGCGTGCCGCTCGATATCGGCACCTCGAACCGCTCGGGCACGCGCTTCGGACCGCGCCAGATCCGTTCGGAATCGGTGCTGCTGCGGCCGTACAACATGGCAACGCGCGCGGCGCCGTTCGATTCGCTGCAGGTGGCCGATATCGGTGACGTCGCAACGAATCCGTATGACCTGAAAGACTCCATTCGTCTGATCGAAGCTGCATACGATCGCATCGTCGAGACAGGCTGCCGCCCGATTACGCTCGGCGGCGACCACACCATCGCATGGCCGATCCTGCGCGCGCTGCACAAGAAGTACGGCAAGGTGGCCGTCGTGCATATCGACGCGCACGCCGACGTGAACGACACCATGTTCGGCGAAAAGATCGCGCACGGCACGCCGTTTCGCCGCGCCGTTGAAGATGGCCTCCTGCAATGCGACAAGGTCACGCAAATCGGGCTGCGCGGCACCGGCTATCACGCGGAAGATTTCGACTGGTGCCGCAAGCAGGGCTTCACGGTCGTACAGGCCGAAGAATGCTGGAACCGCTCGCTCGCGCCGCTCATGGAAGAAGTGCGCGCACGCGTGGGCAATACGCCCGTGTACCTGAGCTTCGATATCGACGGACTCGATCCCGCCTTCGCGCCCGGCACCGGCACGCCCGAGGTGGGCGGACTCACCGTGCAGCAGGGTCTCGAAATCGTGCGCGGCATGAAGGGGCTCAACGTGGTGGGCGCCGATCTCGTCGAAGTCTCGCCGCCATACGACCAGGCCGGAACGACTGCGCTCGTGGGCGCGAATCTCGCCTACGAAATGCTCTGCATCATGCCGGGCGTCACTTACCGCTAGGGCGCGAGGAGAAACATCATGGCTACGAAAAACGAACGTCATATCGACGGCGAGGCCTTTGTGCTGCCCGCCGCAATGATTGCGGGCGCAACGTTTTGCGCAACGGAAAGCGAAGTGTGCACGCGCATCTGCAATGCGGCCACGGGCGAAACCATCGGCTGGCAGGAGCACGCCACGGCCGAGATGGTCAATCGCGCCGTGCATGCCGCGCACGATGCCCTGATCGCCTGGCGCCACACGACGCCCGCCGCGCGCGGCAAGCTGCTGCGCAAGATCGCCGAACTGCTGGAAGCCGACCGCACGCGCCTCGTCGCCATGCAGATGCGAGTGAGCGGCAAGCCGCCGTTCGAAGCGGACCTCGACGTGAGCGACGCCATCGCGACGTTCAACTATTACGTGGGTTTGTGCGAAGACGCGTCGGTGTTCGCCGCCGAACCGGTCGCGGTGCCCGACGACGCGCTGCTGGCCGAACGCGTGCACGAGCCGGTTGGCGTCGCGGCGCTGATCGTGCCGTGGAACTTCCCGATGGTCACGACGGCATGGAAACTCGCGCCGGCGCTGGCTGCGGGCTGCACGGTCGTCATCAAGCCTTCGGAACTCACCTCGCCCACCGAGCATATGCTTGCCGAGATCGTGAGCGAAGCGGGCGTACCCGATGGCGTCGTGAACGTGGTCAACGGCGGCGGTGAAGTCGGCGCGTGGCTCACGACGCATCCGCTCGTGGACAAGATCTCGTTCACCGGCAGCACGGCGTCGGGCCGCAAGGTCATGCAGGCCGCCGCGCAGGACATGAAGCGCCTCACGCTCGAACTGGGCGGCAAGTCCGCGCTGATCGTGCGCGAAGACGCCGATGTGGTGCAAGCGGTCTCGCTCGCAGTGGGCGGCGCGTTTGCGAATGCCGGGCAGATGTGCTCGGCAACGGCGCGCATACTGGTGCACGACAACGTGTATCGCAAGTTCATGGCCGCATTCGAGACAGCGGTGCGAGCCGTCGTCGTAGCGCCGCCGCAGGGTGCGGACACTGCGATGGGACCGCTCATCAGCGCCGCACAACATGCACGCGTGGCAGCGCTCGTGAAAGAAGGTGTCGAAGCGGGCGCGCAGATCGCGTTCGCGGGCCGGCTCGATCCCGCGTGCGCCGACGGCTTCTTCATGGCGCCAGTCGTCGTCGCGGAGCCCGCTGCGGACAATGTGTTGTGGACCGACGAAATCTTCGGGCCCGTCGCATGTGTGAAATCATTCCGTTCGGATGACGAAGCAATCGCCCTCGCCAACGATACGCGCTACGGACTCGTCGCGACCGTCGTGACGAACGACGAAAAGGCCGCGCGACGTTACAAGGCGCAGCTTCGCACCGGGCTCGTCTGGGTCAACACTCCGCAACTGATCTTTCCGCAAGTGTGCTGGGGCGGCTTCGGTCTGAGCGGCATTGGCCGCGAGCTAGGCGTCGCGGGTTTGCGCAGCTACCAGGAATTGCGTCACACGGTCGGCCTGCGCGGTTGATCGCGGCGCGGCGGGAGTAGCGGCTCGCGTGGCATAATCCCCGCACTATTTCCGTCACTTTCCGCTCTACGCCGTGCGCCGATTCCATCTCAGGCTGGGCAGTCTATTGGGGACGCTTGCGCTCCTCATGGCGACGCTCGCGCCCGTGGTCTCGCACCTGCTTGCCGCCCAGGCCATGCAGAGGGCGCCAGGCACGGTGGAACGCGCGCCCTGCGGCATGCCTTCGATGGAGCGCCACGTTCACGGCACGAGCGGCGCAGCGGGCACGAACGCCACCCACGCAACGCCGGGCGACATGCAGGACTGCGGCTATTGCAGCTTCTTCGCACACCTGCCCGTCGTGTCCGGTGTACCCGTCGCGCTGTTTGTCGTCGGCCAGCTCGTGCAGGCGCGCATCGAGGCGCAGTTCGAAAGCGTTCGTCTCGTCGCGCCCGCGAGCCACATCCACGCACGCGCCCCACCCCTGTCCTGACCCGATCGAACAAGCCAATCCCGGACGACACGCCCAGCGTGTCTCCGGGCCTGCACGCGCGCCGCCGCGGTTCGCGCGTGCCTCGCTCCTCGACAGGACAACGCATGTCTGACCAATCGCTGCCCGGCCGTATGGCGCTGGGCGGGCTCGCACACGTACGCGCGCTCAATCAACTAGTGGGCCGCATGATCGGCTGCGCGCTGCTGCTCGGGCCGTGCGCGGCCCATGCGCACGCCATCGCGGGCGACCGCGTATTTCCCTCCACGCTCTCCGTCGACGATCCCGGCGTAGGCGACGAAGCCAACCTCGAATACGGTCACCAGCGCGTGCCGGGCGACGCCGGCGACCAAAGCGTCAACACGTTCAGCTTCGAGTACGACAAGCTCATCACGCCGCGGCTCGCGTTCTCGGTGGACGGCAGCTACGTCACGCAGAACAACCCCACCGCGCGCGGTTTCGACAACTTCGGCGTGCGCCTGAAGTACCTGCTCTACGTAAACGACGCGCACGAGTTCATGACGTCGGTGGGCGTGAACGCCGAACTCGGCGGCACGGGCAGCCGCGCGATCGCCGACAACTTCTCGACGATCTCGCCCACGGTCTTCGCCGGCAAGGGCATGGGCGACCTGCCCGACTCGCTCGCGTGGCTGCGGCCCATCGCCATCACCGGCGAAGCGGGGCCGTCATTCACGACCGGCGGCGGCCAGCCGAATTCGTTCGACTACGGCTTCACGTTCCAGTACAGCCTGCCCTATCTGCAACAGCACGTACACGACCTCGGCTTGCCGCAGCCGTTTTCGAACCTCATTCCACTGGTCGAAGTGCCCCTTTCGCGCAGCCAGGGACAAACGACCGGGACCGTCAACCCCGGCTTCATCTGGATGAACCGCTACGGCCAGCTCGGCATCGAAGCGCAGATACCGATCAACCGGGCGAGCGGCTCGCACGTCGGCATCCTCGCGCAGGTGCACATCTTCTTCGACGATGTCGCGCCGCGCTCGATCGGCAAGCCGCTTTTCCAGTAAGCCCGCACATACACACAGGACTATCGCCATGAAACTCGCTACATTGCGCACGGCAGTCGCTTCGGTCGCGCTGCTCGCCGCCCACCTCGCCTGGGCGCATGCTTATCCGAAGCATCAGGAACCGCCGGCTGGATCGACCGCGCCGGCCACGCTCAGCGCAGTCGTGATCGACTTCGACGACGGGCTCGAGCCTGCGTTCAGCTCCATCGACGTGAAAGACGCGCAGGGCAAATCCGTCATTCGCGAGAAAGCCACGGTCGATGCGAACAACAGCAAGCGCATGTCGGTTGCGCTGAACGCGCTGACGCCAGGGAAGTATTCGGTGGTGTGGGTCGCGGTTGCCGCCGATGGGCATCGCACGACCGGACATTACTCGTTCGACGTGAAGTGAACGTGTAAAGATGAAACGAGGCCAGAATGCAATTTCGTCCGATATTGCAGCCTGGCTCGCGTGATTGTTGGGCGGACTTAATGCGGCGTGGTGACCGTAAAGGCCTCAGGCGAACCGTTCAACGCGTCGTACAGTTCTGCAACGGGCGAGTCGCCGATTTCGTTGTGGACATACGCCGTGAACGCGCGATCGTAGAGCGCGCGCCCAGCGTCGGTTTCCATCGTCATGTCGAAGCCGTTGAGAACCAGGCCGGCGATCTCGTCGGCTTCGAGCAGGATGTGTTCAGCTTTCTTTCGTTCCATGGTGGTGCTCCAGTACAGCAGGATCATGGAATTTTAGAGGCAACGGCGGGGAAATGCAGGAGGAAATAAACGGGGGCGATTCGGTTTTCGGTCAAGGGCGAACGGGTATTGGCTCTGAGCGCCGGTTGGACCGTGGTACGGTGTTGGCCTTTCTGGAGGCACGTTCCATGCGTCAAATATTCTCTTCGGCTTTTCTGGCCGCTGCTGCAATGGCAAGTGTGCTTGCCGCCTGCGCCAGCGCATCGCCCAATGTGCCATCGAATATGACCGGCGCCGATCGCGACGCGCATGGGTGCATCGGTTCGGCCGGATATTCGTGGTGTGACGCGACGCAACGTTGCGAGCGGCCCTGGGAACTGGCGAAACAGAAGGGTTTTGCCGTGTCCCAGGAACAGTTCGCACGATATTGTTCGAGCGGATCAGTCAACTAAAGCGAAACGACCCACCGCTTGTTGAATCACGCTTGCATGCGCCGCGTCGAGTCCACCACTTCGTCGGCCAGCATGCCAACAAGTTCGCGAGTAAACAGCGGAAGCTCCCCCACGTTGCGCACGCAGATGTTCAGGCGCCGCTCTGCCCAATCGTCCTTGAGCGCGACCATGACGATATCCTTCACGCGTGCGTGCTTCCACGCAACGGAGGCCGGCACGATTCCGATGCCCGCGCCTGCGGCAATCATCCGGCACGCCGCGTCGAACGAACCCACTTCGATGCGTATTCTGAGCGTCCTGCCAAGCGCGGCCGCAGCGCGGTGTACGAAGGCGTGAATGGCAGTGGATGCCGGCAGGTCGACAAAATCGTTGTCCAGCGTCTGCGCAAAACACACGGTGCCGCGCTGGGCCAGCGGATGATCCGGCTGGGTCACCAGCACCAGCCTCTCGTTCTGGTAGGGCAACATCTCAAGCTGGCCAGCATCGATGTTGCCGGCAACGATGCCGATATCCGCGAGGTTGCCGGTCACCCCTCGCACGATATCGTCACTGGGCGCTTCGCGCAGTTCGATATTCACATGGGGGTGCTCGCAAAGAAAACGTCCCAGCGTGTCCGGCAGCGCGCCGGTAATGGCAGTCGTGTTGGTCCACACGCGAATGTGGCCAGTCATCCCGCTGCCGAACTGCTCGATATCCCCGGCAAGCCGCTCCACCTGCTCACGCATGAGCAAGGCGTGACGGATGAAGCACTCGCCCGCCGGCGTCGGAATCATGCCCTGGCTCGTTCTGTACAACAGCCGCACCCCCATGCAGTCCTCGAGATTCTTCAGGCGGCTGCTGGCCGCCGGAGCCGACATGTGACAGAGGCTCGCGGCGCGCGCGAGGTTGGCTGTCTCGCCAAGCGCCGTGAGCAAACGCAGATCGACGAAATCAAAATGCATGGTGGCTGTCGGGTTGTTTGATCGATTCCTCCTGCGCAACCGGTGCGGAGACGGCCTCGAGCGTCTGGCCGCTCGCTTCGACGCGAAGGAAAAGCAATGCGACGCACAGCGCCACCAGCACGCAGGCCACCATCGCTACCACGCCCGAGACCCCAAAGTGCGAATAGAGCAGCACCGCGAGATACGGTGTGCACATCGACGCGGCCCGTCCGCAGGTGCCGGCAACGCCGGTGCCGCGAAGACGATGCGTGGTTGGAAACAGCTCCGGGATATAGACGAACAGACCCAGCGTGCAGACCGTGTAGAGCGCGGTGACCAGCGCGAAGCCCATCACGGAAATGGCAACGGGGTCGCGCATCTGCACATAGAAGTAACCGAGGACGATCGAGACCAGCGCGCTGGCGATCAGTGCCCTGCGGCGGCCGAGACGGTCAGCAATGGCAAAGCCGACGACGGCCCCCGCCGGTGCGCCAAACGACATCAGAAACACGAATCCGAGTGAACGCGTGATGCTCAGGCCTTCATTGACGAAGAACGCGGGCAACCACGCCACGAAGCCGTAAAGGGAAACGTTCACCGCAATGGCAGTGAGCGCTGCCACGAACGTTCGGCCTTTCATGCCGGGCGCGAAGAGCGCGGAGAACGGCGCGGCCGACGTCTCGTGGGCCGTCACGCGGGTAACAGGCGGGAGGGTGCCGCCGTTGTGGCGCTGGACCTCCTGCTCGATGGCGGCAACCGTTCGCTCGGCTTCCTCCAGCCGGCCCACGGTCTCCAGCCAGCGCGGCGACTCCGGCATGCGATGACGCAGCGCCCAAACGACGATGGCGCCTACGCCCGCGATCGCGAACATGTAACGCCAGCCGAGATGGGGAATGACCCAGTAGCCCACGGCCGTGGCCGCAAGCAGGCCCGAATTGGTGATGAGCGCGAGCAGCGACGTCCAGCGGCCGCGGCTCGCCGGCGGCACGAACTCGCACAGCGTGCCCGCCGCGACCACCAGTTCGGCGCCGAGGCCGACGCCCATGATGAAGCGCAGCAGGATCAGCCAGTAGATGTTGGGCGCGAAGGCTGCAATAAACGACGCGCCGCCAAAGATGGCGAGGTTGGCCTGGTACGAGAAGCGGCGACCGTAGCGGTCGCCCAGGTAGCCCGAAAGACCCGCGCCGATCATCATGCCAAGAAAGGTTGCGGACAGAAAAAACGAGCCGACTCGCAGGTCGGCAAAGCCAGTCTTGACCATGGCCGCCAAGGCGCCATTGGCGAGATAGATGTCGAAGGCATCGAGAAATGCGCCCGCGCTGATCAAGCCAAGAATCTTCCAGTGAAACCGGCCGATGGGTAGCCGGTCGAGTCGGGCGCCGGAATTGACGATTGCCATGCTGTCTCCTGTGTTGGGTCCGGGCTAGCGCGACGTGGGTCGATGCCGCTGGCCGATACGCCGGGCATCGACATAGGACGCATCGGTTCGCGCAGCCGGAATTGGCTGCCAGACTGCTCGCAATACAGGGAGAGGGGAATTCGTTTTTCTGGAACGGGGAATTTTGTTCAGACTAACGGGCGGCGCATTTCCCGCTATTTGGGGCTGCAAAAAGTGCCATCGAATCTCCCTTTTGTATAGGGACGCGCGTACTCAGGTCAAATATTCTCTCTCCATCGAAGCGCTCCGTCCGGCATCGGCCCCTGGCCGGGCCCCGACGGCAAATTTCAGGGAGAAGGATGTTGGCTCAGAAAGTGCGGCTCAAACTCGCGGTCGGTGAACACCCGCATACCTCGGCAATCCGTAACGGTTCGATCCCCATCGAGGGCGTGGACGCTGAATTCATCACGGTTAAGCCGCAGATCGGCGCATTCCGCCGTATGGTGCGCGACGTCGAGTTCGACGTCTGCGAACTGGCCCCCACCACCTATATCATCGCCCGCGCCTATGGTGCGCCCTTCGTCGGCCTGCCCATCTTCGTCACGCGCCGTTTCCACCACGGCGGCCTGCTCGTGCGCCCCGAAGCCGGCATCAAGCACCCGAAGGACCTCGAAGGCCGCAAGGTCGGCGTGCGCGCCTACTCCGTCACGACGGGCGTCTGGACGCGCCAGGTCCTGATCGACGAGTTCGGGCTCGATTCGTCCAAGGTCACCTGGGTGGTCGACGACGAGGAGCACGTCACGCAGCTCGAGCTGCCCTCGAACGTCGTGCACGCACCGGCTGGCAGCTCACTCGCCGACATGATGGCGAGCGGCGAACTCGCGGCGGGCTTCGCGGCGGCGGCAGGCATTGGCCGCACCGGCGCGCCCACGGGCGGCTGGAAAGAAGTCGAGGCAGACTACCCCGACCTGCTGCCGCAAGCCGCCGAACTCGAGAAGGAATACTACGCGCGCACCGGCATCTACCCGATGCACGGCACCATCGTCGTGAAAGACTCGGTGCTCGCCGAGCATCCGTGGATCGCGAAATCGCTCTACGACGCCTTCGCACAAGCCAAGCAGCAATGGCTCGCGCGTCTCGACGCAGGCGAGGCCACCAGCGACGGAGACAAGAAATACCTGGAACTGCGAAAGATCGTCGGCCACGACCCGCTGCCCTATGGCATCGAGGAAAACCGCAAGACGATCGAGGCGCTCGAAGCGACCGCGTTCAAGCAGGGGCTCACCCCGCGCCGCATGTCCATGAGCGAGCTGTTCGTGGACCCGCTGGCCCGCTGATCCACTCGGCTGAACGCGCGCGGCAAATGATTTTCGCTCCCCAGCAGGCAATCGAAAAACAACCGGGACACCCATGCCATCCTCAATCGTCGACATTCACCCGCACATCATCTCCGACAACGAAGGGCGCTATCCGCCCGCGCCCCTCTTCGGCAAGCGCTCGGACTGGTCGCAGGAGCGCCCGACAACCGTCGAAACGCTGATCGCCGCGATGGATGAAGCGGGCGTCGGCAAGGCCGCCGTGGTGCATTCGTCGACCACCTACGGGTTCGACAACAGCTACGTGGCCGACAGTTGCGCGCGCTATCCGAATCGTCTCGTGGCCGTCGGCTCAGTGGACGTATTGCAGCCCGACGCGCCGCAGCGCATTCGCGAATGGGTCGAGCGCGGCCTCGAAGGGCTGCGGCTCTTTACCGGTGGCAGTACGAAGGAATTCGATCCGAGCGAGCTGGACGATCCGCGCGCGTTTCCCGCATGGGAACTGTGCGCGGACCTCGGCCTGCCGATGTGTATCCAGACCGGACCGGTTGGACTGCCGCAGGTCACGGCGCTTGCCAAGCGCTTTCCGGGCGTGCCGATCATTCTCGACCACCTGGGACGCCCCGACGTGACCGATGGCGCGCCGTACGCGAAGGCGCAAAGCCTCTTCGATCTCGCGCAGCACGAGAACATCTTCCTGAAACTCACGCCGCGCATTTTCGGCGACGTGAAGAAGGAACGGGCGAGCGCCGAAACGTTCTTCCCGCGCGTGGTCGACGCCTTCGGCGCGCAGCGCATGGCATGGGGGTCGAATTTCCCCACTTCGCCGGGGACGCTGCAGGATATTCTTGCGACGGCGCAGGCAGGGCTGCAATGCCTGAACGCCGCGGACCGCGCGTGGATTTTCGGCAAGACCGCACACAAGCTGTATCCGGCTTTACTCTGAGCCGGCGCCATTGCGATGTGTCCGGCGGCACGCAACCTGCGCGCCGTCGGCCATGAAACAGAATTGACTGAGGTACGAAAAAAGCAGATGGAGACGAGCAAAACAGAACGATCGAGCGTCGTGAGCAATTGGGGCGTGCTTGCCCTGCTCGCAATCGGCGTGTTGACGTCCTTTATCGACCGCACCAGTATTTCCAGCGTTCTCGCGGATAGCCACTTCATTCGGCACTTTTCGCTGACCAACGTCGATCGCGGCTGGATCAACTCCGCTTTCTTCTGGTCGTATGGGCTCTTTCAGGTGCCAATGGGCTGGGTCTCCGACCGCTACGGCGTGAAATGGCCCTACGCGATCTGCTTTGCGCTGTGGTGCGCCGCAACCGCGCTGATGGGCGCCGTCACGACGCTTGCGGGCCTCGTCGTCATGCGCCTGCTCGTCGGTATTGCCGAGGCGATCGTGATCCCGGCCAGCTACCGATGGATCCGTAACAACTTTCACGAAAGCCAGAGCGGCCTCGCCGTGGGCATTCTCGCGATGGGCAACAAGTTCGGTCCGGCCATCGGCGCGCCGGTCGCCGCGTGGTTCATCGTCAACTATTCGTGGAAGGCGATGTTCGTCGCAACGGGTCTCGTCGGCCTGCTCTGGCTGGTGCCCTGGCTGCTCCTCGTACGCAACGACCTGCCCTCGCGCGACTCCGTGCGCCAGGCCGATCGCAGCGCACGCACGGTCAGCTTCGGCAGCATCCTGTCGAGCCCGGTGGTGTGGGGCGGCATGATCACGAACTTCTGCTACGGCTACTTCACGTTCTATTGCATGACATGGATGCCGGCTTACCTCGTCGAGCAACGCGGCCTGTCGATCGGTAAATCGGGCATCTTCACGTTCTTCAGTTTCGCGGGCATCGCTATCGTCGCGGCCATAGCGGGCTGGGCGGCGGACCGCATCATCGCGCGCGGCGCCAATGCGATTCTCGTGCGCAAGGCGTTCATCATCGCGGGCTTCTTTGGCGGCTGCACGGTGCTGCTGGGCGCGTATGCGAACACGCTCGAAACCGCCCTCTTCTGGAACGTGCTCTCGCTTTCGCTGCTCGGCCTGACCACCGCGAACAATCTCGTGCTATCGCGGCTCACCTTGATCCCGAAACAAACCGTCGGGCTCGTGACCGGTGTCCAGCAGGTCGCGACCAGCCTCGCGGGCGGCGTGGCCGCAAGTCTCTCGGGCTGGCTGCTGCACGTGGGCAAGAGCTACGACCTGCCGATGATGGTGATTTTCGTGTTCCTGCTCGTGGGCGCTGCGGCTACCGCGATTCTGTATCGCCCCGACTGGGCGCCGAAGATCAGCGAGCCGCAACGCGAACTGAGCGAGGCGTGACCTCGCGCCAAGCTATTAATCGTAGTCCGAAGCAAACGGCAAACAATCGGGTGGCACACGCCTGCGCGCCCCACCTCAACAACGCCAACGGCCTGCTCCGTGGCAATCGACTGAAAAACTGGAAACAACCTACATGGCGAAGATCGTATTCGGGATGGCGGTGCCGCACAGCGGCATGCTCGGACAGGCGCCGGAAGACTGGCTGAAAAACGGCGAGCGCGACCGCAACAATCCGGAATTGTGGTTCCGCAACCGGACGTGGACCTACCCCGAACTTGAAGCTCACCGCGAAGCCGCGTTCGAGCCGTTCCTCACGCTGGAGGAGCGCACAGCGCGCGCGGCGCGTTGCAGGACGGCGCTCGACACGATGGCCGCCGCGTACCGCGACGCCAAAATCGACGTGGCGATCATTCTGGGCAAGGACCAGAAGGAAATCTTTACGGACTTCTCGCCTTCCATCGCGATCTACAGCGGAGAGGAAGTCCATAACGGGCCGCCGCAGCGATCCGTCTACGCGCCTGACTACCATGTCACGCACGATTGTCATCCGGAACTGGCCGGGTACCTCATCAACCACTTCCAGACGGAAGGCTTCGATCTCACCGATTTGTTCGCGTGGCCCGACAACGTGTGGATGAAGCCGCTCCCTGAATATCCGGTCGTGCCGCACGCGTACAGCTTCGTCTATCACCAGATCATGGACGACAATCCGCCGCCGCACGTGCCGATCATCATGAACTGCTTCTACCCGCCGACGCAGCCTTCCATGTCGCGCTGCATCGAGTTCGGCCGCGTGCTGCGCGATGCGATCAAGGCGTGGCCCGAAGACGTGCGCGTCGGCATCTTCGCCTCAGGCGGACTTTCGCACTTCGTGAACGACGAGGAATTCGACCACCGCATCATGAAGATGCTGGCGACTTACGACTACGAAGGCCTTGCCGCGGTGGACGACCGCTCGTATCAGTCCGGCACCTCGGAAATCAAGCTCTACGTGAGCGTGATGAAAGCGATGCAGGAAACCGGCGCCGAAATGACACTGGTCGATTACGTCCCCTGCTGGCGCACCCCGGCCGGCACCGGCGAGGGCATGGGCTTCATGTACTGGAAAGCGGCAGACCAAGCGAGAGACCGATGAACAACACGCGCCTGAACGGCATCATTCGTGCGTTCGAATCCGGCAAGCCCGCCTTCGCCGCATTCTCCAAGCTCGACAAGCAGACCGCCATCGAGATGAGCGAAGCGCCCTACGACGGCATCGTGTTCGAAATGGAGCACAATCCGTACGACGTGGCCGCGCTAGGCGACGCATTGCAGTACATGCTCAACCGCAAGCAGATTGCCGAGTCCGGCTCGGTCGCCCCGCGCGTCACGCCCATCGCACGCATTCCCGCGAATGGCGCGGAGATGAACCAGGCTTTCGCCAAGCAGGTGCTCGATCGCGGCGTGTACGGCGTCGTGTGGCCTCACATCGCCACTGTCGAGCAGGCTTATAACGCCGTGGCCTCGTGCCGCTACGCACGCCCGAAGCACGCGCCGCTTTATGAGCCCAAGGGCGTGCGCGGCGACGGCCCGGCCAATGCGGCGCGCTACTGGGGCCTTTCGATGCAGGAGTACTACGAGAAGGCCGACGTATGGCCGCTCGCCCCGCAAGGCGAGATTCTCGTGGGCCTCATGTGCGAAAGCACGCAGGCGATCGGGAATCTCGACGACATTCTTGCGAATGTGCCGGGCATCGGCTTCATCCTGATCGGCGAAGGCGACCTCAGCCAGGAACTGGGCTTTCCGAGACAGTACGAACACCCGGAAGTGCTCGACGCCATGCGCCAGATCGTCGAGATCTGCCGCAAGCATAACGTCGTGGTCGGCAATCCTCACGTTACGGCGAAAAATCACGAGCGGCTCGTTCAGGAAGGGTACCGCTTCCTCATGTCGGCGCCCGTGCGCAGCTATGGCGTGGCCGGCGCGGCGCGCGAAATGGCGGGCTATTGATCAGTCGGGCTGGGGATTTTCTGCCCGAAAGCCGCATCTATTCATTAGGTCTACGAAATTTCTGGAAGAGTAACAACGATTATTTCCGCTGCTCCTGCGGGTAAAAGAGCGCAATAACTATAAGCAACATTGGAGACAACAGTGAAGAAAGTGCTAGTCCTGGCATCCGGCATCGCGTCGGCGTGCCTTTTCAATACCGCTTATGCCCAATCGTCCGTCACCCTTTATGGCGTGATCGACAACGCCGTCGAATATCAGAACGGCGGTGCCGGAGCCGTAGTGCGCGCGACATCGGGCGGCCTTTTTGCGAGCCGTTATGGCCTGAAAGGCAGCGAGGATATCGGTGGCGGCCTGCATGTCAATTTTCAGCTCGAACAGGGTTTTTCCGCCATGACCGGTGCGGCCGCGAATTCTGCGGAAGCCTTCAACCGGCAAGCGTGGGTTGGGCTCTCCGGCGGCTTTGGCGAGGTGCGTTTTGGCCTGCAAAATACGCCGCAGTATATTTTCCTGAACCGGGAACTCGATCCGGTCGCGGTGATGAGCATGGGCTCGCCCATGCTCAACTTCAACTCGCTGACGATCCGCGTCAACAATGCAATCTCGTACTTTACGCCTACGGTTTATGGGCTGAGCGCCCAGTTCATGGTCGCGATGCGCGATGCGACGACCAAGCCGAGCAACGGCCTGCAGTTCTACAACGCGGCCGCGCGCTACGAGAACGGTCCGTTCAGGATCGCGGCAGGCTACGAGCAGGCCGACAACGCCACCGGCACTTCGACGCTGAAAGTGTTCAACGCGGGCGCGTCGGTCGGCGTCGGCCCGGCGCGTTTCTATCTCGCGTACCACACCGAACATCAGACCGACAACAGCATCAAGCGCGACGTGTATGAAGGCTCCGGCTCCTGGAACTTCAGCCCTGCGGACCAGCTCGCGCTGATGTACGGCTACGCGCACGACCGCACCGGCCAGGGCAACAACGCCCAGCAGATCGGCATGACCTACGAGCACTATCTCTCGAAGCGCACGACACTTTACGCGTCGGCCGGGTTCATCAATAACCGCAATCGCGCACAATTCACACTCAACGGCACGGCATATGGTGGCGTCGCCGTGGCGCCGGGTTCGAATACGCGCGGCGTCATTCTCGGCATGGTGCATACCTTCTGAGGATAATGTGAGACCGGCGCCGAAAAGTTCCGGTGCCGGTCTTGGGGTATATCGCAATTCGCCTTGCCGGCAGCCTATGGAAAAATATGAGGATATTCACGGCCGCACGAACGGCCGTCCAGGAGACGGCATGGCTCACGGTGCAATGATTGCTAAACCCCCGCGCAAAACGACCGGCGAAAGCCGTTTGACCACGGTTCCCAAGGTCCGGCTCTACGTCGAGCAGCCCGAGGAAGAAAACTGGTTTGTGCACGTCGGCCATGTGACCGAACGTGGGCGCTGGCGCACCGAGCCGCACGCGCATCCGGCATACGGGCAACTGATCTTCGTGCGCAACGGCCGCGGCGTCATGAATCTCGAAGGGCGCAGCGTTCCGTTCGAAGGACCGTGCGCGCTGCTCGTGCCGACCGAGTGTATCCACGGCCTTGATTATGAAATCGATGTCGACCGGTGGGTCGTCACGATCGAACTGGCCTATCTCACGCAGGTCAACGCGAAGCTTCACGAGTTCATCGCGCTCTGGTCTTCTCCGCGCATGATTCCGTTCGAACATTGCGCCGACGCCGCCAGTGAGTTCTACACCCTGGTTCAGCGCCTGAAGCAGGAAGTGGAGTCCGACGCAGTGGGCCAGGTTACCGGAACCGAAGCCTTGCTCACGATGCTGCTTTTGACGCTGATTCGCGCAGCCCGGATCGAACAGACCGTCAACGACAGCATGCCGCGCCACGACGTGCGCCTCGTCGAGCGGTTCCGCAAGCTGATCGACGAGCATTACCGCAGTAACTTACCGCTCCAGGAGTACGCGTCGATGCTCGCGGTGTCGCTGGTGCAGTTGCGCGCCGCATGCGCCTCCGCCGCGGAAAAGAGCCCGACCAAAATGATTCACGCGCGCATTATTACCGAAGCGAAACGTGAATTGATTTTCGGCGACATGTCGGTGGAGCAAATCGCGTTCTGGCTGGGCTTCGCGGATGCCGCGTATTTCACGCGCTTCTTTCGCAGGGAAGTCGGGCAGGCGCCCAGCCAGTTTCGCAGCGAAGCCCGGCGATAGCGTCAGCGTTTCACCGTCAAAGGCGCGCACGGAAATTCCTTTCCGCTCCTTACCACGCGCGTTTCACTCGCGGATTTCGCACCGGTATCTTCCCTGGTTCAACGGAAAAGTGCCAGCGAATCCCGATTTTGTGCAGGGACCCGCCCACGCGCCGCGAATACCCTTTTCGCATTTTCCGGCTTGCCGTGTTTGCGTTGCATGAAAGCGGCCAACGATTCACTTTCTCTCTTGATCCGGGTAATTCGAATATGGCGCAACTCGTGAAGCCAACGCGCAAGGCGCGGCACGCAACCCTGACTCTCCTTGCCGCATGCGCGCTCTCGGCCCAAGCAATGGCCACGACGTTGCCGGCGACCGCCGGCACGGAATACGTCTACGTGGGCACGCTGCACCAGCAAATCAGCGCCCTGCGCTTTGACGTCACTACCGGCGAACTGACCTCCATCGGCCCTGTCGCCCAAGGGCTCAAATCCACGTGGGTCGCGGCACATCCCGTATTGCCCGTCCTGTATGCAGTCGACGACGATCGAGACAAGGAAGGCAGCATCACGGCATACGCAGTCGATCGCGACACCGGCTCGCTGGCGCCCATCAACAACGTCCGCACGGGCGGCCGCGGCACCACGTTTTTGCACTTCGACACGCCGTCCTCCACGTTGCTCGGCGCGAACTACAACAGCGGGTCCGTGTCGAGCGTGACGGTGAACCACGACGGCAGCGTCGGCACGCTCGAATCGACGATCGACGAGACCGGCTCCGGACCGAGCCCGCGTCAGGCCAGCGCGCACGCACATGGCGTGACGATCGACCCTTCGGGCCACTACGCGCTCGTACCGGATCTCGGTTCCGATCGCGTGTTCATCTACGGCTTCAACCGAAAGACCCATACCCTCACGCAACTCGACGGCGCCGCGCCGCGTGCCTTCGTCGCGCCCACGGGCAGCGGACCGCGGCGCGTGGCATTCGGCGCGACGGGACAGTACGCGTATGTGCTCACCGAAATGAGCGCTGAGCTGATGGTGCTGCGCTGGGATGCGTCGAAAGCCCAACTGACGCTCGTGCAATCGCTGCCGATCAGCAGCGAAGGCTTCGCAGGCGCAAAGAGCGGCGCAGAGATGGCGCTCAGCCACGACGGGCGATTCGTGTATGTTGAAGACCGTGGCGAAAATGAACTGGTCGTGTATCGCGTGGACGCCGCAACCGGAGAACTCGCGGAAATCCAGCGCACACCCTCCGGCGGCGAAAAGCCGTGGGGCTTTGCGATCGACCCTTCGGGCAGGTGGCTGTTCGTGGCCAATCAGCGCAGCGGCAATGTGAGCGTCTTCCAGATCGATCGCGCCACGGGCAAGGTTAGCGCTAGCGGACAGTCGGCTAATGTCCCCGATCCCACGAGCATCGCGTTCGTGAAGTAACGCCAGGTGTCCCGAATGGGGGCGCCTCGCAGCGCCGCCATTCGCTCAATCAAAGCCTGAACTGCGCGACACAGTCGACCAGATTCGCAGCCTGCTGTTTCAAGCTCTCGGCCGCTGCTGCGCTCTCTTCGACAAGCGCCGCATTTTGCTGGGTGGTCTGATCCATCTGGTTGACGGCTTCGCCGACCTGCCCGACGCCGGTACTCTGCTCCGCACTCGCACTGCTGATCTCGGCAACAAGCACGTTCAGGCGCTGAATCGCCCCGACGACCTGCGTCATTGTCGCGCCCGCCTCGTCGACGAGCGCGCTGCCTTGATCGACGCGCTCTACGCTCGACGTAATCAATCCGCGAATTTCCTGCGCGGCCTGCGCGCTGCGTTTCGCAAGCGAGCGCACCTCGGTCGCAACGACGGCAAACCCCCGGCCCTGCTCGCCCGCACGCGCGGCTTCCACCGCCGCGTTCAATGCAAGAATATTGGTCTGCGCTGCGATGTCGTTGATGATGCCGATAATCTCGCCAATTTTGCGCGAGCCCTCGTTGATGCCCTTCATTGTCTCGACAACGGCGCCGACAACACTCCCTCCCTGCACGGCGATCGACGATGCGCCGGTCGCAAGCTCACTGGCTTCGAGCGCGTTCGCGGCATTCTGCTTCACGGTGGCGCTCAACTGCTCCATCGAAGCCGCGGTTTCCTGCAGCACGCTCGCCTGCTCTTCGGTACGCTGGCTCAAATACGCGTTGCCTGATGCGATTTGCGCCGATCCGGTCGCAATGGCGTCGCTGCTCGTGCGCACCTGCTCGACGATACCCGCGAGCGCCACCGTCATTGCGCGCATCGCGGCCATGAGGCTGTCGGTGTCGCCTGGCCGCAGATGCAAGTCGACGTTGAGGTTGCCTTGCGCGATCTGGCGGGCGGCGTCGCGCGCGTCGTCGGGCTCGCCGCCCAGCTTGCTCGTGATCGCACGCGAGAATTTCAGCGCAGCCGCGACACCCGCGAGCACGATGATCGCCATGACACCAACGCTCGCCATCATGGCGCGTTTTTGCGTGGCTTTCGCAAGCGCGATGGCGGCAGTCGTTCGCGCGACAATGGCTTCGCCCGCTTCGCGCAGCGTGATGGCGGAGTCGCGGTCGATGCCGTCGATAGCCCGGTCGCCGACGGCGATATCGAAGCCCGAGGCCTCGAACTTTCCGAGCGCCGCACGAAACGCTGCGCCCATCTCCTTGTGCAACGCGTTGAAGCGCTCGATTCTCTCGCGCGCCTCACCGGGCGGCAACTCGCGCGCCAGTTCTTCCGTTATGCTCTGAGCCGTCCTTTCGTATTTCTGAAATGCGCCCCAGTATTTTTTGAATTGCTCGGGGTCCTTACCTCGCACCAGAATATCCTTGCCGTTCTGCACCTGGTTTTTGAATGCGACAAGTGCGTCGTCCACCGCGCGCGCCTGTGCATCGTCAACCGAGACCAGCCGCTCATAGGTGTGCGCGGCCTGGTTCATCTGCAAGACACCGAATAGTCCCGCCCCCGAAGCGACCAGCAACGCGGCGCCCAACGCCAGCGGTAGTTGATGGACAAGTTTCATGTATCACCTTGTAAAAAACCCCTTTTCTAAGGGGATTGTCTCCACGGTCGAGAGTAACGGACAATCGAGGGAATGGCTTTGGACGAAACCGCGATTCGCCGGGATATTCATTTCCGAACCGTCTTGTGCCGCCTCTCATTTTCCAGTGCAACGAGTCAAGCATTCATGAGTCAGTCATCTTCGCAGTCATCCCTTCCGTTCCTGCCGTTCGTGCGCCCCGAAATCGACGAGGAAACCATACAGGGCGTCGCCGAAGTGCTGCGTTCCGGGTGGATTACCACCGGCCCGCAAAACCAGGCGTTTGAGGCGGCGCTTTCCGAATACTGCGGCGGCCGTCCCGTGCGCACGGTCAACTCGGGCACGGCAACGCTCGAAATCGGTTTGCGCATCGCCGGCGTGGGTCCCGGCGACGAAGTCATCACGACGCCCGCCTCGTGGGTCTCCACGAGCAACGTGATCTACGAAGTCGGTGCGACGCCTGTTTTCGCGGACATCGACCCTGCAACGCGCAACATCGATCTGAACAAGCTCGAAGCCGCCATCACGCCGAAGACGAAGGCCATCATCCCGGTGTTTCTCTCGGGCCTGCCCGTCGATATGGACCGCCTCTACGCAATCGCACGTCAGCACAAGCTGCGCGTGATCGAAGACGCGGCGCAGGCGTTCGGCTCGAGCTGGAACGGCAAGCGCATCGGCGCGATCGGCGACATCGTTTCGTTCAGTTTCCATGCCAACAAGAACCTCACGTCGATCGAAGGTGGCGCGCTCGTCCTCAACGACGAAGCCGAAGCAGCACTCGCGCAGAAGTACCGGCTGCAAGGCATCACACGCTCTGGCTTCGACGGTATGGACTGCGATGTACTTGGCGGCAAGTACAACCTCACGGATGTCGCGGCGCGCGTCGGGCTCGGCCAGCTCAAGCACATCGAGCGCTTCACGCAACAGCGGCGTGCGCTTGCGCGAGCCTACTTCTCACGCCTCGAGGGCGGCGCAGCGGTGAAGCTCGGCATGGGCCTGCCGCTCGCCGATTTCGTCAACAGCAACTGGCACATGTTCCAGATCACGCTGCCGCTCGAGAAGCTCGCCATCGATCGCGGCGGCTTCATGGCGGCGCTGAAGGAACGCGGTATCGGCTCGGGCGCGCACTACCCGGCCATTCACCTTTTCACGCTCTACCGCGAGCGCGGATTCAAGGCGGGCATGTTCCCGCACGCGGAGCGCTTCGGCGCGAGCACGGTGACGTTGCCGCTCTTTACGCAGATGAACGAAGCCGACGTGGCGCGCGTGTGCAGCGCAGTGAACGACATCGTCGAGAAGTCTGCGAAGTAAGCTTCGCATTCTTCGTCGAAAGCGAGAGTGACGCCGCTTTATAGCGGCGTCACTCTCGCAACCGCACTAAAGGGCTTTGCCAGTTACACCGGCGCAACCGGTGCCCCGTCGACGAGACGCCAGACAGCAAGCGGATTGGCTTCCTGCAATGCGTCAGGAAGCAACGTATCCGGCAAGTCCTGATAACAGACAGGTCGCAGGAAGCGCTCGATCGCCATCGCCCCCACCGACGTGAACATCGAATTCGAGGTCGACGGATAGGGGCCGCCGTGAACCATCGCATAGCAAACCTCTACGCCGGTCGGAAAGCCATTAGCCAGAATGCGCCCGACCTTGCGTTCGAGCGCGGGCAAGAGGCGTTTTGCATCTGCGTGGTCTGCCGCATCGATTTGAAGCGTGACGGTGAGCTGCCCTTCGATATGCTCGGCGAGCTCGAGCAATTCGCCGAAATTGCGGGCACGAATCACAACGGACGCCGGACCGAACATCTCGGCCTCCAGTTCCGGCGAGGCAAGGAGGCGCGCGGCATCGGTCACGTAAAGGACCGCCTGCGCAGCATTTTGGCGCGCGCCTGCGGGTTCGCCCTCGGCCACCTTCGTCACGCCCGAAACTGCGCCCGTGTTTTGCGTGCCGGTGCAGTACGCATCGAAGATGCCCGGCGTCAACATCGTCTGTGCCGCCTTCGAGGCCAGTGCCGCGCCAGCCGCTTCGATGAACCGGTCGAGGTCCGGACCGTCCACGGCGAGCACGAGACCCGGATTCGTGCAGAACTGACCGGCGCCCATGGTCAGAGAATCGGCGAACGCTTTGCCGATTGCCTCGGCCCGGTTCGCGAGCGCGTGCGGGAACAGAAAGACCGGGTTAATGCTGCTCATCTCCGCGTACACAGGAATCGGCTCGGGGCGAGCGTTTGCCAGGCGCATGAGCGCAATACCGCCCTGCCTCGAACCCGTGAAGCCCACTGCCTTGATCGCCGGATGCGAAACCAGCGCTTCGCCCAGCTTGCGGCCGGCGCCGAACAGCAGCGAGAACGTGCCCTCGGGCAAGCCCTGCTCCTTGACGGCCTTCTGGATTGCGAGGCCTACGAGCTTCGACGTTCCCAGGTGTGCACTGTGCGCTTTCACAATGACGGGTGCGCCCGCGGCCAGCGCGGATGCCGTGTCGCCCCCCGCAACCGAGAAGGCGAGCGGGAAGTTGCTCGCGCCGAATACCGCGACGGGACCCAGGGGCACTTTTGCCAGTCGAAGATCCGCGCGAGGCAGCGGCTCGCGCGCCGGCTGAGCACGATCGATCGTTGCTGCGAGAAAGTGGCCGTCGCGTACGACCTTGGCAAACAAGCGCAACTGCCCAACCGTGCGCGCGCGTTCGCCTTGAAGGCGCTGCGCAGGCAGGCCCGTCTCTGCTTGTGCGCGTTCGATCAGTTCGTCGCCGAGGTCGAGGATATTGTCGGCAATGGCCTCGAGAAACGCCGCGCGCTTGTCGAGCGAGGCATTTCGATAACCGTCGAAAGCGGCGGCAGCGAGCGTTGCCGCGCGATCGACTTGCGCAGCACCGCCCATTCCAAACACCGGCTCAGCGATTTCCGAATTGCTGGATGGATTGAATGCCCGTTGCTCGCCCTCGGTACCTCGCACCGAAGCAAAGCCGATAAGCATGTCGCCATTGATAGTCATGTCGATTTCCTGGAACGCGTTGTGTGTTGTTGTTTTTCGCCGTGGCACTCGCACGGCGGCTAGTTGAATAGCCAGTTCACTGCAGGCCGAACGATGGGCGGCGGATAAACGCACCATGAGCCGTCGTCGTGCCGGAAGAAGATAATCGTCAAACTGCCAGACGAACGCGCGACTTCAACCTGTACGACTCGCCAAGGCATTTTCGTCGAGCGACATGGTCGCGTGACGTTGAGATTCTCTCCATTTCCAAACCAGTCATTGACCAGGGCGCGAAGGGATTTGCGCTGACCGCTCATAGGTGTCTCCGCGCTTCGCGGACGTGTTGGCGAATCCACAAAGCTTTTCCGCAGCAATTTCGTTTGCGCGCCAACACCAAACGACCCGATCTGGCGTTCATCAACTGGGGAAGTCAGGACGGTATGGTCATCATCGATTGCTGGCCGCGTGTCGTCCATTGAAGTTAATCGTTGGGGGTTTAACCGAAGCGTTAACGCCCGGCGCAGTCAATGCAGCGTTTCCCGTCTGGCCAACGGCTTGAACAATTGACTCCAGGCCGCGCTCACGAGAATGGTCGCGCAGCCGCCGAGCACGACCGAGCCAACCACGCCAAATGCCGTAGCCGTGAGGCCGGATTCGAATTCGCCGAGCTGATTGCTTGCGCCAATAAAAAGCGTGTTCACGGCTGCGACGCGGCCACGCATGCGGTCCGGCGTTTCCAGTTGAATGAGCGTTTGGCGAACGATTACGCTAATCGTGTCGGCACCGCCCGATATCGCCAGCAGCAACAACGAAACTAGAAACGAACGTGAAAATCCGAAGGCGGCGATAGCGGCGCCATAAACCGCGACGGCTATCAGCAGTTTCCTGCCCACTCCGCTGCGGATGGCGCGCCGCGAGAGCATGAGCCCGACACAGAGCGCGCCTACGGCAGGCGCGCAGCGCAGCAAGCCCAGACCTTGCGGCCCGACATGCAGAATCTCTTTCGCGTACACCGGCAAGAGCGCGGTCGCGCCCCCGAACAGCACGCCAAAGAGGTCGAGTGAAATGCCGCCGAGCAAGAGCGGATTGCTCCAGACGAAGCGCAGGCCCGCGAGCACGGTCTCGGCCGTCACCGGTTCGCGCGGCGGCGCCACGTGATCGTAACGGATCAGGGCATACATGGCGGCGCTCACGCAAAATAGCGCCGCGCAAGTGAAATAGAGTGCGTTCACGCCGGTTGCGAATAGCAACCCGCCCAACGCCGGTCCGGCGATCACACACACCTGCTGCACCACTGTGCTGAGCGCCATCGACCTTGCCAGCAAGGCCTGCGGAACGAGCATCGGCAACAGCGCCTGTTGACCCGACATCTGAAACGGCCGGATTGCGCCAAGCACGAGCGAGAGACCCAGCAGCAGTTCGCGACTCACGGCATGCGAGAGGGTCGCCACCGCGAGCACCGTGCCAATGGCCGCCTGGGCCGCGAGACAGACCGCGACGATCTGGCCGCGATGCATGCGATCAGCACAATGCCCAGCAACCAATGTCGTGGCAAGCCCGGGAACGAACTGAAAGAGTCCAACGAGACCGAGATACCAGGCACTCGATGTGAGGTCGTACATATGCCAGCTGATTGCGAGCATCAGCATCTGCTGGGCGGTGATCGAACCGACGCGCGCAATCAGAAAGCGGGTTAGCGACGAGTGCCGCAGCAGGGGCGTCATGCCGGTGGGCGCCTCCAGTGCTGGCGACGATGTTTCGTTGGCTTGACTCATAAGGACTTCAAATCTTTTGCGTGGCTCACGCGCGGGTTATTTTCGAAAGATTCTTCTGGCATAAAGCAGAGACTGCGGAAAGACTCACGAATCAGCGTGGTGTTGCCCGGCTTCCGCCTGCTGCGTTTCGGGCACGCTCTCGTTGACTTTCGGCGCCCATTTCCGCTGGAGCAGTATCACCGTGCTCGTGGCGCCCAGAATAAGGAACACGAAAATGGCCAGCATGGGCAGCGTGTAGCTGCGCCCGACATGAAGCAGCCAGCCTGAGAGACTGGCGGAAACGCCACCCGCAAGACTCGTGGCGACCTGCTGCAAGCCGGTATTCAAGCCCACGGCCTGTTTGGGAATCAAGGTGAGCTTGACTAGCGCGAGATTGTTCGCGGTAACGAGACCCAGCAGGGAAAGAGAGACGATATTCCAGAACAACGCCATTTGCGGCGAGCGCGAATACGCGCCCATTAAAACGGTCGTGCCGCTGATAAAGCCTGCCACGATGAACGACTTGCGCACCACGACCGCGTCATGACCTCGCGCGATCAACCGGTCCGCTGCCCACCCGGCCAATGCAGCCACGATTGCGATGCCAGCAAAGCTAAAGAACGTGTACAGCCCCGACTGCCGCAGAGAGAGGCCGCGTTGTTCGACCAGGTATGCCGGCATCCACGTCATACAGTAAAACACGAAGTAGCTGTAGCAGAAGTTGGTGATCAAGCCGCCCCACACCACCGGACTCGACAGCAGATTACCAAGCGGAACCGAGGCCGCGCGGCGCTTCGCCACGGCAAGCTCGGCTTTCGATGGGGAATCGTTGTTGAGCATCAGTTGCCACGGCAGCAACCACACGAGCCCGGCAAGCCCCGTCACGACGAACATCGTCTTCCACGAACTGATGGCGATGAGCCACGCCGCGATCGGCGCGCCGAGCGCCGGCCCCATCTTGCCGCCGATGGAGTAAATGCCGAGCGCCGTGCCCTTGTGCGCCTCGTCGAAGTTGTTGGCGAGGTAGCGATAGGTGGCCGGAACCACCACCGCCTCGGCAACGCCGATCAACAGGCGCACCAGGATCAGCGCGGAGAGCGTGGTTACGACGCCCGTTGCCGCCGCCGCGAGACACCACAACAGGAAACAGACCGTATAAGGCCATTTCACGCCGTAACGGTCCACCACCCAGCCCATCGGCATCTGCAACAGGCCATAGGACCAGAACATGGCGGAGCCGAGCCAGCCGCGCTCGATGTGCGTCAGCGCGAACTCGTGTACGAATTGACGGTCGGCGAGCGCCGCCGACATACTCGTTCGGTCTACGAAGGAAATCATCAGCCCAAGCGCAAGCAGCACGAGAATGCCCCAGCGATTTTCCGGGCGCGCCGCTTTTTGTACCGTGATCTCCACCAGCCGTCTCCGATGATTTCCCAGCTCAGCCCAGGCTGCCCGTCACGTCGTCGAACAATTCGTCGACGGAGAGACGGCGCGGAATGATTTTCTGATCGAGCGCCCAGTCTACCGCCAGTTGCAGACCCTTGCGATTCGCTTCCATCCCGATAGGCGGGAAGATCGCCGGCACGCCTTCAGCCAGCGAGCGGCTTTCCACGACCATTCGGTACAGCTCGCGAACGATGTCCGGCCGTTCTTTCGACAGATTCTCATGCACCACGAACATGTGGTTGATCGGCACGACGCCCGTGCGCGAGAACCAGTCTTTCGCGGCCGCATGCGCATCCGGCACCAGCGTGCGCACGCGCTCGTCCTTCGGCATGTCTTCGCCGAGCAATGCGGCGGCAAGCTCGCCCTTGAGCATCATCTCCGGAATCGACGATCCTGCCGGGAGCCGCTGGCAGTTTTCCGGATCGCTGTACTCGGCGAGATGTCCGTCGCCCAACGTCATCCACGTCACCTTGTCGAGATCCACGCCGTATTCGTGGCGCAGGATGCCGCGAATCCAGAGCGCCGTCGTTTGCGTGTAAGTGCGCACGCCGACCTTCTTTCCTTCGATATCCTTGGGATCCAGATGGCCGAAGTCGATGTTGAATCCGGCGCAGTGGTGCTGGAAGCGTCCCGAAATCGGCGCAGGCAGCAGAACGTATGGCTTGCCATAAGCCTTGGCCTGCAAGAACGTGACGATAGCCAGCTCGCCGGCGTCGAACTTGTTCTCGCGCACCATGGCCTTGAAGCCGTTGTGCGCCGGGGTTGGCCCGCAAAAGTCCAGCGTCACGAGATCCGACGCTACGCGTGAATCACGCATCGCCTTCGTCACCGCATATTCGGCCAGATTGGTGCGCAACGTCGGCACGCCAGTCAACGTCGTTGTCATGAATGTCTCTCCTGTTGCTTGTTGATCTGAGTTACAGCCGAACTTCGATAAGGCACGGACCCGGCTCGCGGGTCGAGTCGACCATCGCCTTGTAAAAGCCCTCCGCCGTCTCGACGGCCACGCCCGGCACGCCCATGCTCTTCGCCATCGCCAGCCAGTCGATGCGCGGACGGTCGATGTCGATCATGGAGAGCGCGCGTTCGCCCGGCGTGCCTGCGCCCATGTTGGCGTACTCGGCCTTGAGAATTGCGTAGCTGTTGTTGGCGAAGATGATCGTCGTGACGTTGAGGCCTTCACGCGCCTGCGTCCACAGCGACTGGATCGTGTACATCGCACTGCCGTCACCGACCATGCAGAACACGCGCCGGTCAGGACACGCGAGCGCCGCGCCGGTCGCCACGGGTGTCGAGTAGCCGATCGAGCCGCCCATGTTGTTGATGAGATCGTGCGGCCGCGCGCCCATGGTCAGGCTCATCGATTCACGGCCCGTGGTGAGCGATTCGTCGACGACGATGCAATGCTCGGGCAATGCGGCGGCAAGTGCGTGAGCGATGCTCGTGGGATTGAGCGCGCCCGTCGGCACCGGCGTTTCGATGCGCGGCTGCACCACCGCTTTCGCATCGACGGCGCCGAGTGCCTGCAGCAGCATGTCGAACGCTAGTTCGCTGTCCTCGTCGGCTTCGACGAGCGCATGGACCATCGTGCCCTCGGCCTTGAGCAGGCTCGGCTTGTCCGGGTACGCGAAGAAGGCCACCGGTTCGGTGGTCTCCACCGTGACGATGTGCTTGAAGTCCTTGAGGAAGGCGATGGCTTGCGGCACCGCGTACGGAATGCGCGCAATGGGCACGCGGCCCGCGCCACGCTCGATGCGCGCGGTGAAGAACTGCGAGCCCAGCCGCGCGCCGGTGGCCGCGGCCACCTGGCCAGCCTTTTCGAGCGCAGCGCCGCGCGTGCCCTTGTTCGCGAGGATGATGAGCGTCGGCTCGCCGGAGCGCAGCACGCGAGCGACATGCTCGATACGCGCTGCGCTCGATGTCTTGCGACGGCTCACGGCCGCGGGCGGCAGCACGGGCTCAGCGTCCGTGCGCTGCCACGAGGTGTCGCCCGGCAGGATCAGCGTGGCGATCTGCCCCGGATGCCCGCTCGCTTTGGCCACGGCTTGCGCCGTGTCCCACGCGATGGTGTCCGCCGATTCGGCGCGGCGGACCCAGTGGCTCAGCGGCCGCGCGAGGCCTTCGATATCGGAGGTGAGCGGCGGGTCATACTTGAGGTGCGACACCGAATGCTCGCCGACGACATTGACCATGCCCGACGACGCGCGCTTCGCGTTGTGGATGTTCGCGAGACCGTTCGCGAGACCCGGGCCCAGGTGCAGGAGCGTCGAAGCCGGCTTGTCCTTCATCCGGTACCAGCCATCGGCGGCGCCCGTGGCCACGCCCTCGAACAGGCACAGCACGCTGCGCATGCCGGGATTGTTGCCCAAAGCGGCGAGGAAGTGCATCTCCGAGGTGCCGGGGTTCGCGAAGCAAACTTCGACGTCCTGATCGACCAGGGTCGCGACGAGACTTTCGGCGCCGTTCATCAGTAGCCTGCCATGTCGCGAGCGAGACCGACCACGCCGTACGTGCGTTGCGGCGCCGACATCAGGAAGCGATAGCCCTCTTCGCTCAGGCGACGATGGTTCTTCGCCGTGACGTGCGGATGGCCCACGATCACGTTGTGCTTCTTGCAGGTCTCGACGATCTGGCGCATCGCGTCGATGACTTCCGGGTGCTCGTACTGACGCGGGAAGCCCAGTTCCTGGCTGAGGTCGCCTTCACCGATGAGGATGAAGCCGATGCCCGGCACATTCGCGAGAATGTCGTCGAGGTTCTCGATCGCCTGCGTGCTCTCGCACATCAGGCCCACGAGAATCTCGCCCTCGGGCACTAGCGGCCACACGTCGGCCTTCTTGTAGTACTCGGGCATGCTGAGGCCCCAGTAGCGCGCCGCGTTGGCCGGGCCATCTCCGCGCACGCCTTTCGGCTCGTACAGCGGTGCATTCTTCGGCCGCGCATAACGGCAGGACGCCACGGCGTTATAGGCCTGCTCGACGGTCGCCACGTGCGGCCAGATCACGCCGTAGGCGCCGCGATCGAGCACCTGCTTGGCGAAGCTCTGGTTCATCTCCACACCGTTGGCGGGAATGCGCGCAATTGGCGTCACCTTCGGCGCCACCGACGCGGACTCGGCGATCTGCTTGCGGCTGAGCATGTACTGCAGCGCGTCGCCGAGCGCAGCCACGTCGTACGGGTTGTGCTCCATCTCGAAGACGAGCCCGTCATAGGGCGAATCGCTCATTTCGATGGCGGTTTGCTTATCGAGCTTCGAGAAGGCGGCATGCGCGGCCTTGCCCGATTCGAACGCGCGAATGATGCTGTTTAGACGAGTGTTGGACATGGGAATCTCTCTTTCTCGCTGCGCGGCGGCGCGGTGGCGGCCGCACGCGCGGTTGGCAATGTTCGGTCAGCCCAGGGCGGGGTACAGCTTCTGTGCGGTCTTGCCGAAAATCCAGGCGCGGTCTTCCGCGCCGAGGCAAGCGAGCCCTTCTTCAGCCGTCGCGAGAATCTCCGCGAGCGTGCCGGGCGAAGTCGGGAAGTTCGAGCCCCACGCCATGCGCTGCGCGCCGAAGGCTTCGACCACCCGCGGGAAAAACGTCTCTGCGCTGGCCTTTTCCTTCTTCACGTCGCCGAAAATGCGCGGCGTGAGCTTCATGTAGATGTTTGGCAGATCGGCCAGTGCGAAGAGGCTCGCGGCATTCGCATACGGCGCGCCGTCGAGCACGTCGGGGCGGCCAAGGTGATCGAGAATGATGTTCACGCCCGGGAACTTCTCGGCCAGCATGCGCACTTGGGGCAGACCGATCGGCCCCGTCTGGATGCACATCGGCAACTGCAGTTCTGCGAGCATTTCCCATGCCTTGAAGGACTTGGGATTGTCCAGCTCGCTCGGATCGAAGTCCTTGGTCGAGCCACCGGTGAAGATGCGCAGGCCGGCAAGGCCCTTGTCGGCCCAGCCCTTGATGACCGCAGGCACGTCGTCGGCCAGCATGTCCACGGAGCCCACGGCCACGAGCCGGTCCTTGTACTGGTTGCAGCCGTCCACGACGTAGCTGTTGTCGAAGCCGTAGGTCGTCGAAGAATGCACGACTGCGGCCTTCGAAACACCGGCCTCGTCCATGGCCTTGATCAGCGCCTCGACGGTATTGGGGCGCTCCTGCGACCAGTCCGAGCGCTTGCCGAACAGCGGCGCGGGCGGATAGCGCTTCTCATCGTCCGAGATGATGTGAGGATGAATGTCGATGAAGTTCATGATGTCCGTTCAGCTATCGGCTCCGTTACAGACCCTTGGCCTTGAGGTGCGCATCGAGGCGCGGGTACACGCGGCGTGCGTTGCCTTCGAAAATCGCGTGGCGGTCGGCGTCGCTCAGTGCGGTGCAGGCGTCGACATAGCGCTTGGTGTCGTCGAAGTACTCGCCGGTGTCCGGATCGCGGCCGCGCACGGCGCCGATCATTTCCGAGCCGAACAGCACGTTGCTCGTCGGCACGACCTTCGTAAGCAGTTCCACGCCCGGGTGGTGATACACGCACGTGTCGAAGAAGATATTGTTCAGCAGTCCTTCGAGCGGACGGTCCATCATTTCCAGCGACATGCCGCGGTAGCGGCCCCAGTGATAAGGCACCGCGCCGCCGCCGTGCGGAATCACGAGGCGCAGCGTCGGGAAGTCCTTGAACACATTGCCCTGCAGCAACTGCATGAAGACCGACGTATCGGCGTTCAGGTAATGCGCGCCGGTGCCGTGATGGCACGCGTTGCACGAAGCGGCGACGTGAATCATGGCCGGCACGTCGAGATCGCACAGCGCCTCGTAGACCGGATACCACTCGCGGTCCGTCATCGGCTTGCCGGTCCAGTAGCCGCCGCTCGGGTCCGGATTCAGGTTGCAGCCAACGAAGCCCATTTCCTCGACGCAGCGGCGCAGTTCGGCCACGGAGTTCTTCGGCGGCGCGAGCGGCGACTGCGGCAACTGGCAGACGGGCACGAAGTTGTCTGGGTAGATGTCGCACACGCGGCGCACGAGGTTGTTCGAGACCTCGGCCCACTCGAGGCTCGTGCGTTCGTTGCCGAGGTGGTGGCTCATCAGGCCCGCGATGGGCGAGAACAACGTGAGGTCGCCGCCGCGCTCTTTCTGCAGACGCAGCTGGCCGTTGCCCACGCCTTCGCGGATCTCGTCGTCGCTGACGTGTGCGCCCGAGAGCGCCGGCGCGTTGGCGGGATCGTTGGCGGAGGCGATCTGCTTGGCGCGCCAGTCGCGGAACGAGGCAGGAACGGTCGTGAAGTGACCGTGGCAATCGATGATCATTTTTTCTTCCGTACGGAGTTCAAAACGCAGTTCAAGCGCGGGGATCGACGAACAGCTCACTCATGCTCATGCGGCGCGGCGTGAGGCCCTGCTTGAATGCCGTCGCCTCGAGGGCTTCGATGGTCTTGCGGTTTTCTTCAATGCCGTAGGGCAGCGGGTCGTTTCCGACGATCTTCTGCAGTTCTACGTACTTCTTGTTCTTCTTGTCGGTCAGTTCGCCCGCGTTGAGCTTCGCGAGCCAGTCCTTCTTGGCCTTGTCGAAAGCGTCGTAGATCGACTTGGCCACCCACGGATGCTCGGCCAGCACCGAATCCTTCACGACGATCGTGCCGTGCATCGGATAGACGCCGGTGCGCGCGTAGTACTCGGCTTCGATTTCGTCGGCGTTCGGGAACATGTCCGGGTAGTTGGCCTCGACTTCCTTCCAGCCGCCATTCGGGTCGCCGGTGCGGCCGATGCCCGCGTTGCCGTGAAAGCCCGCAACCAGCTCGCCCTTGGCCATCATCTCGGCGAGCGACGTGCCGGCCGGCGCGTGAATCACGTTCGGCGGGAGCTTGAGCTGCGTGACGTGCTCTTCGTCGTCGACCACCCACGTGACCTTCGACGAATCCAGACCGTATTCGTCCATCAGCACCTGGCGTGTCCATGCGCCGGTCGTCACCGAATAGGCACGCACGCCGACCTTCTTGCCTTCGAGGTCCTTGGGCGTCTTGATGCCAGCGTCGGGACGCACCAGCAGGCCCGAGTGATGGAAGCGGCGCACCACGAAGATCGGCAGCGCAACGAAAGGCGCGCCGTAAGCACGCGCGATGATGTACGTGGTCGGCGCGAGTTCGCACACATCGAATTCGACATCGCGGACCATGCGGCGGAATGCGCCGATCTGCGGGTGAACCGTGATGAACTCGGCGTCTACGCCTTCGATGGGAATGGAACCGTCACGGATGGCAGCGGTGTGCGGATGCTCGGCGATGGCGAGCTTGAGGTGGACTTTCTTGGTCAATGTAGTCTCCTTGGACCTGGACAATCGATTCAACCTGTCTCCGATCGCTGTGTCATGCCCGCTGTGGGGACGTTGCGTGGCTGTTCAGGTGATCTCGTTGTGTAGATGATCTTTCCGCGCTGGTTTTCCGTCTATTGAATTAACCTGCGGGTGAGTTAACCATTCGGTAAAGCCCCCCGCCGAGCGCTGTGGCTGGCTGCTGCCGGGGCCTCGATCGCGTTGATGAAGCGAGCGTGTGGCGAGGTTCGGCTTCAAGGCTTGAGGCTTCGGTTATGTTGAGCGAATGGCTAAGTACGGCTTTTAGGGCCGCTCAACGCGCTCAGTGGGAGTCGGCAGCCGGCCAGGCTTAGCCGGCTGCGCCACCGCCCGTGCAGCGATGCCAGTGCCCGTTCTCAGCCGTTCAGCCGTCTCCTCCAGGCACGACAGCATGAGTTGCGCGCTCGGCGTCAGCCCACGATTGCGATTCCACAGCACGCCCGCCGGCCGCAGCAGACGCGGAAGGCTTAACGGAAGCGTATGAAGCGGCTGGGCCGTGTCGCCACCCGGCGTGCCCGCCATCACCGCAATAAAGTCCGAAATCTGCAGATGCGCGCGCGCAACATGGATCGAGAGCGTTTCGATGTAGTTGTTCGTCAGCGGCACGTCGTGCGCTTCGAGCGCGCGCTCCAGCGGATCGCGCAGTATTGAGCCGAGCGGCGGCAATATCCAGGGGAAGGGGCGCAGATCCGACCAGTCCAGCGTTTTCCTGCGCGCGAGCGGATGGTGGCGGCCCGTCATCAGCGTCACGGGTTCTTCGAGCAGTTCCTTCTCTTCGAAGCTGCCAAGGGTATCGGGCGGCGGCAGGCGGCCCACCACGAGGTCGAGATGGCCTTGCCAGAGTTCAGGCAACAGCAAGGCGGTCGTGCCTTCCGTCACCATCACGTTGGTTCCTGGCGAACGCTGCTTGAGCAGGCTCAGCGCCTGCGGCAGCAACACCGAAGCCGAGGCGGGCAACATGCCGATATGGATCTTGCCCTCGGTTCCCGAACTCAACGCCTTCAACTCGTCGCGCGCCTGATTCAGGATGGTCAGCATTTCCCGCGCGTGGCGAATGAGGCAATCGCCATACTGCGTGGGCACGAGTCCCTGCGCCGTTCGTGCGAACAGCGTGAGGCCGAGGCCGCGTTCGAGTTCGGCCAGTGACTTCGAAACGGCAGGCACAGTCACGTGCGTGACGTCGGCCACCTGGGTCAGGTTGCGGTATGTGTCGATCGTCACGAGCAGGCGCAGGTGCCGCGCCTTCAGGTTGATCTGCAGGTACCAGTCGAGAGCGGACACGTTATGTACCTCTGCGGTTTCACCCGCTCGTTCAGTCTTTGGGCTCGAGCGCGTGCAGTGTCATGCCAAGCGAAATCGAGGTGAAATAGCCAACGGTGACGAGCAGTTCCGCAATCGCCGCGCGGCCCAGCCCGGCGTCGTAGCGCTCGAACCGCGCGTCGTCGATGGCGCCGCCCGCCAGGATGTCGCAAACCGCATCGCAGAGGATACCGAAACGATCGTCGCCTGCACCCGGCCGGCGCTTCTCCAGGATCGCATCGACCACCGCTTCGGGCACACCCGCCTTGAGCGCATGGCGGCGATGATTGGCGATCACGTACGGCGCGTTCCAGAACACGGCCGTCGACAGAATCGCCACTTCGGTTTCCGCCTCGCTGAGCACGGGCGAACGATCGACGTGTGTGCCGATGATCTCCATGCCTGCAGCCAGATTCGGGTTGTGCAGCCAGATGTTGAACGGCGTGGGGATGCGTCCTCGCCCTTCGCCCAGGCGCGCGATCACTTTCTTCTGATCGTCGGTGGCCTTCTCCGGATCGATACGTTCGAGTCGGTTCTTCGTCATTCCATTTCCTTTCAATGTTCGATATGCATTCGCGTCGCGCCGCTCACAATGGCCCGTAGAGTCTTCCGCGCATCAGCAGCACCCCGCATGTGCGACACGTCCATCGAATCTCGTTGTCG
Organism: Paraburkholderia sp. JHI869; assembly: GCF_038900775.1. Lineage (NCBI taxonomy): Bacteria > Pseudomonadati > Pseudomonadota > Betaproteobacteria > Burkholderiales > Burkholderiaceae > Paraburkholderia > Paraburkholderia sp. JHI869. The sequence goes on from NZ_JAYMSC010000002.1 coordinate 414,150, forward strand.
CGCGTCCGCCATAGAAACTGGAAGTGGCATTTGTGCACAGCGCTCTCTCGCATCGTCCCGATTACCGCTTTAGAAAAGGCTGCTCGGCCAGGGGATATGGATGATCTGGTCGAAGATGCCGTAGATGAGCGCCGTCACGCAGGCTGCGAAAATCAGACTGAGCTTCCAAGACTCGCCGCCTTCCACGCGCATGAACGCCACGATCATGATCGGCACCGTGGGGATCATGCCGATCAAGGACATGCACACGAGAAACGCCACGAACCAGCCGAAGAACCGCGCGGCCCTTATCAGCGTTACCTTGTTCGACAGCTTTTCGCCGTGGTCGCCCGACACATCCATGTGGATGCCGCCACCCGCCTTCGCCGCGCCCGCGTGTGCGGGAATGACAAACACCTTGTACGCAAGACTGAGCGTTCCGGCGATAACGAGCATGCTCGCAATGACCGTCGGCCCGATTCTCGCCATCAACAGCCAGCTCTGCGCCGTCACCAGCATGTAGAGCCCGATGCCGATGAAGAACACATAAACCAGGTCTTCGAGCTTCAACACGATCTTTCCACTCGGCCGCATGCGCGCGAGACCGCCGCTGCGCAGCGCGTTGAACAGCGGCTTGAAAAAGACCAGCGCGGCGAGCGTGAGCAGCACCATGACGACCGGACGCGTGACCCAATCCGTGCCGTAGCGCACGAAGGAGATCGTCATGTAGCGTTCCATCAACGTACCGAGCACGAGGCCCAGGATCAGCGGCGGACGTGCCCAGCGCAGGCGCTTCATGGTCCAGCCGATCACCCCGGCGATCAGCAGAACGAAAAGATCGCCCCAGCTACGCGAGCCCTGGAAGGCGCCGACGTAGATGATCGGCATGATGACCGGCAGGATGAGCGTGTAGCGCAGCGTCGAAATCTTCGCGAATTGCCCGCTGAGCAAGAAGCACAAGCCCGCGCCGAAGATATTGGCGAGCGCGATGGACCACACCATCGAATAGGTGAAGTCCAGATGCTTGGTCAGCATGTCGGGGCCGGGAATGAACCCGTGCACCATCATCGCGCCGAGCAGGATGGCCTGCGCTGCACCGCCTGGCACGCCGAACGAAAGCATCGGCACGAGGCTGCCGCCTTCCCGTGCGTTATTCGCCGCTTCAGGCGCGATCACGCCTCGCACGTCGCCCTTTGTGAAGGATTCCTTTGCACCCTTCGAGGTTTGCAGCGCGTGACCGTAAGCGATCCAGTCCGTCACCGCACCCGTGATACCGGGCACGACACCGAGGATCGCGCCTAGCCCGCCGCAACGCAGAACGAGGAACCAGTTGCGCAGACTGTCTTTCACGCCCTGCCGCATGCCTTGGCGCGAACTGAACTGCACATTGTCGGCAATTGCTGTACGGCGGATAGCGAGTTCGCACAACTCGGGCAGCGCGAAAATGCCGAGAATGATCGGCACCAGCGGAATGCCGTCTTGCAGGTAAAGCAGGTCGCCTGTCCAGCGCATTTGCCCGGTTTCGACATTGGTGCCGATCATGCCGACCAGAATGCCGAAGCACGCGGCGACTACACCCCGAAGCGGCGCATTGCCCGAGAGCGCCGACACCATCGAAACGCCGAAAATCGTGAGCCCCAGCATTTCGGGCGTGCCGATCGAAAGAACGAACGGGCGGACCAACGGCAGTGAAATGGCCAGGATAATCGCGCCGATCAAGCCGCCCATCAACGAGGACATATAGCACGCGCTGAGTGCGCGCGACGCTTCACCGCGCTTTGTCATGGGCAACCCGTCGAGCACGGTTGCCTGCGAAGCCGCGTGGCCCGGCACGCCGAAGAGCACGGCCGGAATCACGTCCGAAGTCGTAATGACCGAGGCCATGCCGAGCAGCATGGCGAAGGCCGCATACGGGTCCATGGTGTAGGTGAACGGCACGAGCAACGCAAAGCCCGTTAGCCCCCCGATGCCCGGCAGCAATCCGATCGCCAGCCCGACCATGACGCCGAAAACGAGAAAGATCAGACGGTTGAACTGCAGAAGCGTAGACAGCGCATGGCCTGCTGCCACTACCGTTGCGTCGTTGAAAAATTCCATGCGTCATCCTGATGAAATAGCCGGCACAAGCCGCCTGAGTCTTCGACCTCGTTGCGCGTTCAGTCGGCGAGCGACGGGTACAGGACCTTCGCCGTGCGGCCCCATATCCATGCGCGCTCTTCCTCGCTCAGCGCCGCGAAGCATGCGTTGCCCTGCTCGATCAGGTTCTTCAGCGGCCCTGCGGAGGCGGGATAGTTCGAGCCGAAGGCCAGATGGTCCGCGCCGAACACTTTCACCAGTTGCGCGAAAAATGCTTCTGCGCCACCCGGCGCAGCCTGCGCGAGATCGAACGTTTTCGGCGTGATCTTCAGGTACACGTTGCGGTACTTCGCCAGTTCGAACAGCGCCGCGCAACGCGCGTAGGGAGGGCCGTCTTCGAGATCGGGCCTGCCGCAGTGATCGAGCGCGATCTTCACCGTGGGGAAACGCGTGGCCAGTTCGGCCACCATCGACAACCCCTCCGGCGTGGTCTGCACCACCATGGTCATGCCAAGTTCGGCACAGCGCTCCCAGACCGGAAAGGTCGCCGGATTGACGAGCCAGCTGCCGTCGCCTTGATGCGTCGCGCCGCCCGTGAAGAGCCGGATGCCGCCCATGCCGTTGGCCAGCCAGTGATCGAAGGTCTTCAAGGCATCGGAGGCCAGCAGGTCAAAGGAATAGACGCCCGTGAAGCGCTTCGGGTCCTTCGCCACGCTATCGGCGACATACGCGTTGTTGTGGCCGTAGGTCGTCGACGAATGCACGATCGCCGCTTTCGCAACGCCGGCTTCATCCATCTCGGCAACCAGTTGCTCGAACGTCACGGGGCGCGTGGCGGACCACCTGGAGCGATGGCCGTTCTGCGGAGCGACAGGATAGCGAACCGTATCCGCCGAGATGATATGGGGATGAATGTCGATGATTTCGGGTGTCATACGATTTAACCTCTGGGTGAATGACTGTCACTTGCCCGCATCAGGTTCATGACATTCTCTGTTCCGGCGTATTCAATGCGAACTGAAAATGAGCTTGCGCGCGCTCTCGATCTGCGGCTCAGGCGTTGCATAGAGCTTGCTGACGATCTGCTCCACCGCGCTGCCGTCGATCGGATCGATTGGGTATCCTGAGCGCTTCATCGCGGCAATGAACTCGGGATCGGCGATCGTCTTCGCGAAGGCGGCACGCAGCGCAGCCAGACGATCTTCAGGCACGCCTTGCGGCACGGCTATCGGCCTGCCCGCATCGAATGGCAGCAGGAACAGGTTGAACAGCGCCTTCACGTCGGGATTGGTGATGTAGGTGCTCAGGTTGGGAACGTTGGCGAAGGGCGCCGGACTGTTCCAGCCCAGATGCAGCAACACCTTCATCTTGCCGTTGGCGAGCAGGCGCACCGGCTCGCCCTGCTGCAGCCCGTCGATCGTCGAGGCCCAGCCGTCGACTTCGCCACGCTGCATCGCCAGATACACTTCGCCGCGCCCCGTGTAGCCGGGCACGATGCTCATCTTCGCGCCCAGGTACTCGTCGAGCAGCGCGGGCAGCGTCCTGTCCTCATTCGCGAAGCCCGTCGCGCCGATATACATCTTCTTCTTCGTGAGATCGCCCGCCGTGGTGACGCCAGAGCGCGTCATGGAAACAATGCAGTACTCGACTTTGTTGAGACTGCCCAGCCACCGCACCTTGCGCGGATCAAACCGGTTCTGCCGCGGATCGAGCAGCGGAATGTAGAGGTTATTGCGCTGGAGGAAGCCGATCACGGTGCCGTCGTTCGGCTGTCGAGTCTGGAGCGATGCGGCCGCAACCATCCCGCCCGCGCCTACCACGTTCATCACCACCGCGCGGGGCTTGCCTGGAATGTAGTTCACGAAGAAGCGCGCGAACTGGCGCGCAATGATGTCCGTTGGCGTGCCGGCGTCGGCGCTGACGACGATCGTCAGGATCTTGCCGTGATAGAAGTCTTCGACCGATTGACCATAAGCGGGTCCGGCAATCGCCATCGCGGCAATACAAATGAGCGCCGCGCAAGCGCGAATTGCGGTCGTGAACTTCATGGTCGTCCCTGTCTCCGGTCATGTTTCGCGATTCGCCTTTGCGGCAAGCCCGAGACCATTGCAGTCCCGTAGCGTGAATCGCGTCGTCTCCGTTCAGCTATCGAGTGAACGCAGTTAAATTCTGCCAGCCCGCCGACACAGGGAGAATTGAGAAAATTTGCCCAAGGTTTGAGCAAATGGTTAAGGCTTGCGAGGGGTTAAGACGTGGCGAGCGCCCGCCCGGTTGACGGGCGGAGGGCACGATCGCTGGAAGGACGCTTACTGCTCGCCGTGGCTCTTCGCGGCGAGATGTTGCGCGGCCTCGTCGAGGCACGACACCATGAGTTGGGCGCTGGGCGTGAGGCCTCGATTGCGGTTCCACAGCACCCCTGCCGGGCGCAGCAGCCGCGGCAGGCTCAACGGCAGCGTGTGGAGCGGTTGGGCGGGGTCGTTGGCGGGCGTGTCGGCCATCACGGCGATGAAATCGGAGACCTGCAAATGCGCGCGCACGACGTGAATCGAAAGCGTTTCGATGTAGTTGCTCGTGAGCGGCACGCCATGCACTTCGAGTGCGCGCTCCAGCGGGTCCCGCAATATCGAACCTGGCGGCGGCAATATCCACGGATAAGGATGCAGGTCTTCCCATTTGAGGTTTTTCCTGCGCGCCAACGGATGGTGGCGCCCTGTCACCAGCGTCACGGGGTCCTCGAGAAGCTCCTTCTCTTCGAAGCTGCCGAGCGTATCCGGCGCGGGGAGGCGGCCTACGACCAGATCGAGCTTGCCTTGCCAGAGTTCGGGCAGCAGCGTGGCCGTCGTGCCCTCTATCACCACCACATTGGTGCCTGGGGAGCGCTGCTTGAGCAGGCTCAGCGCCTGCGGCAGCAACACGGAGGCCGAGGCCGGCAGCATGCCGATATGAACCTTGCCCTCAGCCCCGGAACTCAGGGCCTTTAACTCGTCGCGGGCCTGATTCAGGATGGTCAGCATTTCCCGCGCGTGACGAATGAGGCAATCGCCATAGGGCGTGGGCACGAGGCCTTGCGCGGTGCGGGAAAACAGCGTGAGTCCGAGCCCCCGCTCGAGTTCGGCGAGCGCCTTCGAGACAGCGGGCACCGTCACATGGGTAACTTCTGCTACCTGTGTGAGATTGCGGTAGGTATCTATTGCTACGAGAAGGTGCAAATGCCGTGCCTTCAGGTTGATCTGCAAGTACCAGTCAAGCGCCGACACGTCGCGTACCTCTCCCCGTTTTACGATCTGGTTAAGCCTGCGGCCATTTTACTCAATTGCCGTGCGGTCGGGTTCACAGGCACGATCACGCTGCGCGTAGTTGCGCATACGGCATTCCCTCTCTTTTGCCGCGCCGGCTGCGACTGTCGAATCCACTACAACGACCCGCCGGCCCAACCGGCCCAGGGAGACACCTGATGACGCAAACCCTCACCCGGCGCGGCTTCTTGCGCAGCGCCGGCGTACTCGGCCTGAGCGTCGCTGCCGCCGGCCTCGCCGCGCCGTATATCGCGCGCGGCGCTTCCTCCCAGATCCGGATCGTCAGCAACCCCGGGCTCGAGAACGCCACGCTCAACGCGCTGATGGACGAACTCGGTTATTTCAGGCAATTCGGCGTGAATGCGCTGATCGCCGAAATCCCCGGCGCAACGGGCCCTTTCAATGCAATCGCAGCCGGCGCCGGAGACCTCTGTATGGTTTCCGGCTACAACCTCGTGTTGTCGCGAATCGCGCAGGGCGCGAAGGTCAAGATCGTTGGCGCCGGTATGAAGAAATGCGCGCTCACGGTCTTCGCGCGGCCCGCGGGTATCGCGACGCTCGCAGACCTGAAGGGCAAGACCGTCGCTGTCGGCCCGGATCGGGGCTTGTTGCATTCGCTGATGCTGCAGCTCATGAAGGAAAAAGGGATCGACGCGTCGCAGGTTAACTTCGTGAATAGAGGCAGCAACGACGAGTGCCATGAGGCCGTCGTCAAGGGCGAAGTCGACGCGTGCTGCTCCAGCATTTCGCATTTGAACGATCACGACGGGCTCGTGGTTCTCAATGACGCCAACATGTGGCAAGCGCTGCCCAAATGCGTATTCCAGACCGCCTATGCATCCAACGCTGCGGTCCGCGACAAACATGAGGGCATGGTCGCCGTCATGGCGGCCTATGGCGCGCTCTACGAATTCCTGATGTCGCCGGCCTCGCGCGACGCCCTCTTCGAAGCGCGCAAGCACGCGCAGAAGCAGTTCGACCAGGCATCGGCTGAGGCGATCTGGACTTTCAACGAAACGCAGCGGCCGTACTCGAAAGACTTGTCGCTCACCCGCGACGATATCGGCTATCTGCAGGACATGTACGTCGGCCTCGGCATCCTGCAGCAGAAGCAGCCTTTCGACGATGTGGCCGACATGTCGGCGGCGAATGCAGCGGCGAAACTGCACGGCTGAATCTTCGCGTCGCCATGGCAAGAACCCCAAAGGCCGGATCGCGATCCGGCCTTTGGGGTTCACTTCATCCAACTGCGCTGCGTGTGTTCCGCCCTGCGTCAGAACGTGTGCCGGATACCTGCGATGACGGAGACCTGCGAGCCGCCAGCCGGAGGCGTGGGAACCGGCGTAATGGTGGTCGCCGCATCCGCGAGCGTGCCATAGTTGTGGATGTGATCAACCGTCACATAGAGGAAGGTGCGCTTGGACAGCAAGTACTCGCCACGCAATACGAGCACCAGCGCCTTGTTGGGCGAATTGTCGTATTTGATGCCGGCAACCATACTGTCGACATAAAAGAACGGTGTCACGGGCACCGTGCCAGTCACCCAGACCAGGTTGCTCTTCGGCGTCTTGATGCCCTCGTCATCGCGGCGGATCCAGCCCACCCCAACCTTGGCATCCTTGATCTTGAAGTATCCGCCCAGCGTGAACCGGCTGTCCGTCAGCTTCGGCGAAGTAAGGCCGCCAAACGTGCCAGAAGTGCCGCCATAGTCGCGCTCGTATGAGGTGGCCACGCCCCAGGTGTGTGCGTCGTATTTGACCATGGCCGAATACTCGCGGCATTCGTTCGAGGGCGTGGTCTGCCCCGGGCAGTTCGCGGCGGCAACGCTTGCCGGGTCACCATTGACGGCGTCACGACCGAAGCTATAGTTCACGCCACCTTCGAAGCCACCACGGAAATAGCGATAGCTCACGGAATTATCAGCCCGAGCATTAGCGATGCCATTGTCGAGTGTTGTGAGGCCCTGTGCGCCGGTGCCGAACGGATTGATGAACGAGGTGGCGAAAAACCGCATCGTGTATTGCCGGCCGAACGTTAGACGACCGTAAGTGGCGTCGTCCAGACCGACGTACGATTGCCGTCCGAACAGACGCCCGCCTTGCCTCGAGGTTCCGTTGCTCGGCATGAAACCGCCTTGCAGATCGAAGATAGCCTTCGTGCCGCCGCCAAGATCCTCGGTGCCCCGAATGCCGAAAAAGGACGTCGCCGTGCCGTCGCCCATGCGAAACGCGTTGGTCGTGGAATTTTTACCCTTCGCGACATTGTTGACGTATTCGATCCCCTGATCGATCAATCCGTACATGGTGACCGTACTGGTTCCTCCACTTACGTATTGTGTGGCTTGCGCGGCCTCATCTTTATCTTGTGCCAATGCTGGCGCGATATACATCAGCGAAGCGCAAGCGCAGATTGCGGTCGTGTACTTCATGATCGTTGCTGTCTCCTTGTATTGGGCCATGATTCGCCTTGGCAGCAAGCTGAAATCAGCCACCGCGCAGGTGCGTGTCCCGTTTTAGGTTTCTTTGTAACGCAACGAAATTTTGTCCAGCGCGCCGCTACTGGTCCATTGAGAAAAATAGCTTCGCGATTGAGCGATTGGTTAATCTTCGCGATGCGCGCGGGCGGGTGGTCGTTCAGGCAGGGTCCCGAAGACCGAAGAAGGATGGCAATGTCGCAGGAAGGCGTGCGTCATTCAATTGCAGGGAGTGCGATACCCGCTCATTTCCCTGACTGGACCGTGCCATTCAAGGCCGGCCCGTACGCCGCATTCGCATTAGCCTGTTGTTGCTCGACGCGCGCCTCGGCACGACGCAGGCCCTCAGGGCATTCTCCCGGACAATCGGCGAGCGGGTTGTAGCCAGCCTTTTCGAGCTGGACGAGTTGCGCGCGAACCTGCTCGCGCGTGAGCGGCTCGCTCGACTGGGCAAACGCGAACGCGGGAACCAGCACAGCGGCGGCGAAGAAAGCAGCTTTGATCGACAAGTTCATATTTACACCCTTCTAACTTTTGGTTGGCTGCAGCGTTTTCCGCTGCAACGAAGTTAGCATTTGACACTAGGGTAAATACTTAGACCATTGAATAAAAACGCCGCCATGTTGAGTGTTTCGTTAAATCCCGCCCGCTATAGGGGCCATCGACAACAGGCACTACGGTTGCCGATGGCCGCCCTTGCCTGATCGCTCGATCAGAAGTGAACTTCGGCCACGAACATCGGGACGGACGTCTGCGTGGTGCCCGGTTGTTCGGATGCCGGCGTGCCGTACATGTTGTGCCAGTACTCGTAGCCAAGACCCGCATACACCGTGCGCGGATGGCCGGCGAATGATCCGAGGTCTGCCAGCAGATACGCGCGGGTCAGGAACTCCGTAGTGGTCTGGACTCCGAAACCATCCTTTCCTTTCGGCCCGGTAACGCTCGCGAAACCTTTGAAGACCAAAGGAACGGGACCGATACGGAAGGGATAGAGCCACGAGCTCTCGAGATGCACCGCGGGGTTGAAATGCACTTCCACGTTCTCGATGCCATTGTGATTGCTCTCGGTGCGAACGCCGAGCGTGATGTTCCAGAAGCCGTTTGGTATGGCAAGGTCGATGGTGGGTCCGACAACCACCATGCGAGCCCGTTCCGCATAGGCATCGTTCTTGGTGCCGAATTCATAGCCAATGGTCAGGCCGAAGTCCCGCATGAAGCCATAGGAAAACGATTTGCCGAAGATCTTGCTTGCGCTGAAACTGACGCGGCCGACGCTGTAGAGTTCCTGCGCGCCGCCCGAACCCGGCGTCGGGTAGCCATATGCATTGGTCGGCCCCGCCTCGGGGTTCGCCATGCTGGAGACCAGGTAGTCCACGTTGAACGCGTAACTACCGAACCGGAAGCCGCCCGTGGTCGTCAGATAGCCGATGTTCTGCGTGATCTTCGCCGGTGCGCCCGCCTGGGTTCGCACACCGGGGTAGTAAAAGTCGGTGCCCACGCGATAGCCGAGATACGTGTCGTTCCACGAAGTCGGCGGGGCGTAGAGCCCTGGCGGCGGCGAGAGCGGCGCGGTGACCGTGCTCGCCTGGGACAGCGTCAGCGGAGCGGCGGCCGGATTCAGCGGTGCGTCAGGTGCTTTGCTGTCCGTCTGGGCAACCTGTGCTGCCTGGGTCCCGCCCTCTGCAGTCGGTGATGCATCCGCCGCATGGGCGACTCCGGCGAAGCAGCCGACAAGGACAACACCGAACAGCGGCATGCACATAGCTGTGGATTTTTTCATGTCTCCTTCCATATTTATCGATATGCAAGATGCGGTCGATTTACGACTCTCGATTTTTCGCACCGCCGGCAGCGACTTCCGTTATTCAACGTGACAGAGGCCGCCGTGGTGGAATGGAATGTATGCGATACGCGCGTGAATGCCTTTACACAAAAGTGATTTTCGCTGGCACTTTTTTATAAGAATGGGTATGTGTTCGGGTAATCCACAACTCGCGTGCAGTTCGACCGCATTGAACCTTGATTCGCGCTCTTTCATTAGTAAGCACTGCCATTCGAATCTTCTTGGATTCGCCACGATAGCCACGATAAAAAAAGGCACCGCGCCTGTGCGCGGTGCCTTTGTCATTCAAATCTGCGGGGTGAACTTACAGCCGGGGGATATAAAGCGGCATCGAATCTTCCCAAAGCGTGTCGGTAATTGCATGCCGATCGCTGCCGTCCGCATTCATCACCCAGTTCTGGCCATCGGGCTGGAACGTGTCGTCGTACAGCGATAACTCGTCGCGGAATCCGTACTCGCCTGAGCTGTACGCAATGCGGCCGTCCCATGTCCAGGTCGCGTGGGCCTGATTGGAACCCGGCGGCGTCACGCGCTGTACATCCGAGCCGTCCGGGTGGATCGTGTACACGTCGTAGTGAAACTTGTTGGGGTCATTCGGGTTGACCTCCTTGCGCGTAAACACGATCCTCTTGCCGTCCGGCGACCAGCCGGGCAGGTTGTCCGGCTCGGTGGTCAGCACCGTGGTCTTGTGCGTCTCCAGGTCGAGGATTCGCAGGCCCTTGTCCGTATCGCTCCACACGCGGTAGACGATGCGGGTGCCGTCCGGCGAATAACTCGGAAAGCCTGCGTTCTCCTTGCCGTCGGTAAGAATCTCCGGCTTGCCATTCATGCTGCCGTCGGCCTTGATGCGCATGATGCGGCCCGGCATGTGAGCGCGCGTGAAGAACCACCCGCCCACGCCGAAGGCCACCCATTGCTTGTCCGGCGACCAGGTCGGCTGAAACGCACCCGCCAGCCCCATTGTGATCATCTTCGGATCGAGGCCACTGGTAACCGGATCGTAGATACGGCGGGCATCGGTGAAGTCGGTATTCGCCACCATGATCGATGAGCCAACCGCCTTTTCCGTGTACACGAGCGATTTTCCGTCGCGCGAGAGTTGCGGGAACACATCGACGAAACGGTAGTTCCATTGCGGATCGAAACTGTAGAGCGGCGTGCCGTTCGGGTGGAACGGCTTGGCGTACACCACCTTCTCGTAGACGACCGTCTTGCCGTCAGCCGAATAATGCGGCGAGCGGATACCGCTTCCCGCCGTCGCGCGCGACTGACCGCTCGTCGTAAAGAGCCCTTCCTGAGCGCCATTTTTGATGTGATAAGCGACGTCGCTTGTGCCCACGTATTGCGGGAACACCTTGAATCCCGCCGTGTTCGTCAGATCCTTGCGCTCGCCCGTGGCCACATCGACCTGCACGATCTGCGAATCGACCTTGCCGATGGCTTCGGGACGGTGCGCGCCCCAGGTCGATTCGACCGGGGTTTCATAGAACGCCACATGCCTGCCGTCCGCCGACCACGACGGCGAGCCTTCTGCAAAGCCGTTGCGCGCAGTAATCTGCCTGAATCCCGTGCCGTCCGGATGGATCTCGTAGATGCCTGTTTCCTGGGTTCGCTCCCAGCCGACCGGCAGGTTATGGCCGCGCCAGTCGCTGCCGATGTCCGACGACAGCGCGATCCACTTGCCATCCGGCGACCACGACGGCCGGAAGAAACTGTGCGGCTTGTCCGGGTCGAACTTGATATCGCCGGTCACGTTATGCAGCGCGCCCGTCTTGATGTCGAGCGTCCAGATATTCGTCGTGCCCCAGCTATCCTTGCCACGTCGCGACGACACGAACGCAATGACATTCGGATCGGCCGGATTGTAGACAGCGGCGTCGCTCACCCCGATCGAGTCGGTCAGACGCTGCAGACCGGTGCCGTCCACGCGCACGCGATAAAGGCTGGCATGACCGAGACCGTCGCGCTCCGAGGTGAACACGATCCATTTGCCGTCCGGCGAAAAGGAACCGTGATAGTCAAACCCGTTGGACTGAATCAGCCGGTGTTCGTCGCTGCCGTCGGCATTGGCGACATAGAGTTCCGAGGTGGTCGGGCCGATGCGGTAAATCAGCAAGTCGCCCTTGGTTGCCGTCGCGGCATCCGCGCCTGGCACGCACGCAGTCGCGGCGGCGATGGCGAGGCACGTCAGGATCTTGTTTTTCATTTGAAGCGAAGCACGCACACTAGTCTCCATTTTCTTATCAGCGTCACAGCAACCCGCAAATCGCCGGACATCGGATTCGCTGGCAGAAAGATATGCCCGGGACGCCGTGGTGTCCCTATACAATTTTCAGATTCGCTGGCACTTTTTAGGAGCTGGGGATGCGTAGAGGAACCCGGATGCCGGCTCTCCGGTTTGGAGAGCGCTCGCTAGCGCTGAACCCGGCGCGGAGGAATCATACTGGGTACGGGGGCGGTGCGTGCCGGAAACATCGCCTGGATGGCGATCCACGTTTTCGCCTCATTCGACCCGTGGATAAACAATGGACCCATCGGGCCGAACGATCGCACCCGCAGTTAGCCGTGCGGGTTCGTGACGTTGCCCACCCATGATGTGTAAAACCGTTTCACCGCGCGCGATCAGATAGTCGGCGATGATACGCCGGTGACACCGCCACCATCCGGCTTCGGAACACATCACGACACAACACCTCTCGCGGCCTTGTTCGACCAGATGATCGATGCCCGCGTGAAATGCTTCGGAAAGCGCATAGTCGGCGTAATGATGAAAGCTGCTGTTTATCCAGAAGCCATTGACGTCCTCAGATACGGTTCGCGATTTACCGCGCAAACCACCGAGAGCGGTTTCGTGTTCGTAGGAGATATCGAATTGCGCAAGCGCAACGGGCAATGTCTCCTCGTTGAATTGCGGGTTCGTTCTCGACCGTGGCATTTTTCTCACGTCGGCCAGCATTCCGATTTCAGCGCCTCTCAATAGCCCAATAAAATCATCGAGCGTGCGGTCGGAATGGCCAATTGTGAAGAAAGGGAAGGTCACGATGCAGGTCCTGCACGCAATATCGGTGCGCCGGGCGGAAACGTCAGGATCCGGATTGCTACATCGTCGAGCCGGCTTGAATGACGCCTACGCCAGGCAATGATTATGCGCCTCCAGGAGAGAACCGGATCGCCGCGGCCGAATCGTTTTCCCTTCGAGCGACTCGGCGATACCGGCCGGGCAGATTGACGCGCTCTGTCCCGGCCTTGCAGGGCTCAGACAAACAAGATTCCCTTGCTTGATTCCGGTTAGCCCACCGGTGCGAGGACAGGTGCCGTGCGAACCTTGGGCGGCCGGTCGCGCAGCAGCAGCGGCGTTAAACGCCGGTTGGCCGTCTGCGCGGCCCACTCGCAATACGCGGGGCTGCCGAGCACCCAGCCCTTGAGCGTCGACTGCATCAGGTTTTCAATTTCGTGTTCATCAGGAGGCTGCGCACCCAGATCGCGGTACGACTGGTGGCGTTCGAAAGGCGTATTGCCGAGCGCCCGATAGAGTGGATGGTCCTTGATGAAGCGATCGACACGCAGCCCGATGTGGTGCGTGTAGCTCGACCACGGATAGTTTCCCGGCTCGGCCACAAGGTGGTTGCGCACAGGCGCATGATCGATGATCTGGCTCGCGAGCAGGAAATACCGCTCGGGTTCGATCACCGTTGCGTGGTATCCGCCACGCCATACCGTACCGCGGCGTCCGTGGCGGCGGTTGAATGTTTCGACATAGCGACGGCTAACAGCCTGCATCGCCATGGCCACGCTCGACTCGTATGAAGGCGTGACGAGGAACTGTATCGCGTCGGGCATGAGCACCCAAGCGTGGACTGCCAGATCGGCAACGCGCGCGGCGTCTGCCAGGCAGGCGAGGAAGTATAGGTAGTCTCCTTCGTCGAGAAATGCGGGCCCCATGAGCCCCTGCAAGATAACGTGCTGCGGTTGTTCTGGGACGTAGTGCCGTGCGAGCCGTGTCATGCTGAATTAACCGGAAATCCGATGTGGGAAAGCGGTCCGACAGTATCGGACGCGTGACGGTCCGTAATGTGTGCCTACGCCAAAATTCTATGGGTCACGGGCGCACGGCTTCATGACGAACAGGCCTGTTTTCTGGCCTCACTTCGCTGATTTGCCGATCGCAAGCAGCGTCTCTTTTACGCCACCGCTGAATAGCGGCGGCACGCCCCTGCTCTCCGTCGCTGCCCGACTGGAGCGGTCGATGGCTCGCATCACGTGGCTCTCGAATTCAATCCGTAGGTGTCCGAATGATATCGGGAATCCGGATCCGAAAATTGGCGCCAGATGGAGGGAGAAATGACCGGCGCGTCGTCCAAAGTGGTCGATGCATCCGTCCTTACTCTGCAATGCGCTTGAAACTGACGTAGTAGTCGTCGGTGTAATAGCAGTCGCCGGTCTGCTTGCGCGGTCCACCGCATACGATCCGGCGCAGCCCGCGATCCGTCGCACCAGGAGTGCGAACCGTGTATGTGTGATAGTAGCCGCGCGGATGCTTTGGCAGCAAAAGTGCAGTGTTACGGAACAATACGCCGTCGTCTGCAAAAGGGAAGGGGCCGCCCGATTTGATCAACCGCAGTGTCTCGGCCGCTTCCGCCGGCAGTTGTGTCTTCGTGACGGTCACCAGCGTGCCCGATGCCGCGGAAGCTCCGCTCGCGCTCTGTGCCGGCTGAGCCGGCGCCTCGCTCGCGGATGCGCCCGATGCTTGCGTGGCGGTGGGCGTACCCTGCTTGCCGCATCCGCCGAGGATCGCGCTCAAGGCGACGATGCAGGTGAAAGCCCACGCCCTATTCACGAAACGGTTCTCCCCTCGTTGACCAGGAACTCGACGACCAGGACAGATGTAAAGGTATCGCTAATGGCGGAGCGAAGCAATGTTCGGCCAGAAATTGGCACTCGAGACACGACAAGCAGGCCGGCGTGCCGTTTTCGACGGCGAAACTCGCCCCCGCCGTCGCGGCATGACATTTGAATGGGTGAGCGGACAGCGAGGCGGCATGAGGCGCCGGTGAAGACCCTAACGCGCGGACATCAGGTCGATCGCGCGCTGGACGAACGGCGGCCGCTTACACCCGTTTCGATGTAAGCGGCCTGGACTTGCAATCACTTAATACCTGGTTGATGCGGTGCTTCAACAGCGTGTTGCTCTGCACTTCAACTGCGTGTTGCTTTGCACTTCAACTGCGCGTTGCCCTGCACTCCTCATTGATTAAACAGCGTGGTGCTTCGACTAGAATCGATACGCTCTGCCAGATACGACTGCTGCTGCCGGCCTACTGTTCTGCAACTGGTACACGGTATGGTCCAACTCGACCGCAGGAGGGGAATCCTGGGACGGAGCCAACGACTCGCTCCATGAAAGTCAGTGTAGACGTAGACGGGGGGAACCAATTGCCCGAGACGAGCCCGATATGACGCCCAGTTCACGCAATTGGGGCGCCCCCTCCCGAGACCGCTCGCGGCTCAGGCCACCGCTTGCGCCTCCGACTGATAGGACGGGTAGTCCGTATAACCGATGTGTGTGCCGCCAAAGAACGTCGGGCGGTCGTACGGGTTGAGCGTCAGGTTTCGACGCAGCCGCTCCGGAAGATCGGGATTCGCAATGAAATGGCGACCGAATGCAACCAGATCTGCATCGCCGGCCTGCAGGATCGCTTCGGCCTTTTCACCGTCGAAGCCTCCTGCCGCGATGATCGTGCCCGCATAGTGCTTGCGAATGAGCTGCGCGGCAATCGGATCGGGGCCGACGTTCTCGTTTTCGACATTGCCGAGAATGCGGGGCTCGATGAGGTGCAGGTACGCGAGATTCAACTTCGCGAGTTCTTGTGCAACATACGTGAACAGCCGGACGGGGTCGCTATCCGACATATCGCCAAACGACCCGCTCGGCCCAAGGCGCACGGCAACCTTGTCGCTTCCCCACACCGAAATCACGGCACGTGTGGCCTCCATCAACAGGCGGGCGCGGTTTTCGAACGAACCCCCGTAGATGTCCGTGCGCTTGTTGCTGCCGTCCTGCAGGAACTGGTCAAACAGATAGCCGTTTGCGGCATGCAGTTCCACGCCGTCGAAGCCCGCGGCGACGCCGCGTGCCGCCGCCGCGCGGAAGCTTTCGACGATGCCCGCAATTTCATGAGTCTCCAGCGCGCGGTTCGGCGTATTCGGGACCCAGCCGGCGTCCGTGTATGCGACGCCGCCGTGAGGCAGTTCGGAGGGACCAACGGGGCGCCCACCATCGGGTTGCAGTTCCGAGTTCGACTGGCGGCCAGCGTGGTAAAGCTGAAGAAAGATCTTCGCGCCCTTCGCATGAACGGCATCGGTCACGCGCTTCCAGCCAGCAATCTGACTATCGTCGTATAAACCAGGCGCCCCCAGATAGCCGTTGCCATTCGGCGCAGCGATGGTGGCCTCGCCAATCAGGAAGCCGCCAGCCGACGCACGCTGCGCGTAATACTCCGCCATGAGCGGGCCAGGAATTGCGCCACTTTCGGCACGCATACGGGTGAGCGGTGCCAGAACGACCCGGTGCGAGAACGTGTAAGGACCGACTTTGACTTCAGAAAAGAGCTTGGACATGATTCACCTGAGAGAAAGTTTGGAAAGCGAGTCGATTACGGGCGGTGCGACGTAACAGCGGAGAGACCGGATAGCTGGCTTGCTTCACCGCGACATCGATGGAATGCAGTGTATATGCACACATAGATTAATTTGTCCCGATTACTTTCAATACTGTTCTCGCGTTTCGTAAACAATCCGCTTTCTATTGCGCGCTATCGAGCCCGGAAACAGGTTTGAAAACTTTCGTGATACCACGCTCCAATTGGCATTGAAAACGGCCCACATGTCGCTAGCATTCATTCATCGACTGGCCGATCCAATACCGGCGGCGTTGATCAACGACTTACGGCCTCCTGGCTATGGAGACGACGAATATGCGAGTCCTGGTCCTGGGTAGCGGTGTCGTCGGCGTGACGAGTGCGTTCTATCTGGCGCGCGCCGGCCATGAAGTCACGGTCATCGACCGCGAGCAAGGTCCCGCGCTCGAGACGAGCTTCGCGAACGCCGGGCAAATCTCGCCGGGGTACGCAGCGCCGTGGGCTGCACCCGGCGTTCCGCTCAAAGCCGTTAAGTGGATGTTCCAGAAGCACGCTCCGCTCGCCATTCGCCCCGATGACGCGGACAAGCAGTTCCAGCTCCAGTGGATGTGGCAGATGCTGCAGAACTGCACCGCAGAGCGCTACGCGATCAACAAGAACCGGATGGTGCGACTCGCGGAATACAGCCGCGATTGTCTGAAGGCGCTGCGCGCTGAAACGGGTATCCAGTACGAAGGAAGAACCGGCGGCACGCTGCAGGTTTTCCGGACGCAGCAGCAGTTCGACGGCGCAGCAAAGGACATCGCCGTACTCAAAGAGGCGCATGTTGCATACGAGCTGTTGACCGCAAGCGAACTCTCGCGCGTCGAGCCCGCGCTCGCCGCGACCTCGCATAAATTAGCCGGCGGTCTTCGCTTGCCCGGCGATGAGACTGGCGACTGCCAATTGTTCACAACCCGGCTTGCCGCCCTCGCTGCGCAAGCAGGCGTGACGTTCCGCTACAACACGACAGTCGATGCCCTCGTCATAGAAGACTGCAAAGTCGCGGGCGTGCATCATGGGACCAAGCTCATCCATGCCGATGCGTTCGTTGTCGCGTTTGGCTCTTATTCGACGAGCTTCCTGTCGGGCCTGGTCAAAATTCCGGTCTACCCGCTCAAGGGATATTCCATCACGGTGCCTATCGTGGACGAAGCGCGCGCGCCGGTCTCGACTGTCCTTGACGAGACGTACAAGATCGCCATCACGCGTTTCGACAAACGCATTCGCGTGGGCGGCATGGCTGAAATTGTCGGATTTGACAAGCGTCTGCGCGAGGCTCGGCGCGAGACGCTCGAAATGTGTGTGAACGACCTGTTCCCGGGCGGCGGCGACACATCGAAGGCGACGTTCTGGACCGGGCTGCGGCCGATGACTCCGGACGGTACGCCCATTGTCGGCCGCACCGCCGTGACCAACCTTTTCCTGAACACGGGCCATGGCACGCTGGGCTGGACGATGTCCTGCGGCTCGGCACAGCTTCTCGCCGATCTGATTTCAGGCAAGAAGCCCGCGATCCAGCACGACGACCTCAACGTGTTCCGCTACGCGAGGGAACCGGAGGCGCCGGCGGATTTCGCGCTGGACTAATTAGTCGCGCGACGTTGGATCAGTGTGACGACGCAGCGAACGCTTCGAAGTACATGAGCTCGAGTGTGAGCGTGATTCCGAACCGGGAAGTTTGCTGCGGTCCATTCGCGTCATGGAATTGCAGCTCGCCGCGCTGGCCGATCACAATGACCTCTTGGGCGCCGCCCTCGAGATACGCCCTCACTCGTGCGCCGATGTCATGCGCATGCTTGCGGTCAAGGAGCACCTCGACGCACAAATCCGGTACAAACGGAACGGGATCGTCCCGGTCAAACCCTTCCCACTTTTCAGGCGGCATCCAGACGACGTCGGGCACGCGGATGCCAAATGACGGCGTCGCCACAGCGACCGACATTGCCGCCACGTGACCAATCTGCTCGGCGATCTGGCAGTACACATCAGTCAGGACAATCTGGCGCCTGGCCGAGGGTTGAGGATGCGGCACCGCCTCACCGCGGCCATCGAGTTCACAGCATTCCCACGACCCAGAATCCGAATTGGGGTGAATCCGGCGCCAGGTGGCTACAAGCCCGTCCTGCTCAAGAAGAGTCGACACAACCACAAGCCTCCAATAGGGCGTTTCACTAAGGGTATTCCCTTTGTCGACCGCTGAAAAGCCATTGCTTATGTGCATCGCACAATCAATTACGCAACGCGCATGGAGCCGATTTTGGATGTTTTATCGGGCCATATTCGGAGGGCCTGCGCATCAAGCCCATATTGATGTCGTGGTCGAATCTGCCCAGCAGCTATACTTATGGTGCAATGCATCAAGACTCATGCAAAGAGTACATCAGCGTTTGCCGAATTGCTTCGGCCGAAGTCCCATTCTGCGGGCGCGCCGTTGAAGTGCTACCGTAAGGGTTTGCCGAGCGCGCCCTTTCGCTTGATCACGAGAAGTGCAATGGAAATCGATGCGGAGACTTTCCGGCGACTGCGCCGACTCGCCCCCGTCGTTGACGACATCCTCAACGCCGGAGAAGTTGAACATGCGGGCCAGGCTGCGAATCTCGCGGCGCTCGCCCAACTATGCTCGACCCTGTTCGACGCTTACTGCTCGATACACCCCGAGGAGACCGCGCAAGCCAACCTCGACATGCTCGAGTCGCAAAAGTAGCAGTGGTTGTGAGGAACAGCTCACTGCGCGTCCGGATGTGTCAGGCCCGCTTCCTCGATAATCTGCTCATATTTTTCCGCGCCAACTGCGTCGCGGTACTCCTGCTTCAGCCGGATGAGCGCCTGCGCCGTTTTGGAAATCACACCGTAGACTTCCAGTTGCTCAGCGTGCACCAGGGCCTGCCCCAAAGTCATGGCCACGTCGGTATTCCTTATTGCAGTTGAACAGCCATCAGGTCGTTGACGAACGTGGGACGCTCACTGGCGAACTCCATCAGGTTGAGGAAGCCGTTGCTGAGCGCAAACGCTTCCAGCGCATCCTTGCCGCTGTCAGCCTTGATGCGGCCGTAGCTTTTGACCATCTGCAGGTCGGTAATCAAGTACACCATCTCAACCTCTTTCCGTCCGGGGATGCCTGGAGTCGTTGTCCTCTCAAGGAGTCTTACGAAGAGTAGATAGCGTCGCTTAAATCAAGCTTAAACATCGCCGACAGAACGAAAGCCTCGGCGGTCAGGCGATTCGGAAGCGCGCGCTGCCATCACGGCACCTGGCGGCACGCCCTCGTAGATGAGAGACGTTAAGATGAGAACGAGATAGGCAACTGCTCCCGTCTTCGGGCACCAGAAAGATGGAACGAGAGACATACAAAGGCTACGATTTATGGGGTCACGCCATTGCGCAACAGGCGGAGTTGCTCACGCCAGAGCGCTATGCGGGTGGCGGCACCATCATCCAGGGTAACAAGCTCATTTGCACGTCCGGCGTGCTGGACCTGTTCGATTCGGAAGCAGACGCGCAGGACGCGGGAATCGCCTGGGCAAAGGCGTGGGTCGACACGCACGGTTAGTGCTGCGGCACACTACAGTCCGTTGCGGAGTTCGATCGGCACGTCAACGTCACAACGCCGCCGCTCAGTCAGCCTGAGTTTTTTGCCAGGTCAAAAGAATCTGCTGCTTCGCCGTGGTCAGCGTTGCCACGTGCTCGCTCAGTTGCTCGCGGATCCGTTCGGTCGGGCCGCCAATCGAGAGTCCGTAGATGTCGCCGCCGAAATCCAGTGCGACGGCCACCGCAGAAAGCTCGGGCGCACTTTCGCCGATATTCGCGTACCAGCCTCGCTCATGCGCCGCGCTAACCTGATCGATGAACGTGGCGCAATCGGCAACGGTGGCGCCCGTGAATCGCTCGAAATGGAGCTTCGCGCAGAGTGCATCGCGCGCGGGCGCATCGAGTTCGCCGCAAATCACCTTGCCGATCGAGTTTGCATGCAACGGGCGCAGTGACCCGGGCGCGCAGGCATAGCGCACCGCCTTCTCCGATTCGACCACGTCGAGGTAGATGACCTGCGTGCCGTGGATCTTGCCAAGCACGATGGTTTCGCCTGTCGCGTCGCGCAGTTCGACAAGCCGGGGATGCAGCATTTGAACGACCGGGTCGACTGCGTTGATCGCGTTGGCGAGCAGTTGCAGCCGCCGCGTGGGATAGTAGCCCCCGCGCTTGCGCACTTCGTAGAGATAGCCACGGCTCACGAGCGTGCGGGCAAGCGCGAGGCAACTCGACGAGGGCACCTCCAGAAGCCGCGCCATTTCGGCGAGCGCCAGTGGCCTCTGTTCGGCGGCGAAAAGTTCGAACAGGTCGAGCGTGCGGGCAACGAGTTTAACGTCCATGGGTCAGGCAATTGATCGCAAGACGGCTCGATGCCCCTTGCACTGTTCAGTAAGACTTCGGCAGCCCGAGCACCTTTTCCGCGATGAAGCACATGATCATTTGCGGGCTGACCGGCGCGAGCCTTGGAATCATACACTCCCGCAAATAGCGTTCGACGTGGTATTCCTTCGCGTAGCCCATGCCGCCCAGCGTTGCGATGGCCGTCTGGCACGACTGGAACGCAGCTTCCGCGGCAAGGTATTTCCCGGCGTTGGCTTCGGCGCCGCACGGCTCGCCCGCGTCGTACAACGTCGCGGCCTTCATCACCATCAGATTCGCAGCCTCGAGCGCCATCCACGCCTGCGCGAGCGGATGCTGGATGGCCTGGTTTTGCCCGATGGGACGTCCAAACACGACACGGTCTTTCGCGTACTGAGTGGCGTGGCGCAACGCCGCCTGGCCGAGCCCCACCGCTTCCGAGGCGATCAGGATGCGCTCGGGATTCAGGCCATGCAGCAGATAGTGGAAGCCCTTGCCCTCCTCCCCAATGCGGTCCTCAACCGGCACGCGCAGGCCGTCGATGAACAGCATGTTCGAATCGACGGCCTTGCGGCCCATCTTCTCGATCTCGCGGACTTCGACGCGCGTGCGGTCGAGGTCGGTATAGAAAAGACTCAGGCCGTCGGTGGGCTTCGCTACCTGGTCCAGCGGCGTCGTGCGCGCGATGATGAGCATCTTGTTCGCAACCTGCGCCGTCGAGATCCAGATCTTGCGGCCGGTGAGCACGTAGTGATCGCCATCGCGCACGGCCTGCGTTTTCAGGTGCGTCGTGTCGAGGCCAGCGTCGGGCTCGGTGACAGCGAAGCAAGCTTTGTCGCGGCCCTCTATGAGCGGCGGCAGAAACCGCTGCTTCTGTGCTTCGTTGCCGAACACCTGCACCGGATTGAGTCCGAAGATGTTCATGTGCACGGCCGACGCACCCGAGAGCCCTGCGCCGGAAGCACTGATCGTGCGCATCATCAGCGCCGCCTCGGTCATCCCGAGTCCGGAGCCGCCGTAGTCTGTCGACATCGCAATGCCAAGCCAGCCGGCATCGGCGAGTGCACGATGAAAGTCGTGCGGGAAGCCGCCTTCGCGGTCGCGTTCGAGCCAGTAGCTGTCGTCGAAGCGCTCACAGATCTTTTCGATGGCAGCGACGATCGACTGCTGGTCTTCATTGAGGTTGAAATTCATGCTGACTTCCTCTCAAGGCATAAACAAAAACGGTGTTACAGAGGGAACACGCCCACCAGCACCGCGGTGAACACCATCAGCACCGTGGCGGCAAACAGGAACGGAATCGTGAACTTCTGATGCTCGGCAAGTTCCACGCCCGTCAGGCCGACGATCAGGAACGTTGCCGGTGTGAGCGGGCTGACGGGGAAGCCAGTCGTCATCTGACCGAGGAGCGCCGCCTGCGCCATCTGCACGGAGGGCACGCCCAGCATTTCCCCACTCTTCGCCAGAACAGGAAGGATGCCGAAGTAAAACGAATCGGGGTCGAAAAGCAGGCTGAGCGGCATCGACACGAGTCCCAGCACGAATGGCATATGGCGTGCGTGATCGGCGGGCACGTGGCGCACAACGACTTCGGCCATGGCATTGAGCATGCCCGTGCCCGTCATGATGCCGGTGAATGCACCCGCGGCAAGCAGCACGCTCGCCATCATCAGGGCCGCCTTCGCGTGCGCGTCGACGCGTTCTCGCTGCTGGTTCACATCGGGATAGTTGATGACCAGCGCCAGCACCGTGCCGATCATGAACATGACCATGGGATCGACAATGCCCGATACGAGCGTCACGAGCACGACCAGCGTCAGCACGAGATTGATCCAGAAGCGCTGGGGCCGGCGCAGCGCAAGCTCCTCGGGCGTGAGCACGCGCGGGGTGGCGGCGATGCCGGCGGCACGCTCGCGCGTGAGACCAAGGCGCCTTTCCTCGCGCTTTCCGAGCACGTAGGCCGTGCCGAACACGAAAACCAGCCCGACGATCTGCACGGGAATCATCGGATAGAAAATGACGGTGCCCGGAATATGCAGGGCTGCGGAAGCGCGCAGCATTGGCCCGACCCAGGGGAGGAAGTTGACGCCCGCGGCCATCGACGCGACACACGCAAGAATGCGGCGATCGAGACCGAGGCGCGTGTAGAGCGGCATCATCGCGGGCAGCGTGACAAGAAACGTGACCGCGCCCGATCCGTCGAGGTGGATAAGCAGCGCAAGCAGTGCGGAGCCCATGACAATGCGCGGAGGATGGCAACCCACCACGCGCAGGACGCCGTTGATGATCGGGTCGAGCATTCCGGCATCAGTCAGGATGCCGAAGAAAAGTATCGCAAAAACGAACATGCCCGCAACCGGACCGATATTCTGCACGCCGTGAACGATGAACTTCGCGGTGGAGAGCCCGAACCCCGCAGCGAGCGCAGCGACGATGGGCACGGCGATCAGGGCGACGAGCGGCGAGAGCCGCTTCGTGATGATCAGCGTGAACAGGGCGACGATCGCCAGCGTACCGATTAGCGCGAGCATGATCCAGTCTCCCTGAGCATAAGGCTCCTTGCCTGGTTGGCGGGTGTCATTCTTGTCTCCTGCGCGGCGTTGCGTGGGCCGCTGTCGTGGTTATATCGGACTGCCTGGCGATGAGCCGGCTACGCCTCGCGCGATCGATCGCCGAAGACCTGCGCCGTGTGTTCGTCGAGCGCCGGCGGCGCGCTTCGGTAGGTGGCCGGTGTGCGGCCCAGCTTGATCGGCGACGCGATGCCGCGGTAGGACCCCATCTCGACCTTCATCGCGCGATGGTCGACGTGAGGATGCGCGAGCGCCGCACCCACGCCAAGCACCGGCGCACAGGGCACGCCGTGGCGCACGAGCAGGTCGGCAAGCTGCGGGCCATCCCAGCCCGCGAATCGCTGTTCGAGCTCCGCGCGCAGTTCGCTCCGATGCTGGCTGCGCGAGCGATTGTCGGCAAAGCGCGGTGCGTCGGCGAGGTGCTCCGCATCGATCAGCCGGCAAAGCGCGCGGAACTGCGTGTTATTGCCGACCGCGAGGAAGATGTCGCCGCTGCCGGTGTGGAACATGTCGTACGGCGTAATGTTCGGATGGGCGTTGCCGGTGCGCTGCGGCTCCTTGCCCGAGTAGAAGTAATTGGGCGTGTGCGGGTGGAGGATCGAAAGCGCGCAATCGAACAGCGTCGATTCGACGAACTGGCCGCGCCCGCTCACTTCGCGCTCGCGCAACGCCATCAGGACGCCGAGGGCCGCATTGAGTCCCGTCACGAGATCGACGATCGGCACGCCAATGCGCAGCGGTGCACCGCCTGCCTCGCCATTGACGCTCATGAGACCGGTCATCGCCTGGATCGCCGCATCGTAGCCGGGCAAGGCGCCGAGCGGACCGTCCGCGCCGAAGCCGGACACGCGGCAATGCACGAGCCGCGGAAAACGCTTGGCCAGCACGGTGTCGTAACCGAGCCCCCATCGCTCGAGCGTGCCAATCTTGAAGTTTTCGACCAGTACGTCGGCCGTTTCGAGCAGGGCGAGCAGCCGTTCGCGCTCCGCCTGCTGTGTGAGATCGAGCACGACGCCCAGCTTGTTGCGATTGACGCCTTGAAAGTACGAAGCCGTTTCGCCATCGAACGGCGGCCCCCAGCCGCGCGTTTCGTCGCCGCCGGGCGGCTCGATCTTGATGACTTCCGCGCCATGGTCCGCAAGAATCTGCGTGCAGTATGGGCCGCCGAGGACACGGGACAGGTCCACAACGCGCAAGCCGTGAAGCGATCCCGCTGCTGGAAGTGTAGGAATATCCATTTTTATCTGCACTACTAATTGATAGGAACTGGATTTGCAGGGTCACCCTTGCCGGGCAGCCGGCTGGCGAACTGCCAACAGGTATCTGACGTTAGAGAACGGCTACGTCACCTCGCGTCGGTTCGACGTGAGTGCACACGAACAAATTCACTGCCATGAATGAATATTCACACACGGGAATGCACGAGGTCAAGCGGGATGCTAAAACGTGGCCCCAGGAATGTCCCTGGTGCGCAATGGCCAACGCCCGCTGGCCTGCCTGCCTCTATCGGCGGCAAGTAGTAAGGCGAGAGCGGAAAAAGCGGGGGAAATTGCGAAGTGAGGAGGGTTTTGCGGAGCGAGAAGAATACGCTTCCAGAAATCGCGAAAACCCTTGGTGGGCCGGGTCGGGTTCGAACCGACGACGGGATTTCTCCGGCGGATTATGAGTCCGCTGCCTGCAACCAACACGGCGTCCGGCCCACGAAGCTACGAAGCGTAGCGAGAACAGAAGAACAGCAACAACGCAGCATCAACAAAAAAGCCCGGTCTACCCAAAGGCCGGGCTTTTCGACGACAGGCCGACATACTACACGAAACCACCCCGGCCTGGCCATCGTGCACGCGACTTCCGTGCATTAAAACTAACCGGGCTCAATTCCCTTCGAGGAAGGACTTGAGCTTGTCCGAACGGCTCGGGTGACGCAGCTTACGCAGCGCCTTCGCTTCGATCTGGCGAATGCGTTCACGCGTCACGTCGAACTGCTTGCCCACTTCTTCGAGCGTGTGATCGGTGCTCATCTCAATGCCAAACCGCATGCGCAGCACCTTCGCTTCGCGCGGCGTGAGCGAGTCGAGCACATCCTTCACGACATCGCGCATCGAGGCGTGCAACGCGGCGTCGGCCGGCGCCACCGTGTTGTTGTCCTCGATGAAGTCGCCCAGATGCGAATCGTCGTCGTCGCCGATCGGCGTTTCCATGGAGATCGGCTCCTTCGCGATCTTCATGATCTTGCGGATCTTGTCCTCCGGCATTTCCATCTTCTCGGCGAGCGTTGCTGGATCCGGCTCGAGACCGGTTTCCTGCAGGATCTGCCGCGAAATGCGGTTCATCTTGTTGATCGTCTCGATCATGTGAACCGGAATGCGGATCGTGCGCGCCTGGTCCGCGATCGAGCGCGTGATGGCCTGACGGATCCACCACGTCGCGTAGGTCGAGAACTTGTAGCCGCGACGATATTCGAACTTGTCCACCGCCTTCATCAGGCCGATGTTCCCTTCCTGGATCAGGTCGAGGAACTGCAGGCCGCGGTTCGTGTACTTCTTCGCAATCGAGATCACGAGACGCAGGTTCGCCTCGGTCATCTCGCGCTTCGCCTGGCGCGCCTTCAGTTCACCGGCCGCCATCTGACGGTTGGTTTCCTTCAGGTCCTTGAGCGGCAGCACCACGCGCGCCTGCAAGTCGAGCAGACGCTGCTGCTGTTCGCGAATGGCCGGAATGTTGCGCGAGAGAATGCCGCTATACGCATGGCTCTCGCCGACGATCTTCTCCGACCATTCGAGGTCGGTTTCATTGCCCGGGAAACGCGCGATGAACTCCGAGCGCGGCATGCCGCACTTGTCGACGACCGTGTGAAGAATCTGGCGTTCGACCTGGCGCACTTCGTCCACCTGGGCGCGCAGCGTGTCGCACAGGCGCTCGACGGTGCGTGCCGTGAAGCGAATCGACATCAACTCGTTCTGGATGGTTTCCTGCGCCTTGAGGTAGGACTTCGACTTGTAGCCTTCCTTCTCGAACGCGCGGCGCATCTTGTCGAACCATTCGCTGATGAGGGCGAACTTCTCGAGCGAGGCCCGCTTGAGGGCTTCGAGCTGCGCCGCGTTGGCCGTCGCCTGCGCCGCGCCGTCGTCCTCTTCCTCCTCCTCTTCTTCTTCCTCTGCCTCTTCTTCCTCTTCGTCCTCGTTCTCGATCTCTTCCGCTTCCTTGGCGTTGAAGCCGTCGGTGTCTTCAGCGTTGGGATCGATCAGGCCGTCGACGAGTTCGTCCACGCGAATCTCGTCGTTCGCCACGCGCTCGGCCATGGCGAGGATGTCGGCAATCGTGGTCGGGCAGGCGGAGATCGCCATGACCATGTGCTTCAGGCCGTCTTCAATACGCTTGGCGATTTCGATTTCGCCTTCGCGCGTGAGCAGCTCGACCGTACCCATTTCGCGCATGTACATACGCACCGGGTCGGTCGTGCGGCCAAATTCGGAGTCGACGGTCGAGAGAGCGACTTCCGCTTCTTCTTCGACTTCGTCGTCGGAAGAAGCGTTGGGCGCGTTGTCGTTGAGCAGCAGCGTTTCGGCGTCGGGCGCCTGCTCGTAGACGGCCACGCCCATGTCGTTGAACGTGCTGATGATGCCTTCGATCGCCTCGGTTTCCGTGAAGTTGTCCGGGAGGTGATCGTTGATTTCCGCATAGGTGAGGAAGCCGCGCTCCTTACCGAGCTTGATGAGCGCACGCAGCTTCGTGCGGCGCTCCTCGAGCTCTTCGACGGTGCCGGGCTGCGACGACGCAAACGCGTCTTTCAGCAGCGCCTTCTCCTTCGCTCGCCGGTCGCGCGCACGGGTGGCGGTCTTTTCGACCTTGCCCGCGGCGGGGGTGCTGTCTTCGCTCTGGTTTGCGTCGTCATCGACGGGTACTTCATTCAGCTTTTTCGTCATGGAGTTCGCCGTACCGGCTAGTGTCTCGACTCGCGGCTGCTGGACAACAGCCTCTTGAACCGTGGATGCTTGAGCCTCGCGCTCTGCCGCATCGTCCTCGACGGCAGGCACTTCCCTTGCACTTCTCGAACCGGACCGCTTCGTTGCCGGTTGCGTAACGGCTTTCGCCGCACGCACAGGCGCTGCTCGCGCAGCCGAAACAGTCATCGACCTCTTCCGGGTAGCCGGTTCAGAACGGTTGGTGGACTCACTGCCCGACGACCGGGCGGAAGAACTGACAACTGTGGCCGGTGTGACCTTGCTGGTCGGCTCCGTCGAGCCCTTGCCTGTTGCCTTTTTTCCGCCTGTAGTCTTTGCCATTGCCATTCCGCCCCTTGCTGGAAAACTGGACATTGACGGGTTACCCCAACCCATTATGCCCACCCGGAAAAAACAAAAAACAAACCGCTGAAAACCTGTTATTTTACCACGCAGGGCAATAATCCCCCTGCGCGATCCTTCCCTTACAAACCGAGCTGACGTTTCATGTCAGCCCGCGTCTGGTTCAGTGACATCAATTCGGCAAGTTCCTCAGGCGTATGGCGCGACTGCCGCGAAAGCGCGTCCAGGCGCTCACAACAGGCGTCGTACCGCATTTTCAGGATTGCCGCCGTCAATTCTTCGCTCACGAGTCGCTCCTGCTCGCGGCGCTCCTCCACTGCGGAGCCGTCTTCCGGATTTTTCATCAGCAAATCCCGAACGTTTTCATCATAGTCCAGAATTTCGCGAAAAATCTCCTCGAAGGTTGGAGCATTGGCCCCATTTCTCAGCAGGTCCGAAAGGAGCTGAAATTCCGCCGCGTCGCCCAGTGCCCGCGCGTGAGTGGTCACTTCCTCGAACAGCTCGCCGTGGCGCGTGAATCCGATCAGCGCCTTTTCGGCCTCCTCGTCCAGTTGCAGCACGATGCGCGGGTGCATCACGAGGTTGCGCAGCGCCTTGCGCTCGATACCGGTCACCAGGTGCCGGTCCTTGCGCGCGGGCGCCTGGCGCGCTGCCTGGGCGATGCGCGCGTCGACTTCGCATAGCGCGGCCACTTCCTCGAACGGCACGTCCAGGCGGTCCGCGAACATGTGCATGATCTGCGCCCGCAGGGCGTTCGCCGGCAGCGCCTGAAGCAGCGGCTTCGCGTCGAACAGCGCCCGGGCTCGACCTTCCGGCTGGTCCAGCTCCTTGTCCGCCAGCACCTCGTTGAGCATGAACTGGGACAACGGCATGGCCCGCTCGACCTGCTCCGAGAACGCCTCGGTGCCGAATTCGCGCACGTAGCTGTCCGGGTCGTGCTCCTGGGGCAGGAACAGGAAGCGGATCGTGCGGTTGTCGGCCGCGTGCGGCAGGCACGCGTCGAGCGCACGGCGCGCGGCGCGGCGGCCCGCCGAGTCGCCGTCGAAGCTGAAGATCACCGTATCGGTCTGACGCATCAGCTTCTGCACGTGGATCGGCGTGCACGCGGTGCCAAGCGTCGCCACGGCGTTCTGGAAACCCAGCTGCGCGAGCGCGACGACGTCCATATACCCCTCGACCACCAGAACATAGCGCTGTTCCCGGATCGCGAGACGTGCCTCGAATAACCCGTACAGTTCGCTGCCCTTGTTAAATAGCGGCGTTTCCGGGGAATTCAAATACTTGGGCTCGCCGCCGTCCAGCACCCGGCCGCCAAAACCGATGACCTGACCCTTCACGTTGCGGATCGGGAACATCACGCGGTCGCGAAAACGGTCGTAGCGCCGCGACTGGCCTTGTGCGTCCTGCTTTTCGCTGACGATGACGAGACCCGCCTCGACCAGCGCATCGTCGCGATAGTTCGTAAACGC
Source organism: Paraburkholderia sp. JHI869 (assembly GCF_038900775.1). Taxonomy (NCBI): domain Bacteria; kingdom Pseudomonadati; phylum Pseudomonadota; class Betaproteobacteria; order Burkholderiales; family Burkholderiaceae; genus Paraburkholderia; species Paraburkholderia sp. JHI869. The sequence goes on from NZ_JAYMSC010000002.1 coordinate 443,226, forward strand.
AGTTTCGAGGTTCTGCCATCCATCGGGCGCGTAGCCCAGGCCGAAACGCGCGGCGATTTCGCCCGTGAGACCACGCTTCTTGAGGTACTGGATGGCGTTGGGCGCGCTGCGCAGTTGCTTGCGGTAGTAGTCGCACGCGGCCTGCATGATGTCGGAAAGCGCGGTGGTCACGGCCTTCGAGACCGCCGGAGCGTAGCCGCCCGCCGCGCCAGCCCCACCGCCGCCGCCCCGCAGGGGCGAAGGCTCCTGTGGTACGGACAGGCCGACCGACTGCGCGAGTTGTTCGACGGCTTCGGGGAACGTCAGCCCCGCGTGCTCCATGAGGAAGCCGATGGCGGTGCCGTGCGCCCCACAGCCGAAGCAGTGATAGAACTGCTTGGTTGGACTAACCGTGAACGAAGGGCTCTTCTCGTTGTGGAACGGGCACAAGCCCATGAAGTTCGCGCCGCCCTTTTTGAGCTGCACGTAACGACCCACCACGTCGACGATATCGACGCGGTTCAGCAGGTCTTGCAGGAACGAATGCGGAATCATCGAAGCGAACGCGCTTGGGCAGCCGGTGCTCGCGCGGCGTCGCCCTAGGGCAGGGGCGGCGCCGCGTGCGAGCCGGGTGCGCTTACTTCGAGAGCGCGGCTTTGACGAGCCCGGAGACGGCCGTCATGTCGGCGCGCCCGGCGAGCTTCGGCTTGAGCACACCCATCACCTTGCCCATGTCCTGCGGGCCCGCTGCGCCCACCTGGGCGACGGCGGCCTGCACTTCGGCGGCGATCTCGGCATCCGAGAGCTGCGCGGGCATGTAGGCGGCCAGGACGGTCAGCTCGGCAGCTTCCTTCTCGACGAGATCGGTGCGGCCCGCAGCCTCGAACTGGCTGATCGAGTCCTTGCGCTGCTTGATCATCTTGTCGATGACGGCCGTGATGCCGGCGTCGTCGAGCGTCACGCGTTCGTCGACTTCACGTTGCTTGATAGCGGCGAGCAGCAGACGAATCGTGGCGAGGCGTTCACTTTCGCGCGCGCGCATCGCGGTTTTCATGTCGTCGTTGATCTGGTCTTTGAGACTCATCACTCACCTGAAATACGTTGGGGTTGCTGGAATGCAAAAACCCGCCTGGAAACGCTTCCAGGCGGGTTGGCGCAAATTCGACATGGTTGCGACCACACCAGAGGACAGCGGCGGTTCGCGTTGCACGATGTAACCCAAGGCCGCGGACCCGCTGTCCACGTCGCCGCGAGACTCACGCGAGGTCCACGCTGGAATTGCGCGGCCACGCGCCACGGCGACGCCAGAATCAGTACAGCTTCTTCGGCAACATCTGGCCGCGCAGACGCTTGAAGTGGCGCTTCACCGCCGCCGCCTTCTTGCGCTTGCGTTCAGCCGTAGGCTTCTCGTAGAACTCGCGCGCGCGAAGTTCGGTCAAGAGACCATTCTTCTCAATCGTGCGCTTGAAGCGGCGCATGGCGACTTCAAAGGGTTCGTTTTCTTTTACGCGGATGGTCGTCATTTTCCAATAACGGATCTGGGCTAAAGAGAGGATTGAGTATAGCAGTTCCGGATTTGGCCATCGCTTGCCGGTTTGGGGGGAAACCCCAATTCCGGCAACGGTGTCGAACGCGCTCCGAGCCTTCCCTGGCGGGGCTGCCGGGCATCAAACTGCGATCACGCCGCACCCGGCCCGACGAGCAGCAACGGCACGTGCGTGACCTCGATGGCTTGCTGGGCGACACTGCCGGGCAGCCAGCGCGCGACGCCCCAGTGCCTGCGTGGATGCTTTCGAATCGTCCACGGCAATCATGATTCGACGCAGTGGCCCACTCAGTGCCCCAATGTGCTGCTGTTCCTCTCGATTCACGTTTCGTACCTTTTCCTCGTGGTCAGGCATTCAAGCGTGAACCTCGGGCGCCCAGCCAACAATGGCGGGGGTCAACCGCGAGAGATTCGGCAGTTCGTATCAGTCAGGAAATCAGGTTGCGCTCACCGCATATTGCGCGGCGGCTTCCCCGGCGGCGACGCCCGAGGCCCACGCCCACTGGAAGTTGTAGCCGCCAAGCCAGCCCGTCACGTCCACCGCTTCGCCCACGAAATAGAGGCCCGGCACGCGCTGGCTCATCATCGTCGCCGAGGAGAGTTCGCGCGTGTCCACGCCGCCGCGCGTGACTTCGGCCTTCTTGTAGCCTTCGGTGCCGGTGGGCGTGAGCGTCCACTGCGCGAGCCCTTCGCCGATCTTGCGCAGCGTTTTATCGGGCAGATCGGCGATGCGCGCATCACCCTTGACCTGATGCGCCTCCAGCCACACATGCGCGAGGCGCGCCGGCACCCATTCGGCTAGCAGATTGCCGATCTGACGTTTCGTCGCGCCCTTGGCTTCGATCAGTGCCGCAGCCGGATCGTGTTCGGGCAGCAGGTTCACGCGGATCGACTGGCCCGGCTGCCAGAAGCTCGAAATCTGCAGGACGCCTGGGCCGGAAAGGCCGCGGTGCGTGAATAGCAGGTCTTCGTCGAACGCGCCGCCGGTCTTGCGTTCGCCTGTCGCCACGTGAACTTCGAGCGAAACGCCTGCGAGCGGCACATAGGGCGCCCACTCGTCCTGCGCGAAGGTGAGTGGCACGAGCGCCGGGCGCGTGTCGATGAGCTTGTGACCGAACTGCTTCGCGATGCGATACGCGAAGTCAGTGGCGCCGATCTTCGGGATCGACAGGCCGCCCGTCGCGATCACGAGCGCTTTCGTACGTATCGCGCCTTGCGGCGTGCCGAGCGTGAAGCCCGCGCCGTCGGCATGGCTCACCGCTTCCACCGGCAGCGGCCGGCGCCATGCCACCTGGCCTGCGTCGCATTCGGCGCGCAGGACGTCGATGATCGCCTCGCTCGACTGGTCGCAAAAAAGCTGGCCCTTATGCTTTTCGTGCCAGGTCACGCGATGCTGGCGCAGCAGCGCGAGGAAGTCGCGCGGCGTGTAGCGCGCCAGCGCCGACCGGCAGAAATGCGGGTTGTTCGAAAGGTAGTTGGCCGGGCTCGCGTGCAGGTTCGTGAAGTTGCAGCGCCCGCCGCCCGAGATGCGGATTTTTTCCGCGAGGCGCGGCGCGTGGTCGATCAGCGCCACGCGGCGGCCCAGCTGGCCCGCCACCGCCGCGCACATCATGCCGGCCGCCCCTGCGCCGATCACGGCGATGTCGAAAGATTCCATGGCGCGCATTCTACCTGCGCCGCGACGGGGCTTGCCCGCGGCGGACCTGGTTTGCCACCCTCAGCCGGCTTTGACGCGCACTGCTATACTTTTGTGCTCTGTTAATTCTTGATTTAGCGACGGTTTTTGCCCGCGTATGCTGAGCAAAACCGTCGCCGCGCCCCACACCATGCTCGTTCTCGGCATCGAAAGCTCCTGCGACGAAACCGGCCTCGCGCTCTACGACAGCGAGCGCGGCCTGCTCGCGCACGCGCTGCACTCGCAGATCGCCATGCACCGCGAGTACGGCGGCGTCGTCCCAGAGCTCGCTTCGCGCGACCATATCCGCCGCGCGCTGCCGCTGCTCGAAGAAGTGCTCGCGAAGAGCGGCGCGGCGAAAAGCGACATCGACGCCATCGCATTCACGCAAGGGCCCGGTCTCGCGGGTGCGCTGCTCGTGGGCGCGAGCATCGCCAATGCGCTCGCCATGGCTTGGAATCGGCCGACCGTAGGGATTCACCACCTCGAAGGCCACCTGCTTTCGCCGCTGCTGGTCGATGCGCCGCCCCCGTTCCCGTTCGTCGCGCTGCTCGTGTCGGGCGGCCACACGCAGTTGATGCGCGTGACCGACGTGGGCGTGTACGAAACCCTCGGCGAAACGCTCGACGACGCCGCCGGCGAAGCCTTCGACAAAACGGCCAAGCTGCTTGGCCTGGGCTATCCAGGCGGCCCGGAAGTCTCGCGCCTGGCCGAGTTCGGCACGCCTGGCGCGGTCGAACTGCCGCGCCCGATGCTGCATTCCGGCGATCTCGATTTCAGCTTCAGCGGCCTCAAAACGGCCGTGCTCACGCAGGTGAAGAAGCTCGGCACGAACATCTGCGAGCAGGGCAAAGCCGACATCGCGCGCGGTTTCGTCGATGCAGCCGTCGAGGTGCTGGCCGCGAAATCGCTCGCCGCGCTCAAGCGCACGAAGATGAAGCGCCTCGTGGTGGCAGGCGGCGTAGGCGCGAACAAGCAGTTGCGCGAAACGCTTTCGGCGGCAGCGCAAAAGCGCGGCTTCGAGGTGCATTACCCCGATCTCTCGCTGTGCACCGACAACGGCGCGATGATCGCACTCGCGGGCGCGCTGCGCCTGCAACGCTGGCCTGAGCAGGCCACGCGCGACTACGCGTTCACGGTGAAGCCGCGCTGGGATCTGACCTCGCTCGCAGGCGGCGCTCAATAGCGAGTAGTCGATAGCCGGCGTCAGAAACGCTGCGTCATACCCACGACCGCCAGCGTTTGCCTGGTACCGGGCGCCGTGACGCTCACGCCGGTCCAGCTCATCGTAGAAGAGCCGTTGTTCTTCATGTAGCCCGCGCGCGCATAAACGGACGTGCGCTTCGAGAGACTGTGGTCCACGCCCAGTTGCAATCCCCACATGTTGTCATGCACGCCGCGCACGTTGCGTTGCAGCACCGCGATTTCGATTGCATCCGCAGGCGTGGCCTGAATCGTCGCGCCCGCTTGCATCAGGTTGTACGAATGCACCGCCCCAAGCCTCGTCGCGAGCTGACTCGAATCGTCTTGCTTCGGGCGGTGATATCCGTAGATGAACTGAAGATTGACGATGCCTGTTTGATACGCGAGCACACTGTTGAAATGCTCGGTGCCAACCGTATTGAGAGCGGACGGCAGACTGGCCAGCGTCTTCGTGCCCGGATGCTGATATTGGTATGCAATTCCCGCGGTAAGGCCGTAGCCCGTCCAGATCGCGGCGATGTCGATGATATTGCCATTCGTCTGCGGCGCAGGCTGCGTCACGCTGGACTGGAACGCGTACATGGCCAACAACTGCAGCCCCTTCATGCTCGGCGAGCGATACACCACCGAATTGCTCGAGCGCCCGCCGCTGGCCTGCATGCCGATCGTATTGCGGTCGACGACATTGCCCGCTGCGGCTAGCATGGAGAGCACTTCATTCGCGTAGAACGGGTCACCTGGGTAGAGCACCCAGAAAGTCGGCTGGTACTGGCGGCCGAGCGAGAGCGTGCCGTATTTTTCGTGTGTGAGGCCTACCCACGACTGGCGATAGAACATCATGCTCGTATCGCTAAAGGCAGTGCCATTGTTGATGTTGAAGCCGCTTTCGAGCGTAAACATGGCCTTCAGCCCGCCGCCGAGATCCTCTGAGCCTTTTATGCCGAAGCGCGAAGGCACACTCCCGCCGCTGCGCTCCGACCAGGATTGCTTGCCGCCATTGTTGAGGAACTGGACAAATACGTCCGCCACGCCATACAGCGTGACGCTCGATTGCGCATGCGCGGCAGCCGCAGCCAGAACCAACGCCGCACCGAAAATGCTTTTGCTGCAAAAGCGCATGATGTCTCCTCCACGTTTTTCTTCTCATTGATGAGTCCACGATCGCTCGCACGCTACGTGTGCCGGCGCGCGATGACGACGCAATGGAGTGGAGTTATAACGACGAAGGCAGGGTGCGGCATTGCCACACCTCAAAGAAGCGTCCGTCTTTGCGAAAACGGCGTTTGCTGCACTGGCGAAAGCGCGACATACAAGAAAATAATGTCAGGACAACCAGGCAATATAGACGAACTCCGATTCTGTTAGAAATAGAATCGGGTGAGAAGGATCTTAAATCGCAACCCGGACATCGCCCTGGCGGAACTCGCACGGGCGACGGCCAGGCCGGGTATTACCCCGCCACGCGCTTGTCGTGCTCGATCACAGCATAGGCGCTGTGATTGTGAATCGACTCGAAGTTTTCGGCTTCGAGCGTATAGGCGATCACACGCGCGTCGGCGTTCAGGCGCACGGCCACGTCGCGCACGAGGTCTTCGACGAACTTGGGGTTCTCATACGCGCGCTCGGTCACGAACTTCTCGTCCGGGCGCTTGAGCAGGCCCCACAGTTCGCACGACGCCTCTTCTTCCGCAATGCGAATGAGGTCTTCCACCGGCAAATCGCCTTCGAACTCGACGTTCATCGTCACGTGCGAGCGCTGGTTGTGCGCACCGTATTGCGAGATCTTCTTCGAGCACGGGCACAGGCTCGTCACGGGCACGAGCACCTTGAGGAAGAGGCGCGTTTGACCGTTGCGCGCGTCACCCGTGAGCGTCACTTCGTAGTCCAGCAGACTTTCCACGCCCGACACCGGCGCCACTTTCTTCACGAAGTACGGGAACGTGACTTCGATACGGCCCGCCTGCGATTCGAGCCTCGTGAGCATCGCGGCCAGCATCGCGCGGAACGTGGCGGGTTCGAGCGGCGCCTTGTTCTCTTCGAGCAGCGCGACGAAGCGCGACATGTGCGTGCCCTTCTGGTCGGCCGGCAGATGAACGTCGAGGTTCCACATGCCGACGCTCGGCTGGACGTCGCCCGCGCCCGTCTTCACCGTGAGCGGATGGCGCACGGCCTTCACGCCCACGCGCTGGATCACGATCTGACGGGTATCGACGGAGCTTTGGACGTCCGGCATCACGAAGGCCGGGTTCATCTGATTCATGTTCTTATCCTCAAGCCGCGCCGAACGCGGCGCGCAAATGGCAAACGCCGGCATGCGCCGGCGTTTGCTGGCGGTCACCGGGTACGAGACCCGCCCGCCAGTTCAAATGTGAAGTGGGTTGTCGCGAGGCGCCAATCAGCCGATGGCGGCCTCAATCGACCTTACGCGACGCGCATCACCGACTTGCCAGACACCGCCTTGTCGAGAAAGCGCTCGCGAATGGACTTCGCGATCCCTGCTGCGTCGAGCCCACAGCCCGCCAGCAGCTTTGCCGGGTCGCCGTGGTCGATGAAGCGGTCGGGGAGACCCAATTGTAGTACGGGCTTGATAACCCCACTTTCAAGGAGGGCTTCCACGCAGGCCGAACCGGCGCCGCCCATGATGCAGCCTTCCTCGACGGTCACGAGGTAGTCGTGCGTTTCGGCGAGCTGCTTCACAAGGTCCGCGTCGAGCGGCTTCACGAAGCGCATGTTCGCCACGGTGGCGTCCAGTTCCTCGGCGGCCTTGAGCGACGGCGCAACCATCGTGCCGAACGCGAGAATCGCGATGCGGCTGCCTGCCGGCGCATTGCTTTCGCGACGCACTTCGCCCTTGCCCACCGGCAACGCGGCCATCTGCTTGACGGTCGCGACGCCCGTGCCCGCACCGCGCGGATAGCGCACGGCCGTCGGGCAGTCCTGCTGGAGCGCCGTGTAGAGCATCTGACGGCATTCGTTTTCGTCGGATGCCGCCATGATCATCATGTTCGGGATGCAGCGCATGAACGCGAGGTCATACGCGCCCGCATGCGTCGCGCCATCGGCGCCGACGAGGCCCGCGCGGTCGATCGCGAACACGACCGGCAGGTTCTGCAGTGCCACGTCGTGGATCAGCTGGTCGTAGGCGCGCTGCAGGAAGGTCGAGTAGATCGCGACCACGGGCTTGAGGCCTTCGGCAGCGATACCGCCCGCGAACGTCACCGCGTGCTGCTCGGCGATGCCAACGTCGTAGTAGCGATCCGGGAAGCGCTTTTCGAACTCCACCATGCCCGAGCCTTCGCGCATGGCAGGCGTGATGCCGACCACGCGCTGGTCGAGCTCGGCCGCGTCGCACAGCCATTCGCCGAATACCTGCGTGTAGGTCTTCTTCGCGGGCGTTGCCGACGGCTTGATGCCTTCGGCCGGGTTGAACTTGCCGGGACCGTGGTACAGGACCGGGTCGGCTTCGGCGAGCTTGTAGCCCTGGCCTTTCTTCGTCACGACGTGCAGGAATTGCGGACCGCGCAGTTCCTTGATGTTCTGCAGTGTCGGGATGAGCGAATCCAGATCGTGACCGTCGATCGGCCCGATGTAGTTGAAGCCGAATTCCTCGAACAGCGTGGCCGGCACGATCATGCCCTTCGCGTGCTCTTCGAGCTTACGCGCGAGGTCGAGGACCGGCGGCGCATGGCGCAGCACGCGCTCCACGCCCGCGCGTGCGGCGGCGTAGAAGCGGCCCGACATGAGGCGCGCGAGATGGCGATTGAGCGCGCCAACCGGCGGCGAAATCGACATGTCGTTGTCGTTGAGGATGACGAGCAGCGGCACGTCGTCTTCGACGCCGCCGTTGTTCAGCGCTTCGAAGGCCATGCCGGCCGTCATCGCGCCGTCGCCGATCACGGCGATGCCCATGGCGTTATCGCCCTTGAGCTTGCTCGCGACGGCCATGCCGAGCGCCGCCGAAATCGACGTGCTCGAGTGCGCGGTGCCGAACGTGTCGTACGGCGACTCGTCGCGTTTCGGGAAGCCCGAAATGCCGCCGAGTTGGCGCAGCGTCGACATCTGGTCGCGGCGACCCGTCAGGATCTTGTGCGGATAGGTCTGATGGCCCACGTCCCAGACGATGCGGTCGCGCGGCGTGTCGAACACGTAGTGCAGCGCGATCGTCAGTTCGACCGTACCGAGGTTGGACGACAGGTGGCCGCCCGTTTGCGAGACGCTCTCGAGAACGAAGGCACGCAGTTCGTCGGCAAGCGGTTGCAACTGGCGGCGATCGAGGCGGCGCAAATCCGCCGGGTCGTCAATGGTTTTCAGCAAGTCGTACATCGTCGTTCCATTGTAGGAAAACTGGCGCTCCCGCACTTTTTCTGCGCATTACTTCCCTTTCATGCGCGTGGGCGGGTTGCGCGGTCAGCTCACCCGGTTCACCACCAGGTCAGCGAGTTCGGCGAGGCGCTGAGCGCGCGCGCCGAACGGTTCGAGCGCCGCGTGCGCATCGGCGCGCAACTGCTGCGCGAGTGCACGCGAGGCATCAAGACCGATAATCGACACGTAGGTCGGCTTGCCGTCCTTCGCGTCTTTGCCCGCGGTCTTGCCGAGCGTTGCCGAGTCGGCGGTGACGTCGAGAATGTCGTCCACCACCTGGAATGCGAGGCCCACGGCTGCTGCGTACTTGTCGAGTGCGGCGAGGCTTTCCGCCGAAGGCGTCTCGCCCGCCAGCGCGCCCATGCGAACCGCGGCGCGCAACAGCGCGCCGGTCTTCAGGCGGTGCATCGTTTCGAGTTGCTCGCGGGTGAGCGAATGGCCCACGCTCGCGAGGTCGATGGCCTGGCCGCCGGCCATGCCGATCGAGCCGCTAGCCAGCGCGAGTTCGCGCACGAGCGACGCCTGGCGCTGAGCACTGAGCACATCCGACGTCAGCGTGACGAAGGCTTGCGACTGGAGCGCATCGCCCACCAGCAGCGCCGTCGGTTCGTCATATTTGACGTGTACCGTGGGTTTGCCGCGACGCATGTCGTCGTCGTCCATGCACGGCATGTCGTCGTGCACGAGCGAGTAGACGTGGATCATTTCGAGCGCGCAGGCCGCCGCGTCGAGCGCTTCGGGCGTGGCGCCGGTGAGTTCGCCCGCTGCGTGGCACAGGAGCGGACGCACCCGCTTGCCGCCGCCCATCACGGCATAACGCATGGCGTCATGCAGCGGCGCCGGCAGCACGTCCGCAGCCGGCAAATAGTGATCGAGCGCGCTTTCGACCCGGTCGAGTACCTGCCGGGTCCATTGGTCAAATGTCATAGATCGTCGTCTCCGCCCGCTGCGGAGTCTGTCGTATTGAGGGGCACGGGCCGCAACGTCTCGCCGTCGAGCACGCGCACCTGTTGTTCAACCTTTTCGAGCTGCTGCTGGCAAAAGCGCACGAGCGCCGCGCCACGGCGGTATGCCGCAAGCGATTCTTCCAGGCTCAGGCTGCCGCCTTCCATGCGTGCTACGAGCCCGTCGAGCTCCGCAAGCGCCGCCTCGTAGCTCTCGGGCAGGGTTTCGCCCTCGGCCAGCCCGGCTGCGCTTTCGCCCGCGCCAGCGCGGTCTTTCGTTGCGGATTTCGCCATGAGTCGTCGCCAGAATGAAACAAGGCGGACATTCTACGGCAAAAGGTCCTTTTCGACCCGCTCCCCGGCTTGTGTACCCTCTCGACCACACGCTCGGGGCCAGTACAAATCGGTTCCAGAAGGTCCGATTCCCCGTGCATTTGTCTCATATTTCCTGATTTCCTGCCGTCTTTCCGGTGTAATTTTGGCAAAAATCAGTCACTTAGCTACCCCATGACGGGGTAACCGGGTATAATCGCCGGCTCCCTAAATCGAATCTTCGATGGTTGGGTTGTTCACTGCTTTCACGTCTAATCGGGAGTGGGAATGTCCAATCTGAGCAATGCATTGCAGCTGAAGTCTATCCACAGCCAGCTGCCAGTCACCGCTTATTTTGACGAAGCGCTACTCAAGCGCGAAATCGACACGCTTTTCCAGAAGGGTCCTCGCTACGTCGGGCACGAACTCATGGTGCCCGAGGCGGGAAACTATTTTGCGCTGCCCGGCGAGAAAGAAGGCCGCGTGCTCGTTCGCAACAAGAGCGACGAAATCGAACTGCTCTCGAACGTGTGCCGGCATCGCCAGGCCATCATGCTAAACGGTCGCGGCACGGCAGACAACATTGTATGTCCGCTGCATCGCTGGACCTATGACCTCAAGGGCGAATTGCTCGGCGCACCGCACTTTGCGGACAAGCCGTGTCTGAACCTGAACAGCTCGCCGCTGCAAAAGTGGAACGGGCTGCTGTTCGAATCCGCGGGCCGCGACGTCGCGCGCGATCTCGCACGCCTTGGGCCGGCCAAACACCTCGACTTTACGGACTACATGTTCGATCACGTCGAGGTGCACGAGTGCAACTACAACTGGAAGACCTTCATCGAGGTCTATCTGGAAGACTATCACGTCGTGCCGTTCCACCCGGGCCTCGGCAACTTCGTGTCGTGCGACGACCTCCAGTGGGAGTTCGGCGAGTGGTATAGCGTGCAGACGGTCGGCGTGCACAATCACCTCGGCAAGCCGGGCAGCCCGACGTACCGCAAGTGGCACGACGAGGTCCTGCGCTTCCGCAACGGCGTGCCGCCCGAGTTCGGCGCGATCTGGATGGTGTACTACCCGAATCTCATGATCGAGTGGTATCCGCACGTGCTCGTGGTCTCGTGGCTCATCCCGCAGGGCACGCAGAAGACGACGAACATCGTCGAGTTCTATTACCCCGAGGAAATCACGCTGTTCGAGCGTGAGTTCGTCGAGGCCGAACGCGCCGCCTATATGGAAACGGCCGTCGAAGACGACGAGATCGCCGAGCGCATGGACGCCGGCCGCCGCGCGCTCTTCGAGCGCGGCGTCTCGGAAGTCGGCCCGTATCAGAGCCCGATGGAAGACGGCATGCAGCACTTCCACGAGTTCCTGCGCCGCGAACTGGGACCGATCTGACGCCCGGCAGGCGCAAGCCTCGGGGCACTCGAACGCATCACGGAAAGACGGGCTTAGGCCCGTCTTTTTGTTTAGACTGACGGCATCGGGCCGCCGCACCTATGCATAGCCGGCCTCGCACGATTCAAGGAGCCGTCATGCCCCACACGCACTACACCACGCTGATCTCGGCCGCCAATCTGCACGAACGCCTGACCGCCGCGCCGGGCAGCGTGCTGGTTTTCGACTGCCGCTTCGATCTCGCCGATCCCGCCGCAGGTGAGAACGCTTATGCGCTCGGCCATCTGCCCGGCGCCCAATACCTGCATCTGGACCGCGACCTCTCGGGCCCGAAGACCGGCAAGAACGGCCGCCACCCGCTGCCCGACCGCTCGGCGCTCGTCGCCACGCTCTCGCTGCGCGGGCTCAACGAAGGCCAGCAAGTCGTCGCCTACGACGCACAAGGCGGCGCCTATGCCGCACGCCTATGGTGGCTCCTGCGCTGGCTCGGCCACGACTCGGTGGCGGTGCTCGACGGCGGCCTCAAGGCGTGGGAAGCGGCGGGCTTCCCGCTCGTGCGCGACGTGCCCGCGCCCGCACGCGGCACCTTCAAGGCCGGCGCGCCGCTTCAGGTGACGGTGGACGCGCAGGCCATCGTCCGCAATCTCGCCACGCACGAACTCACGGTCGTCGACGCGCGTGCCGCCGACCGCTATCGCGGCGAGAACGAAACGATCGACCCGGTGGGCGGCCATATTCCTGGCGCGCGCAATCGGTTCTATCAGGACAACCTCACGCCGGATGGCCGCTTCAAGTCGGCGCATGCGCTGCGCGAGGATTTCACGGCCGTGCTGCCGGGCGTCACGCCCGAACACGTGGTCCTGCAATGCGGCTCGGGCGTGACCGCCTGCCACAACGCACTCGCGATGGAAATCGCCGGCCTGCACGGCGCGGCGCTCTACCCCGGATCGTGGAGCGAATGGAGCGCCGACCCGTCGCGGCCAGTCGCCACGGGTCCCACCCCCTAAGCTGGCAGCCCGAAACTGAGCGCGGCGTCACACCTCGCCGTGCTCCTTGAACCAGGCAATCGCGCGCTTCCAGCCGTCTTCCGCGTCGGCCTTGCGATAGCTCGGGCGGTAGTCCGCGAAGAATGCGTGGCCTGCATCGTCGTACACGACGATTTGCGAGCTGCGCCCACCCTGCGGACCTTGCGCGATGGCAGCCTTCATCTGCTCGAGCGTGTCCTGCGGAATGCTCTGGTCCTGCAAGCCGTACATGGCGAGCACCGGCACCTGCAAGCTGCTTGCGAGATCGAGCGGATTGCTCGGCGCGTTCGCCGTGTGCGGACCAGCCACGCGCCCATACCACACCACCGCGGCCTTGATGTGCGGGTTGTGCTCCGCATACAGCCACGCATAGCGCCCGCCCCAGCAAAAGCCGTTGATGCCCACGCGCTTCGTGTCGCCGCCATGCTCGCCCGCCCAGGCAATGGCGGCGTCGATGTCGCCTGTCACCTGGGCGTCGGGCACTTTGCTCGCGATGTTTTCGTTGATCTGCTGAATCGTCGGGTACACGGAGGCGTCGCCCTGGCGCACGAAGAAGTCCGGCGCAATGGCCAGATAGCCGAGCTTTGCAAAGCGGCGGCACACATCGGCGATATGCTCGTGCACGCCAAAGATCTCGTGAATGACGATGATGACCGGCAAATGCGTCTTGCCGCGAGGCTGCGCGCGATACGCCGGGATCAGCGTGCCGCCCGACTCGAAGCCGATCTCGCTGGCTTCGAGCCCTTCGCTGTCGGTATGGATGGTTTGCGCGGAGACGGGCAGCACGGCAGCGGCGAATCCGCTGCCGAGCGCCGCCTTGATGAAAGTGCGCCGGTTGAATGGCACGTGCGGGACGAGGCTATCGACTTCGGGTTTCAGCATGCAGCGCTCCTTGGAGGTCAAACAGCAGAAACAATCCGGGCAGCGCCGCGTCCCCTGAACGCAAGCGCGGCTCAGTGCAACTTCACGCGCGGCAGCGTCGTACGGCGCAGCCAGTGCGCGAAGGTATCGAGCACCATGCGCGCGTAGCCGTGCAGCGCGGCGATGTGCAGCCGGTACAGCGACATGTACATGAAACGGGCAAACAAGCCTTCGATCAACATATTCCCGCCGATCAGCCCGCCCATCAGATTGCCGACCGCGCTGAAGTGGCCGAGCGAGACCAGCGAGCCGAAGTCGCGATAGGTGAACTCCTCCAGCGGCTTGCCAGCGAGCAGATTCCCAAGCGACTTGAACAGGAAAGTGGCCTGCTGGTGTGCGGCCTGCGCGCGCGGCGGCACACCGCGCTCGTGGCCCGGCCATTCGCAGGCCGCGCAGTCGCCCAGCGCGAAGATGTTGTCGTCGAGTTCCGTTTGCAGCGTGCGGCGCACGATCAATTGGCCGAGCTTGTTGACGGTGAGGCCGTCGAGCCGCGAGAGCACGGCCGGCGCGGTGATGCCCGCGGCCCAGACCGTGAGGTCCGCGCGCAGGTTCTTGCCGCTCGCGGTGCGCACGACGCCAGGCGCAACCTCGGTCACGCGTTCGCTCGTCAGCAGCTTCACGCCGAGCTTCTGCAGCAGTTCGCCCGTTGCCGAAGAAACGCGCTCGGGCAACGCGGGCAAAATGCGCGGGCCCGCCTCGATCAGCACGATGCCCACGTCATGCCGCGGATCGAGCTTATGCAGTCCGTAGGCCGACAGCACCTGCGCGGTGTTGCGCAGTTCGGCGGACAGCTCGACGCCCGTCGCGCCTGCACCGATGATCGCCACCTGCACGCGCGGCTCGGCGCCGGCATTCATGGCCGGCGCGAGGTCGTCTGCCGTCACTTCCGCTGCGACTCTTTCGGGTGCCTGATGTTCGGCGCGTATGCACGCGGCGATCAGGCGCTTGCGAAAGCGCTCGGCCTGCTCGACGGTATCGAGCGCGATGGAATTCTCGGCCGCGCCCGGCACGCCGAAAAAGTGCGTCGTACTGCCGATGGCGAGCACGAGCGTGTCGTATTCAAGTACGCGCTCGGGCAGCATTTCCGCGCCGTCTTCGTCGAGCACGCGCCCGAGCGTGATGCGCTTTGCCGCGCGGTCGAGCCCGGTCAGCTCGCCCTGCTGGAACTCGAAGCCGTGCCAGCGCGCCTGCGCCGGATACTCGAGCTGATGGGTGAACGGATCCATGCTGCCCGCCGCGACTTCGTGCAGGAGCGGTTTCCAGATATGCGTTGGATTGCGGTCGACCAGTGTGATCGATGCCGCTTGCGGCTTGCCCCGCTTCGCGCGCGCTTCGCCGTAACGATCGCCGAGCCGTGTTGCCAGTTCCAGCCCGCCTGCGCCTCCTCCTACAACGATAAAGCGATGCATAGACTCTCCGTGCATGTCGAAAGGCGATAGAAAGGCCGATGCATCGACAACATCAAGTGCGAGGCATCGGCCTTCAATCAGGTCATTGTCGGCTGACGGAGCGCGCGGCGGCAACCCTTGCGGCGCGCATTCGCGACATCACGCACGCGAGGCTTGCCTTATCGCGCGCGCGCAGTTAAGTCTTTGTTGCGGTACAGCGCATTCATTCAGTATGTGCTTAGTAGAGCTTCACTAAGCACTTCAAGCGCGTTCAGTGTGCCTCTTCCCAGTTCTCGCCCACGCCCACTTCGGCGACGAGCGGCACCTTGAGCTGCGCCACCGAGCACATCAACTCGGGCAAGCGCTTGCGCACCTCGGCAAGTTCGTCGCTGGGCACTTCGAGCACGAGTTCATCGTGCACCTGCATGATCATCTTCGTGCCGATCTTGCGTTCGTCGAGCCACTTCTGCACCGCGACCATGGAAAGCTTGATGAGGTCGGCGGCCGTGCCCTGCATCGGCGCATTGATGGCGGCGCGCTCGGCGGCCTGGCGGCGCGGACCGTTGCCGCCGTTGATCTCGGGCAGCCACAGGCGGCGGCCGAACACGGTCTCCACATAGCCGCGCGATTTCGCGTCCATGCGCGTCTCGTCCATGTAGCGCGCAACACCCGGATAGCGCGCGAAATAGCGGTCGATATAAAGCTTCGCCGCGTCGCGCGTAATGCCGAGATTCGATGCGAGCCCGAACGCGCTCATGCCGTAAATCAGGCCGAAATTGATGACCTTCGCGATCCGTCGCTGGTCCGCGCTCACTTCGAGCGGCGTGACGCTGAACACCTCGGCCGCCGTGGCGCGGTGAATGTCGTCGCCGCGCGCGAACGCCGCGAGCAGCGACTCGTCGCCGGAGATATGCGCCATGATGCGCAGCTCGATCTGCGAATAGTCGGCGGAAACGAGCTTGTGGCCCGGCGGCGCGATGAACGCTTCGCGAATGCGCCGGCCTTCGCCCGTGCGCACGGGGATGTTCTGCAGATTCGGGTCGTTCGACGCAAGACGGCCCGTGACCGCTACTGCCTGGGCGTAGTTCGTGTGCACGCGGCCCGTTTGCGCATTGACCATGCGCGGCAGCTTATCGGTGTACGTGGACTTGAGCTTGGCGAGACCGCGATGCTCGAGCAGGATCTTGGGCAGCGGGTAGTCTTCGGCGAGCTTTTGCAGCACTTCTTCGTCGGTGGACGGCGCGCCGCTCGGCGTTTTCTTCACGACCGGCAGCTGCAGCTTCTCGAAGAAGATCTGGCCGATCTGCTTGGGCGAGCCCAGATTGAATTCGCCACCTGCGAGCGCGTAAGCTTCCTCTTCGAGCGCGATCAGCCGCACGGCAATTTCGGCGCTCTGCTTGTCGAGCCTTTCAGTGTCGATCAGCACACCGTTGCGTTCCATCTTGCGCAGCACGCGCGCCGTGGGCAACTCGATGTTGCGATACACGTAGTCGAGGCCCTTCTCCGGCGCGATCTGCGGATAGAGCGCGCGATGCAGCTGGAGCGTGACATCGGCGTCTTCGGCAGCGTATTCCGCGGCCTTCTCGAGCGAGACCTGGTCGAAGCCGATCTGCTGCGCGCCTTTGCCCGCGACCTCTTCGTACTTGATCGTCTTGATGCCGAGATGGCGCAGCGCGAGGCTGTCCATGTCGTGGCTGCGATGCGATTCGAGCACATACGATTCGAGCAGCGTGTCATGCTCCACGCCGTTCAGCTCGATGCCGTAGTTCGCGAGCACCTGCTCGTCGTACTTCATGTGCTGACCGACTTTTTTGTGCTTGCCGCTTTCGAGCCAGGGCTTCAGGCGCGCGAGCACTTCGTCGAGCGGCAATTGGTCAGGCGCGTCCGGACCGCGATGCGCGAGCGGCAAATAAGCGGCCACGCCCGGCTCCGTCGAGAACGACATGCCAACGAGTTTCGCGACCATCGGGTCGAGCGCCGTGGTCTCGGTGTCGAACGCGGTGAGTTCGGCGGCGTCGATCTTCTTGAGCCACGCATCGAACTGCGGCCACGTCTGGATCGTGTCGTAATGGCGCGGGGCGTCGACGAAAAGTGCGGGCTGCACGATCGCGTCTTTCTCGGGCGCGTTGCCTTTGGTCGCGGCGGGCACCGTCTCGCTCTGCTGGCTCGCTTCGGTCACTTCGCGCAGCCAGGTCTTGAAGCCGTGGCGCGCAAAGATATCGCGCAGTTCTTCGCGCGCTTCGGCTCGCGTGACGAGCGACGCTTCGATCGATTCGATATGCGGCGCGAGATCGCATGCCGTTTCCACCGTCACGAGCTTTCGCGCCATCGGCAGGAAGTCGAGCGCGTCGCGCAGATAACCGCCCACGGCGCCCTTGATTTCATCCGCATTCGCGATCACGCCGTCGAGCGAATCGTATTGCGTGAGCCACTTCACCGCCGTTTTCGGGCCGCACTTGTTCACGCCCGGTACGTTGTCGACGGTGTCGCCAATGAGCGAGAGATAATCGATGATGCGCTCGGGCGGCACGCCGAACTTCGCGATCACGCCTTCGCGATCGAGCGTTTCGTTCGTCATCGTGTTGATGAGCGTGACGTGGTCCGTAACGAGCTGCGCGAGGTCCTTGTCGCCCGTGGAAACCACCACCTTCATGCCGAGCTTTTCCGCCTGGTGAGCGAGCGTGCCGATCACGTCGTCGGCTTCCACGCCTTCGATCATCAGGAGCGGCCAGCCGAGCGCACGCACGGCCGTGTGAATGGGCTCGATTTGTGCTGCGAGCGGCTCGGGCATGGAAGGCCGGTTGGCCTTGTACTCGGGGTACCAGTCGTCGCGGAACGTCTTGCCCTTTGCATCGAACACGCACGCGCTATACTCTGCCGTAACGTCCTTGCGCATGCGACGCAGCATGTTGATGATGCCGTATAGCGCGCCCGTGGGTTCGCCGTCGGGACCGCGCAGATCCGGCATCGCATGGAAGGCACGATAGAGATAGCTAGAACCGTCGACCAGCAACAGGGTCTTACCTTCCAGCTCATTTTGTAGCTTCGTTTCCACGCGTAGTTCTTCAGGCATTATGGACAAGAGAAAAGTGATTCCGAGTCTGCGTTCACTCGCAGATCAAGAGCGCGCAACGGCCAAGAAGGCGCGCGCATCGTGGCAGATGTTCACGATTATGGCAGAGTTTATCGAGGCGACCGAGTACCTGTCCGAGATCCGGCCAGCGGTCAGCATCTACGGTTCCGCCCGCCTGAAACCGGAGTCGGAGTACTACCAGCTCGCCAGCACCATCGCGCGCAAAGTGTCGGACGCGGGCTTCGCCGTGATCTCCGGCGGCGGCCCCGGCATCATGGAAGCCGCGAACCAGGGCGCGCATGCGGGCAAGTCGCCTTCCGTGGGCCTGAACATCGAGTTGCCGCACGAGCAGTCGGGCAACCAGTGGCAGGACATCTCACTGCGCTTCCGCCATTTCTTCACGCGCAAAGTGACGTTCGTGAAGAACTCGGACGCGGTGATCGTCATGCCCGGCGGCTTCGGCACGCTCGACGAACTGGCCGAAGTGCTCACGCTCATCCAGACGAAAAAGTCGCGTCACGTGCCCATCATTCTGGTAGGCGCCGCATTCTGGAAAGGCCTGCTCGACTGGTTCCGCTCGGCGCTCGTGCCCATGGGCCTCATCAATCCCGAAGACATGGATTTGATGCAGGTAATCGACGACCCGGACCAGGTGCTCGAAGCCGTTCTCAAGTTCTACGAAGATGCGGACACCGCTGAAGATACCGGCAAGGAGCACCCGGCGCGCCGCGACCGCGATCGCGACTCCGACGAAGACCGGATGTTCTATCTCTGATGCATCGCTGTTGGCGCAGCGTGTGGGTGGCCTACGGATAATTTTTTTGTAGGCCTCCGCACCGCTCGCGCTCAAGCGCATCACTGCCTCATGCCTTCTCCGCGCTTGCGGGCACGCCGGTTACACCGTGCGGCGCCCGTGCGCTCGCCTGCTCCTCCAGCCAGCGGCAAAACTGCGCTACGAGCGGCGCTTGCGCCACCTCGCGGCGCGCCACCCACCAGTAACCGCGCGCGTCGAGATGCGGTCCCGCTAGCGGCGTGACGAGACGCCCCGATGCGAGTTCGTCGTCGAGCAGCGGCAGCGGGCCGAGCGCGACGCCAAGACCATCCACGGCAGCCTGCAAGGCCAGATAGAAGTGGTCGAACGACTGCTTCTTGCGGCATTTGGCTTTCACGCCTGCGGCCGCCAGCCAGGTGCGCCACGCATCGGGCCGCGTGTCCGAATGCAGCAGCACATGACGCGCAAGATCGCTCGCCTGTTGAATCGGCGCGCGTTTGAGCAGCGCCGGGCTGCACACCGGCAGTTCCATCTCGTCGAGAAAATGACCGGCCTCGCAATCGGGCCAATGCGCCGGACCGCGCCGCACGGCCACATCGAAACCTTCGAGCGTTTCGACCGGCGCGTTCGAGGTCGACAAGCGCAACTCGACGTTCGGCGCAAGACGCTGGAACTGCGAGAGCCGCGGCAGCAGCCATTTCATCGCGAAGGTCGGCAATGCGTTCACGCGCAGCACGTGCACCACGCCCGTGTCGCGCAGCTGGTTGGTTGCGCGCGCGATGTCATCGAATGCCGCCTGCACGGCGGCCAGGTAGCGCCGGCCGTCCTCGGTCAGCGCGACCCGCTTGCCATGACGGTGAAACACCTGCACGCCGACCCACGTCTCGAGCGCGGCAACCTGCCGGCTGATGGCACCATGAGTCACATTGAGCTCGCCCGCCGCGGCGGAGAAGCTGTTGTGCCGCGCGGCGGCTTCAAACGCCCGCAGCGCGGGAAAGGGGGGAAGGGAGCGTGCCATGCTTGTGAGTGTAGATCACAAGAACGCGCCATAGAAATCGTTTTGCCGCGCGCGCGATTGGGCTTAACCTCGGAGCTTGCCTCAGAGGTCCCTTCCATTCATGAAACAACCCATCTCATCGCCCGCCGCTGCCGCTGCGTCTACCGCACACGGCACGGACGAAGGCCTGCACACGCCTACGGTGCGCGATCTGTTCTACGGCTTTCTCGGGCTCGGCTTCACGTCGTTCGGCGGCGCACTGCCGTTGGCGCGCCGCACCATCGTCGAGCAGCGCCGCTGGCTCACCGCCAGCGAGTTCACCGACCTGCTCGGCCTCTGCCAGTTTCTGCCGGGCGGCAACGTCATCAATCTCTCGGTCGCGCTCGGCATGCGTTTTCAGGGCTGGCGCGGCGCGCTCGCGGGCATCCTCGGCCTGATCGCGGGTCCGTCGCTCGTCGTGATCGCGCTTGGCGTGCTCTATGAGCGCACGCAAAACGACCCGCACGTGCGGCATCTGTTCGTGGGGCTCGCGGCGGCGGCCGCCGGGCTGCTCGTCTCGATGGCGCTGAAGATCGTGCTGCCGCTGCGGCGCGATCCCGCCGCGGCCGTCGTCGCCGCGCTCGGCTTCGTGGCCATTGCCGTGCTGCGCACGCCGCTTTTGCCCACCATGCTCGTGCTCACGCCAGTCGGTATCGCGCTCGCGGCCCGCGCGGCGCGCAAGGAAGGAGGTTCGCGATGACCGCCACACTCGTTGCGCTCGCCGCGATATTCAGCCAGCTTTCGCTGCTCGCATTCGGCGGCGGCAACACGATCCTGCCCGAGATGCAGCGTCAGGTCGTGGAGGTGCACCACTGGATGCCCGCGAGCGAATTCAGCGCGCTCTTCGCGCTCGCTCAGGCCGCGCCGGGCCCGAACATGATGGTCGTGACGCTGGTGGGCTGGCACGTAGCCGGTTGGGCGGGCATGCTGGTCACGTCGATTGCGAAGTTCGGGCCGTCGTCGCTCGTCACGATCGCCGCGCTCCATGCGTGGGATCGCTTCAAGGACCGCCCGTGGCGGCGCATCGCGCAGAAGGGGCTCGTGCCGGTGACGGCGGGCCTTGTGGCCGCAAGCGCAGTGCTGATCGCGAAGGCCTCCGATCCTTCGTGGATTGCCTGGGCGATTACCGGCGTGTGCGCCGTGCTCGCGTTTCGCACGAAGATTCATCCGCTGTGGCTGCTTGGCGCGGGGAGTTTGATTGGGTTGATGGGGTTTGGGCAGTGAGGTGATGGCTCGTGTGACTTCAGGCTTCCTCGATATTCGCCATCCACGCCGCACGCCTGCCGCCAGATGCCGCCAGCGCGACCAGCACGACTCCGATCAAGGCCATGCACAACGTCAGCGCGAGAATGACAGGCCCCGCACCCAGACGCGTCGCACAGAACCCAACCAGCAGCCCCGCGAGCGGTTGGGTCAAATTGTTGAGCAGTGCGATCAGACCCACGGTCTTGCCGAAGTCTTCAGCGGGAATCAGCCGTTGCCGCACGCCGCGCATGAATACGCTGAAACTCTTGTCAAAGCCAATGACCGCGAGAAAACCGGCGACATAGACGAAGGGCATCGAGACCCAGCCCGTCAGCAGACCACCCAGCACGATCAGCAGATAAGAGGCCGCGCCCGACACGCGCGCGGGCAGCTTCACATGAGCGACGAACATCAGTACGAGGACCGTTGCGATCGAGCCGCCAACCTGCAGCCACGCATAGGCTGAAGCCGTCTGGCCATACACACCCGTGAACATGGCCGCCGATGTCGCGAGCGTCACGCCGACCACGAGATTCACGCCCGCGGCGAGCAGGATCATTTCCAGCAGGCCGGGTATCGCGACGATGTGCATGAGCGCAACGCGATACGGCGCGAGCCAGTTTCGCGGAGACTCCCCGCGATCGATCACCGGCACCTGCTGCCCCGCAGCCCAAAGCGAGAACGCGATATCGGACACGAAGAAAATCGCGGCTGCGGCCAACACTACGTATTCCCAGCCCGAGACGCCTAGCAAAGCTGCAGCGGCGAGTGGTCCAAGGACGGTTCCCAACTGATCCGCGATCTGCGTGTAGGAGAGACTTTTACGGTAGGCGTCGCCATGAAAGATGCGCGGCAGCATGGCTTCGCGGGCCATGAAACCTTGCGTCGTGAGCACGCCCGCGCCCGCCGAAATGACGATGAGCCACGCGAGGCTGCCATGCATGGCGAAACCAGCCACGCCGCCCACGCAGACGATCGAGCGCCAATGCTGACTCCAGCGAATCAGCTTGAGCGTCGAAACACGGTCGCACAGCGCACCGCAAACCGGAAAAGCCGCGTAGCGCGGCAATGCTTCGCAGAAGAACGCGAAGCCCGACCATGCCGCGCTCCCCGACAGCTTGAATACGACGAGCGGCACGGTGAACAGCAGGATCTGATCTGCGAGCCGCGTGAGCAGCAGTGAGAGGTAGAGGAGTCTGAGGTGCCCGCGCACGCCGGCGATCCTGGTAGGTAAGCGAGGACGACAAGACAAACCGGCGGCGCGCCTGTGGCCGGCCGCCGCCGCTCAACGCACGCTTACTGAAACGCCACCTCCGCAAAGCTGCGCAGTTTCCGGCTATGCAGCTTATGCAAGCCATTGGTGCGCAGAATCTCCATCGCCTTCACGCCGATCTGCAAATGCTGATCGACCTGCGCGCGATAGAACGAATCGGCCATACCGGGCAGCTTCAGTTCGCCGTGCAGCGGCTTGTCCGAAACGCACAGCAAGGTGCCGTACGGCACGCGAAAGCGGAACCCGTTCGCGGCGATGGTGGCGCTTTCCATGTCGAGCGCGATCGCGCGGCTTTGCGAAAGACGCAGCACAGGCTCGCGATGATCGCGCAGTTCCCAGTTGCGGTTGTCGACGCTCGCCACCGTCCCCGTGCGCATCACGCGCTTGAGCTCCACGCCGTCGAGCTTCGTGACATCCGCGACCGCGCGCTCGAGCGCGAGCTGCACTTCAGCGAGCGCAGGAATCGGCACCCACAGCGGCAAGTCGGCGTCGAGCACGTGATCCTCGCGCACATAACCGTGCGCAAGCACGTAGTCGCCCAGACGCTGCGTATTGCGCAAGCCCGCGCAGTGGCCAAGCATGATCCACGCATGCGGACGCAGCACCGCAATGTGATCGGTGATCGTCTTCGCATTCGACGGCCCCACGCCGATGTTGATCATCGTGATGCCGCTGCCGTCCGCGCGCTTGAGGTGGTAGGCCGGCATTTGCGGCAGGCGCGCCGGCACCGTGCCTTCGTCGTCCTGCTCGCCCAGGTTCGCGTTGTAGGTGACCACGTCGCCGGGCTCGACGAACGAGGTGTATTCGCTGCGATAGTTGCGCAGGTCGGCGTCGTCGGTATGCGCCATCATCGCGCGGCCAAGCTTCACGAACTCGTCGATATAGAACTGATAGTTCGTGTACAGCACATAGTTCTGCACGTGCGTGGGCGACGTGGCCGTGTAGTGCTTGAGCCGATGCAGCGAAAAGTCCACGCGCGGCGCGGTGAAGAGCGCAAGCGGATGCGGCTCGCCCGGCTCCGGCTCGTAGGTGCCGTTGACGATGCGGTCGTCGAGTTGCGCGAGATCGGGCGTATCGAACACGTCGCGCATGGCGAAGAGGCGCTCGCGGTCGAGATCGCCTTCGAGGTGAATGCCTTCGGCGAACGCGAAGTGCACGGGAATGGGCTGATCCGATACGCCCACTTCGATGCCCACGTGATGGTTCTTCGCCAGCAGGCGCAACTGCTCGCGATAGTAGTTGCCGAAAAGGTCGGGCCGCGTGACGGTGGTCTCGAACACGCCGGGGCCGGCCACGAAGCCATACGAACGGCGCGAGTCGATATGCGTGTTGACGTTGGTGCGGATGCGCACGAACGGGTAGCACGCGCGCACACGGCGCTCGAAGGCCTCGCCGCGGCGATAGCGCGCAAACGCGTCGCGCAGGAAAGACGTATTCGCTTCGTAGATGCTCGAAAGGCGCGCCACGGCGTCGGCGGCGTCATCGAAAAACTCGTCCGGGAAATCGTGCGCCGGCGTCATGAGGGGCCGCAGGTAGCTGTCGTTGTTCATCTTCGTTCGCCTCTCCGTTTGATGGGTCCACATTACCACGGAAGGTGCGACTTTCTGGCGACGGACCTCGCCGCGCCCAAGGCTTTTGCGGCACCCGCCGCGCGCTGGCTGCAGGCGCCGCGCACCGCCCGCCGGGCGCGGGCCGCAGCGCTTGCGCGACATGGGGAGAAGCGCCCGGATTTGCTAGAATTGCAGCATCCCATCGGAGAATGACCATGAAGTCGCACCTTCTTGCCGCCGTTGCGGTGACGCTCGCTTTCAGCGGGGTCGCCACGGCCGCGCCGGCCGACGACGCAAAGACCGCCGTCGAGGCACAATCCGCGCAGTCCGAGAACGAACGCGCGGGCCTGCCCGATCTGGCTGCGATCAACAACAAGCCGGCCGCTCGCGTCACCTCGAAGGTCAACATCAACGACGTGCCGCGCGTGCCCAGCTACCACGAAGTGAGCCGGAACGGCACTGAAATCACCGAATACCGCGACAAGGGCAAGCCCGTCGAAATCAACGTGCACTCGAACTTCGGCACGCGCTACACGATGAGCGCGAACCCCGACACTTCGCCGCAAGTGCGTAGCAACGGCCAGGCCAGCACGCGCCTGCCGTCGATCAACCTGCATTACTGAGCCCTCTGAGCGCGGGCACGCCTTTATGGGGCACGCCCGCGCCAACGCCATGTGCGCCGCCCCATAAGCCGGGCCGCAGCCATCGCGCCTGAGCCGGACACGCTCGCAAGCCCATCGGGCAGTACGCCGCAGCGTTCGCCGACCCGCTTTCACACATCAACCGACCTTCTTGCATGGCCGTCTTCACCGCTGTCACCGACCAAGAGCTTGCCCAATGGCTGCGCGACTACGATCTCGGCGATGTCGTCGAATTTCGCGGCATCCAGTCCGGCATTGAGAACAGCAACTTCTTCCTGACGACGACGCGCGGCGAATACGTCCTGACGATCTTCGAAAAGCTGACGGCCGAACAACTGCCGTTCTACCTCGACCTGATGCGGCACCTCGCGTCCCATCGCGTGCCGGTACCCGACCCCATGCCGCGCAGGGATGGCGCCCTCTTCGGCCTGCTGCACGGCAAGCCCGCGGCCATCGTCTCGAAGCTCGAAGGCAAGCCCGAACTCGCGCCCGGCGTGGAGCACTGCGCGGAAGTGGGCCAGATGCTCGCGCGCATGCACCTGGCGGGCCGCGACTACCGCGGCGCCCAGCCGAATCTGCGCAGCCTTTCGTGGTGGGAAGAAACGGTGCCGACCGTGCTGCCCTTCCTCGCCGACGCCCAGCGCTCGCTCCTCACGAGCGAACTCGACCACCAGCGCGCGTTCTTCGGCTCGGCCGACTACGCGGCGCTGCCGGGCGGCCCGTGCCATTGCGACCTGTTCCGCGACAACGCGATGTTCGCGCACTCGCACCCCGCGCCGGGCCACGAAGTGCGCCTCGGCGGCTTTTTCGACTTTTATTTCGCCGGCTGCGACAAGTGGCTCTTCGACGTGGCCGTCACGGTGAACGACTGGTGCGTGGACCTCGCCACGGGCAAGCTCGACACGGCGCGCGCCGACGCGCTCTTGCGCGCCTACCAGACCGTGCGCCCATTCACGCCCGAGGAAACGCGCCACTGGATGGACATGCTGCGCGCAGGCGCGTACCGCTTCTGGGTCTCGCGCCTGTATGATTTCCACCTGCCCCGCTCGGCCGAAATGCTCAAGCCGCACGATCCCGGCCACTTCGAGCGCATCCTGCGCGAGCGCCTCGCCAGTAGCGAGGCGGGCTCCCATCACGCCTTGCCCCATCGCCCATGCAACTAATTGAAGTCCCCGCGAAGACGGGCTACGTCTGGTTCCGCCAGGGTATCTGGCTGTTCCGCCGCAATCCGCTCGCGTTTCTCACGCTGTTTTTCGCCTATTTGCTGGCGATGACGCTGATTTCCGCCATTCCCGTGATCGGCGGCGTGCTGCCGCTCGTGTTCGTGCCCGGCGTAGCGGTCGGCTTCATGGCAGCGTGCCGCGACACGATCGCCGGCAAACCGGTATTCCCGACCATTCTGATCGACGGCTTCCGCTCTTACGGCAGCAATGTCGCGAAGCAATTGCTGGTGCTCGGCGCAATTTACGTGGTGGCGATGTTGCTGGTGCTGGCTTCGTCTGCGTTCGTGGAC
This sequence comes from Paraburkholderia sp. JHI869, assembly GCF_038900775.1. Taxonomy (NCBI): domain Bacteria; kingdom Pseudomonadati; phylum Pseudomonadota; class Betaproteobacteria; order Burkholderiales; family Burkholderiaceae; genus Paraburkholderia; species Paraburkholderia sp. JHI869. Next base: position 469,079 of record NZ_JAYMSC010000002.1, read on the forward strand.
GGCGGCGCGCTATTGCGGCTGATGACGATCGGCGGCGATCTCGACGCGGAAGCGCTCGCCAACAGCGACGTACCGCTCGCGGTGCTCGCCTCGCTGCTCTGCTACGTGCCGGTGTCGATGCTGTTCTGGTTCGCGCCTGTGCTCACGGCGTGGCACGACGTGCCGCCCGTGAAGGCCATGTTCTTCAGCATCGTTAGCTGCTGGCGCAACAAGGGCGCGTTCATGGTGTACGGCGCGCTGTGGTTCGCGGTCTCGACGGTCGTATCGATCGGCTTGTCGGCGCTTTTGCGCGCGCTCGGCGCGGGCGACTTCACGGTGGCGATCCTGATGCCCGCGCTCATCATCGTGACGACGATGCTCTATTGCTCGTTCTACGCGACGTACCGCGGCTGCTACGGCGTGCAGGAAAAGCAGCCCGCCGAAATGCCGGACTCGGGCCGCTGACCGGCGCGGCGATTCACGCTCGCCCAGAACGCAAAAACGGCGCCTTGTGGCGCCGTTTTCATTTTGCCCCTCGTTATGGAGAGGCACAGCATTCCTGCTTAGCCGTAGTGGTTCATCCACGACGGGTGGCGCGTGGCCTTCTCGCGATCCATCTTGCGCATACGGAACTCGAGATCGTAGATGTCGACGGACTGCGCGAGATACGCTTCCTCGCGCTGCTGGCGGCGAGCTTCGGCGGTTTCGGAGAGGAACAGGAAAAGACGGCTGAGCAGGTACATGATTTGGCCCTTCTTTGACGGGCACGTGCCCGCGAATCGAATGAAGCCATTATAGGGTAAACCCTGTTCAGGGTAAACCCCTAAGTTGCTCGTGAACGCTATTACCCTGCGTCCTGCGTCAATTCGTCGTCATAGGCCTCGTCGAAGGCCTCGCGGCGATGAGACTCGAAAAAGTCCCAGATCAGCGTGCTCGCGTCCGGTCCCGTCGAGGAATGGAACGGCACGGTGTCGTCACCGCCGCTCCAGGCATGGTCGAGATCCGCCACGCGGCACAGCCGCACAACGCTCGCGCCGTCGAGTTCGTAATCCTGCTCGCGATAGCCGTCCTTGAAAGCCTCGTGTGACACGACGCCCTGGCGCACGCCGCGCGCGTCGGCAAGACCGTTCAAGCGGAGCAGTTGCACCGCAAGCTGTTCCGCGTTGACAGGCGCGACCACTGCATCGGCGTCGCCCTGCACGACGATCGCCGGCATGCCCGGATGGATACGCGGGCCCAGTTGGCTATCGACGAGTGCCACGGGATCGTGGTGCACGCCGCGCCGCATCACGTCGAGCGCCGTCACGCCGGAACGCGCCTCGCCGAAAGCGGGGCCGGAATGCAGCGCGACGGCTGCGAAACGGCTGGGCGAGCGCACCGCGAGCAGCATCGCCAGGCCCGCCCCCGCCGACAATCCCGCCAGATAGACGCGGGAGCGGTCGAAGCCATGCTCCTCGGCGAGCGTATCGACCAGCGAGACGATGGCTGCCGCCTCGCCGCCGCCCGCCGCGTCGCGCGAGTCGTACCAGTGCCAGCATTGGTGCGGGTGCGCGCGCTCCGACTGCTCGGGATACACCACCGCGAAGCCGTGGCGGTCGGCGAGCAGATTCATGCGCGTGCCTTCGGCGAAGGAGTCCATCGACTGCTTGCAGCCGTGCAGCATCACGACGAGCGGCATGGCGGCCGTCTTGCGCCCTGGCGGCAGATAGAGGCCATAAGAAAGCGAGCGCCCGACGTGCTGGGCGTTCGCCGGTACGAGGTGCTCCGCGCGGCGCCATTCGCCCGCGGCCCACGCGGCCGCACGCGGACCCACGCGCGACTCGCGCACCGGCGCGCCGCTGCGCGCCTGCGCCGGCGTAACGTGCTTTGCCGCCTGCTCGGCTGCAGCCTGAGCGGCGCGCCAGATTGCCTGCGGCTTGGGCGTATCGATCCCCGCGCCCTTGAGGGCGTCGCGGGTTGCCCGGGTCTGGATGGCGAGCAGACGTCGCATGCCACCGGCCCATAGCTTCGTCAGATTTTTCGTCATCTATGGCCTCATAAAAGGGTCTGACACATCGTGGCGTTTTGCCGCGATCCGTCGTTGTGCAACGCACAATAACACCATTTGAACGCGGCTGCAGATCGGAACAGTTCAATTCCGTCCGTGTGTACGTACGGCAGGGCACGACTGCGTTTATGCGACGCAGCTATACTGGATACTTGTCTCACGCGCGTGTCGGCCAGCCAGGCGGCTCGCGCGTTGAGTCGCTATGAGGTAGCGCAAGTGCTGGCTAAGCACGTGCAACCTCAGGATCCTCTTCAGACAGCCGGCAGCGCAGACTCATGCCAGATTTGCCCATTCACCTTTGGTACTCGATTACCAACCTCGGCGGCGCAGGCCTTACCCTGCCGCTCGCGTTGGCTATCGCGCTGTGGCTCGTGGTCGGCTACTCGTGGCGTATGGCGGCGAGCTGGGTGTTGGTGCTCGGCCTGGCGATCGGCCTTGTGACGCTCACCAAGATCGCGTTTCTCGGCTGGGGCGTGGGGGTAAGGGAGCTTGACTTCACGGGTATCAGCGGCCACGCCATGCTTTCCACGGCCGTCTATCCCGTCGCGTTTTTCCTGATGCTGCAAGGCGCGCCGTCCTTCGTGCGCGCCACAGGCGTCACCATAGGGCTCGCGGTGGGGCTCGCGGTCGCGCTCTCGCGCGTCGTGCTCGACGCCCACTCGCCTTCCGAGGCTGTCACGGGCTGTGTGGTCGGGGCACTCACCGCTCTGGTATTCGCGCGCTACTGGTGGCACGCGCAGGCCCAGCGCATTTCGGCGGCCGTTGTCGCGCTGAGCCTCGCGGCGCTCACTGTCGCATTGCACAACGTGCATGTGCCCACGCATCGCTGGGTCACGAACATCGCGCTGACCGTTTCAGGTCACGACCGGCCTTACGTGCGCGCCAAATGGAAGGCCAATCGCGCCAACCGCGCGCCAGTCGCGCCCGTCTCGCAAACCCGCAACGGCCTCACCCCGCCCGCGCAGCGCCACGCCTGATCCCGCCTGCGCTGCCGAGTCCCGGCTGACCGGCTGACCGGCTGCCGATTGCTCAACCGCTCAGCCTGCCACGCCTAGCAGCACGCTCGAAGCCTTGAACACGGCCGTCGCCGCTTGCCCCGGCGCGAATCCCAGCGCGTCCACGCTCGCGTCGGTCACGATCGCCGCAATCACGGCGCCGCCCGGCAACGCGAGCGTCACTTCGGCGTTCACGGCGCCGCGCCGCACGACCTCGATCGTCCCGCTCAGCCGGTTGCGCGCCGAGAGCCGCGCCGCATCCGCCGCGCTCGCGACCAGCACGACCGATGTCGCCTTCACGAGCGCCACCACGGGCGCGCCCGCGGCAAGCCCGAGGGCTTCGGCGCTCTCGTGCGTGACCGTGGCCACGAGCGCTTCGCCGCCGGGCACCGCGATCGACACCTCGTCGTTCACCGCGCCCCTCACGATCTCCGAAACAGTGCCAAAGAGCTGATTGCGCGCGCTCGTGCGCATGGCGAAGCGGCCAAGCACGGCCAGATCGCGCGCGAACCCGCCAGCCTGCGCGTCGTCGCCTTCGCCCGAAACGGCCCCGAGCGCGTGCGCCGCACGCTCGAGAAAACGCTGGTGCTCGCGCTCGATGGCGCGAAACGTTTCGACGAGCCTCAGCGCCCGCGGCGTAAGCGTCGTACCGCCGCCGCCCTTGCCGCCCGTCGCGCGCACCACGAGCGCCTCGCCCGCGAGATTGTTCATGACGTCTACGGCGTCCCAGGCACCCTTGTAGCTCATGCCGACCGCTTTCGCAGCGCCCGTGATCGAACCGGTCGCGTGAATGGCTTCCAGCAGCGCGATGCGTGCTGCGCCACCGAGCATCTGCCGGCCGGACTGAAACCAGACCGAGCCGCCCAGGCCCAGCTCCGGCGCTTCGGAGGGGGTGGATGGCGCAGTGGAACCGGCGTCGGCGTCGCCGGCTCCGATGTGTGGGGAGTTCGAGTCAGTGGGATTCATCATGCGCAAAACAAGCCAAAACAAGACGGGATGAGCAAAGATTCAGCACGGTTCGCCAAACCGCCAGCGATTATAGAGACGCGCCTCAAGCACCGCGCGGCACCTTTGGCTCGCCCAGTTCGCGCAGCAGGCGCTCGCCTTCCTTCGCGGTATAGCGCTTGACGGCCTCGCACCAGCCGCGCGCGAATCCGAGCTGATACGGCTCGGCATCCATGCGCTCGAGATAGCGCAGGGCCACCGCGGCGTCGTTGCCGTCGCCGAGCACGCTCTGCAGCCGCGCTAGCGTGCGCGCCACTTCCATGCGCGTGCGGCGCGACGTGAGCGTGGCGAAGAATTCGATCGTATAGCGCAGATACTTCGCATTGATGCGCGCGCGGTGGCGGCTCGCCTCGTCGATGGCCGTGAGTTTTTGCGTGCTCGCGAGCCGCTCGTAATAACGCCGCACGCGCTTCTTTGCGTGGCGGTGCAGCGAAAGCCCGGCGTCGCCGGTGTCGCGCGCACGCCGCGCGAGCGTGTCGAGCCACTGGAGCCACGCCAGCGCCGCCAACGCGTAGCGCGGCGACGCCAGCGCCTCGCGCAGCCGGGCTCGTGCGGCGAGCCGCTGCGCATTCGCCTCGTCGCGAATCGCGTCCCAGCGGCCCGGCTCGAGATCGGCGGCGGCGAGCGCCGGCAGCGTCGACTCGACGAAGACATCGCGGTCACGCGCGTCTCCGAGCAGGCAGCCGAGCCATTTGAGCTCCGGCTCGATGCGCGTCTCCCAGGTCTCGTCGCTCCAGCGCGAGAAGATGCGCATGGCGGTGCGCAGCCGCCGCTGAGACACGCGCATCTGATGGATGAATTCGCCGTTCGTGCTATCGCGCACGCCCGCGTCATTGCCGAACCACTGCGCGCTGATGTTGCGCCCAATCGCCACGAGCGCGGCTTCGGCCGTGGCCGCGCCGCCGAGAGACACGGCTTCGGCCTTGATGGCTTCGGCGTCGCCGGTCACGCTGCCGGCAGCGGCGCGCTCCAGCGCGTCGGTCATGCGCACGAACGCGGGCAGCACCCCGATCAGGTCGGCGGCACAGGCAAAAAGCGCATCGACGATGGGCCGCTCGTCGCCGCCTTCGGGCCAGGGGGCGCTCACGCGCAACTCGTGCAGGTCATGCGAATCGGACAGGGGCGCCGTTTCCGCGCCGTGAGCGTCCTGGGCCACCGCTTCTTGCTGCGGGGGCTGCGGGGCCGATGGCACGTGCAAGTCTTCGTCGAGCGTGAGCAGGACCTCGATACCGTCGCGCGGCCACTGCCAGCGGCTGCGCGTAGCTACGAGCGTGGCCGTTGCTGAGAGATCGTCCGCGCTGCCCAGCGCCTCGCGAAACGGCTCGGGCGCGGCGTCGAAGAGCGCATGCGCAATGCCGCTCGTATCGAGCGGCGCCTCGAAGATCGGCGCGACCACGGTGACCCCCGGCGTATGAACGCACCGGCTCGACACGACGACGTGCTGCGTGTCGCCGTACGATTCCACGGCCACGCGCCAGCCGAGCCCGCCAAGGACGCCGCCACGGTCGAATGCGACCGTCGTCACGCGCTCGCGCGCGTCCGGCAGCGCCACGAGCGAGGGCAAGGCCGCACGCAGGCTCGCGGCCCGCTCCGAAGGATTCGGGCTGGTGTGCGCCCCGGACGCCACTCCCGTGGTGCCGGCGGCTTTTGCGCTTTTTCTACCCGGCGCTGCCGGGATCACGACATCCAGCACGATTTCCAGAACGCGATCCATGAACGCTCCAGGGTTCTGTAGGGCGACGGCTTGGAACAGTGCAAGCGGATGGAGAGCCAGAAACTGCGACGACGCGATCGATGGTACACGCGGGCGCGCCTCGACGCGCCAGGTAACGTCCCTGACCCTTCGGCAACCGGAGTCTGATGATGGTCAAGACTGCCACGGCGAGACGGTGGAAAAATATTTACGTTTCATTCTCTCTCATTTTGCATATCTGTAAGGAGTGTTGAGTGTTCCCTGAGTACAGAGATTTGATTTCGCGCCTCAAGGTCCAGGACGACCATTTCGCCAGGATTTTTCATCGTCACAACGAGCTCGATCAGCAGATCAAGAACATGGAGGCTGGCGTCGTGGCTTCGCATGGCATGGAAGTCGAGCAGCTGAAGAAGGAAAAGCTTCAACTCAAGGATTCGCTCTACCTGATCCTGAGAAAGGCGGCAAACGCCTGAGCCCGACGGCATCCAGCGCTGGCCGCCAGTCGTCAGCGGGCCGGCGCTGGCCATCGGCCGCCGGCTTCGCCCTGGCGCGACTAATCAGCGCCGCGACGACTTCCCCGCGCTCCATTGCCGCACACGCTCCGATGCCCCCGCTTTGAATGCGAGTCACTCCGCACGCACTCCCCTCCCCGCAGCCGCCGACACCATGCCCAAATCCATTCCCTACCCCGCCTCCGACACCACCAGCCCCACCGCACGACTGCCGCTCGTGACGCCCCACAGCGCCGAATTACGCACGGTCGACAGCGCCGTTGAGTCCGCGAGCGAGATGATCGCGGGCGCTGTCCACGATCTCGTCACGCGCGCTCACACCGGGCAAAATCCGCCCGCCGTATTGCTCGAGTCGATCGCGGCATTGATGCAAGGCATGTCACCCGACGAAGCCGCCCAGTTGCGCAGCCTGATCCTCGAAGGCAACCCCGCCGACTGGCGCAACTCGCGCACGCGCCACCCCGACGAGGAGCTCGCCGCCGGCTGGCGCGAGGGCGGCTATCCGTATCGCAACTTGATGTCGCGTCGTGCTTACGAGCGGCAGAAGTACCGGCTGCAAGTCGAACTGCTCAAGCTCCAGGCGTGGGTGCGCGAAACCGGTCAGCGCGTGGTGATCCTTTTCGAGGGCCGCGACGCAGCCGGCAAGGGCGGCACGATCAAGCGCTTCATGGAGCATCTGAACCCGCGCGGCGCCCGCGTGGTGGCACTCGAAAAGCCCACCGAAGTCGAGCGCGGCCAATGGTATCTCCAGCGCTATGTGCAGCATCTGCCTTCGGCGGGAGAGATCGTGCTGTTCGACCGGTCCTGGTACAACCGCGCGGGCGTCGAACATGTGATGGGTTTTTGCACGCCCGAGGAATACGCCGATTTCATGCAGCAGGTGCCGGAATTCGAACGGCAGTTGATTCGCAGCGGCATCCATCTGATCAAGTTCTGGTTTTCGGTAAGCCGTGCCGAGCAGCGGCGGCGCTTCAAGGAACGCAAGGTGCATCCGCTCAAGCAGTGGAAGCTGAGTCCTGTCGATCTCGCTTCGCTCGACAAGTGGGAGGCGTACACACAGGCGAAGGAGGCGATGTTCTCGCAAACGGACACCGCCGATGCGCCGTGGACCGTTGTTCGCTCCGATTGCAAGAAGCGCGCGCGGCTCAATGCCATGCGGTTCGTGCTGCATAAGCTGCCTTATGCGAGCCGGGATGCGCAGGCGATCGGGGCGGTGGATCCGTTGCTGGTAAGTCGGGTGCTGTAAGCGCCTCGTTGACTCATGGGTCTGCGCGCTTGCCCCAGACCAATGCTTCCGGGTGGCGTTCGAGATAATCGGCCAGGGCGTTCAGGCTGGCCAGCGTACGTCGCAACTCGCCCAACGCCTGATGCGCGTCGCTCTGCAACGGCGAACCCTGGTCGAGAAGCTCGTTCGCGGAACGAAACGCCTGTTGCGCCGATTCGAGTGTCGAACGCGCAGCCGGCGCGAGTTCCGCATCGAGCCGCGCAAACAAGACATTCGACTGCTGCAACGAAGCATCCAGATTGTGGCCGATCTCCTCAAGCGGCATGCGGTCGAGCCGGCGCACGATGTTCGACAGCTGATCCTGAAGCGCTTCAAGTGAATTGGGCACCGTCGGCAGTTCAACTGGCGCGCGATCCGTGTCCACACGGGCCGTCGGTGCGTGCGGGAACACGTCGAGTGCGACGTACTTCTGCCCCGTCAAAAGACTTCCCGTGCGTAGCTGTCCGCGCAGCCCCTGAGCGACGAGCTGGCGCAGCAGATTCTTGCCCGCCGTGCCCGCGCCATCGCCGAGCGCGTCGCGATACTTCCGTCCGAGCCGGGAGGGATAAAGGCTCAGCGTCACCAGCATGTCGAAATGGCCGCCCTCAGATCCGAGGTCGATATCGATCGCCGTGACCGTGCCCAATCCGACGCCGCGAAATTCGACTGGCGCCCCCACCGACAACCCGCGCACCGATTGCGCGAAACGCATGCGCACCACGGCGGGCGGCCCCTCGTTCGCGCGCAGCGCGTCTGTGCGGCTATCCGCGAGTTGAAAATCCTCGACGCTCGTGGCGGATACGGCACGCACGTCCCCACGCGGCGTCTCGAACGCCAGCCCGCCCGCGAGCAGCGCCGCGGCCGGCGGGGTATCCAGCCGCATGCCGCTGGAATCTACCTTGAGTTCGACACCGCTCGCCTGCCACCATCGCGTATCGGAGGTCACCAGGCGATCAAAAGGTTTCTGGACGAAAACACCGATACGGACGCTACCGCCACTGGGGGCCAGCGAATAGCCGAGCACCTGCCCGACCTGCGCACCGCGAAAATAAACGGGTGAGCCAGCGTTCAGCGAGCCAAGCGTCGACGCGCGAATCACGAACCGCGCGCCTTCCTCGTCGCTGGTGATTGCCGGCGGCGTGTCGAATCCGATGAATGTGTCGCATGCCGTACGCGAATGAACATCGATATCGACATCGATCCACGTTCCCGATATGGCGGTCATGAGCCCCGAGATGTTCTTCACGTCAATGCGCGGACGCATGACCCAGAATTTCGTGCCGCACATGGCGGCGCGTTGCCCGGCGGCATCGAGCCGCAGTTCGGCATCGACGCGCTGACCGTCCGCGGACACATGCAGACGTTCGAGCCGGCCAATCGCCACGCCTCGATATCGCACCGGCGTTTTCCCGGCGGCCAGCCCTGCGCCCGACACGAAGCTCACTGTTACCCGAGTACCGTGATGCGCCAGCGTATGAGCCAACGAATAAGCCAACATCAAGCCACCAGCGAGGTTCGCAAAAAGCCAGGCGACCCAGACTGCTGAGCGCCATCGCCGCCGGGCATTCACAACTTCCCCGTTACGGCCGCGCCGTTAGCGCAACTGCTCGACGAGTGCATCGGCGCCCTTGTCGATGCCTGTCCTGGCCGCGCTCAGGGAGCCGAACGCTGCGGGCAGATTCATCGCGTTCGGATATTGCTTCGTCACATAGGCGCGAAGCAGGTGACCCGACGCGCTGTCGTAAACCTCCACGGCATACGACACCGAACCGCTGAACGCCCCCTTTCCGCCCCTGATCGCCTGGACGCCGTTATAGAGATTGCCCGCGATGTCGAAATGCATCGCCTGGCCGATCACGGCTGTCGTTTTCTCTGCGCCGGTCAGCGTGAGCTTCACGCGCAGCGTCGCGGACGACGGCTGGGTCGCGAGGTCGAAACGCTTCGAAAGCGTGTCGGCAAACGTCTTGTGCATATACGCGGCGAGCACGTCCTTGTCAGACTCCGTCAAGTCGCCGAACTGATTGTCGCCGCCTTGATACACGGCGACCGGATCGACGATGACCTGCGAATAGCGCGACCACAGCACCGGCGCCGCATAGCGGAATGGCGTTTGAGCGGCGTCCTTATCGCGGTTCTCCTTGAGCTGGGAAGACGAGGCGAGGCTGCTATAGGCAACGGGCTGCACGCCCGCACACGCGGATAACGTTAGGAATGCTACGCAAGCCGACGACGTGTAAAGAAAGCGGGGGTTGAGCACGGAAGCATCCTTTTAAAAGTTGCCGGATACCGCCTGGCATCCGGCTGGGTTCACGACGAGACGAAGCGTAGCATCGGTCTCTAAGGATGTAAACCGTCTATCCGGTTTGTTTACAGAAGGATGCAGGGGTACAATCACGCCCATGGATAACCAGACACGTTCCGAGATTTCCCGCAGAAAGGCGATTGACGCGGCGCTTGCGATCCTGACCCGCGACGGGGTCGGCGGACTGACATTCGATGCGCTTGCGCGCGAAAGCGGCATCAGCAAAGGCGGGCTGCTGCACCAGTTCCGTAACAAGCTGGGCGTGCTGCGCGCGCTGCTCGATCGTCAGCGCGAGCAATTCGAGCAGATCGCGCAAGATCACCTGGCAGCGGGCAGCCAGACCCGGAAAGAACCGGTGCTTTCATCGCAGATCGCGGTCTTCAGGGAGTCCATCAACCAGCCAGACTCCGTTGCACGCGCGGTGCTCGCGGCCCTGATCGAAAGCCCGGCGCTGCTCGACGACCTGAAGGCCAACGACGCGATCAAGATGGAAAGGCTGCAGGCAGAGGCTCGCGATCTCGAACTCTCGCTGCTACGCTACTTTGCCGCGAGCGGCATCGCGTTCAGCACGCTGCTCGGGCTTTCCGCCATGCCCGATGCGCTGCGGGAACGCCTGTTCGACCGGCTTCTCGACGAGAAGAAGTGGTGAGGCAAAAGCCTCGCGAAAGAAATCATCGCGAGGCATGTTGACAGAGGCGGCATCGAGCGCCGCGCTCAAGTCGCGTACTGCGCCACCCCATTCCCAAACGACCAGTTTTCCCGCGCGACATCCACGAGATTGACGAACACATCCTCGCGCCGCACGCCCGGATCGCGCGCGAGGTTTTCGGCAATCTGCGCGAACAGCGCCTTCTTCTGATCCTGCCCGCGCGTATTGCTCACGGCGATCTGAATCATGACCAGATCGTCGCTGCGCTCGATTCCCAGGTAGTTCCGGCCGAACACAAAGTTGTCGGCATCGTGCTCCGTGATGACCATGAAGATGTCGTCCTCGGGCGCCTTGAACACCTCCATCAGCGCTTGATGAATGCCCTGCGTAAGCGCCTTGCGATACGTGGCGGGCTTGCCTGCGCGAACAGCGATACGGGTGAATGGCATGTCGATCTCCTTCTTCGGTGGGTTTGAACATGACACGAGCTTAGGCGCGATCTATCATAATAAACAGGCATAGATAGATATTTCATCCATTTCCATTTGAAATGAAACCACTGGATCTCGACGCCGTGCGCGCCTTCGTGCTCGTCGCCGAACTGCGCAGCTTCACGCGCGCCGCCGACGCCCTCGACACCACGCAATCGGCCGTGAGCCTCAAGCTCAAGCGGCTCGAAGCGCATCTGGGCAAGCAGTTGCTCGAACGCACGCCGCGCGTCGTGCGGCTCTCCGCCGACGGGCTCACGTTCCTCGCCGCGGCTCGCGACCTGCTGGGCGCGCACGAGCGCGCGCTCGGGGCGCTGTCGGGCGATGAGCGGCGGCTCGCGCTCGGCCTGAGCGAGCATGTCGCGGACGCGAACCTGGCCCGCCAGCTCGCCCAGCTTCGCGTTCACGATCCGGGGCTCGTCATCGAGCTGCATCTGGGGCTCTCGGCACATCTGCTCGCGCAGTTCGACGAGCGGCGGCTCGATGCCGTCATCGTCCGACAGGAGGAAGAGGAGGCGCCGCGCGGCGATGCCCGCCGGCTCTTCGCTGAGCCGCTGGTCTGGCTAGCGGCGCCGCAGTGGCAGTGGCAGTCCGGCACGGCGCTGCCGCTCGCGCTGCTCGCCGCGCCTTGCGCGGTGCGGGCCGCGGCAGTTCGCGCACTCGACGCCGCGGGCGTGGCGTGGACCGAAGTGTTCGTGGGCGGCGGCGTCGCCGCGGTGGGTGCGGCGCTGGCCGCGGGTCTGGCGGTCTCGCCGCTGGCGCGCCGCGTCGCGCCGCGCGAACTCATCGACGTCGGCGCAAGGCTCGGCTTGCCCGCGCTGCCGGTTTCGCATGTGATGCTTCACTCGCGGGTGCGCGAGCCCAGGACCGCTGCGACGCTGCAATTGCTCGCTTCGGGGCTCGGCACGGGCTGAACGGCGCTCAGCTCAGGATGGGCGGCAGCGCGTGCGGCGCGGGAATCGCGCGCTGGATGTGCGGCGGCGGCGCATCCACTACGAGCTTGTGGCGCGCCGCGGGACGCACCGCGGCAGGCTTCGGCGTGGGACGCTTTTGCGTGACGGTTTGGGGCGCGGGCGCTGCGCCAGAAGCCGGATGATGCGCGCCTGCCGCCGCGTGGGCCTCGCCGGGCGTGTGTCGCTGCGCCGCGACGTGGCCGTTAGCGTGCGAAGGCTTGCCGGCCTTCGCAGCACTGCGCGGGGCGCTCGCATGCGTCGTGGAACCCGCCGCGTGCGTGTGGTGTCCGGTCGTGTGAGACGCCGCACCGCCGCGCCCGCCACGCGCTTTGGATGTCTGCGCGCCGTGCGATTGCCGGGCAGCATCCGCTGCCTGCCCCGCATGCGCCCCCGCCGTCTTCCCCTGCCCCAATGCCCATACCGGCGCGGCAAAAACCATTGCCGCGACCATCAATACGCCTGCCCGCACCCCGTCTCTCCCCAAAATGCCGTCCCAATGTCCGGCGAGAATTATACCGAGTCAAAACTTGCAATAATCCATATATGGACTAATATCTACTAAAAGTTCAATTCAGGACTCGACCACCATGTCACCCGCCACTGCTTCCGTCTCTCCGTCGCGCCGTCCCGGCGCCGAACCCTCGCTCACCGAAATGTCGGCGGCGGGGCTGAGGGCGTTCTTCCGAATTGCGAGCGACTGGGACCTGAGCGCCGAAGAGCAGATTATTCTGCTCGGCTCGCCGGGCCGATCCACGTACTTCAAGTGGAAGCAGTCCCCGCAAACCGCCCGGCTGGGCCGCGACACACTCGAGCGCCTTTCGCTGCTGCTCGGCATCTACAAGGCGCTGCAGATTCTCCTGCCCCAACCCACCTCCGCCGACACCTGGATCAAGCGCCCCAACAGCGCGCCGCCCTTTGGCGGCCGGCGCGCGCTCGACCGCATGCTGGCCGGCAATGTCAGCGACCTCGTGGCGGTGCGCCAGTATCTCGACGCAATGCGAGGCGGCTGGGCGTGACGCAAACGAACTGGCAAGACCGCTGGCGCAGCGCGCAGCTCACCTGGTCACCCGCGTTCAGGGTGATACCCACCCGCTTTCCCGCTGTGAACCTGTTCGATCGCGTGGCTTCCGCGGACGACTTCGAGGCGCTCTACGCGCTCGAAGCGCTGACCAACGACCGCCTGCGCACCGAAACCGGCGACCTCGATCTCGTGCCGCGCGAGGAGCGCCGCTTCGGTCCCGGCTACGGGCCGATCATGGCGGCGTTCACGCATCTGAATCCGCAGGGCAGCCGTTTTTCCGATGGCACCTACGGCGTGTTCTACTGCGCGCGCTCGCGCGCGACCGCCGTTGCGGAAACGCGCTATCACTCGGGGCTTTTTCTCGCGGCCACGAACGAGCCGCCCATCCGCCAGCAAATGCGGCTCTACACGGTGATCGCGCATGGCGAGGTGATCGATCTGCGCGACGACCCCGCGCTCGACCCAGGCGTGCTCTCGCCCAACGACTACACGGCCGGCCAGGCGCTAGGCCGCGTCGCGCGCGAGGCGCGTGCGCCCGGCATTGCCTATCCGTCGGTGCGCGACGAGGACGGCGAATGCCTCGCCGCGCTCAGCACTACGCTGCTGCGCGCGTGCCATCACGCGGCGTATCTGGAATACAACTGGAATGGGCACACCGTCGACATGGTGTTCGAGTTGAACCGCATCGTATAGCCCGAACGGCGAGCCTCAGGGCAACACGATCGCGGCCGCGCCGTGCGCGAGCGCTTCGACCTGCGAGACCGACCAGATGCGCGACGTGAGCGCCTCGACCATGCTGAGGCGTCCTTCGGTGATGAACGCGCCGGTGTCGATGAACACCTGCGAGCCGATCTGCCGCACTTCGCGCACCGGCGTATGCCCGCAGAACGTGAGCGAGAGCGCATGACGCGCCGGGTCGCCCGTGCCGAGCACGAGATCGCGCCCCCAAAGCATGCGTTCGCGCACGACGGAGTCGAACTGGCCGCTGTCGAGCGCGGCGTCGTCACCGAAAAATTCTGCGTGGATGATGTTGAAGCGCTTTTCGCCCTCGCCCACCACGCGGGCAAGCGGCAACTGGCGCAGCCGTTGCGCGTAGTGCACGAGTTCGGCGTCGGGCACGCTCTGCGCCCAGCCGCCACCGATGCCATACCAGCGATTGCGCGGCATCCGACCTTCGGCCACGGCGCACAGCGCGTCTTCGTGATTGCCGAGCACGGCATAGAACCACGGCTTGTCGAGCAACGCGAGCGCCTGTTCGCATTGCTCGCGCTCGCCGCGGTCAACGAGATCGCCCACCGAAAACAGCCGGTCACGCGCGGTGTCGAACTCGACTTCACGCAATAGATAGCGCAACGCCTCCACGCAACCATGCAAATCGCCTACTACGAAATCGCGACCTGCAAGGTTGGCGGCATGGTGCTGCACGAGAGCGTCGGGTGTATGCGTCATTACTTCATCATAGCGCTGTGTGAGTGGGCCATATGAGCGCCAAATATCGTAAAAAATTCGATAGCGACAGGCGCGCCACGAGGCAGACCGCATGCAAGTGGCGTGCCTGCTCTACAGCATACGCGTTTGCAGAAGCAACTGCTGGCGCGAACGCAGCGCAAAGTCCCGTCGTCCGGGAGTTACCGCGGCTGGGCGCGCAGCGCCGCGACCTGGCCGGCCGTAAGGGTGGCCTGCGGATTGCCGAATTGATTCGTCACGTAGTTGGAAATGGCCGCCACCTGTTCGTTGTTCAATTCATCGCCGAATGCCGGCATCAACACGTCGCTGTCCTTCGTTTGACGCCTCACGCCGTGCAGGATCACCATCGCGAGGTTGTCGGCGCTCGGCGCGCCCGCCACGCTGTTGTGTATGAGCGACGGATACGCCCCCGGCGCGCTTCCCCCCACGCCCTCGCCGGTCCAGTGGTGGCAGCTCGCGCAATTCGCCACGAATAGCTGCAAGCCGTTCGCGGCCGCGATCGCCGTGCCGCGCAGCGCGGTAATGTCGTCCACGGCGGGCTTGCCCCACGCATCTCGCGGCCGCGTCACGCCGCCCGATACCGGCGGCAGCGCCCGCAGGTACGCCACGATCGAGCGCAGGTCCTCGTGCGTCAGATATTGCGTCGAGTGCTGGATCACCTCCGCCATGGGGCCCGCGGCACTTGCGTGACCCGCGGCAATCCCCGTGGAAAGGTAGGCAATGAGCGCGTCGTCGCTCCAGTGGCCAATGCCGCTCGTGCGGTCGGGCGTGATGTTGTACGCCTGCCACCCCGCTTGCGTCGCGCCCGAAAAGCGCTCGGTCGTCTTGAGGCCCTGCATGAAGTTGCGCGGCGTGTGGCACTCCTCGCAATGCGCGAGGCCTTCGACCAGATAGGCGCCGCGGTTGAATTCGGCGCTTTGCTTCGGGTCCGGCACGAAGCGGCCTTCCTCGAAGTTGAAGAGATTCCACAAGATCATCAGCCAGCGCTGATTGAACGGAAAGCGCAATTCGTTCGCGGGCGGCGTGTAATGCACCGGCGCAACGGTATTCAGATACGCGCGGATCGCGAGCATGTCCTGCTCGGTCATGCGCGTGTATTCGACGTAAGGGAAGGCCGGATAGAGCCGCTCGCCGCCCTTGCCGATGCCTTCGTGCAGCGCGCGCACGAAGTCGGTATCGCTCCATTGGCCGATGCCGGTGTCGGGGTCCGGCGTGATGTTCGGCGTGTAGATTTTTCCAAACGGCGTGCTGATGGGCAGGCCGCCCGCAAATGGCCTGCCTGGGTCCGCGGTATGGCACGCGGCGCAATCGCCTAAGCGCGCGAGATAAGCGCCGCGCCTGATGAGCTCGGGCTTGTCGGCGTCCGCATCGGGTGTGGATGTGTCGTCGCCGCGCGCCGTGGACATCGGCAGTTCGTCGACGGGGCGCGTTTGCGATTCGTGCGCGGCGTGCCACGCGATATAGAGCGCGAAGGCGCAGAAAAGCGCGGCCGCGACGGCGGCACGCGCGCGTCTCTCTCGCTCGTGACTGGCGATGGCCGCGGTGGAAGACTTCGTTGTTTTCATCGTCTGGCTCGTATCAAAGCTCGTGGCGCAGCTTGTCGGCCAGCTTCAGCGACAGTGCGGCGATCGTCAGCGTGCAGTTCACGGAAGCGGCCGAGGGCATCACCGCGCTGCTGGCGACGAACAAATTCGAATGGTCGTGCGTGCGGCAGTCGGCATCGACGACCGAATCGGCGGCGTTCGCGCCCATGATCGTCGTGCCCATGATGTGATTGTTCGGCGCGAACGTGTCGTCGAACACGACGTCCGTGCCACCGAAAAGCTGCGCGATCTGCGCGTAGAGATCATGCGTGTTCGCCGCGCTCTTCTTCACGTAGTCGTTGATCGAGTAATAGATCTCGGGCTGCGGAATGCCGAGCCCGTCTTTGTGATCGCTCGATGGCAGCACACGGTTCTGCGGCTCGGGCAAGTGTTCGTGGAAGCTGTTGATGGTGAGCGTGCGCGACGTGCGCTCGCGTATCTGCCGGTCCAGCTCCGCGCCGGTCAAGCCGTTCTTGATGAGCGCGGCAGTGACGGCCATCGTAGGCACCGCGTTCGAGAGATGCAGTTTCTTCGACGCATATTCCGAGCGGAACGCACCGTCGCGGAAGTTCACGACCGAGGTCATTTCCATGGGCCCGCGCCCCGGCCATAGCGGTTCGTTGGCCATGAACGTGACGCCCGTGCCCGGATGATCCATGAGATTGCGACCCACCTGGCCGGAGCTGTTGCCAATGCCGTGCGGGAACGCATCGCTCTTCGACATCAGCATGAGCTTGGGCGTTTCGATGCCGTTCGCAGCGAGCACGAAGAGCTTGCCGGTCACACGCGTGCTTCTGCCGTTCGGGTCCTTGTAGTGGACCGCGGTGACGAGCCCTTTGTTGTCGGCCTCGATGCGATAAACCACGGCCTGCGGCACGAGCTTGGCGCCCGCATGCTCGGCTTTGTCCGCATGCACCACGCCGTTGTACATCGCACCGATCGGGCAGATTGGCATGCAATTGTTGTTGCCGCAGCAAGTGGGGCGCGCATCGAACGGGCGGCTGTTGCGCGCCACCGGCTCGGGCACTACGTGAAAGCCATTCGCATTCAGCACTTGCGAGAAGCGCTGATCCATCCACGAAAGCGGCAACATGCTCATTGGATACGGCCTCGAGCGCGGCGAGCCGAGATCGTACGTCGCGTCCGGTCCCGACACGCCCAACTCCATTTCCGCGAGCTGATACCACGGCTCCAGCGTGTCATAAGGATAGGGCCAGTCGCGGCCCACACCGTACTGCGTCTTCAAACGAAAGTCCGCGGGCAACAAACGCCACGCGGCGGCGGCCCAGTGCCACGTGGTGCCGCCCACGAGCCGCAAATACTGTGAGTTGTACGGATAATCGCCCTTCTGCACGAGATAGTCGTTGGGCGGCACGTATTCAGGATGCGGCGCGTAGCTTACGGAAGGATACGGCGTGGCGAAATCAACCTTGGCGGGAGAGTTGCGAAAGTTCTCCACGATCTGCCAGCGCGCGAGGCGCGGCCCCGCCTCGAGCAGGACCACGGAAGCGCCGGCCTGCGCGAGCTGGTGCGCCACCAGAGCGCCCGCCACGCCGGAGCCGACGACGACCACGTCGGCGGAATATCCTATCGCCATTGTCGACCTCTTCCTTTGGCTTTCATTGTGGGGACCTGGCGCGGTCCGCTATGTGCGCTCGTCGTGTCGCTTTTTGTTCCGCTATTCGCCACCGGGTTTGAGCTTCCAGTAGAACGGTACGTCGCGGCAGTACGAGGGAATCGTGAGCACGTCGTTGACGGGGTCGAACATCAACGCCTTTTCGAATGCCACCACCTGCACCTTCGGCATCTCGCCCACGAGACCGAGATACCACGCGCGCATGATGTCTCCCACCATCGAAGCGAGTTCCGGCTGATCGGTCTTGAGCGCAGCGGTCACCGTATCGGAGGGCACGCCGCCGTGGCCTTGAATCCACGTGTTGAGCGTGGCGACGTTCGCGTCGAACTGGCTGCTCGCGTGGTCGAGCGCAGCGTAGACGCGCTTGCCGAGCACGGCGTTGAAACTCGTGCGGCCAGTGAGGCGTTGCGATAGCTTGATGAAAGCGTCATAGCCGCTACCGGATGCGGGTGTTGCCGCGGGTGTAGCTGCAAGCGCGCGGCCCATGCCGAAGGGCGCGCGAGAACCCCCGGCAGCCGCGAAGGCGAGCAGCGCCGCTGCGCACGCTCCCGAAACGAAACGCCTGCGGCCGGGACGGCCGTGGCGGTCAAATGCGGCGGGAAGATCGTGCGGCGCCTGAGACATCCCGTGTTGTGTCACATCTGTCATGAGCGCTCCAGATGAGGTCGATCCCCGCCAGGTTCCCCTGGCTGGGGGGCGAAACACGCTTGCCGCCGGCGCGGGCGGCGCTTGATACTTTGAGTCGACAATAAACGTTTGTTATCGTCGTTCAACGCGCATCGCTGCATATGCACCGTTGCCGCGTTGCGCAAGCAATATAGCCCCTTATGACCCGATAAGACAAACCGAAAGCTTGCATGCCCGGCATAACAGCGCGCCACCACGCAAAGGCTCGCACGGTAGAATCGCCGCAATTCATCTGCATCCCTCACGCCATACGCCATGAACCTCATTCCGCAGGTACTGCGCAACCGGCCGCACATGATGATCGCCATCGCCGTGGGCGTCGTGCTCGGCGCATTCGCGCCCGCCAGGATCCACACTTCGGCGCGCGTCCTGCTAGGCTGGGACGCGACGGTGTGGACCTATCTCGTCCTGATGTGGGTGCACATGGTGTTCGCAAACGAAGAGAGCGTGCGCGCGAACGCCCGCCGCGAAGATGAAAACGCGGGCACCGTGCTGTTTCTCATCTGCACCGCAACGGTCGCGAGCATTGTCGCCATCGTCATCGAACTGGGCACGACGAAAGACCTCGACACGGCCTCGAAAGTGCTGCATTCGCTGCTCACGGGCGCCACGCTCATCGGCGCGTGGTTTCTCATTCCCACCATCTTCACGCTGCACTACGCACGGGTGTACTACGGCTCCGATCCCGACGAGCCCGCCCTCGTGTTTCCCGACAAAAAGCTCACGCCGAATTACTGGGACTTTCTGTACTTCTCGTTCACCATCGCCTGTGCCTCGCAAACCGCCGATATCGGCCTGCGCGGGCGCAGTGCGCGCCGCGGTGTGCTCGCACAATCGATTTTGTCGTTCTATTTCAACGTTTCTGTGCTAGGGCTATGTGTGAACATCGCCGCGAGCATGGTCGGTAGCTAGTCCGCCTCCTTTTTCCTCGCTGCAACGGATACCGGCAATCGCCGCCGGCCGTAGCGGATTTTTCGCGCGCTTTTTTCGCCCAGGCTTTGCGAACGTGCGCCAGCGCGCGGCGGCGTGCAGGCGCGCTCCACATGGGCATGTGCCTTGCTCCCCTCCAACGCAAGTCGCCACGCGGCGCAAGCGGTTTGGTTCCGGCCTGCTCTTGCACTACTCTGAACAGGTGCCTGTCCACACGCGCAGCGCGGCACGCTCCGGCAGCCCCCGGGCGGCGCGATCGCATTTCGGCTAACGTCGAATTGCATCCCCTTCGCCTGACGTACCTGGAATACGACCGATGGAACCTCCCCACGCCTACGCGCCGCGGATCTACTTCGTCCATTCCGTGCTTGCAGGACCACTCGACGCGTGGCCGGCGCACATCGCCCGCGCGGCGTCGCTTGGCTTCGATCACGTCCTGATAGGCGCGCTGTTCGCCTCGGGCGCGTCGGGCGACGACCGCATCGTCGCCGACCATGCGCGCCTGAACGCGGCCTTCGGCAGCAAGCTTCCCGCCGCCGACGCCATACGCGAACTCGCGCTCGCGGCGCAAGCGCGCGGCGTCACGCTGCTCGCGGACCTCGTGCTCGATCGCAGCGCCGCCGACGGCGCGCTCTACGCCGCCCATCCCGAGTGGTTCCACCCCTTCGAGCCCGAAGACGCGCGCCTCGATCCACGCCACGGCCATCGCGAAGCCAACGTTGCGTACGCCGATTTCGAGCGCGCGAGCGCGCCGCTCATTGCATGGTGGACCGCGCACGCCGTCGCGCTCGTCGAAGCGGGCATCGGCGGCTTTCGCGTGGACTCGCCGCACAGCACGCCGCCCCATGTGCTGCGCGCGATCTTCGACGCCGTGCGTGCGCGCTTTCCGCAAACGCGCTGGCTCGCCGCTACGCCCGGCTTGCCGCGCGAAGCGATCGCGCACCTCGAAGGTGCAGGCTTCGACGCAGCCTTCTCCTCGTTGCGCTGGTGGGACTTCTCGTCGAGCTGGATGGTCGAGGAGCACGCCGCACTGCGCCGCGTGGGCTCGCCGATAACGTTTCCAGAACCGCCCTATGGCGCGCGCTACGCGCACGACCAGGAAGGCGCCGCCGATGCACGCGCCGTCGAGCGCGCGTATCGCCGCATGCTGCGCACGGCAGCCGCGCTCGGCACCGGCTGGCTGATGCCGATGGGCTTCGAATACGGCGTGGACGAAGCGACCGCGCACAGCGGCAACAGCGCGCAGGCGTGGGAAGCTGCGAAAGCGCGCGCGCCATTCGACCTGAGCGCAGACGTCGCGCACGCCAACGCGCTGCAACGCGAAACGTGGACGCTGCAAACGAACGGCGAATTGCGCGCGCTCAACGGTCCTGGTGCGAGCGTCGCGGCGCTCTTGCGCGGCGACCGCGCAGACCTGCGCGATGCGGGCGACGCCGTGCTCACGCTCATCAATCCCGCGCTCGCCGCGCCGGTGCGCGTGGATCTCTCTCGCCTGCTCGACGGCGTGCCTGGCGGCTTCACGCGCTTCGCGCCGCTCGACGCCGAAACGCTGCGCGGCGCACGCCTGCCCGCGTCTCGCGACGCGAGCGCGATCCCCGACACGTTCGCGCTGCCAGCTGGCGCATGCTGGATGTTCCGCGCGCTCGCGAGCCCGCTCGTGGTGCTCGCGCCGCCCGAAGATCGCGGCAAGACGGACACGAGCGGCCACAAGAGCGTGCTCGAGGCGATCGCCGCGCCGCGCATTGCGATCGAGAGCGCGCAGCCCTCGGTCGATCACGGACGCTTCGCCGCGAAGCGCACCGTGGGCGAGCGCTGCGAAGTGCGCGCGGCGATCTTCGCCGAAGGCCACGACAAAATCGACGCCGCCGTGCTCTGGCGCGCCGCCGACGAAACCGCGTGGCACGAGTCGCCGATGTCGCCCGTGGCGCCCCCCGGCACCGACCTGTGGGCGGGCAACATTCCGCTCGATCGCGTGGGACGCTACGAGTACGTCGTGATCGCCTGGCGCGACGACTTCGCCTCGCTCGCGGAACATCTGCACAAGAAGCGCGTGGCGAACCAGCCCGTCGATCTGGAACTGGAGGAAGCGAGCCGCCTGTTCGCACTCGTGCTCGCCACGGCGGAAACGTCGGGCACGAGCGGCGATGACCAGAAGCGCAGCAACGAAACGCTCGACGCCATCGTCAAGCGCTTCATTGCTGCGGACACCGAAACACGTTGCGCGATCATTGCCGCGCCTTCTACAGCCGCGGCCGTGCGCGCCGCGCGCCACCGCCCGTTCCTTTCGCGCGACATCATCGTCAATCGGGTGGACGCGGAACGCAGCGCCGCGCGTTTCGCGAACTGGTATGAAATCTTCCCGCGCTCGATGAGCGACGACGAATCGCGCCACGGCACCTTCGACGACGTGATCGCGAAGATGCCGCGCATTCGCGAAATGGGCTTCGACGTGCTGTACTTCCCGCCGATCCACCCCATCGGCCTCGCAAACCGCAAGGGGCGCAACAACACGCTCAATGCGCAGCCCGGCGACGTGGGCAGCCCCTATGCGATCGGCGCGGCCGAAGGCGGCCACACCGCAGTGCATCCGCAACTGGGCACGCTCGAGGACTTCTGCCGCATGCTCGCCGCGGCGCACGAACAAGGCCTCGAAATCGCGCTCGATTTCGCAATTCAATGCTCGCCCGACCACCCGTGGTTGAAGGCGCATCCCACCTGGTTCGCATGGCGGCCCGACGGCACGCTGCGCTACGCCGAAAACCCGCCGAAGAAGTACCAGGACATCGTGAACCCCGAGTTCTACGCGCACGACGCGAAGCCCGATTTGTGGCTCGCGCTGCGCGACGCGATCCTGTTCTGGGTGGACACGGGTGTGCGCATTTTCCGCGTGGACAACCCGCACACGAAGCCGCTGCCGTTCTGGGAATGGATGATCGCCGACGTGCGCGCGCGCCATCCCGATGTGATCTTCCTCTCCGAAGCCTTCACGCGGCCGCGCCTCATGTACCGCCTTGCCAAACTTGGCTTTTCGCAGTCGTACACGTATTTCACGTGGCGCGAGTCGAAGCGCGATTTCACCGAGTACCTCACGGAACTCACGCAAACCGAGGTGCGGGACTTCTATCGCCCGAACTTCTTCGTCAATACGCCCGACATCAATCCGCGCCATTTGCAGACCGGCGCGCGCTCGAGCTTCCTGATCCGTGCGGCGCTGGCCGCGACGCTTTCGGGGCTGTGGGGCGTGTATTGCGGATTCGAGCTGTGTGAAGGGCGCGCCATGCCCAATTCGGAAGAATATCTGGACTCCGAAAAATATCAGCTGCGCGCCTGGGACTGGCATCGCCCCGGCAATATCGTCGCGGAGATCGCCACGCTCAACCGCATTCGCCGCGCCAACCCCGCGCTGCAGACGCATCTCGGCATCACGTTCCTCGACGCGCGCAACGACTCGCTGCTCTGCTTCGAGAAAGCCACGCCCGCGCGCGACAACGTGCTCGTCGTCGCCATCAGTCTCGACGCCTTCAACGAGCAGGGCGCCGACTTCGAACTTTCGTGGGCGACGTTCCAGCGCTGGCACCTCGACGACCATGCCCCGCTCAATGTCGTCGACGAAATGACGGGCGATCGCTTCGAGTGGCATGGCCGCTGGCAGCACGTGCGGCTCGACCCGCATGCGCGCCCGTTTGCGATCTGGCGCATCGAGCCCGCAAAGGGCTTGCCGCGCGAAGAGCCGCTGCCTGAGCACGACGAACACGATGAGCACGTCGAGGGCCATCCCGAACTCGACGCGGACTTCCCGCCCGGAGGAGCGACATGAAACGCGACCCCGCAACGCACGAGCCTGTGGCAACCAATATGCAGACCGTCACGCGAGACTCGACCGCACAGGACCCACACCACGACGAACACGGCACGCAACGGCGCGGCAAACCGTCGATGCTTTCCGACGACCCGCTGTGGTACAAGGACGCGATCATCTACCAGGTGCACGTGAAATCGTTCTTCGATTCGAACAACGATGGCGTGGGCGATTTTCCCGGGCTGCTCGCGAAACTCGACTACATTGCAGGCCTGGGCGTGACGGCAATCTGGCTGCTGCCGTTCTATCCCTCGCCGCGCCGCGACGACGGCTACGACATCGCCGACTATCGCAACGTGCACCCCGACTACGGCCAGCTCGCCGACGTGCGCCGCTTCATTCAGGAGGCGCACGCGCGCGGCATCCGCGTGATCACCGAACTGGTCATCAACCATACCTCGGACCAGCACCCGTGGTTCCAGCGCGCGCGCCGCGCCAAGCCCGGCTCGAATCATCGCAACTACTACGTGTGGTCCGACACCGACCAGAAGTACCAGGGCACGCGCATCATCTTCATCGACACGGAGCCGTCCAACTGGACGCACGACCCCGTGGCGGGCGCGTACTACTGGCACCGCTTCTATTCGCATCAGCCCGACCTGAACTTCGACAATCCGGCCGTGCTGCGCGAAGTGCTGCAAGTGATGCGCTTCTGGCTCGACATGGGCATCGACGGGCTGCGTCTGGACGCCGTGCCATACCTGGTGGAGCGCGAAGGCACGAACAACGAGAACCTGCCCGAAACGCACGGCATTCTCAAGCGCATCCGCGCGGCCATCGACGAACACTACCCGAACCGCATGCTGCTGGCCGAAGCGAACCAGTGGCCGGAAGATGTGCAGGAGTATTTCGGCAACGAAGACGAATGCCACATGGCGTTCCACTTCCCGCTCATGCCGCGCCTTTACATGGCGATTGCGAGCGAGGACCGCTTCCCGATTCTCGACATCATGAAGCAGACGCCGGACTTGCTGCCGACCTGCCAGTGGGCGATCTTCCTGCGCAATCACGACGAACTCACGCTCGAAATGGTCACGGACTCCGAGCGCGATTACCTCTGGAACACCTACGCGAGCGACCGGCGCGCGCGCCTGAACCTCGGCATTCGCCGACGTCTCGCGCCGCTCATGGAGCGCGACCGCCGCCGCATCGAACTCATCAACTCGCTGCTGCTCTCCATGCCCGGCACGCCCGTGATCTATTACGGCGACGAACTCGGCATGGGCGACAACATCCACCTGGGCGACCGCGACGGGGTGCGCACGCCGATGCAGTGGTCGTCGGACCGCAACGGCGGCTTCTCGCGCGCCGACCCCGAACAGCTCGTGCTGCCGCCGCTCATGGGCTCGCTCTACGGCTACGACGCCATCAACGTCGAAGCGCAAAGCCGCGACCCGCATTCGCTGCTCAACTGGACGCGCCGCATGCTCGCCACGCGCCGCGCCAAGCAGGCGTTCGGGCGCGGCACGATCCGTTTCCTGCGGCCCGCGAACCGCAAGATCCTCGCGTACCTGCGCGAAATGCCGGGCGAAGCGCCGATCCTGTGCGTGGCGAATCTGTCACGCGCACCGCAGGCGGTAGAACTCGACCTTTCCGAATTCGCAGGCACGGCGCCCGTGGAAATGACGGCGGATTCGGTGTTCCCGGCCATCGGGCAGTTGCCTTATCTTTTGACCTTCCCGCCCTATGGCTTCCTGTGGTTCCTGCTGAGCTCCGGCGATCAGCGGCCTTCCTGGAGCCAGCCGACCTCCGAGCAATTGCCCGAGTTCGTGACCGTGGTGCTGCGCGAAGGCCAGGCGGGTGCGACGCCCGAAAACGTGCGCCTCCTCGAATCGGAAGTGCTGCCTTCGTGGCTCTCGCGTCGCCGCTGGTTCGCCTCGAAGGACAAGCCGCTGCGCGCCGTGCGCCTCGCGGCGCTAACGACGATTTACGGCGCGGGCTTCGCATTCACGGAGATCGAGGCCGAGCTCGCAGATGGCAAGAGCGAGCGCTACGTACTCCCTATCGCCATCACGTGGGGCACCGAAATTACCACGCCGCTGCACATACAACTCGCGCTCTCGCGCGTGCGGCGCGGCCGCACGGTGGGCTATCTCACGGACGCGTTCTCGCTGCCGTGGTTCGCCTACGGCGTGCTGCGCAAGCTGCGCGAGCGCGCCACGGTGCCTACCGTCCAGCAGAGCACGATCCGCTTCGAGCCGACCGAGCGCCTCGACGAACTCGATCTCGGCGACACGCCCGAAGTGCGCTGGCTCGCCGCGGAGCAGAGCAACAGCTCGCTCGTGATCGCGGAAACGCTCGTGCTCAAGATCGTGCGCCGGCTGATGGCCGGCGTGCACCCCGAAGCGGAAATGAGCCGCTACCTCACGAAGCTCGGCTACGCGAACACCGCGCCGCTCTATGGCGAAGTCGTGCGCGTGGACCCCGCGGGCGTGCCGCACACGCTCATCATCGTGC
This sequence comes from Paraburkholderia sp. JHI869, assembly GCF_038900775.1. Lineage (NCBI taxonomy): Bacteria > Pseudomonadati > Pseudomonadota > Betaproteobacteria > Burkholderiales > Burkholderiaceae > Paraburkholderia > Paraburkholderia sp. JHI869. The sequence goes on from NZ_JAYMSC010000002.1 coordinate 494,606, forward strand.
AGGGTTTCATCGACAACCAGGGCAATGCGTGGGACTGGGCGCTCGACTATCTGCGCCGCACGATCGACGAACTCGCGCTCGCCATGGACGACGACACGAGCGTCGACCAGGCGCACGAGGAAGAAGCCGTGCAAGGCTATTGCACGGTGATCGGCGCAATCGGCAAGCGCCTGGGCGAACTGCACGCGATGCTATCGCGGCCCAGCGACGACGAAGCCTTCTCGCCCGTCGCCGCCACGCCCGACGACGTGCGTGCATGGGTCGCCGACACGAAGACGATGCTCAAGGAAGCGCTCGACATCGTCGCACGGCATACGGGCGAAGACGAGCAAACGCTCGACGAAGACGCTCGCGATCTCGCGCGCAGCCTGATCGATCGCCGCGAGGCGCTCCTCGCGAAAGTCGACGAACTCGTGCCGGACGACACGAAGGCCGCGCGCATCCGCATCCACGGCGATTTCCACTTGGGCCAAGTCCTGCTTTCTCAGGGCGACGCCTATCTGATCGACTTCGAAGGCGAGCCCGCGCGAGCGCTCGAATACCGGCGCTCGAAAGCCTCGCCGCTGCGCGACGTAGCGGGCCTGCTGCGCTCGCTCTCCTATGCGGGCGCCGCCGCGCAATCGACGCTCGAAAATGCGCCGCAGCAAGTCGTCGATCGCAAGCGCGCCCTCTTCGAGCGTTTCCGCGGCTATGCGGCCGAAGCGTTCCTGAGCCAGTATCGCGCGGCTGTGGCCGAAGGACCGCTCACGCTCGTGAGCGCTTCGCAGGAGCAGGCGCTGCTCGACCTGTTCCTGATCGAGAAGGCGGCCTACGAGATCCGCTACGAGGCGGCGAACCGCCCCACCTGGCTCGCGCTGCCGGTACGCGGCCTCGCGGCACTGGCGGCACGCGTGCTCGGACCGACGCCCACGCAATCGACACAATCGCATTCCGGCGGAGGTGGCCATGGCTGAACGCACACCTCAGGCTGGCCTGAATCCGCACGACGCCGACGCACTTGCCGGCGCATACCACTCCGATCCTTTCTCCGTGCTCGGGCTGCACTGGGTGGACGGCGCGCCCTATGTGCGCGCGTGGCTGCCGAACGCCTCGGGCGCGAGCGTGGTGGCGCGCGACCGCGCCCACACGCTCGGCGAACTCACGCTCGTGCATCCAGCAGGACTCTATGCGGGCCCGCTAGCGGAAGCAGTGCCGTACCGTCTCGAGGTCGACTGGCATGGCGTGAGCCAGGAAATCGAGGATACCTATTCATTCGGCCCGCAGCTCTCGCACGAAGCACTCGTGCGTCTCGCCGACGGCGACCCCTACGCCGTGCTCGAATGCCTCGGCGCGCTGCCCCTGACCTGCGATGGCGTGCCCGGCGTGCGCTTCGCCGTCTGGGCGCCGAATGCGAAGCGCGTCTCCGTCGTGGGCGACTTCAACGCGTGGGACGGGCGGCGTCACCCCATGCGGCTGCGCCACGAAGCGGGTGTATGGGAGCTTTTCATTCCACGTGTGGCGCCCGGCGCGCGCTACAAGTACGAGATACTCGGCGCGCGAGGTTCGGTCCTGCCGCTCAAGGCCGATCCCTGCGCGCTGCAGACGGAATGTCCGCCAGGCACGGCTTCGATCGTCGCGCCCGTCGAAGCAATCGACCACTACGCGTGGCGCGATCAGGAGTGGCTGCAAACACGCGCGGAACGGCAGAACGCGCGCGCGGCCATGTCGGTGTACGAAGTGCATGCGCCTTCGTGGCTGCCCACGCAAGGCGCCGACGCCCCCGCGCCCGACTGGGCCGCGCTCGCCGAGCGCCTGATCCCCTACGCGCAGGGCATGGGCTTCACGCACATCGAATTGCTGCCCGTGGCGGAGCATCCGTTTGGCGGCTCCTGGGGCTATCAGCCGCTTGCGCAGTTCGCCCCCACCGCGCGTCTCGGTGCGCCGGAAGACTTCGCCGCGTTCGTCGATCGCGCGCACGAAGCGGGGCTCGGCGTGATTCTCGACTGGGTGCCCGCGCACTTCCCGAACGACGCGCACGGTCTCGTCGAGTTCGACGGCACGGCGCTCTACGAACATGCCGACCCGCGTGAGGGCTATCACCCCGACTGGAACACGATGATCTACAACCTGGGGCGCCGCGAGGTGAGCGCGTTCCTGGTCGCGTCGGGCCTTGCGTGGCTCCTGCGCTATCACGTCGATGCGCTGCGCGTGGACGCGGTCGCCTCGATGCTCTACCGCGACTATTCGCGCGCGCAGGGCGAATGGGTGCCCAACATCTATGGCGGCCGCGAAAATCTCGAATCGATCGCGTTTCTCAAGCGCCTGAATCACGAAACGCAATACGTTCCGCAACGCCCCGGCGTCATCACCATTGCTGAGGAATCCACAGCATGGCCCGGCGTCACGGCGCGCCCCGAGGACGGCGGCCTCGGCTTCCAGTTCAAGTGGAACATGGGCTGGATGCACGACACGCTGCACTTCATGCACGAAGACCCGGTCTACCGCCGCTATCACCATCACCTGATGACGTTCGCGATGGTGTACGCGTGGTCCGAGCGCTTCGTACTGCCGCTTTCGCACGACGAAGTGGTGCACGGCAAAGGGTCGCTGCTAGGCAAGATGCCGGGCGATCGCTGGCAGAAGTTCGCGAACCTGCGCGCGTATTTCGGCTTCATGTGGGCGCACCCCGGCAAGAAGCTGCTGTTCATGGGCGGCGAGTTCGGGCAAATGGCCGAATTCGATCACGACGGCACGCCGCACTGGAACCTGCTCGACGACCCGCTGCACCGCGGCGTGCAAACGCTCGTGCGCGACCTCAATCGCCTCTACGCCAGCGAGCCCGCGCTCTATACGCTCGACTCGGAACCCGGCGGCTTCGAATGGCTGGTTTCCGACGATAACGAAAACAGCGTGCTCGCGTGGCGGCGTGTGGACGGCTCGGGCCGGGAGATCGTGGTCGTCTGCAATTTCACGCCGGTGCCGCGTCACGGCTACCGTATCGGCATGCCGCAGCCGGGACAGTGGGAAGAAGCGCTCAACACCGACGCCGAAGTGTACGGCGGCTCGAACATGGGCAACGGGGGCCTCGTCGTTACGGAGAGCGTGGTGAGCCACGGCAAGCCGCAGTCGGCGGCGCTCGTCCTGCCGCCGCTCGGCACGTTGATCCTGCGCCTGCGCCGATAGCGAGATCTGGCGCGGCGGCGGGATTTGATCAGGAACCCGATGCAAAACGAAGAACAACACAAGGAGCATCGTCATGGCAAACGGTCCGCCTGAGCGCCTGCTGCCCGGCTCCCCCTGGCCGCTCGGGGCGACGTGGGACGGCCTCGGCACCAACTTCGCCGTGTTCTCGACCCACGCCTGGCGCATCGAGTTGTGCCTGTTCGACCCCACCGGCCGCAAGGAACGCATTCGCTACACTTTGCCCGAATGCACCGACGAAGTGTGGCACGGTTATTTGCCGGGCGCGCATCCCGGCACCGTCTATGGCCTGCGCGCGCACGGGCCCTATCAGCCGCATCTGGGGCACCGCTTCAATCCGCACAAGCTGCTGCTTGACCCTTACGCGAAACAGCTCATCGGCCAGTTTCGATGGTCGGATACGCTGTACGGCTATCGCGCGCATTCGAACCGCGTGGACCTCTCGATCGACCGGCGCGACTCGGCCCCGGCCATGCCAAAGTGCGTGGTCGTGAACGACAACTTCGACTGGTCGCGCGACCGGCGGCCCAATACGCCGTGGGGCGACACCGTGATTTACGAGGCCCATTTGCGCGGGCTTTCGATGCAGCGTCACGATTTGCGCACACACATGCGCGGCACGTTTGCAGGGCTGGCCGCGCCGCGTTTCATCGAGCATCTGCACAAGCTCGGCGTGACGGCCATCGAGATCCTGCCGGTCCACGCGTTTCTCTCCGAGCGCTTCTTGATCGATCGTGGACTGCGCAACTACTGGGGCTACAACGCGGCTGCGTTCTTCGCGCCCGAACCCAGCTATCTCGTAGGCTACGACACCGATGAAATGCGTATTGCCGTACGGCAGCTTCATGCGGCGGGTATCGAGGTCTTTCTCGACGTGGTCTACAACCACACCTGCGAAGGCGGCGAAATGGGCCCTACTGTCTCGTGGCGCGGCCTCGACAACGCCAGCTATTACCGCTGCGTGCCCGGCGACGAGCGCCACTTCATCAACGACACGGGCTGCGGCAACACGCTCGATCTTTCGCACCCGCGCGTGCTGCAGATGGTCGCCGACTCACTGCGCCACTGGGCCACGTCATACGGCATCGACGGCTTTCGCTTCGACCTTGGCGTGACGCTCGGGCGCGAGCCCGCGGGCTTCGACCCGAACGGCGGCTTCTTCGACGTGCTGCGCCAGGACCCCGTGCTTTCACAATGCAAGCTGATTTCCGAACCGTGGGACGTGGGCCCCGGCGGCTACCAGCTCGGCAACCATCCGCCGGGCTTCTCCGAATGGAACGACCGTTTCCGCGACAGCGTGCGGCGCTACTGGCGCGGCGCGCCAGGCCAGCGCGCCGACCTCGCGGCACGCCTGACCGGCAGCGCGGATCTGTTCGACAAGCGCAAACGCCGCCCGTGGGCGTCGATCAATTTCGTCACGTCGCACGACGGCTTCACGCTCGCCGACCTCGTTTCGTATGAGCGTAAGCACAACGAGGCCAACGGCGAAGAGAACCGCGACGGCCACAATGAAAACTGGAGCGCGAACTGGGGCGTGGAAGGGCCGACCGACGACCCCGCCATCCTCGCCACGCGTGCGCGCGTGGCCCGCTCGATGATGGCCACGCTCCTCATCGCGCTCGGCACGCCCATGCTGCTCGCCGGCGACGAGGCCTGTCGCACGCAGCGCGGCAACAACAACGCGTACTGCCAGGACAACGACATTTCGTGGTTCGACTGGGCGCTAGCGCAAACGCCCCAGGGCAAGGCCATGACGCGTTTCGCCGCGCGCGTGATCGCGCTGCGACGCGAACATCCGCTGCTGCGCGAAACGCGTTTTCTGTTCGGCGAGCGCGAACTGATGCCCGGCGTGCACGACATCGACTGGTTCGACGAACGCGGCGAGCCGCTGTCGCCCGAGGCCTGGCACGACCCGGAAGCGAGCGCGTTCACGATGCGGCGCGCGGGAGCGGGACTCCACGGCCAAATGGAAGTATTGTTGATGATGCTGAACGCTTCGCAGGGCGCGGTGACCTTCGTCGCGCCCGCGCCGCGCATGGCATGGGAGGTGCTGCTCGATACCGCGCGTCCCGACGCGGCGCCCTATGCGCTGCCCGACACGACGTACGAACTGGCCGCGCGCGCGCTCGCCGTACTCCGCGCCCGTCCGGCGCGTGCCGACACGCACCGGGCGCACGACACGCGCAGCGACGCGCCGACGCCGGACCCGCGCCGCACGCCGGGCGCGCCCGAGTCGGGCTCCCATGCAGGCCCGGGCGAAAGCGCCGCCGGCCAGGAACGATAGGTACAGGTAAGGACGCAACCAGGAATCCACCATGTCCCCGCTTTCGCACGATCCGCACGCCCGCCAGTACATGCATTGCCTGCCGTTCGGCGCGCAGTTGATCGGCGCGGCGCACACGCAGCCGCATACGCGCTTTCGTTTCTGGGCGCCGTCGTGTCAAACGGTGCAGGTCGTGTTCGAGAATGCGCACGACGCGCCGCCGCTCGACATGACGCCAACCGGCAACGGCTGGTTCGAAGCACAGGCGCCGTGCGGGCCGGGCACGCTGTACCGCTACTGCATCGACGGCCAGCAACGCGTACCCGACCCCGCATCGCGCTTCCAGCCGCAGGGCGTGCACGGACCGAGCGAAGTGCTCGACCCGCGCGCGTACGCCTGGCAGCATGCGCACTGGCAAGGACGCCCCTGGGAAGAGACCGTGATCTACGAACTGCACGTGGGCGCGCTGGGTGGCTATCAAGGTGTAATGAAACGTCTGCCGGCGCTCGCAGCACTTGGCGTGACGGCCGTCGAACTCATGCCGCTCAACGACTATCCAGGCGAGCGCGGCTGGGGCTACGACGTCGTGCTGCCCTACGCGCCGCACGCAGCCTATGGCAGTCCTGATGAACTGAAAGCGCTCGTCGATACCGCGCACGGTCTGGGGCTGCAGATGTTCATCGACGTCGTGTACAACCACTTCGGCCCCGACGGAAACTGGCTCGGCCACTACGCCAAGCCGTTTTTCCGCGAGGGCGTGAAGACGCCCTGGGGCGAAGCGCTGGACTTCGACCGCTTCGAAGTGCGCGACTTCTACTGCGACAACGCGCTCTACTGGCTCAAGGAATATCGCTTCGACGGTCTGCGTATCGACGCCGCGCATGCGATCGGCAACATCGACTGGCTGCGCGAACTGGCCGACCACGTGAAGGCACGCGTAGAACCCGGCCGGCATGTGCACCTCGTGCTCGAAAACGAGCACAACGAAGCCAATCTGCTCGAATCGCACTTCAGCGCGCAATGGAACGACGACGCGCATCACTGCTTTCACGTGCTGCTGACCGACGAATCGGAAGGCTACTATCGCGCCTTCACGGATTCCCCCATCGGCAAGCTCGCGCGCGTGCTCGGCGAAGGCTTCGTGTACCAGGGCGACCCATCGCCCGTGCATGCGGGCAAGCCGCGCGGGGAACCGAGCGCGCATCTGCCGCCCACCTCGTTCGTGATGTTTTTGCAGAACCACGACCAGATCGGCAACCGCGCGCTCGGCGACCGGTTGCGCGCGCTGGCCGACGACGACGCCCTGCGCGCGGCCACGGCCATGCTGCTGCTTTCGCCGCAAATTCCGCTGCTCTTCATGGAAGAGGAATATGGCTCGACGCAACCGTTCCAGTTCTTCACGGCCTTCACCGGCCAACTCGCCGACGCGGTGCGCGAAGGCCGCCGCCGCGAGTTCAAGGCATTCAGCGCGTTCAACGACGAAGCGAGCCGCGCGCGCATTCCCGATCCGAACGATCTGCAGACCTTCGTGAATTCGTCGCCGCCTGCCGACGCACCGCTCGACGGCGAACGGCTCGAATGGATGCACTTCTACAAATCGGCGCTATGCGTGCGCGCCCATTTGCTCATGCCGCGCCTGCGCCACGCACGCGCGCTCGGCGCGACCGTGCTCGCCGACGACGCCGCGAACGGCCTCGCCGCGCTCGTCGCGCGCTGGCGCCTCGACGACGGCGAAACGCTCACGATCGCGCTGAACCTGGGCCGCGACGGCGTGCCGCTCGAACCGCGCCCCGAAGGCATGGTGATCTTCGAAACGCCGCCGCGCGCGCGCGATTACGCCGACAACGGCGTGCTGCCAGAAAGCGCGTGCATCGCGTGGCTCACTGGCAACGTACCCGAGTATTCGAGCGAACACGACGCGCGCGTCGCGCATCGCGAGGAGCCCTACGCATGAGCACGGCGCGCCGCAGCGAAACGCTCGCGACCCTTGCCGCCCGCGCGGGCTTCGAGGTCGAATGGACCGACGCGCACGGCGCCGTGCAGCGCGTGCCCGACAGCACGCTCGCGGCGCTGCTGGAATGCGCGGGCCTGCCTTGCGCCAACGCCACGCAAATCCGCCAGAGCGCTTCCGCGCTCAACGCGGAGCAGTCGACGCGGCGCTTGCCGCCGCTCATCACCGCCGAATACGACAGCGCCATCGAGCTGCCGCCTTCGGCCGTGCGCGCGGGCAGCCACTATCGGATCGACCTGGAAAGCGGCGAGCATATCGAAGGCCGCTTCACCTCGCCGCGCGGCGAGAGCGCGCTGCTCGCACCGCTTGCCGAGCCGGGTTATCACACGCTCACGGTCAACGATCACCGCTTGACGATTGCGGTCGCGCCGCAACATTGCCATACCGTCGCCGACGCCTGGCGTGACCGTCATGGCGACAGCGGCGCAGTGCCGCCGCTTTGGGGACTCGCCGCGCAATTGTATGGACTCCGACGCAATGGCGACGGCGGCATCGGCGACTACACCGCGCTCGCCACGCTCGCAACGGAAAGTGCGCGCCGCGGCGCGCAAGCGCTCGCGGTGAGCCCCACCCATGCGATGTTCAGCGCAGAGCCGGGCCACTTCAGCCCCTATTCGCCTTCGTCGCGGCTGTGGGTCAATGTCGCGCATATCGACCCCGCCGCGGTATTCGGCGCCAAGGCCGCGCACGACGCGAGCGTGGCCGCGAATGAGGGCGACGCCTGGCGCGAACTCGAAGACGCGCCGCTCGTGGACTGGCAGCGTGCGTTGCCGCTCAAGCTCAAGGTGCTGCGCGCGTTGTTCGAGCGCTTCGAGACGCAAGAGCGCGCGAGCGGCTCGCCGCGTGCCGCAGCGTTCGAATCATTCCGCGCGCAGGGCGGCGAAGCGCTCGAAGACCACGCGCGTTTCGAGGCGCTGCAGGAAGCCATGCTGCGCGGGCCCGGCGGCGAGCGCCACTGGCGCGACTGGCCCGAGCCGTTGCGCGACCCGCGCAGCGCCGACGTGGCGACGTTTGCGCAGGAGCATCGGCGCGAAGTGGACTTTCATTGCTTCCTGCAATGGCTTGCAGCGGAAGGACTCTCGAGCGCGCAGCGCAGCGCGCGCGAAGCGGGCATGGCGATCGGCCTCGTCGCCGATCTCGCCGTGGGTTGCGACGGCGCGGGCTCGCACGCATGGTCGCTGCCGCAGGACATGCTGCAACGCGTTTCGGTGGGCGCGCCGCCCGACATCTTCAACCAGGCCGGGCAAAGCTGGGGCCTCACCACGTTCTCGCCGCGCGCGATGCACAACAACGGCTTTCGCGCATTCATCGACATGCTGCGCGCCGCGTTCGCCCATGCGGGCGGCGTGCGCATCGACCATATCCTGGGCCTAAGGCGCCTCTGGCTCGTGCCCGAAGGCGAAAGCGCGCGCCACGGCGCGTATCTGCGCTATCCGTTCGACGACCTCGTGCGGCTCATTGCGCTCGAGTCGTGGCGGCATCGCGCGATCGTGATCGGCGAAGACCTCGGCACCGTGCCGCCAGGGCTGCGCGAGCGGCTCGCCGCGCACGGCCTGTATGGCATTCGCGTGCTGTGGTTCGAGCACGACGGCAGAGGCTTTCTCGCGCCCGAGCGCTGGGACCCGCATGGCGTCGCGACGACCACCACGCATGATCTGCCGACCGTCGCAGGCTGGTGGAGCGGCGCGGACATCGACTGGCGCAACCGCATCGGCCAGACGCTCCCGCGCGCCGACGGGCTCGACCCCGTCGCGCTCGACCACGCGCGGCGCGCGACCGATCGCATCGCGCTCTGGCATGCGCTGCAGCAAAGCGGCCTCGCGCCGCGCGACACCGATCCGCCGCCAGCCGACGAGCCGCCCGTGAATGCGGCGCTCGCCTATGTCGCGGCGACCAGGAGCCCGCTCGTCACCTGCCCGCTCGAGGACCTGCTCGCGCTCTCCGACCAGCCGAATCTGCCCGGCTCGATCGACGAGCATCCGAACTGGCGCCGCCGCCTGCAGTTGCCCGTCGAGTCGCTGTTCAGCGATGCGGCCGTCGCCGCGCGCGTCGAAGCCGTCATACGCGCACGCGAGGCCGTCGCGCGCACGCAGGCGGACGCGAGCGCCGGCGCGAACGATGCCAACCCAACCGCCAGCGCCGCGCCACGCGCGCCTGAAAAGAAGCCGACGCCATGACACACCCTCGCGCGACGCTGCGCCTGCAGCTCCATCACGGCTTCACATTCGACGACGCGCTCGCGCAACTCGACTACTTCGCCGCACTCGGCGTGAGCCATCTCTACCTTTCTCCGGTCACGACAGCGCAGCCCGGCTCGATGCACGGCTACGACACCGTCGACTACGGCACGGTGAGCGCGGAGCTGGGCGGCGAAGGCGCGCTGCGCCGCTTCGCCGCGAAAGTGCACGAGCGCGGGATGGGCATCATCGCCGACTTCGTCCCGAATCACATGGGCGTGGGCGGCGCTCACAACGCCTGGTGGCTGGACATCCTCGAATGGGGGCGGCACAGCGCCTACGCGCGCCACTTCGACGTGGACTGGCACTCGCCCGACCCTGCCTTGCGCGGCAAGGTGCTGATGCCGTTTCTCGGTGCGCAGTACGGCGAAGAACTCGCGGCAGGCCGTATCGAGCTGAAGTTCGACCCCGCCGCCGCGCGCTTTTACGTGCAGTACGGGCCGCACGTGTGCCCGATCTGCCCGGCCGATTACGCCACGCTCCTGCAGTCCGCGAACCGCGCCGATCTCAACACGCTCGCCGGACCGTTCCAGGGCATCACCACCCAGCCCGACGATCAGGCGCGCGCCGCCGCTGGGCGCGACGCGCTGCGCGCGTTCGTCGAGCGTGCCGGCACGGATCCCATCGAATTCGTTCTGGAATCCTATGCAAGCGCCGACCCCGTGCCGCGCGACCGGCTGCACCGCCTGCTGGAGCGTCAGCACTTCCGGCTCGCCTGGTGGCGCACCGCCACCGACGAGATCAACTGGCGGCGCTTCTTCGACATCACAGCGCTCGCCGGCGTGCGCGTGGAACGCCACGACGTGTTCGAGGCCGTACACAAGCTCGTGTTCCGCCTCTATGCCGACGGCGTGATCGACGGCCTGCGCATCGACCACATCGACGGGCTAGCGGACCCGCGCGAGTACTGCGAACGCCTGCGGCAACGGCTCGCCACGCTGCGCGCCACGCCACCCTTCATCGTGGTGGAGAAAATCCTCGCGCAAGGCGAAACGCTGCGCGACGACTGGCCCGTGCAAGGCACGACAGGCTACGACTTCATGAACGACGTTGGTGCGTTGCTGCACGATCCCGCGGGCGCCGCGCCGCTCGCCGAAGCGTGGGCCACCATTGCGGGCGACGACCGGCCGTTCGCGGCCTACGCGCTCGATGCGCGCCGCGAGATGCTGGCCGCGTATCTCCCCGCCGAACTCGATCACGTAACGCGCGCGCTGCACCGCATCGCGCGCGAGCTTCCCGGCACGCGCGACACGACCTATGCGTCGGTGCATCGCGTGGCCGCGCATCTGGCCATGTACTTCCCGATCTACCGCATCTATCCGTTGAACGGGTTGCGCAGCGCGCTCGACAACCGCTATTTCGACGTTGCGCTCGAAGCCGCGCGACGCGCGCTGCCGCGCGCAAGCCTCGCGGCGCTCGACCTGGTCGATGGCTGGCTTGGCGGACGCGCGCCAGAACCGGCCCCGATCAACGCCGCCAGCGGCAACAGTGGCGGCGGCGGTGCCAAGGCGCCACGCGCCGCGTCAGCCGCAGGGAATGCGAATGCGGGCGGCGGTGCGGGAAGCAGCCAGACGAATACGCCGCTCAGCCACGCGCTCATCGCGCAACGCACGGCGCTCGCGCTGTTCTCCCAGCTCACCGCCCCGCTCGCGGCGAAGGCCACGGAGGACACCGCGCTCTATCGCTACGGCCGCTTGCTTTCGCGTAACGAAGTGGGCGCAGACCCCGACGATTTCGCTCGCTCGCCGCACGACTTTCATGCGACGAACCGCGTGCGTCAGCGGCGTCCTTATGGGCTGCTCGCGACGGCCACGCACGACCACAAGCGCGGCGAGGACGTGCGCGCGCGGCTCGCTGTACTGAGCGAAATTGCCGGCGACTGGAGCGCCACGCTGCGGGCCTGGTCGACGCTGAACCAGACGCATCGCCGCAACGACGGGGCGGCCGGCGCGGCCTGGTCGCCGGGACCGACCGCTGAGGCGATGCTCTATCAAACGCTGGTGGGCTGCTGGCCGCCCGAACTGGACCCCGGCGACGAAGCGGGCGTGCATGCGCTGGCGGAGCGCGTCTCGAAGTGGCTGCTCAAGGCGTTGCGCGAAGCGAAGCTGCGCACGAACTGGCTTTCGCCCGACGAAACCTATGAATCGGAGTGCCAGGCATTTCTCTTCGATATCCTCGCGCCGCAGCGGCGCGACGGCTTCTTGCAGGCGCTTGCCGAATTCGTCGCGCGTGTGGCGCCCGCAGGCGCGCTCAATACGCTGCTGCAAACGGTGCTGCGGCTCACCTCGCCGGGTGTGCCCGACCTTTATCAGGGCGCCGAACTATGGGACTTCAGCCTCGTCGATCCGGATAACCGGCGGCCTGTCGATTACGCCGCCCGTGCGGCCGCACTCGACGATCAGGCGCCCGCCGCGAAGCTGGCCGCGTGGCGCAATGCCCAGGTGAAGCTCGCCACGGTACATCGCCTGCTCGCACTGCGAGCTAAAGCGCCCGAATTGTTGCGCGAAGGCGAGTATCAACCGCTCACGGTGAGCGGCACGCAGGCCGCGCATGTCATCGCGTTCGCGCGCCACCATGGCAATGCGTGGGCCGTCGTGATCGGCACGCGCCTCGCGGCGGGGTTGCTGGATGGCGACATGCCGCTCGTCGCGCCCGAACGCTGGGAAGATACGACAGTGGAGTTGCCGAAGGGCTGCGCGCAAGCCACGCTGCACGACTGGCTCAGCGACGCAACGCACACGGTGCGCGAAGGCGGCACGCTCGCGCTGCGCGACGTCCTTACGGCAATGCCGGTGGCCGTGCTCTCCACACTGACACGCAGCTAAGCTCAGCCGCCCTCGTCCTCGAGATCTTTCGGATACACGCGCACGAGCACGATGCGCGGACCCTTCATCTTCTTCACGACGATATCGAAGCGGTCGAACTCCACGCGCTGCCCTTCGGTGGGCAGATCGTTGAGCGCATGAATCACGAGGCCGCCAACCGATTCCGCGCGCCCTTCGTCGATGTCGATGCCGAGCGCCTGCTCCAGCGACACGACGGGCAGGCTGCCGCGGCCCATCAGCGTGCCGTCGTCCATGCGGGTCCAGTCGGTGTCGGCCTGGTGAAACTCGTCGTGAATCTGGCCGACGAGTGCGCCGAGCAGATTGTCGAGCGTGAGAAAGCCAAGCGGACGCGCGTTCTTGTGCCCCACCAGCGCGAAATGCGGCGCGCCCTTGCGAAAGCGGCGGAACAGCGCCAGCGCGGGCGTGTCGGGCCGCACGTACTGCACAGGGCGCACGAACTTGCCGAGATCGCTCAGTGCGTTGCCCGCCTCGCGCGCGAGCAGCAGGTCCTTTAGGTGGATGAGGCCCGCCACCCGTTCGCCCGATGCATCTTCGAACAGCGGGTAGCGGCTGAAGCGGTGGCGCGCCACGATCTGCATGTTCTCGCGCAGCGACAGGTCGCGGCGCAGGCCCACCATTTCGTGCGTGGGCCGCATGAGGTCGGAAATGGTGAGGCGCGAAAAGTCGAGCGAATGGGCGAGCGTATTCCATTCGTCGGCGTTATAGGCGTTCGCGGCTGGCGCGGGGAGCAGCGGCACCGCGCCGTTTGCGCCGCTTGCACCTTTCGCGCCGCGCTGCTCGCGCAGCGCGTCATGTGCCTCGGCCTGGGCGGCGGCGCGGCGGCTGCGCAGGATCAGCTTGAGTTCGTCGGTCGAATAGTGCGTGTCGTGGCCATGCTCCGAGGAAAGGCCTGCGAGACGCAGCACCGCGTTCGCACTCGAATTGAGCACCCAGATCGCGGGATACATGGTCCAGTAGAAGCCGTAGAGCGGCATGGCCGTCCACAGCGAAATCTTCTCGGCCTGGCGAATGGCGAGCGACTTCGGCGCAAGCTCGCCCACCACGATGTGCAGGAACGAGATCACCGTGAACGCGAACACCAGCGAAATGGCGTGCACGAGTTCCGCCGATTGCACGCCTAGCAGTTCGAACACCGGCGCGAGCAATTGCGCGAAAGCCGGCTCGCCGATCCAGCCAAGGCCCAGCGAAGCGAGCGTGATGCCGAGCTGGCACGCGGAAAGGTAGGCATCGAGCTGCCCATGAACCTTCGCGAGCAGTCGGCCGCGCAGGCCGTGCTGCTGCGCGAGGCTTTGCACGCGCGTGGCGCGCAGCTTGACGAGGCCGAATTCCGCCGCGACGAAGAAACCGTTGAGGGCAACGAGCAGGAACGCCCCGATAAGGGCGAGAAGCTGGATCAAGACACATGGCTCCGAAAGACGAAGCGCTCAGTATAAGGGTGCAAGGTGGATGAAAGGTGCGAGGCGACAACGGCGCGTTGCCCGTGCGCCGTCTGCAAGCACTCACGCCCCGCTCAGCGGCACATTCAACACAAGCGCCACCTCCTCGCCGTCTCCCACGAAAGCCGGCGCCTCGAAGCGGCCACCATGCGCCTCGGCCACGCGGTGGCACAGCGCCAGCACCCAGGCGTAGCGCCCCGCCTCCTGCTGCTCGCTCGCCTGGGCGCGCGCGAACGGTTCCAGCACGTGCGCCAGTGCGTTGTCGGTGAGCGCCGCTCGCGTGGCGGGCCATTTCACTTCCAGGTGGGCGGCGGTGGCGCTCGCGCTCGCCGTGAGCGTCACGCTTGCGCCCTGCGCGCTCGTTTCCGCCGCGAACACCAGCATCAGCCATAGCGCCTGTGCAATGCGTTCGCGGTCGGCGTCGAGCGTCGCCGCGGCGGTCGTGTCGTGCACCGCGAACGTCACGCCGCGCGCATCGCCAAGCGCGGCACGGGCATCGTCCACGGCCTCGCCGATCAGCGCCGCGAGCGCAAATGGCACGCGCTCGATACGCAGCTTGCGCGTTTCGGCGCGCGTGGTGTCGACGAGCGTTTCGAGCAGCCGAACCTGTTGCTCCACGCCCGTGCGGATGCCGCCCAGCGCGCGTTGCGCGGACGCGTCGGCGGAGTCGATCTTGCGCTCGAGCACGTAAGCCCAGCTATGGATTGCATTGAGCGGGCTGCGCAGATCATGGGAGACGCGCGAGAGCACGTGGTCGCGCATGAACAACGCTGCCTCGGCGCATAGGCGCGCCGTGCGCTCGGTACGGTTTTGCGAAGTCGACACCATCTGATTCCTCGTATTTCGCCTCAAGCCAGGCGAGCGGTCCCCCATTATAGGCAGCGGCTAGCGAGCATCCCGCGTGCCTGACAGGGCCGCGCCCGCCCGGCCCGGCAAAGCGCCTACAATAACGGGTTCAACCTATCCGAATCAGGAGTTTTTCCATGTCTATCGTGACCACCGAATCCGGCCTCAAGTACGAGGACCTGACCGAAGGCACCGGCGCCGAAGCCAAGGCCGGCCAGACCGTCAGCGTGCACTACACCGGCTGGCTGACGGACGGCCAGAAGTTCGATTCGAGCAAGGACCGCAACGACCCGTTCGCCTTCGTGCTGGGCGGCGGCATGGTCATCAAGGGCTGGGACGAAGGCGTGCAGGGCATGAAGGTGGGCGGCGTGCGCAAGCTGACGATTCCGCCGCAACTGGGCTACGGCGTGCGTGGCGCGGGCGGCGTGATTCCGCCGAACGCGACGCTCGTGTTCGAAGTCGAGCTGCTCGACGTTTGACGCTCGCTTGATACTCGCTTGATGCTTCACAGCGCTCGCCTTTTTTGCAACCGCAACCGGTCATCATGAATCCGCATCACCACGCTCCCGTCACCGCGCCCGGCCTCGAACTGCGCCGCTACGGCGCGATCGAGGAAACCGATCTGCACGATTTTCACCAGATCGTGCTCGGTCTCGACGGCGAGATGGAGATGACCGTGAACGGCCGGGGCGAGCGCATCGACAGTTGTTCCGCGTGGCTCATTCCGGCGGGCGCACGGCACGACTACATGGGCATTGGCGACAACCGCCAGCTCGTGCTCGACCTGCCCGCGGCAACGCTCGCGGTGCCCGAGCGGCTGTTCGACACCGCGCGCGCCGTGCGCCTCGACCCCGCGCTCACGCAGCTCGTGAGCCAGATCGCACAGCGCGCCGCCGCGGCCACGCCGGCTCGCGACAGCGCCGACCTGCGCGCGCGCCGCTTTCACTGGGACGCCTCGGCGCGCCTATGCGCGGCATTCATCGCACAAACCGGTGTGGCAGCAGGCGCGCAATTCAGCGCGGCGGCCGGGTTGGACTTCGCGCGCATCGACCGTTGGCTGCGCGCGCATCTTGCTCAGCCACTGCGTATTGCCGATCTCGCCGCGCATTGCGGCTTCGGCATGCGGCGCTTTCATCAGCTTTTTATCGAAGCGTTCGGCGAGACGCCGCATCGCTATCTGCAACGGCTGCGGCTCGACACTTCGCTTACGTTGCTAGCCGACCCGCGAGCCTCGCTCACCGACATCGCGCTCGAAGTGGGCTTCGGCGACCAGAGCGCGTTCACGCACGCGTTCACGCGCCGCTTTGGGCTCGCGCCTGGGCAGTGGCGCGCGCTGCCGTCACACTGAGCGCGCAAGCGCGGCTCATTCGTCGAAGCGGTATTCCCACTCTGCACGTGCGCCCACCGCCACGTGCTTGCCCGCGCCCGTCACCACCATCGCGTTCTGGCCGAATGTGAGGCCGCCGTCCACGCGCGGATCGGCGCGGAATACCTGAAGCGTGTCGAGCGGTTCGCTGGGCCATTGCGCGTCGCGCTCGCCCGTTCGCTGATCGATCGTCGTGATCGGGCAGCGCGCGCAGGGCTTCACGAAGCGCAGCACGATCTCCTCGCCGCCTGAAGCGGATTCGATGGCGAGCGTGTCGATGAAATCTTCCTCGAAGGCTTCGCCGATATCGCCGACGACGATGTTCGGACGAAAGCGCGCCATCGGCACGGGCGGCGCGCCTTTCGCCGTGAGGCGCTCGTTGAGTTCGGCAAGCGAAGCCTCGCTCGTGACGAGAATCGGAAAGCCGTCGGCGAATTGCGTGGGCGCGTCTTCTCCGTTCGTCCACTTCTTGCTCGCGAGACGCGTCACGTCATGCGCGAAACGCAGCAGACGCACCGGCGCGCCGATCGCCTGCGTGAACCACTGCGCGGCGTGATCGCCTTCGTCGAGCGCTTCGAAGTCGTCGTCCCAGACCGAGGCCGGCACGCGCGCCTCGCCGCCGCGCGGCGCGAACGGCAGATGGAGCGCTTCGCTCATGCCTTCCATGGTGAGGCGCACGCCATCTTCGGCGAACGTCGGCACGATACGCGCCATCGCCGCGTACTGGCGCTGCGTGACGAGGCGGCCCTTCTCGTCGGCGACCATCCAGTGGCGGTCCCACTCGATGCCCTTCAGGCCGAGCTGCGCATCGTCGAGCGCGATCGCGCCGCATGACTTCACGGGATAGACGAACAACGCACGAACAATGGGCATGGCGAACTCACAAGAAAAAGAAATGGATCAAGCGCCAAACAGCGCTCGACCCACGATCATACAACCGATACTTAAAACAGATTAATGCGCCGCATCGAGCCCGCGCGCCAGATCGGTACGCACGTCCTGCACGTTTTCGAGCCCAACGGCGAGACGGATCAGCCCCTCGGTAATGCCGGCCGCCGCGCGCGCTTCAGGCGTGATACGGCCGTGCGTCGTCGTGGCCGGGTGCGTGATGGTGGTGCGCGTATCGCCGAGATTGCCGGTGATCGAACAGATCTTCGTGCCGTCGATCACGCGCCACGCGTTCGCGCGCTGCTGCTCCGGCGTATCGCCCTTCACTTCGAACGAGACGATCGCGCCGCCCAGCTTCTGCTGACGCATGGCGAGCGCATGCTGCGGATGTGATTCGAGGCCCGGATAGAAAACGCGCTTGATAGCCGGATGCGTCTCTAGCCAGCGCGCGATTTCGAGCGCGTTGTCCGACTGCTTTTCCACGCGCAGCGACAGCGTTTCCATGCCCTTGAGCAGCACCCACGCGTTGAACGCAGAGAGCGTCGGGCCCGCGGTGCGCACGAACGGAAACACCTTCTCCATCATGAACGCCTTCGAGCCCACGAGCGCGCCGCCCAGCACGCGGCCCTGGCCGTCGAGAAACTTGGTGGCCGAATGCATCACCACGTCCGCGCCGAACTTGAGCGGCTGTTGCAGCGCGGGGCTGCAGAAGCAGTTATCGACCACGAAAAGCGCGCCCGCCGCTTTGGCGATCTTGCTTACGGCTTCGATGTCGGCCACTTCGGTGAGCGGGTTCGACGGCGTTTCGAGGAAGAACATCTTCGTTTCCGGGCGCACAGCGTTCTTCCACGCGTCGAGATCGGTCGGGTCGACGAAGGTGGTCGTGATGCCGAACTTGCTGAAGATCTGCGAGAACATGGCGAGCGTCGAGCCGAAAATGCTCTGCGAGCTGACGATATGGTCGCCCGCCTGGAGCGCCGCCATCACCACCGACATGATCGCCGCCATGCCCGAAGCCGTCGCCACGCACGCCTCGCCGCCTTCGAGCGTGGCGAGACGCTCCTGGAACATGGTGACGGTCGGATTCGAGAAACGCGCGTACGTATAGGCGGTTTCGGAATTCTTGAAGCGCTCGGCGGCCTCGGCGGCGCTGCCGAAACAGAAGCTCGACGTGAGATAGAGCGCTTCCGAATGTTCGTTGAACTCGCTGCGCAGCGTGCCCGAGCGAACGGCCAGCGTGTCGAAGTTGAGGGTGTCGTCCATGTTCGTGTTCTCCTTGTTCTCCGTGTGCTGAACCAGCTTGCTTCAATCCTGCACGCGCGGGCGCAAAAAAGCCCGCTTTTGCGTTGGCAGAAAGCGGGCTTTCGGATTCGGCAAGAACGCGAGCTTCACGCTCGCGTTTGCCGGGGGGATCACTCCACCGAGAGTTGCAGGTGCAACTGCGAGCGGGAGCCGCCGTCCATCGCGTCGCTTGCGGCGTCGCGGTCCGACTGCGCCTGGGGCGCGAGGCGCGCCGTCTCGATGTTGTCGAGGTAAGTGCTCGTGATGTCGCCGGTGATGTAGTCGCCGTCGAAGCACGAAGCCTCGAAGCCGTTCAACTCCGGATTGATGTCGCGCACTGCCTGCTTGAGCGATTCCACGTCCTGATACACGAGGTAGTCCGCGCCGATGATGCGCGCCACTTCGTCATCCGTGCGGCCGTGCGCCACGAGTTCGCCGCGCGTAGGCATGTCAATGCCGTAGACGTTCGGGTACTTCACGGGCGGCGCCGCCGAAGCAAAGATCACCTTGGTTGCGCCGGCGTCGCGCGCCATCTGCACGATTTCCTGCGAAGTGGTGCCGCGCACGATCGAGTCGTCGATGATCAGCACGTTCTTGCCCTTGAACTCGATGCCCATGGCATTGAGCTTCTGGCGCACCGACTTCTTGCGCATGGCCTGGCCCGGCATGATGAAGGTGCGGCCCACGTAGCGGTTCTTGAAGAAGCCTTCGCGGTATTCCACGCCGAGCTTGTTCGCGACCTGCATGGCCGCGGGGCGCGACGAATCGGGAATCGGCATGACCACGTCGATCTTCACGTCGGGCAGCTCGCGCTTGATCTTCTCGGCGAGATAGTCGCCCATGCGCAGACGCGCGTTGTACACGGGCACGCCGTCGAGCACCGAGTCCGGACGCGCGAGATACACGAGCTCGAAGATGCAGGGGTTGAGCGTCGGCGCCGTGGCGCATTGCTGCGAGTGGAAGTTGCCGTCGAAGTCGATAAACACCGCTTCGCCCGGACGAACGTCGCGCACGAACTCGAAGCCGATGCCTTCGAGCGCCACCGATTCCGATGCCAGCATCCACTCGGTGCCTTCCGGCGTTTCCATCTTGCCGATGCACAGCGGGCGAATGCCGAACGGGTCGCGGAACGCGAGCAGGCCGTGGCCGGCGATCAGCGAGACGATCGCGTACGAGCCGCGCAGACGGCGATGCACACCCGAAACCGCCTTGAAGAGCGTCGCCGGATCGAGTTCGAGGCCCGAAGTGGCGAGTTGCACTTCGTGCGCGAGCACGTTGAGCAGCACTTCGGTGTCGGAGTTGGTGTTCACGTGGCGGCGATCCACGCGGAACATCTCTTCCTTCAACTGTTGCCAGTTCGTGAGATTGCCGTTGTGAGCGAGCACGATGCCGAACGGCGCGTTCACGTAGAACGGCTGGGCCTCTTCTTCGCTCGACGCGGAGCCGGCCGTCGGGTAGCGCACCTGGCCGATGCCGCTGGTGCCGGGCAGGCTTCGCATGTTGCGCGTGCGGAACACGTCGCGCACCATGCCGTTGGCCTTGTGCATGTGGAACGTGCTGCCGTTCGCGGTGGCAATGCCGGCCGCGTCCTGACCGCGGTGCTGCAGGAGCAGCAGCGCGTCATAGAGGAGCTGGTTGACGGGAGAGCGGGAAACTACGCCTACGATGCCGCACATGGCAGGTCCTTCAAAAAAACGAAATCGGTAGCGGGCCGCCCAGGTTCATCAACACCGGTCGAGCGCCGCAAATGGGCAGTGTTGCCGGGGAGCTCCGCCTCGCATCGCGTCCGATCAGTTTCTGATCAGACGTGAACGTAGGCCGCGAGCGCCTCGGGCAACAACGGTTTCAGTTCGAGCACGCCCTGCACGGCATACGGCCGCAGCAGCGCGTGGCGCCAGAAGTCCTGCTGGGGCAGCTCGGTCAGCCCGCCGAGGACGACGAGGATCAGCACCAGCACGACGCCTCGCACGAGGCCGAACATCATCCCGAGCGAACGGTCCACACCGGACAATCCGCTCACCTGCACCAGACGGCCGATCAGTGCGTTGCCCACGCCGGCCACGAGCACCACGGCAATGACGATCAGCGCGAAGGCGATCAGCCACTGGGTGAGCGCCCCGCCCGGCCAGTTCGCCGGAATCCAGGGCACCACGTGGTCCACGTAGCGGCAGGCCACGAGCAACGCCGCGATCCAGCCGATCAATCCAAAAATCTCACCGATCAAGCCCCGCCATGCGCCGCGCAGCGCCGACAGGCCCATCACCGCCATTACAGCGTAGTCGAATGCGGTGAACATCGACTGCTTATTCCGCGTTGGCGTTCGAGCCCGCCATCAGGCCGGCGCCGCGCACCTTGGCGATCGCCGCCGTGGCCGAGGCGCGGTCCGGGAACGGGCCGGCGCGCAGCAGCGTGCGCGTCGTGCCGTCTGCTTCCTTACGCTGTTCGGTATATGCGGGTACCCCCGCCGCTTTCAACTTCGTGACCCAGTTGTTCGCCGTCGTGCCGTTCGAGAACGCGCCGAGCTGCACCGCGAAACGCGCGCCCGGGGGCGCCGCCGGCGTGGCGGATTCGGCTTTCGCGCCGTTGCTGTCGCTGGTGTCTGTTGCTGCGGTCGTCTGCTTGCTGTTCGCAGCGACGGTCGTGCTGGCCGACACCGCCGGCTTGGCAGCGGGCTTTTGCGTCTGGGCGGTTTGGGCCGATTGGGCCGATTGGGCCGGAGCGGTCGCAGCCTGCGCGGGCTTTTTGGCGGTCGTTTCCGGCGCTTTATCCGTGCTTTGGGCGGTTTGCGTGGCCGCGGCGCCCGAAGCGGCCGCGAGACCCGACGCGCCAGGCGTCGCTTCAGCGGCTGCGGGATTGTCGGGGGCGACGCCGGCTTGCGTGTCTTCGGCGTCGTGCTGGCGCGCGGCGGCCTTGTCGGCCGGGCGGCTCGGAATGTCGATGGCGATGTCGTCAGTGACGGGCTTCGGGTGCGAATCGAGCACCATCGGCAGGATCACGATGGCCGCGAGCACCAGCGCAATCGCGCCGACGAGACGGCGGCGCGCGCGTTGCTTTTCAGGGAGCGTGGGGTCGAGCAGCATGGCCTCGGCGTCGCCGGACCGGTCCGGCCGGCGGCTGCGCCGCTCCACACGCGTGCTCTGATTGCTGCGCCGGCTGGAGCCGGACTCAGTGCCGCGCCGGCGGGGCGCGTCAGCGTCATCTTTCTTGCCGAACGAGAAAATTCCCATGTATGGCTTGCTGTTGGCCTACCTGGCCTGTCTTACGTGGGCGGCGTGCGGGTGCCGGGCGGTCAGTGTTGCTGCGACTTTCGCCAGGCCATCACCCCGGCAACCGTCAAAAAACTTCCGAAAGCAATAATTCTATCATTTTCAGTTGCACGTTTTAGCGCATCTTGGAAGGCGGCGGCCGGATTTTCATGGCGCGTCACGCTGCTATCGGCACCGTCCGTCACGCCCGCATCGCGCAGCACTTCTTCGAGCTGTTCGGCCGTGGCCGCGCGCGGCAGCGGCAGATCGGTCACGCACCAGTGGTCGATCTCGCCCTTCAGGTGCTCGATCACGCCAGTAATGTCCTTGTCGCGCATCGCGCCGAACACCGCGTAGGTGTACGGGAAATAGCCCATGCTGCCGAGGTTTTGCGCCAGCACGGCCGCTGCGTGCGGGTTGTGGCCGACGTCGAGGATGATCGACGGCTTGCCCGGCAGCACCTGGAAGCGCCCCGGCAATTCGACATTGGCGAGGCCGAGACGAATGTCCTGCGCGGAAACTGGCAGGCGGTCGCGCAGCGACTCGAGGCCCGCGAGCGCCGCCGATGTGTTGATCAGTTGATTCGCGCCACGCAGCGCCGGATAGGCGAGCGCCGAGCGCCGCATGGTCGGGCCCACGTAGCTCCATTGCTGGCGCTCGCTGCCAGGCTGGCCTTCATAGCGGAAATCGCGACCGAAGAGCCACAGTTCGGCGCCGATCGCCTCAGCATGGTCGATGAGCGACTGTGGCGCCATCGGGTCGGCGCAGATTGCGGGCTTGCCCGCGCGGAAGATGCCAGCCTTTTCGAAGCCGATCTTCTCGCGCGTGTCGCCGAGGTATTCCGTGTGATCCAGGTCGATGCTCGTGATGATCGCGCAGTCGGTGTCGAGCACATTGACGGCGTCCAGACGCCCGCCCAGACCCACTTCGAAGATCACGGCGTCGAGCCCGCGCGAGGCGAACAGATGCATGATCGCGAGCGTCGTGAACTCGAAGTACGTGAGCGTAACGGGCTTGGCGAGCGAATTGCGCGCGGCTTCCACGGCCTCGAAGTGCGGGAGCAGCTCGGCGTCGCTGGCCTCGCGGCCGTCCACGCGCGCGCGCTCGTTGAACGCGAGCAAATGCGGCGACGTGTGGCTGCCCACGTGATAGCCCGCCTTGAGCAGGATCGTTTCGAGAATCGCGCAGGTCGAGCCCTTCCCGTTCGTGCCGCCGACCGTGATGATCGGGCATTCGAACTTGAGGCCCAGCGCGTCCTTCACCTGACGGATGCGGTCGAGCCCCATGTCGATGCCGACCGGATGCGCGGTTTCAAGGTGCGTGAGCCACGCGTCGAGGGTGGGAAAGGTACTCATCGGGATAGAAATTGCCTGGTGCTGCGCGTGAGACGCCGCCAACCGCGGAGGGTTCACACGAATGATCCGCTTCGAAAGAACGGCATTATCGCGGAAATGACAACGCGCCGCTTGCTTTCGCTCGCGGCGCGTTGGGTAAAGCGATGCGGCTTGCGGCACGTGCAGCGCCGCAGATCGCTCAAAGCCGGGTTCAGGCCACCGCGTCGGCGGGCTGACGCTGCATCAGCGCGAGCATTTGCGCGATTTCGTCGCGCAGCTTGCGGCGGTCCAGGATCATGTCGATCGCGCCCTTCTGCAGCAGGAATTCGGCGCGCTGGAAGCCTTCCGGCAGCTTTTCGCGCACGGTCTGCTCGATCACGCGCGGGCCGGCAAAGCCGATCAGCGCCTTCGGTTCGGCGATCACTACGTCGCCAAGGAACGCGAAGCTCGCCGAAACGCCGCCCATCGTCGGGTCGGTCAGCACGGAAATGAACGGCAGCTTCGCTTCGGCCAGTTTGGTCAGCATGGCCGTGGTCTTCGCCATCTGCATGAGCGAAAGCAGGCTTTCCTGCATGCGCGCGCCGCCCGAAGCCGTGAAGCAGATGAACGGCACTTGCTGCTCGAGCGCGTTTTGCGCGCCGCGCGCGAAGCGCTCGCCCACCACCGAACCCATCGAGCCACCCATGAACGAGAACTCGAAGCATGCGACCACCACGGGCAGCGTGCGGATCGCGCCGCCCATCACCACCATGGCGTCGGTTTCGCCGGTATCGTCCATCGCCTCTTTCAGGCGGTCCGGGTACTTGCGGCTGTCCTTGAACTTGAGCGCGTCGACCGGGACGATTTCCTGGCCGATTTCATAGCGGCCTTCCGGATCGAGCAGGCCATCCAGGCGCTCGCGCGCGCCAATGCGCATGTGGTGATCGCACTTCGGGCAGACGTGGAGATTCGCCTCGACGTCGTTGCGGTACAGAACCGCTTCGCACGACGGGCACTTGATCCACAACCCTTCCGGAATGCTCTTGCGGCTTTTCGGATCGGTTTGCTTGATCTTGGGCGGCAGCAGTTTATCGAGCCAGCTCATTGATGTTCCTTCCTTGACCTTCGTGATGCGCGGGCGCGGCGGATCGATTTATCTAGCCGATCGGTAAAAACGACCGGGTTCCGACCCCGACCGCGCATGGCGAAAAGTGGATTTTACAGCAGTCTCTGATCTAGCCAACTGTGCCAGCCCGCAGCACTATCTGACAGCAACTTCGTCCAGCGCCGTGCGAATGCCGGTGATGAACTGCGTGAGCGTGTCGGCGGCCGTCTCCGGCGTTGCCTGTTCGAGCAACTGGACGATGCGGCTGCCGATCACCACGGCGTCCGAAACCTGCGCGACGGCAGCGGCCGTTTGCGCGTCGCGAATGCCGAAGCCCACACCCACGGGCAGCGAGACATGCTTCTTGATCGCCGGGATTTTACTCGCGATGCTCGAAACGTCCAGATTCGCAGCGCCCGTCACGCCCTTGAGCGACACGTAGTAAACATAGCCGCTCGCGGCGCCGCCCACTTCGGCGATGCGCGCATCGGTGGAGGTCGGTGCCAGCAGGAAGATCGGATCGATGTCGGCGGCCTTCATCTTCGCCGCGAATTCCACCGACTCCTCGGGCGGATAGTCCACCACGAGCACGCCGTCCACGCCTGCTTCCTTCGCGGCCTGCGCGAACGCGTCGGCGCCCATGCGCTCGATGGGGTTCGCGTAGCCCATCAGCACGACAGGCGTCTTGTTATCGGTTTCGCGAAAACGCTTTACGTCGGCGAGCACGCTCTTGAGCGTCACGCCCTTCTCGAGTGCGCGCTCGGACGACTGCTGGATCACGGGGCCGTCGGCCATCGGGTCCGAGAACGGCACGCCCAGTTCGATGACATCGGCGCCGCCAGCGGCCAGCGCGTGCATGAACTCGACGGTGCGCGCGGGATCGGGGTCGCCTGCCGTCATGAACGGGATCAGGCCTTTGCGGCCTTGGGCGGCGAGCGCCTCGAAGGTGGTCTTGATACGGGACATTTCAGGGTCCTCAGCTTTTAGGCGTTACTGCGCGTCAGGTCCGGCGGCGGCGCATCAGGCGCCAGCCGCGACGGCGCTTGCGGCGGCCGCGCTTACGCGTTCGCGCGCGATCGCGCAGTAACTTTCGTTAATTTCATAGCCGACGAATTCGCGCTGCTGACGTGCGCAAGCCACTGCCGTGGTGCCGCTGCCCATGAACGGGTCCAGCACGCGGCCGCCCGGCGGGCAGCTCGCGAGCACCATGCGCTCGACGATCTCCAAAGGCTTCTGGGTGGGATGATCCACGCGCTCCGCGTGCTGGCGATGCAGCCGCGAGACGGACCAGACGTCCTTGGGGTTGTAGCCGAGCTCCAGCCACTTGCTGCCTTCGAACAACTTGCGCGAACGCGCCTTCTTCGTGACGGCATCGTACGGGATGCGGACGGGATCGAGATCGAAGTAGTAGTCCTTCGACACCGCGAAGAAACCGATGTTGTCGTGCACCGAGGTGAAACGGCGCGTCGTGCCACCCATGCTGGGTACGCGACGATCCCAGACGATCTCGTTGATCATCGTGAGTTTCGACTTGAGATAGACGAAGATCTCGGGCGCGTACTGCCACGTGCAGAACACGTAGAGCGAGCCCGTGGGCTTGAGCTTCGGAATCGCCAGGTCGAGCCATTCATACGTCCAGGTGAGGAAGTTCTCACCCGAACGCATGTCGGAGTCGTTGCCGTAGTCCTTGCCGAGCCCGTAAGGCGGGTCGGCGACGATCAGATCGATCGAGGCGTCGGGCAGGTTGGCTGCATCGGTTAGAAAATCGCGGTTCAGGAGCCGGATGGTTTCCGGCACCGTGGGCAGCACGGCTGCTGCGGTGGCGACCGCCTCCGCGGCCTCCAAAGCAGCCGCTTCGGCGTTCATCTCGCCCACGGGTGCCGGCACTTCCGGCTCGTCGAACTCGTCACGCATCGCTTACGTCGCTCCGGGCGCTTAGAACTGGATGCCCGATCGCTCAGCGACCGTGTGCATGTCCTTGTCGCCGCGGCCCGACAGGTTCACCAGCAGGATTTTGTCCTTCGGCAACGTCGGTGCGAGCTTCGCCGCATACGCGAGCGCGTGGCTCGATTCGAGCGCGGGAATGATGCCTTCGATGCGGCAGCAGTCGTGGAAGCCCTTGAGCGCCTCCTCGTCGTCGATGGTGACGTACTGCGCGCGGCCAATGTCCTTGAGCCACGCGTGCTCGGGACCGACGCCCGGATAGTCGAGGCCCGCCGAAACCGAATGCGTCTCGATGATCTGGCCGTTCTCGTCCTGCAGCAGGTAGGTGCGGTTGCCGTGCAGCACGCCCACGGTGCCCGCCGCGAGCGAGGCGGCGTGACGCCCCGTCTCCATGCCGTCGCCGGCCGGCTCAACGCCGATCAACTGCACCGAAGTGTCGTCGATATACGGGTAAAAGATGCCCATCGCGTTCGATCCACCGCCCACGCAGGCGATCACGGAGTCGGGCTGGCGGCCCGTCATTTCGGGCATCTGCACGCGGCATTCGTCGCCGATCACGCGCTGGAAGTCGCGCACCATCATCGGGTACGGGTGCGGGCCCGCCACCGTGCCGATGATGTAGAAGGTGTTTTCGACGTTGGTGACCCAGTCGCGCATGGCTTCGTTGAGCGCGTCCTTGAGCGTGCGCGAGCCCGACTCGACCGGAACCACGGTCGCGCCCAGCAGCTTCATGCGGTAGACGTTGGCGGCCTGGCGACGCACGTCTTCAGCGCCCATATACACCACGCACTCCATGCCGAAGCGCGCCGCGATGGTCGCGGTGGCCACGCCGTGCTGTCCCGCGCCGGTTTCGGCGATCACGCGCGGCTTGCCCATGCGCTTCGCGAGCAGCGCCTGGCCGATCACGTTGTTCACCTTGTGCGCGCCGGTGTGGTTCAGGTCTTCGCGCTTGAGATAGATCTGCGCGCCGCCCAGCAGCTCGCTCCAGCGCTGTGCGTGATAAATCGGCGACGGACGGCCGACGAAATGCTTCAACTCGCGCTCATATTCGGCGCGGAAGTCGGGATCGTCCTTGTATTTCGCGTAGGCGTCGCGCAGCTCGTCGATCGCCTGCATGAGGGTTTCGGCAGCGAATACGCCGCCATAGGGGCCGAAATGGCCGCGTTCATCTGGCAAATTGTACATAAGTCACTCGCTCGGCCGGTCTTGGGAAGGCCCACGTTGCGTGGACCGTGCCGGCCAAAGAATTCATCCCGCGTCCGCTTCGCGCACTGCGCGCACGAACGCCGCCATGCGGGCGTGATCCTTCACGCCCTTTGCGCCCGGAACCTCGATGCCACTGGAGACATCGACGGCAAACGGACGCACCTGGCGAATCGCATCACCGACGTTTTGCGCGTTCAAGCCACCACTCAAAACGGCCCGACGCGCGAGCCCTGCGGGAATAAGTGACCAATCGAAGACCTTTCCGCCGCCGCCGTAACCTTCGACATGGGTGTCGAACAGCAGGCCGCTGGCTGATGAATAACGATTAGCCGATTCTATCAAATCGGCCTGCTGAGTATCGGCCGCCACTCGCAGCGCGCGCAACCAGGGCAAACCGGCAACGGAGGCAAGCGACTCGCACTGCTCGGGCGTTTCGTCGCCGTGGAACTGGAGCATGGTGAGCGACACATTGCTCGCCACTTCGCTCATCCACTGCGGCGTGGCGTTCACGAAGAGACCCACGACCGAAACGAAGGGCGGCAGGTCGTGCGTGAGCTCGACCGCCTGCGCCACGCTCACCGAACGCGGGCTGGGCGGATAGAACACGAAACCGACGGCGTCGGCGCCGAGGTCAACGGCGTGCGCAACCGCCTCGGGCGTCGAAAGTCCGCACAGCTTGATGCGGGTGCGGTGGTGCGCGACGGTGGTGGCAGTTTGCTCGGCTGACGTCATGGCTCTAGATGCGGTGTTGGTCTCGATGATTCAAGCGGGCGGCGCTTCAGGCACGGCCTTCGGGCGTGTCGCTCCAGATCGCGCTCCATGGCACGCTGGCCGTATGCGGCGCCGGTACCGCGAACTCATCAGGATAGCCTACCTGGGCGAGATACAGGCCGTCGGGCATGAAGGTCGGCGCGGCCACGGTGCGGTCGCGCCCCGCCAGCACCTCGGCCATCCATGAGGCCGGATAGCGCCCGCGCCCCACGGCCACGAGGCAGCCCATGAGGTTGCGCACCATGTGGTGCAGGAACGCATTGGCGCGAAAGCGGAAGTGGATGAAGTCGCCCTGCGGCCGGATATCGATCTGGTACAGATGCTTCACCGGCGTCTTCGCCTGACACTCCGACGAGCGGAACGACGAAAAATCGTGCTCGCCGATGAGGTGCGCCGCCGCCTCGCGCATGGCATCGACATCGAGCGGCGTGTGGATCCAGCCCGCGCGGGCCGTCAGCATCGGCGAGCGCACGGGGTTCACGTAGAGCACGTAGTAGTAGGTGCGCTCGAACGCCGCGAAGCGCGCGTGGAACGCCTCGGGCATCGGCTTGGCCCACTGCACGGCCACCGTCGAGGGCAGGAACGCGTTGGTGCCGCGCACCCACGAGAACGGCGTACGGTCGAGGTCGGTGTCGAAGTGCACCACCTGGCCAAGTCCGTGCACGCCCGTGTCGGTACGGCCCGCGACGACGGTCGACAGCGGCACGGTGGCGAACTCGCGCAGCGCGCGCTCGAGCGCGTCCTGCACCGTCTTGCCATGCGGCTGCGACTGCCAGCCGCAGAACGCGGCCCCGTCGTACTGGATTCCTAGCGCGATACGCATACGGCTTGCAGCAGCGTCACGAAAGCGGAGCGAGCGTCGACAGCAACGCCTGCGCGTCGCTGCGCGTGGCGGGGTCGTTCGACTCGATGACTTCGTTGATGAGCGAGCGGGCGCCAGATACGTCGCCAAGCGCGATGTATTCGTGCGCGAGATCGAGCTTGTTGCGCGCGATGCGGGCGAGCTGCTCGGGCGTGAAGACCGGCAGCGGCTCGGCCGAATCGGGCGGCAGGTTCAGGTCGAAGTCGAGCGTGAGTGCGCCAAAGCGCGGTGCGCCGAGGCCGGCGAGCGCGCCGGCGCCCGCCGTACCCGCCTCGATGGCCTCGCCCGCCAGCGGAGGCGGCGGCTCGAAGAACGGCGACGACAGACGCGCCGACGCCTCGGGCGTGGCGGCCGGCTCGGTCGAGAGCGGCGCCGTGGGCATGACCGGTTCTCCGATGCGCGGCGGCAGCGGCAGATCGAGGCCGCCCAGCGCTTCGATCGCATCGTGCGGGAACGCGATCGGGACTTCGGCGTAGCTCATGTCTTCTGCGGTGACTGCGGGTACTGATGGAATTTCAGGTGCGGTAAGCGGCGCGGGCGGGCGCTCGAAGGCTTCCGTGATGGGCGGCGTTTGCGCTGCTTGCTGTGCTTGCACCGCTTGCGGTTCGCCGTCGCCGAAGTTGAGCGCCATATCGGGCGTCGCAGGCTTTTGGACGCGCGCCGGGTCTTCATGCGTGCGCGCCAGCGCCTCGGCGTCTTCGGCTGTGCGCGGCGCACCGAGGCTTTCGGGCGGCAGCGCATCCGCGCCAAGCTCCGCCGCGGCGGCAAGGCTGGCGGCATCGGTCGCGTCGGCGAGCGTCTGCGGTTCGCCCGCTTCGACATCGTGCGGCAGATCGGCTGTTGCCTGTGCTTCCTGCGCGACCGAAGGCGCTTGCGGCGTGGCCGGGTGCAGCGTCTCGGTCAGCGTAGGCGGCAGCGCTTCGGCGCCGAGTCCGGCAGTCGTGTCCACGCCCGCGCCAGCGGCATGCGCGGCCGTTGCGTCGTGCTCCAGCGGCTCGGACGAGACGGCGGGCGTAGGCACCGGCGTGATCACGACTTCGTCTGCTTTGGGCGCCACGGGCGGCACGAATTCGGCTTCAGCCGCAGGTGCAATCTCGTGCGCATCCGGTTCCCCCCCGGCGTGCGAAATCGGCTCGCGCAAAACCGGCGGCTCCTCGGCCACAGGTGCGGCGGCAACGGCGGCGGCAGATGCAGACGGCGTCGGCTCATGCGCCGCTTCGGGCGAGACGTCAGGCGCCTGCTCCGCAGGCTTCTTGCGCTTGCGCATGAGCAGGCGCACGAACAGCGCCAGCAACGCCACGACGACCGCCGCCACGGCACCCATGGCGATCGGCGAGACTTCCGGCTGACCGGCAGCCGCGCCGGCATTCGCCGCGCCGTTCTGCACAGGTGCGCCGGCCTGCGCGGCGGGTGCACCCGCGGACGCACCGCCCGCCGTCTGCGCCGGCTTGCCGATGCCGTGCTGCTGCAACGCCATCAGCACGCGGTTCTTCAATGCGAGGAGCTGCTGCAGGCTGGAGACCATCACCGTGCCCTTCGCGCCGTGTTCCGATGCGCCAGCCGCGCCGCTGGCCGGGGCCGACTGGATCGAACCGCTCCACACGTGCGAGTCGCTGGCCGCCGACGCCAGCGCTGCGGCGCTGGCGCCCACCGCAGCGGCACCGGAAGCCCCTTGCGCGGCCGCTTCGGGGCCGCTCGCCGGGACTGCCGAGGCAGTTGCCGCAGTCGCGGCAGCGCTGGCCGAACTCGCACCAGCCGTTGCAACGGCCGCAGCCGACGATGCAGCCGCTTCAGCCTGGGCAGCAGCGCTCGAAGCAGCGGCAGGTGTGCTGGCAGACACAGCAGACGCAGTAGGCGCCGTGGCGGGCGCGCTGGCCGCAGCCGCAGCCGCAGCCGCGCCGCCCGAAGCCGCCGTCATGCCCGCCGCCGCGCTCGAAAGGTCCGGCGTAGCAGGCACGTTCAGCGTCGCGCCCACGCGCATGCGGCTGGGATCCTGCTTGATGAACGCATTGGGGTTCGCATCGAAGATCGCCTGGCTCATGCGTGCGAGCGTGGCTTTATCGTGCGACTGCGTAAGGTCGACGGCCACGTCGTGCAGCGACTGGCCGGGATGAACGGTGTATTGCCCCGCGGTGCTCACAGGCGCCGCGGCAGCGGACGCAGCACTTGCCGCGCCGGCTTGCGCCGCACTCGCACCGCCCTGCGCAGCGGCGAGGCCGCAGAACAGGAAACTCGCCGCCGCCACAGTGGCGCGGATGGCGCGCCGCCCTTGGGCGCGCTTCGCGCGAGGCGCGGCGGAAACAGAATCAAATCGAACGATCATCAGTTGCCCTGGCATACCGCTCTTGCGGCTGTCGATCAAATAGGAGTGTGCTTCGGGGCGATTGCATCGATGCATGCAATAAAAAGCATGCAATAAAAAAAGCGCCGCGACTGGCGCGGCGCTTTTCACCCTGTCTACGCGTCATTAGCCGCGTAGTTTAATTCATTCACTTGTCGAGCAGAATGCGCAACATGCGGCGCAGCGGTTCCGCCGCACCCCACAGCAGCTGATCGCCGACCGTGAAGGCCGACAGATACTCGCCGCCCATCGCCAGCTTGCGCAGACGGCCCACCGGCACCGACAGCGTACCCGTGACCACGGCCGGCGACAAATCGCGCATCGACGCTTCGCGCTGGTTCGGCACGACCTTGACCCAGTCGTTGGCCGAAGCGAGGATGCCGTCGATCTCGTCGAGCGGCACGTCCTTCTTCAGCTTGATCGTGAGCGCCTGCGAGTGGCAGCGCATCGCGCCGATACGCACGCACAGACCGTCGACGGGAATCGAGCCCGGCTGGCCCATGGCCGGCTTGCCGAGGATCTTGTTGGTTTCCGCGCCGCCCTTCCACTCTTCCTTCGACATGCCGTTGCCGAGGTCCTTGTCGATCCACGGAATAAGCGAGCCCGCGAGCGGCACGCCGAAGTGCTCGGTCGGCATGGCGTCGCTGTTCATGGTGGCGAGCACCTTGCGGTCGATGTCGAGGATCGCCGACGACGGATTCGCCAGGTCGCTCGCCACCGACGCGTTGAGCGCGCCCATCTGCGAGAGCAGCTCACGCATGTTCTGCGCACCCGCGCCCGAAGCGGCCTGGTACGTCATGGCCGTCATCCAGTCGACGAGGTTCTCGCGGAACAGGCCGCCCAGCGCCATCAGCATCAGGCTGACCGTGCAGTTGCCGCCGACGAAGTCCTTCTGGCCCTTGACGAGAGCATCTTTGATGACGTCGAGGTTGACCGGATCGAGAATGATGACGGCGTCGTCCTTCATGCGCAGCGCCGAGGCCGCGTCGATCCAGTAGCCAGTCCAGCCTGCCGCGCGCAGCTTCGGATACACCTCGTTGGTGTAGTCGCCGCCCTGGCAGGTGATGATGATGTCGCACTTCTTGAGCTCGTCGACGCTGTTCGCATCTTTGAGCTTCGTCTCGTTTTTGGCGAACGACGGAGCCGCGCCGCCTGCGTTGCTGGTGCTGAAAAACACCGGTTCGATCAGGTCGAAATCGCGTTCTTCCTGCATGCGCTGCATCAGCACGCTGCCGACCATGCCGCGCCAACCTACGAGACCTACGTTCATGACTAACCCTTGATTTGGACACTTCCCCGCTTCGCTCGCCCGGCGTGGCCGCGCGGGGAAGATGAGCGGGCACGACGAGCGATCAACGCGTGGTGATCGTTTTCGTAATCGCTTTCGTTGCTTTCGTGGTGATGGCGAGCGAAATCGCGCGGGCCGTTTTTTCGCCGCGGATGTTCGTAACAGTCGTGATCGGGGAGATCTTCGCCATCGAAGCAATATACACGAAACAGTTAATTTGCGCGGAAAAAACCATACTTTCCGCTATTTGCCAGCCCGTTCTTCAGGCACGCGAAACAAAAAAGGGCACGCCTGAAACGGCATGCCCTTCGTGCGACTTTACAGCGCTGCGATCACCGCGTCGCCCATCGCCACCGTGCCGACCTGCTTGCAGTCCGGCGTGATGATGTCGGCGGTGCGATAGCCCTGTTCGAGCACCTTCTTCACCGCGCTCTCGATACGGTCCGCCTGTTCAGCGCGGCCCAGCGAGTAGCGCAGCATCATGGCGGCCGAGAGGATCGTGGCGAGCGGGTTGGCAATGCCCTTGCCCGCGATATCCGGCGCCGAACCGTGCGACGGCTCGTACAGACCCTTGTTGTTCTTGTCGAGCGAGGCCGAAGGCAGCATGCCGATCGAGCCCGTGAGCATCGCGGCTTCGTCCGAGAGGATGTCGCCGAACATGTTGCCCGTGACCACCACGTCGAACGCCTTGGGCGCCTTCACGAGCTGCATGGCCGCGTTGTCGACGTACATGTGCGACAGCTCGACGTCCGGATATTCCTTCGAGACATCGATCATGATGTCCTTCCAGAACTGCGACGTTTCGAGCACGTTGGCCTTGTCGACCGACGTCAGCTTCTTCTGGCGCTTTTGCGCAGCCTGGAACGCCACGTGAGCGATGCGGCGCACTTCGGGCTCCGCATAGCGCATCGTGTCGAAGCCTTCGCGCGCGCCCTTGAAGTTGCCGTCCGGCGCTTCGCGCGTGCCGCGCGGCTGACCGAAGTAGATGTCGCCGTTCAGTTCGCGAACGATCAGGATGTCGAGGCCCGAAACGATTTCCGGCTTGAGCGACGACGCACCGGTGAGCTGCGGATAGCAGATCGCCGGGCGGAAGTTCGCGAACAGTTCCAGATGCTTGCGCAGGCCGAGAATGGCCTGCTCGGGACGCAGCGCGCGCTCGAGCTTGTCGTACTTCCAGTCGCCCACGGCGCCGAACAGGATCGCGTCGGCCGACCTGGCCAGCGCGAGCGTGGCCTCGGGTAGCGGATGGCCGCTCGCCTCGTAGCCCGCGCCGCCAACGGGCGCTTCTTCCATCTCGAACTTTTCGCCGAGTGCGTTGAGCACCTTAACGGCTTCCTTGACGATCTCGGGACCGATGCCGTCGCCCGGCAACACTGCAATCTTCATCTTTGTTTCCTCGCTGTATTTTGTTCTGCGTCCATCAAAGCACGCGGTTGTTCAGCCACGGCTGGCGCGCGAGGCGCTCGGCTTCATACTGGCGGATCTTGTCGGCGTGACGCAGCGTGAGGCCGATGTCGTCGAAGCCATTGAGCAGGCAATAGCGGCGGAACGCGGCGACTTCGAACGGATATTCCTTCGAACCGTCGGTTGTGCGCACGACCTGCTTGTCCAGATCGACCGTGAGCTGGAAGCCGTTGAACGCGTACGTTTCGTTGAACAGGTGATCGACGTCCGACTCGGACAGCACGATCGGCAGCAGACCGTTCTTGAAGCAGTTGTTATAGAAGATGTCCGCAAAGCTCGGCGCGATGATCGCGCGGAAACCGTACTGGTCGAGCGCCCACGGCGCGTGCTCGCGCGAGCTGCCGCAGCCGAAGTTCTTGCGCGTGAGCAGCACCGAAGCGCCCTGATAACGCGGCTGGTTCAGCACGAAGTCCGGGTTGAGCGGGCGCTTCGAGTTGTCCTGACCCGGCTCGCCGTGGTCGAGGTAACGCCATTCGTCGAACGCATTCGGGCCGAAACCGGTGCGCTTGATCGACTTGAGGAACTGCTTCGGAATGATCGCGTCGGTATCGACATTCTCGCGATCGAGCGGCGCCACGACGCCGGTGTGTACGATGAATTTTTCCATGATCGTGTAGCCTTAGCCCAGCTTGCGAATGTCGACGAAATGGCCTTCGATTGCCGCGGCGGCTGCCATGGCCGGGCTCACGAGGTGCGTGCGGCCGCCCGCACCCTGACGGCCCTCGAAGTTGCGGTTCGAGGTCGATGCGCAACGCTCGCCCGGCTCCAGCCGGTCGGCATTCATCGCGAGACACATCGAGCAGCCCGGCTCGCGCCATTCGAAACCGGCTTCCGTGAACACCTTGTCGAGGCCTTCGCGCTCGGCTTGCGCCTTCACGAGACCCGAACCCGGCACGACCATCGCGAGACGGATGTTCGGCGCCACGCGGCGGCCGAGCTTCTTCACGACGTAAGCGGCGGAGCGCAGGTCTTCGATGCGCGCGTTCGTGCACGAACCGATGAAGATCTTGTCCGGCTTGATCGATTCGATCGGCGTGTTCGGTTCGAGCGCCATGTACTGGAGGGCGCGTTCCATCGCATCGCGCTTGACCGGGTCCTTCTCGCGCTCGGGGTCCGGCACGCGGCTGTCCACGGACGTGACCATTTCCGGCGACGTGCCCCACGTGACCTGCGGCACGATGTCGGCCGCGCTCAGTTCGACCACGCGGTCGAAGTGCGCGCCTTCGTCGGTGCGGAAGTTCTTCCAGTATTCGACGGCCTGGTCCCACTCCGCGCCTTGCGGCGAGAACGGACGGCCCTTGAGGTATTCGATCGTGGTGTCGTCGACCGCGACCATGCCCGCGCGCGCGCCGCCTTCGATCGCCATGTTGCACACGGTCATGCGGCCTTCCATCGTGAGGCCGCGGATCATCGAGCCGCCGAACTCCATGGCGTAGCCCGTGCCGCCCGCCGTGCCGATCTTGCCGATGATGGCGAGCACGATGTCCTTCGCGGTGCAGCCGCGCGGCAGCTGGCCCTCGACCTTCACGAGCATGTTCTTGCTCTTCTTTTGCAGGAGCGTTTGCGTGGCCAGCACGTGCTCGACTTCCGAGGTGCCGATGCCGTGCGCGAGCGCGCCGAACGCGCCGTGCGTGGACGTGTGCGAGTCGCCGCAGACGATGGTCATGCCAGGCAGCGTCGCGCCTTGCTCCGGACCGACGATGTGCACGATGCCCTGGCGCTGGTCGGCCATCTTGAACTGCGTGATGCCGAAGGCGTCGCAGTTCGAATCGAGCGTGTCCACCTGCAGCTTCGAGACCGGGTCGGCAATGCCGTGGCTGCGGTCGGTGGTGGGCACGTTATGGTCGGAAACAGCCAGGTTCGCGCTGATGCGCCACACCGGGCGCTCGTGCAGCTTCAGGCCTTCGAAAGCCTGCGGACTGGTGACTTCGTGCAACAGATGGCGGTCGATGTAGAGAATCGTCGTGCCATCGTCTTCCGTGTGGACCACATGCGTGTCCCACAATTTGTCGTAGAGCGTCTTTGCCATGATGTGCGGGGAAATGTTTGTCTGCGGGGCAATACGGTGTGAATTGATTATGCCACGCGAAACCCGCTCACTACAGGGCCTTTTCTGAAAAAAAGCGATAAAAAACAGGGGGTTATGGTGGTAGTCGCGATACCTGTATCAGCGTTACCCGGCGAACTCGGGTGTCGTGGCGCATTCGGGCCGCGGCGTATCAGGCGTACGCCGGCCGCTCGCTGAAGGGATCGGATGCAAAAAGGAGATGCGCCGGCCCGACCACGACCGGCGCAAGTTGGTTACCGCTGTGAGAACGGTCAAACATGGGCTTCGGCTTCCGCGACACAGGGGGGGCCGCATCACCGACGTCCATAGCTGTCTAACGGCAATTTGGCGCAAGGGTTTAATCGGGGCGAATGCGGCGCTCCAGAATGGTGCGCCGGAGCGCCCGCAATTCAATTAGCGATCCTGATTATCCGTGCTCGTTTCCCGCGATTGACGGCCGTATTCACCGGTGAGCGAGGCGAGCCGCCGGGGAGTGCCGAACCGTAACGCAGCCTTGCACGCCGCAGGGTCAGGCACGAGGTTTGCGTGACGAGCCCGGCCGCACGGTAGTTCACTTTGTGATTTCATCACACTCAACAAACAACGCCGCGGCCGACCACGCCAACCCGGAGGCTTCATGCCACTCGCAATCCGCACTGCGCAACAGAGAACAAGCAGAAAAAAACCAACGGCGCCTTGCCGCTTGTGCACGCTGCGGCGCGCGTCCCTCGCGGCTACAGCGTGCGCTCTCGCCGCGCTTGCCCCGCGCGCCCAGGCGCAGACGCCCTCGCCGCTCGGCGAATGGCAGTACTCAGCTGGCATTCCGCTCGAAAAGATGTTCGAGCCGAACCGTCCCGACTTCGAGGCGCGGCTCGGCGTGGGCGCGACTTTCGAACCGCGCTACGACGGCTCGGACCGCTATCACACACTGGTCGGTCCGAGCATCGACCTGCGCTACAAGGACATCCTGTTCGGTTCGACGGGCGAAGGCTTCGGCGTCAACGTTCTGCAGGGTCCGAACTGGCGCGTGAGCGTTGCCGCGGCCTACGATCTCGGACGGCGCGGGCAGGACGATCCGACGCGGCTGTATGGCATGGGCAACATCAACCCGGCGCCCGAATTGAAGATCGCTGGCGAGTATGTGATTTCGAAGGACTTTCCGCTCGTGTTCCGCACAGCCTTCACGCGCAGTTTCGGCGGCTCGAATGGCTGGACCGCGGACCTCGGCGCCTATATGCCGCTGCCGGGCAGCAACGAGAACTTCTACTGGTTCGCCGGCCCCTCGGTCACATTCGCCGACTCGAACTACATGCAGAGCTGGTTTGGCGTGACGCCGCAGCAGGCTGCCGCATCTGGCTACCGTCAGTACGACGCGAGCGCGGGCCTGAAGTCAGCCGGATTCGGTATCACGATGGTCTACTTCGTCAACAAACATTGGTTTGTGAGCGCAGACGGCGCGATCAAGCGTCTGCTCGGCAGCGCCTCGCACAGCCCGATCATCCAGTCGAAGACGGGCGGCGTTTGCGACGTTTCGATCAACTACCAGTTCTAACGCTGCTGCGCCGCTATCGGCAGCCAAGATCGTTGAACGCCTTCTCTGCGTCATTACGCTGGTAGTAGCGCTGCAACGTATTCGCCTGCTCACCGTCGCGGCCGTAATTCGGCACGACGGCGTTCGCCACCCGCCAGCGCGATCAGCCCAAACAGGGCGATGAGGAAACGGGCGACCATGACACACCTCCAAAAGACAAAGGCGAAATCGTAGTCGCGTCAGCAGCCGCCTGACCTGCGTCAACGCACAGCGCTACGCGAAACGAAGCACCTGCCCGGCCACCGCTCATCCACGGCTCATTCTTTGCCTCTATGCTTGCCCCTATGGGCGCCAGGCCCAGCAGGCCGGCTGTGCCCGCGAAAACCGCGCACGGGGGCCACGTCCCCCTCTACGTTCAAAGGATCGACCATGCTCGCGCCGATCGTCACAGCCTCCTTCCTCGGTCAGCCCGCGTGGCTCTGGATCGCCTTCCTCGCGGTGGTGATCGTGCTGCTCGTGCTCGATCTCGGGGTGCTGCATCGCGACGACCACGAAATCGGCATCCGCGAAAGCCTGTGGCTCTCGCTCGGCTATATCGCCGTGGGCGTGCTGTTCGGCGGCTTCGTCTGGTGGCAGCTCGGCGCGCAGCCGGCCACCGAGTACATCACCGGCTATCTGATCGAAAAGTCGCTCTCGCTAGATAACGTGTTCGTCATTGCGTCGATTTTCGGCGCGCTTGCCGTGCCGCGGCACCTTCAGCATCGCGTGCTGTTCTGGGGCATTGTCGGCGTGCTGGTGCTGCGGGCATTGATGGTCGGACTCGGCGCTGCGCTCGTCGCACAGTTCGAGTGGATGCTGTACGTGTTCGGCGTGTTTCTCGCCGTGACCGGCGTGAAGATGCTGATCGGCCCGAAGGAAGAGCACGGCGTGGAAGACAGCGCCCTGCTGCGCTGGCTGCGCCGCAAGCTGCCGGTCACGCCGCAGCTCGAAGGCCGCGCGTTCCTCGTGCGGCAAGCGCATCCGCGCACCGGCAAGTCCGCGCTGCTCGCCACGCCGCTCCTCCTCGCGCTCGTGATGATCGAATTCGCCGACCTGATTTTCGCGGTCGATTCGATCCCCGCGATCTTCTCGATCACGACTGATCCGTTCATCGTCTATACGAGCAACATCTTCGCCGTGCTCGGTCTGCGCGCGCTCTACTTCGCGCTCGCGGCCATGGCGCACCGCTTTTACTACCTCAAGCACGCGCTCGCGCTCGTGCTGGTGTTCATCGGGGCGAAGATATTTCTGGTGGGCATCATCGGCAAGATTCCCGCGCTGTTCAGCCTTGGCGTGACGGCTGCGCTGCTCGCGGGCGGCGTGGTGGTGTCGCTCGCCAAGACGCAAAAGCCGAAGGACACGCTCGGCACTTCGTGAACGCAAGCTGGGCGCTCCTCATTCTTCGCTCATTTTGCTCTGCCAGGATGGTTTCCATCGAGACCGCATTGCCCTTCACGCAAGACGGCAAGGGCCTCGATGACCTGTCACTCATCACGGAGCGCATCATGAAATGCCCCAACTGCCCTGACGTCACCCTCTCGCTCGCGGAGCGTCAGGGCGTCGAACTCGACTACTGCCCGCAGTGTCGCGGCGTCTGGCTCGATCGCGGCGAACTCGACAAGCTGATCGAACGCAGCAGCGGCAACCGGCGATACCGCGACGAAAGCGAGCCGCAGGCAAGCCGCCATCACGGCACGCCGCACGGTGACTACGCCCCACGCCGCGCTCACGACAGCTACAGCGGCAATGGCCATCGCCGCAAGTCGTGGCTTCAGGACATCTTCGACTGAGCCGCGGCTACGCCAACCGTTCCATCGACATCACGTTTCAAGAGGATTCCTGAACATGCGTACCTATACCTGCAACAGCCCGCAAGCCGCGGGCCGGATCGTCGCTGTCGCGCTGCTCGCGGATGGCCACCTGAGCAGCGAGGAGCTTGCAGCAGTCCATCGCGCGCGCCTGGCCGACCGGCTCGGCCTCGCGCCGGGCGAATTCGGCGAAATCCTCAAGGGCCTGTGCGAAGATTTGCAGACCACCTCGCACCTGAACTGGAGCGACGCGTGCAAGCTCGACTCCGACGTGATGCAGCAAGTGATGCGCGAGCTCGACGACCCCGCGCTGCGTGCCGAAGTGCTGAATCTGTGCCATGTGGCCGTGTATTCGGACCGGCACGTGGCCGAAAACGAAGTCGCGCTGCTCGCCTCGCTTAGCCGCGCCTGGCAAAAGGAACCCTGGCAGCGCCTGCTGGCGTAAGTTCACGCGCGCTGCGTGCCTTCCCCCGCGCAACGCGCCACGCGGCGAGCCCCTCCGCTCGCCGCGGTTTTTACAGCGCGCAGCGTCTTGCGCGCTTTTTTATGTCCGTGTTTCCCGGCGCTTACGCGCACACGGCCCAGCCGAGCCCGCGCACATTGCGGATCACCGCATGGCCGAACTTGCGGCGCACGCTGTAGATCACGGCGTCCACCGCGTTGCTTTCCACTTCCTCGCCCCAGCCGTAGAGCCGTTCCTCGATTTGCTGACGCGACAGGATCGCGCCCGGCCGCTCGAGCAGCGCGAGCATGAGTGCGTATTCGCGCGCAGAAAGATCGTCGGACTGGCCATCGAACGTGAGGCGCCGCGCATTCATGTCGAGCGTGACGCGGCCGCTGCCCATGGTCGGCGAGGCGAAGCCCGACTTGCGCCGCACCACGGCGCGGATGCGCGCGAGCAGTTCCTTGCTCTCGAACGGCTTCACGACATAGTCGTCGGCGCCGAGATCGAGGCCTTCCACGCGCGTGTCCACGTCGTCGCGCGCCGTGATGATGAGCACGGGCGTGGCGTCCTGCGACTCGCGCAGGCCGCGCAGCACGTCGAGTCCGCTCATGTCGCCGAGACCGAGGTCGAGCAGGATCGCCGTGTACGAGCCGTCGCGAATGGCGTCACGGCCGCTCTCGCCCGTGCGCACCCAGTCGACGCTGTATGACGCGTCCTTCAACGCGCGCAGCAGCGCGGGCCCGATCAGCAGATCGTCTTCGATCAGCAGAATCCGCATCGTGTCCGTCCTTTGTTTCGCATGCTTCCCGGGATTTTGCCTTACTTGCCTGCGCTGGATTGGCGCGGCAATGCGCGCGGTATCTCGACACGCGCGACGATGCCCGTTTGCCCGTCGCGCCGGTTCGCGAGCGTCACGCGTCCGCGATAGCTCTGCGCCACCGCCTGCGCGATGGCGAGCCCGAGGCCGCTGCCGTGCGAGTCATGGTCATCGCGCTGATCAACCCGGTGACCGCCCGCGCGGAAAAACCGGTCGAACACGCGCGGCAGATCGGCATCGGCAATGCCGGGCCCGTTGTCGGTCACCTCGACGACGACGCCTTTGTCCTCGCGGTACACCGCCACGTCCACATGCGCGCCTTCGTGGCTGTAGCGAATTGCGTTGTCGACGAGATTGCGCACGAGCACGCGCATGTCGGTTTCGGTGGCGCGCACCGCCACGTCGTCGAGGCGCGTCACACCCAGATCGACGCCGCGCGCGTCGGCAAGCGGCAGCAGGTCGGACAGCACGTCGGTGACGACCTGCGCGAGCGGCACCTCGGTCAGCACGCGTTGCGCGCTGCCGATTTCGGCGCGCGCAAGACCGAGCAGTTGCGACATCAGCGAGCCGGTGCGCACGATGCCGCGCCGCAGTTCCTCGAAGCGCTCCGGGTACTGCTCGGGCGGCGCATTGCGCAGATTGTCGATCTGCAACTGCATGGCGGAGATCGGCGAGCGCAGTTCGTGCGCGGCATCGGCGATAAACATGCGCTCGGCGTTCACGAGCAGGGAAAGGCGCTCGATCATGCGATTGATCGACTCCACGAACGGCCGTAGCTCGACGGGCGCCTGCCCGACTTCGAGCGGCTTCAGGTCGTGCAGATCGACGTTCGCCGCGCGCCGCCCGACGCGCTCCAGCGGCCGCAGCGAAACGCGCACCGTCACCGCGATCGTGAGCGCGAGCAGCGGCAGCAGCGCGAGCACGGGCAGCAGGCTCCAGAACGCCACGCGCAAGGCGTTGCGGTTGCGCATGCTGCGCGATTCGGCGACCTGAATGTATTCGTCGCCGGCGGCGAGCGCGAACACGTCCCACGATTCGCCGTCGTATTCGATCGACGAGAAGCCGCTTTGCGCACGCGGCAGCGCGACGCGGGCGTTGCTCGTGCGACTCGGGACTTCGCCGTCGTCGGCGGACCAGATCTGCACGACGAAATTGTCGGCGGCTTCGTTGTCGCCGCGCGGCTCGATCGCGCGATGCGGCACGCCGGTCTGCACGTGCGCGGCGGCGTCGCGCAGGGTCGTGTTGAATTCGGCGGCGAGACTGCGCACGACGAGGAACGTGCCGAGCGCGCCCAGCACGCCGACGAGGATCGCGAGCGTGCCGATCGCAATGCTCAGACGGCGATGCAGGGAATGCGCGGCGAAGAACATGGAGCGTCTCGGGTGGGGAGGCGCGCTCCATCATAAAGGATTCGTCGTGCGCAATTCGCTGTGCGCCATGTTTCAGCGATGAGAGCCGCCGTGCATGCCACCCATGCCACCCGTTCCGCTCCAGACACCGCCATGACCACCATGGAATCCGCCACCGCCATGAAAGCCGCCGTGCATGCCCGGCGCCGGATGCATATGCGGGCCGCCCGGGAAGACGTGATCCATGTGATGAAAGTGGTGGAAGTGATCGACGAACACGAACGAGCCACCCACGAACACCGGCGGCCACCAGCCGTACCACGGGCCGGCGTACCAGGTTGTCGCGTCGGGCCAGGCCATCGGGTAGACGAGCGTGTCATCGCCCTGCACGATCTGCCATGTGCCGTCGGGTTGCAGGCACGCGAGGCCGCTGATTTGCTGCGGCGTGCCGTCGATGTCCGCAACGCCAGTGACGGTGCGGCATGCGGGCGGCGGGTAAGTACCGTTGTAAGTACCGTCCGCGGCCTGCTGCGACACGACCGGCGTCGAGCAGGCGCCCAGCAGACAGGCCAGCACGCTGAAGGCGAGAAGTTTGCGCATGATGTCGCCCCTCTCGATGGACCGGCCTCGCGGCGCGCAGGCTGCGCGCCGTAGCCGTGAAGACTCCATCGGTATGCCTCGCACGCGGCGCGTGAGTTCGCTCGCGCGAGCCGCGTGTCATC
Source organism: Paraburkholderia sp. JHI869 (assembly GCF_038900775.1). Classification (NCBI taxonomy): domain Bacteria; kingdom Pseudomonadati; phylum Pseudomonadota; class Betaproteobacteria; order Burkholderiales; family Burkholderiaceae; genus Paraburkholderia; species Paraburkholderia sp. JHI869. The sequence goes on from NZ_JAYMSC010000002.1 coordinate 537,257, forward strand.
TGCAAAACGAGGGGCGTACGGGCGCTATTCCCTTGCGCCTGGCGCGAGTGGCCGTGCCCTGATTACCAGTTGTATCCGTGACCTGGCCGTGTCGCGCTTTATGCCTGCTTGATGCCTGTTTCATGCCTGCCACCGCGTGACGAACGCGCGAATGTCGTCGTTCACGCGTGCTGCGTGGTTGAAGTACATGCCATGCGTGCCGCCCTCATAAACCTTCAGCGTCGCACGTTCGAGCGCCGCCGCCGTGGGGCGGCCGGTGATCTCGAGCGGGGCCGAGGCATCGCAGTCGCCGTGCAGCACGAGCGCCGGCACATCGATGGCGGCCAGTTCGCTGCGGAAGTCGGTAACCATCTGTATGCGGGGCAATTGCGTGGCCGCGCAAAACGACGTGGCCAGCATCATGTCGGCCGTCCACTGGATGACCGCGCGCGAGGTGCCATGGCCAAAGTAAGCCTCGGCGCGCCGCTCGATCCAGTCGGGAAACGACGTGAGCATCTCTTCTATCGACGCTTCGAAGAGGCTCGCATCGAGCCCGCCGGGATTATCAGCAGTCTTGAGCAAATACGGCGTCGATGCTGGCGAAAGCAGCACGATGCCCGCTACTCGGCGCGAACCGTGACGGCTCAAATAACGCACGATCTCGCCGCTCGCGAACGAATGGCCGATCAGCGTCACGCGCGCCAGTCCGCGGGCGTCGAGTACCGCTTCGAGATCGTCGGCGAGCGTGTCGTAGTCGTAGCCGCGGCCCGGGTCGCTGGAGCGCCCATGTCCGCGACGGTCGTATGTCACGCAGCGAAAGCCCGCGGCCGCGAGCGGCGCGCATTGGTAGTTCCACATGTCGGCGTTGAGCGTCCAGCCCGAGAGGAACACGAGCGGCGCGCCGTCGCCCCAGTCGCGGTAGTGCAGCGCCGTGTCGTCGTCGATGCGGATGTAGCCGGGTTGGCGGGCATTGAGGGTGTCGCGTGCCATGGTCGTCGCTCCTTGCGGGTGGGGTGTGCCGATGAGGACCATGGTCGCCGAAGCCGTGCGCGCTGACGATTACGTCGGAGGTAATGGCTAGGCATCCGCTGCAAGGACGCGTTGCGCGCAGCCGCACCATGCTGGTGCTAGATTCTTCACACGTACTGCCAAAAGGAGACAAGCATGAGCAACACCTCCCCGCGTCCGGCTTTCGGGTCTGCCATCTACTATCGCGATCCGTTCGCCGCGCTCGACTGGCTCGAAAAGGCGTTCGGCTTCAAGCGTCAGTTCGTCGTGACCACGCCCGACGGGAAACTCGGTCACTCGGAAATGCGCTTCGAAGACGGCTACGTGATGATCTGCGGCGGCTGGCCCGGCATGCCGTACTCGAGCCCGGCCGATGTGGAAGGCAAGAACACGCAGTCGGTCCACGTGCAACTGAAAAGCGGCCTCGACGCGCATTGCGAGCGCGCCCGCGCCGCCGGTGCCAGGATCGTCCGCGAGCCGGCGGACCAGTTCTACGGCGACCGCGTCTATGCGGCAAGCGACCCCGAAGGCCACGTGTGGAGCTTTGGCGAAACGGTGCGCGAGGTCACGCGCGAAGAAGCGGAAAAGGCGAGCGGGCTGAAGATCGACGGCTGGGTTTGAGCGCGGCCGCTGGCGCAAATAGAAAACGCCCCGACGGGCGATAACCCGTCGGGGCGTTTGCTTGAAGGCTTGCACGCAGCGCGCCGTCAAGCGCGCGGCATGGCCAGGCGAAACTGCTTAGCGCTGAGCGATCGGCTTCGCTTCGCGCGGCGTTTCGCCGATGAACAGCTGACGCGGACGGCCGATCTTCTGCTCGGGGTCGGCGATCATTTCGTTCCACTGCGCAATCCAGCCCACCGTACGCGCCATCGCGAAGATACACGTGAACATCGAGGTCGGGATGCCCAGTGCGCGCTGCACGATACCCGAGTAGAAGTCGACGTTCGGGTAGAGCTTGCGCGACACGAAGTATTCGTCTTCCAGCGCGATCTTTTCGAGCTGCATGGCGAGCTTGAAGAGCGGATCGTCGTGCAGACCGAGTTCGTTCAGCACTTCGTAGCACGTCTCGCGCATCAGCTTCGCACGCGGGTCGTAGTTCTTGTACACGCGGTGTCCGAAGCCCATGAGCTTCACGCCTGAGTTCTTGTCCTTCACCTGCTTGATGAACTCAGGAATCTTGTCCGGCGAGCCGATTTCTTCGAGCATGTTCAGTGCAGCTTCGTTCGCACCACCGTGCGCCGGGCCCCACAGACAAGCGATACCGGCCGCGATACACGCGAACGGGTTCGCGCCCGACGAGCCAGCCAGACGAACCGTCGACGTCGAAGCGTTCTGCTCGTGGTCGGCGTGCAGGATGAGGATACGGTCGAGCGCGCGCACGAGCACGTCGTTGACCTTGTACTCTTCGCACGGGTTCGAGAACATCATGCGCATGAAGTTCGCGCTGTACGACAGATTGTTCTGCGGGTACACGAACGGCTGGCCGATCGAGTACTTGTACGCCATGGCGACGAGCGTCGGCAGCTTCGCGATCATGCGGATCGCCGAAACTTCACGATGCTTCGGGTTATTGATGTCGAGCGAGTCGTGATAGAACGCCGACAGCGCGCCGACTGCGGCGACGAGAATCGCCATCGGGTGCGCGTCGCGGCGGAAGCCGCGGAAGAAGAACTGCATTTGCTCGTGAACCATCGTGTGCTGCGTGACGGTGCGCACGAACTCTTCCTTCTGCGCCGCGTTCGGCAGTTCGCCGCGGTACAGCAGGTAGCAGGTTTCGAGGAAGTCGGCGTTTTGCGCGAGGTTGTCGATCGGGTAGCCGCGGTACAGCAACTCGCCCTTGTCCCCGTCAATGTACGTGATCGCCGAGTTGCACGCCGCCGTCGACATGAAGCCCGGGTCATACGTGAACTTGCCGGTCTGACCGTACAGTTTGCGGATGTCGATCACATCCGGGCCCATCGTGCCCTTGTAGATCGGCAGTTCGACGCTCGGCGAATTGTCGCTGAACGATAGCGTGGCTTTTACATCAGACGGGGTCATAGCACATCCTCAATCGAAGATAAACACGGGATTCGATAGTTTTGTACGTCCGGCGCGGCGCCTGCAAGACAACTGCGGACGCCGCCGCGCTCAGACGTTCCGAAGCAGCTCCAGCACCCGCTTCACGTCCGGGTCGGCAAGGTCGCCTTCTGGTTCCTTGCGCGCGAGCAGCAAGTCCATCAGGTCGTTATCGCTCAGCTCGAGCAGGCGCGTGAGTGCGCCCACGTCGGCGTCGCTGAGTTCATGCTCATAGCGCTCGAAAAACCGCTCAAAAATCAGATCATTTTCGAGCAGGCCGCGCCGCGCGCGCCAGCGAAGGCGCGCGCGGCGATGGGGGTCAGACTGGTGCGATTCCATTTCAGAACAGCAGCATCAAACCGCGCGGCGGAACATCAGTTCCTTGATCTTGCCGATCGCCTTCGTCGGGTTCAGGCCCTTCGGGCAAACGTCGACGCAGTTCATGATCGTGTGGCAACGGAACAGACGGTACGGGTCCTCGAGGTTGTCGAGGCGCTCGCCGGTCGCTTCGTCGCGGCTGTCCGCGATGAAGCGGTAAGCCTGCAGGAGACCTGCCGGGCCGACGAACTTGTCCGGGTTCCACCAGAAGCTCGGGCACGAGGTCGAGCAGCTAGCGCACAGAATACACTCGTACAGGCCATCGAGTTCGTCACGCTGCTCAGGCGACTGCAGACGCTCCTTCTCGGGCGGCGGCGTGTCGTTGATCAGGTACGGCTTGATCGAGTGGTACTGGTTGAAGAACTGCGTGAAGTCGCAGATCAGGTCGCGCACGACGGGCAGGCCCGGCAGCGGACGCAGCACGATCTTCGCCGGCAGGTCGTTCAGGTTCGTCAGGCAGGCGAGACCGTTCTTGCCGTTGATGTTCATGGCGTCCGAACCGCACACGCCTTCACGGCACGAACGGCGGAACGACAGCGTCTCGTCCACTTCCTTGAGCTTGACCAGCGCGTCGAGCAGCATGCGCTCGTGCGTGAGTTCCAGCTCGTACGTTTGCATGCGCGGCGCCGCGTCCTTGTCCGGGTCGTAGCGATAGACTTCAAAAATGCGTTTGGCCATTTCCAATTCCTTTTGACTGGCGTGTGCCTTAGAACGTACGCGCCTTCGGCGGCACGGACTCGACGGTCAGCGGTTTCATGTGGACCGGCTTGTAATCGAGTCGGTCACCTTCGCTGAACCAGAGCGTATGGCGCAGCCAGTTTTCGTCGTCGCGGTGTTCAAAGTCGCTCTGTGCGTGCGCACCACGGCTTTCCTTGCGGGCTTCAGCCGAGACCATCGTTGCGCGCGCAACTTCGACCAGGTTCGCCACTTCGAGCGCTTCCACGCGCGCCGTGTTGAACACCTTCGACTTGTCCTTCAGGTGGATGTGCTTCGCGCGCTCGGCGATCTGAGCGATGTCCTTCACACCGTCTGCCAGCAGCTTCGACGTGCGGAACACGCCAGCGTGCTTTTGCATCGAGCCGCGGATGTCGTTCGCAACGCTCTGCGCGTACTCGCCCGAGGTCGACTTGTCGAGTTCGGCCAGGCGCGAGAGCGCGAAGTCGGCGGCGTCGGCCGGCAGCGGCTTGTGCTCGCGCAGTTCCTTCACGTGCTTGACGATGTGGTTGCCAGCCGCACGGCCGAACACCACGAGGTCGAGCAGCGAGTTCGTGCCCAGACGGTTAGCGCCGTGCACCGAGACGCACGAGCATTCGCCCACGGCGTAGAAGCCGTTGACGACTTCTTCGTGACCCTTCGGCGTGCCAACGACCTGGCCGTTGATGTTCGTCGGGATGCCGCCCATCTGGTAGTGGATGGTCGGCACGACCGGGATCGGCTCCTTGATACAGTCCACGTTGGCGAACTTGAGCGCGATTTCGCGGATCGACGGCAGACGCTTCATGATCGTCTCGGCGCCGATGTGCGACAGGTCGAGCAGCACGTGGTCCTTGTGCGGACCCACGCCACGGCCTTCCTTGATTTCCTGGTCCATCGAGCGCGAAACGAAGTCGCGCGGCGCCAGGTCCTTCAGGGTCGGCGCGTAACGCTCCATGAAGCGCTCGCCGTTCGAGTTACGCAGAATGCCGCCTTCGCCGCGCACGCCTTCCGTGATCAGCACGCCCGCGCCGGCCACGCCGGTCGGGTGGAACTGCCAGAACTCCATGTCCTGCAGCGCGATGCCCGAGCGGGCCGCCATGCCAAGGCCGTCACCGGTGTTGATGAACGCGTTGGTCGATGCCGCGAAGATCCGGCCTGCGCCGCCCGTGGCGAACAGCGTGGTCTTGCCTTCGAGGATGTAGACGTCGCCCGTTTCCATTTCGAGCGCGGTCACGCCGAGCACGTCGCCTTCGGCGTCGCGGATCAGGTCGAGCGCCATCCATTCGACGAAGAACGTGGTCTTCGCCGCGACGTTCTGCTGATACAGCGTGTGCAGCAGCGCGTGGCCGGTACGGTCAGCAGCAGCACAGGCGCGCTGAACCGGCTTTTCGCCGTAATTGGCCGTGTGGCCGCCGAACGGGCGCTGGTAGATCGTGCCGTCGGCGTTACGGTCGAACGGCATGCCCATGTGTTCGAGCTCGTACACGGCGTTCGGCGCTTCACGGCACATGAACTCGATCGCGTCCTGGTCGCCGAGCCAGTCGGAACCCTTGATCGTGTCGTAGAAGTGGTAGTGCCAGTTGTCTTCGCTCATGTTGCCGAGCGAGGCGCCGATGCCGCCCTGCGCCGCCACCGTGTGCGAACGCGTGGGGAACACCTTCGAGAGCACGCAAACCGACAGGCCAGCGCGCGCGAGTTGCAGCGAAGCGCGCATCCCCGAGCCGCCAGCACCGACGATGACCACGTCGAACTTGCGACGCGGCAGTGAATTCTTGATTGCAGCCATTCTTTTACACTCTCCAGAGAATCTGAGCGGCGTAGCCGAGGCTGCCCAGCAGCCATGCGATCGTGAGGACGTCCAGCGTGATGCGCAGGCCGACCGGCTTGATGTAGTCCATCCAGATGTCACGCACACCGACCCACGCGTGCAGGAACAGCGCGACCAGGGTGACGAACGTGGCCAGCTTCATCCACTGCGCGGCGAAGATCGACGCCCAGCCGTCATACGAGAAGTCGTGCGCGCCGAAGAACAGGACGAGCAGCACGATCGTGTAGATCGCCATGATCACGGCGGTGGCGCGTTGCGCGATCCAGTCGCGAATGCCGTAGTGAGCGCCGACGACGAGGCGCTTCGGACCGATACCGTTTTTAGCCGACATTTTTTAGAACGCTCCGAAGAGTTTTGCCGCAAAGGCGATCGTGAGGACCGTGGAGATGATCACGACGACCAGGGAGGTCGACTTGCCTTTTTCCTTGCTCACGAGGCCATGGTTGAAGTCCATGCACAGGTGACGCACGCCAGCGCAGAAGTGAAACAGGAACGCCCATCCGAGGACCAGCACGATGAGCTTGACGATGATGTTGGAAAGGAAGCCCTTGAATACCTCGAAGCTAAGCTCCGAAGTGAGGCTCTGGTCCAACAGGAACAAGATGAAAGGCAAGAACAGGAACAACAGCACACCGCTGATGCGGTGGCCGATCGACACACGGCCGGCCAGAGGCAGGCGGTATGCGAACAATATCTGCCCAAGCCCGATGTTCCGGTATTCCGGCCTCGGTTTTTTTGCGGCTTCTGCCATGCTAGACCCCTACTATGTGTTAACACTAATTCGCAATTTTAGCGCCTTTTCATATCGCGCTGCAGCGAAATCCACGACGGGTAAGGCTGGTGGCGCGCGCAAGCAAAGGCACGTGGGGAGGGCCGCCGCGCCTTTCGCGCGGCCGCCCGTCAACTCAGATCATTCTGATAGTAGTACCCAGTTGTGACATACCAGCCGCGGCGTACCTCGACCGGCCGGTCTCCATAGGTATAGGACACTCGCTCGACCGATAGCAAAGGAAAACCTGCCGGGACCTTGAGCAGATCGGCCACCGTGGGCTCCGCAGCCACGGCGCGGATCTTCTCGGTCGCACGAATCATGCGCGTGCCGAACTCCGCCTCGAACATGGCGTACAGCGGGCCTTTGTACTCGGCAAGGCGCTCGATCGTGAGCCCGCGGAACACGCCGCCGGGCAGCCAGATCTCGTCGAGCACGGTGCTTTCGCCGTCGAACTGCAGGAGACGCCGGATCAGCACCACCGGGTCCGAGGGCTTGAGGTCGAGTTGACGCGCGATCTCCGCGGAGGCGCGCAGGCGCCGGCACTCGAGCAGCTTGCTCACGTGCGGGTGCTCCGCGCCGTCGTCGGCGAGTAGTCTCAGAAAGCGAAACTGGGCGCGCTCTTCATTGTGCGTTGCAACAAATGTACCCTTGCCCTGACGGCGCACCAGAAGATTGTCGGCAGCCAGCTCGTCGATCGCCTTGCGTACGGTCCCCTGGCTCACCTTGTAACGGGCGGCCAGTTCGACTTCGCTGGGGATGATTTCGCCGGGCTTCCACTCGCCGGACTCGAGGCTCTGTGTAATGAGCCCCTTGATCTGCTGGTACAGCGGACTGAAGGTGGGGGACGGCGGAACCGCGGGCGCAGACGCTGGAACCCCGCTCTCGGGAGCGGTGGAATTCGCGTTGCTGGCCGGGTTTGCACTCATGGCGCGCATTTCAACATAAAGCCCCCTACGCATCAAGCATTTTGCCTGCAATAGTTATGTCTTATATAAGACATAAGATACTGTTGACTTTGACCCTGTCGACTCCTACACTCCCGATCGAGCAAGGGTTTGCGGGCAGGCTGCATGCTAATTTCAGGACATGAACCCGGCATGACGAAGAAGAGCCGCCGGCTGCATCCACCTCGTGGCGAATGCGCCGCGAGCCGCCTTGCACGATGCTGTTCCCTCATGCAGTAAACGCAGTAGAGGTTTCGATCCGCCCAGCCGGCACGCGTGAGTCGTTGCGCGCCGCGCGTCTGTGGGAGAGCCCGAGCGAGCTGTTGCAGGAGTCGGCACACGCGAAGCGGCCAGCGCCCGGCGTCCCTCGAAGGGCGCCCCGTTCACCTCTTGCCATGTTGCACAGGTTACCGGCACGGCGGTCCGCGCCGGCGGCGCCCGCGTCACGGCTTGGCAGTCGTTGTTGATCCAGTGAAGCGCGCACGCAAGCGTTAAAGACCGCCTGTTTCACCTACGCTTCGTGTATCGCGCATATAGAATGGCGTTTTACCCTGGCGTCTAACGCATCTTCCTGGAGATTTTCAATGGCTAAGCCCGCAAAGCGCGTTGCCGTCACCGGCGCCGCAGGTCAGATCGCTTACTCCCTGCTGTTCCGCATTGCGAATGGCGACCTGCTCGGCAAGGATCAGCCCGTCATCCTGCAACTGCTGGACCTCCCGCAAGCGCAAGCTGCCGTCAAGGGCGTCGTCATGGAACTCGACGACTGCGCATTCCCGCTGCTCGCGGGCGTGGTCATCACCGACGACCCGAAGGTCGCGTTCAAGGACGCCGACGTCGCCCTGCTGGTTGGCGCACGTCCGCGCTCGAAGGGCATGGAGCGTAAGGACCTGCTGTCGGCCAACGCCGAGATCTTCACGGTTCAGGGCAAGGCGCTGAACGACGTCGCCAGCCGCGACGTGAAGGTGCTGGTCGTCGGCAACCCGGCCAACACGAACGCCTACATCGCCATGAAGTCGGCTCCGGACCTGCCGAAGAAGAACTTCACGGCCATGCTGCGTCTGGACCACAACCGCGCGCTCTCGCAACTGGCCGCCAAGTCGGGCAAGCCGGTTGCTTCGATCGAGAAGCTCGCCGTGTGGGGCAACCACTCGCCGACGATGTACCCCGACTTCCGCGTCGCCACGGCCGAAGGCCAGTCGCTGACCAAGCTGATCAACGACGACGAATGGAACCGCAACACGTTCATCCCGACGGTCGGCAAGCGCGGCGCAGCGATCATCGAAGCGCGCGGCCTGTCGTCGGCTGCATCGGCGGCCAATGCAGCGATCGATCACGTGCGTGACTGGGTCCTCGGCACGAACGGCAAGTGGGTCACGATGGGTATCCCGTCGGACGGCTCGTATGGCATCCCCGAAGACATCATCTACGGCGTGCCGGTGACCTGCGAAAACGGCGAATACAAGCGCGTGGAAGGCCTGGAAATCGACGCGTTCTCGCGCGAGAAGATGGACGGCACGCTCAACGAGCTGCTCGAAGAGCGCGAAGGCGTCGCTCACCTGCTCGGCAAGTAAGCCTGCTGTACGAACGGAACGCGCGATTTACGCCCGTTCCGTTCTGCTTTATGGGCCTGTGGGGCAAGCTCCGCAGGCCATCTGGCCTCCGCGGCCCTACGCGGGCCGCCCTAGGCGGGCCCCCCGATCCGCATGCGCCTTGCCAGACAGGACGCATCCGAATCCGGTATCTCCTACAAAACTCGACTCCCGACGCCGAAGATGCGCGCCATTCTCCCAGCAGAAGTGCTGTTTGACGGCGAAGCGCCGCCCGCCATCCTGCCCGCATGCGATCACTACGCGGGCAGCGAGAAGCTGATGCTCAAATCGCTCGCACTGCAGCAGCAGTTGGGCCCGGTATTCGACATCACGCTCGACTGCGAAGACGGTGCGCAGGTCGGCCGCGAAGCCGAGCACGCCGAGCTCGTGGCGTCGTTCATCGGCGGCGAGCACGACCGCTTTGGCCGCGTCGGCGTCCGTATCCACGATTTCCATCACCCGCACTGGCGCGACGACGTGCGCATGATCCTGCGCGCCGCGAAGCGCGCGCCGGCCTTCATCACGCTGCCGAAGATCCGCGCCGTAGGCGACGCCGCCGAAATGACGGCGTTCATCGAGGCCACGCGCGTCGAGATGGGCATCGACAAGCCCATTCCCGTTCAATTGCTCGTCGAAACGCATGGCGCGCTCGCGCGCGTGTTCGACCTCGCCGCGCTGCGCGGCGTCGAGTCGCTGAGCTTCGGCCTGATGGACTTCGTCTCCGCGCACGACGGCGCGATTCCCGACACGGCCATGCGCTCGCCCGGCCAGTTCGACCACCCGCTCGTGCGCCGCGCGAAGCTCGAAATCGCGGCCGCGTGCCACGCGTTCGGCCGCGTGCCCTCGCACAACGTGAGCACGGAAGTGCGCGACATGGAAGTCGTGGCGAACGACGCGCGCCGCGCGCGCAACGAGTTCGGCTACACGCGCATGTGGAGCATTCATCCGGCGCAGATTCCCGCGATCGTGGCCGCTTTCGCGCCGCGCGACGAAGAAATCGCGCTAGCCGCCGACATCCTGCTGGCTGCGCAACACGCGCAATGGGGTCCGACACGCCACGGCGACACGCTGCACGACCGCGCGAGCTACCGCTATTACTGGTCGGTGCTGCGCCGCGCGCGCGCCACGGGGCGCGCCGTGCCGGCCGAAGCGGCGCCGTTGTTCGCGCGAGGCGAACTCGCGCAGGAGTCGGCCTGATGCGCGCCGCGAACGGCCGCCGAAAACGTTTTCAACGTATGGCGCCGCGGCACTGAAGCGGGCCTCGCGACACATAGCGCAGCGACGGCAGTCACGGACAGTTACAGGCAGTTACTTGCGAACCAAGGCGCAAACAACACCGGGCCGGAGAAATTGAAGTTCATGGCGATAAATAGGTGAAAATAGCGTCCGCTGCGCGCTTACAGGGCGCGCGCAGTGCAAACGGCGGTTGCCTGTTCAACCGCGCACTGATCAACCGCTTTTCGATAGATAAAGGTTTGACACTCATGAAGAAACTGCTGATCGCCGCTGTCATCGGCACGCTGTCCTCGACGCTGATGCTGGCCGCCACCGACGCCGCCGCACAAGGCACGACGTCGACCACGACTGCCAAGAAGCCGGCCCCTAAGCACCGCATCATCAAGCGCAAGGCCAACCCGGCCAAGGAAGCGAAGATGGATCCGGTCCCGGAAGGCTCGGAGCACTGGAGCTGCGCTGAAGGCGCACAATTCGACCTGAAGGGCGACATGGCGCGTGACCAGATCGTTACCGTTCACTGGGCGAACAAGAACTACAACCTGCCGCGTCAGGTCACCACGACGGGCGCTGACCGCTTCCACGACGCCGCCACCGGCCTCGACCTCGTCGTGATCCCGACGAAGGCCATGCTGTTCTCGGACAAGGACAGCTCGCGTCTGGCCGACGAGTGCAAGACGGTTGCCATGCAGCAAGGCGCAATGGCGCCGACGCAGGCCAACGCGCTGAACCCGGCTAACCGCGCTCCGGCAGCCGCCAGCGGCGCCGCGGGCCAGTAAGACCCGCAGGATCGCCTCGATGTCCGCCCTGATCTCCAACGTCAGGCCGCAGCCGGACCAGGTACTGGTCGATATCGTCGACTATGTCCTGAATTTGCCGGTAGACAGCGCGCTCGCGCTGACAACGGCCAGGCATTGCCTGATCGATACCCTCGGCTGCGGACTCGAGGCGCTCTCCTACCCCGCCTGCACCAAGCTGCTGGGACCGATCGTGCCGGGCACGATCGTCCCGCATGGCGCGAAGGTGCCGGGCACCCAGTTCCAGCTCGATCCGGTTCAGGCCGCGTTCAACATCGGCGCGATGATCCGCTGGCTCGACTTCAACGACACGTGGCTCGCCGCCGAATGGGGCCATCCGTCGGACAACCTGGGCGGCATCCTCGCGACCGCCGACTGGCTTTCGCGCACCGCCATCGCTCAGGGCAAAGCGCCGCTCACCATGAAGCGCGTGCTCGAAGCCATGGTGAAGGCGCACGAGATCCAGGGCTGCATTGCGCTGGAGAACTCGTTCAACAAGGTCGGTCTCGACCATGTGCTGCTCGTGAAACTCGCCTCGACCGCCGTGGTCGGGCAAATGCTCGGGCTCACGCGCGAAGAACTCATCAACGCCGTTTCGCTCGCGATGGTCGACGGCCAGTCGCTGCGCACCTACCGCCACGCGCCCAATACGGGCTCGCGCAAGTCGTGGGCCGCCGGCGACGCCACCTCGCGGGCCGTGCGCCTCGCGCTCATGGCGAAAACGGGCGAGATGGGCTATCCCTCGGCGCTCACGGCAAAAACGTGGGGCTTCTACGACGTCTCATTCAAGGGACAGCCGTTCAGGTTCCAGCGTCCCTACGGCACGTATGTGATGGAAAACGTGCTGTTCAAGATTTCGTTCCCCGCCGAATTCCACGCGCAGACCGCCGCCGAAGCCGCGATGACGCTGCACGGCGTGCTCGCGCAAAAAGGCTTGACGGTTGGGGACATCCAGCGCATCACCATACGCACGCACGAAGCGGCAATCCGCATCATCGACAAGAGCGGCCCGCTTGCGAATCCGGCCGACCGCGATCACTGTATCCAGTACATGGTCGCCGTGCCGCTGATCTTCGGACGCCTCACCGCCGCCGATTACGAAGACGAAATCGCGAGCGATCCGCGCATCGACGCGCTGCGCGCGAAAACGGTATGCGTGGAAGACTCGCAGTTCACGAAGAATTATCACGACCCGGACAAGCGTTCGATCGCGAACGCGCTCACAATCGAATTGAGCGACGGCACGACGCTCGACGAGGTCGTCGTGGAGTACCCGATTGGCCACAAGCGGCGCCGCGAAGAAGGCATTCCGCTTTTGATCGAGAAGTTTCGAATCAACCTTGCGCGCCGCTTCCCCGCGAAGCAGCAGCAGGCGATTCTCGATGTCTCGCTCGACGAAGCCAGGCTTTACGCCCTGCCCGTCAACGAGTACGTCGACATGTATGTGATCTGAGCAATCAGACAGGTATCAGTGACAGCAGCAAACGAGCAGTAAGCGTTATTTCCGCGATTAAACGAAGGAAAACACTATGGCCCACAATCTCCACAAAACGCTAAAAGAATTCGACAGCGGTTCCGGCAAAGGCAAGTTCTACTCGCTGCCGCAACTCGGCAAGCAGCTTGGCGTGAAGATCAATCGTCTGCCGGTTTCGATCCGTCTCGTGCTCGAGTCTGTGCTGCGTAACTACGACGGCAAGAAGATCGCGGAAGAGCACATCGAGCAACTGGCGAACTGGAAGCCGAACGCCTCGCGCGTCGACGAAATCCCGTTCGTCGTCGCCCGCGTCGTGCTGCAGGACTTCACGGGCGTGCCGCTGCTCGCCGACATCGCCGCCATGCGCGGCGTGGCCAAGCAGGTCGGCAAGGACCCGAAGGTCATCGAGCCGCTCGTGCCGGTGGATCTCGTCGTCGACCACTCGGTCCAGATCGACTACTTCCGCCAGAAGGACGCGCTCGACCTGAACATGAAGCTGGAATTCCAGCGCAACAACGAGCGCTACCAGTTCATGAAGTGGGGCATGCAGGCGTTCGACACGTTCAAGGTCGTGCCGCCGGGCATCGGCATCGTCCACCAGGTGAACCTCGAATACCTCGCGCGCGGCGTGCACAAGAAGGCTGAAGGCGGCGATACCGTCTACTACCCGGACACGCTCGTCGGCACCGACTCGCACACCACGATGATCAACGGCATCGGCGTGGTGGGCTGGGGCGTGGGCGGCATCGAGGCCGAAGCCGGCATGCTCGGCCAGCCGGTGTACTTCCTCACGCCTGACGTGGTCGGCGTCGAGCTGAAGGGCAAGCTGCGCGAAGGCTGCACGGCAACCGACCTCGTGCTGACCATCACCGAAATGCTGCGCAAGGAGAAGGTCGTCGGCAAGTTCGTCGAATTTTTCGGCGAAGGCACGGCGTCGATCGGCGTGCCCGACCGCGCGACCATCGGCAACATGGCGCCGGAATACGGTGCCACGATGGGCTTCTTCCCGGTCGACGAAAAGACGATCGACTACTTCAAGGGCACGGGCCGCACGCAAGCCGAAATCGACGCCTTCGAGAACTACTTCAAGGCGCAGGAACTCTTCGGCGTGCCGAAGGCTGGCGACATCGAATACACGAAGACGCTCACGCTCGACCTCGGCACGGTCGCGCCGTCGCTGGCCGGTCCGAAGCGTCCGCAAGACCGCATTGAAATCGGCAACGTGAAGTCGACCTTCACTGACCTGTTCTCGAAGCCGGTCGCGGAAAACGGATTCAACAAGAAGGCCGCCGACCTGACGGCCGAATATGCGGCGGGCGAGAAGGTCAAGCTGCACAACGGCGACGTGCTGATCGCCGCGATCACGTCGTGCACGAACACGTCGAACCCGAGCGTGCTGCTGGCCGCCGGTCTGCTCGCGAAGAAGGCCGTGGAAGCGGGCATGACGGTCGCGCCGCACATCAAGACGTCGCTCGCTCCGGGATCGCGCATCGTCACGGAATACCTGACGAAGACGGGCCTGCTGCCGTACCTCTCGAAGCTCGGCTTCGAACTCGCGGCTTACGGCTGCACGACCTGTATCGGCAACGCCGGCGACCTGACGCCGGAACTGAACGAGTCGATCGTCAAGAACGACGTCGTCGCGGCTGCGGTGCTCTCGGGCAACCGTAACTTCGAAGCGCGTATCCACCCGAACATTCGCGCGAACTTCCTGGCCTCGCCGCCGCTGGTCGTCGCTTACGCGATCGCGGGCAACATCACGCGCGACCTGATGACGGAACCGGTCGGCAAGGGCAAGGGCGGCCGCGACATCTACCTCGGCGACATCTGGCCGACGAGCGACGAAGTCAACGCGCTGCTCAAGTTCGCACTCGACCCGGACGCGTTCCAGAAGAACTACAGCCAGCTCACGAAGAAGGGCGACCTGTGGAGCAAGATCGAAGGCGAAGAAGGTCAGGTCTACGACTGGCCGAAGTCGACGTACATCGCCGAACCGCCGTTCTTCGGCAGCGAGTTCTCGATGACGCCGTCGTCGTCGGTGGCCGAGGTCAAGGGCGCGCGCGCACTGGGCATCTTCGGTGACTCGGTTACGACCGACCACATCAGCCCGGCTGGCTCGATCAAGGAAGACTCGCCCGCAGGCCGCTGGCTGAAGGAGAACGGCGTGCAGAAGGCCGACTTCAACAGCTATGGCTCGCGCCGCGGCAACCACGACGTGATGATGCGCGGCACCTTCGCGAACGTGCGTATCAAGAACCTGATGATCCCGGCCAAGGCCGACGGCACGCGCGTGGAAGGCGGCCTGACGATTCACCAGCCGAGTGGCGAACAGCTGTCGATTTACGACGCCGCCATGAAGTACATCGACGCCGGCACGCCGACGATGGTGTTCGCTGGCGAAGAGTACGGCACGGGTTCGTCGCGTGACTGGGCGGCGAAGGGCACGCAACTGCTGGGCGTGAAGGCCGTAGTCGCACGCAGCTTCGAGCGTATTCACCGCTCGAATCTCGTTGGCATGGGCGTTCTGCCGCTGCAGTTCAAGGGTTCGGACAGCGTGCAGTCTCTCGGCCTGACCGGCGAAGAAACGTTCGACATCGAAGGCCTGACGGACGACTTCAAGCCGCAACAGGACCTGACGCTCGTGATCCACCACAAGGACGGCAAGGATCAACGCGTGCAGGTGCTGCTGCGCATCGACACGCCGATCGAAGTGGATTACTACAAGCACGGCGGTATTCTGCCGTTCGTGCTGCGCTCGCTCCTGGCTGCTTAACTGGCGGCGCAAGTACGGAGTTTTTGCAGGTGCCGCGCCCGGCAACGGGTGCGGTCACACTTCGAGCCCGACGTAAGTCGGGCTTTTTTTTCGGCTGTGCTTTGGGTGGCGCTATTCGATCAGTTTGTTCAACGTAGCAAACTCGATCAACGCCGCGAGCGACGACACGCCTAGCTTGTCCAGCACGCGGGTCTTATACGTGCTGACCGTTTTATCGGACAGCCCGAGCCGCGCCGCAATGCCTTTGTTGCTCATGCCCCGCGCGAGATACTGCAGGACTTCGACTTCACGCGGCGACAGCCCGTTGAGCGCCACGTCGCGGCCGCCGCCGCAACTGCCCGCCGGGAAGCAGTCGTAGCCGAGCAGGACCGCCTTGACCACACCGCACAGCTCCTCCACGCCGCGATTCTTGTTCACATAGCCGTTCGCACCCGCCACGCGCGTGTGATTGGCCATGACCAATTCGGGCTTCGCAGAGAGCACGAGAATGCGCGCACCGGGCTGCTTCACGCGAATGCCACGGATGACGGAGAGGCCGTCGAGCTTGGGCAACTCGAGGTCGAGGATCACCAGATCGGGATGCAAATCCTGCACGAGGCGCAGGCCCTCTTCGCCGTCGCTGCACTCTCCCACCAGTTCGTACTCCGTATTCAGCACGTTGGCGAGCATCTTCAGCACGATCGGATGGTCGTCGATTACCACGATGCGTTTCATTATCTGTTCCATGGCGGAGTGTTTTATTTGAGCCTTCAGCGGGAATCTCACAGCCTGAACGACATGGCATCGTTTTTGTATAGGAAAGTTCTGAAACGACTCTCGAGGTACGGTCGCAGGGTTAACCCACTGCGCGC
The DNA here is from genome assembly GCF_038900775.1 of Paraburkholderia sp. JHI869. NCBI lineage: Bacteria > Pseudomonadati > Pseudomonadota > Betaproteobacteria > Burkholderiales > Burkholderiaceae > Paraburkholderia > Paraburkholderia sp. JHI869. Next base: position 553,637 of record NZ_JAYMSC010000002.1, read on the forward strand.
GCAGTTTGAATTTAACTAACGCGTGAATTAAAGTGGAACGATGATCACGCGCACCCGCACCGCCGCCGCTGATACTGCTGATACGCCCCGCCCGCGCGGCCGGCGCCGCGCCGCCGCCGACCTCGACATGCGCGAGCGGTTGCTGGCCAGCGCCACGCAACTGTTCGGCGAGCAGGGCATTGCAGCCACCACCATTGCGCAGATCGCCGAGGCCGCGGGCGTGACGTCCGCCATGGTTCACTACTACTTCACCAACCGCGAAAAGCTGCTCGATGCCGTGGTCGACGAGCGCATCGCGCGCTCGATCGCTTTCGTGTGGGAGAGCGTGGAAAGTGATATCGCTCAGGACCCCCACGCACTCGTGGAGGAACTGGTCGCGCGGCTTTTCGAAGTCACTGCGCGCATGCCCTGGTTGCCGCCGCTCTGGCTGCGCGAAATCGTCAACGAAGGTGGCTTGCTGCGCGAGCGCATGCTCAAGCGACTGCCCATCGAGCAGTTGCAGCGATTCGCCGCGCGCGTGACCGAGGCGCAGCGCCACGGCAGCGTCAACGCCGAACTGGAAGCGCCGCTGCTCTTCATCTCGATTCTCGCGCTCGTCATGCTGCCGCTCGCCACTTCGAAGCTCTGGCAAAGCACGCGCGGCTTTCCGAAGATCGAGCGCGAGGCGTTGCATCGACATGTGAGTGCGCTGTTGAGCGCAGCTTTGCGGCCCGCGCCGCAAGACAGGCGCGTGCGCCGCGTGCCGGGCCCCGCTGCGGCCCGCAAGGGGAACACGCCATGACGCGCGGCAATGTCTGCCTGTGCGCCATGGTGTTCGCACTCGCCGCGTGTTCCAGGCATGAACCGCCTGGCTGGCAGGGCTATGCCGAAGGGGAGTACGTCTATCTCGCGTCGTCGCAGTCGGGCACGCTCACGCACCTCGAAGTGCAACGCGGGCAAACCGTGGCCGCCAACACGCCCGCCTTCGCGCTCGATTCCGTCGAGGAAGCGGCGGCGCGCGACGAGGCGCAGCATCGGCTCACGGCCGCACAGAAGCAGCTCGCCGACCTCCAGACCGGCAAGCGCCCGCCCGAGGTGCGCGTGACCGAGGCGCAACTCGCTCAGGCCGAGGCGAACGCACACAAGGCCGCGCTTCAGCTCACGCGCGACGAGGCGCAACTGCGCGCGGGCGGCATTGCCCAGGCGCAGCTCGACGACTCGCGCGCGCAGGCCGCCTCCACTGCCGCCCAGGTGCGCGAGCTGCAAAACCAGGTGCGCGTGGCGAATCTGCCGGGGCGTACTGCGCAAATCGCCGCCCAAGCCGCCGATGTCGAAGCCTCGCGCGCCTCGCTTGCGCAGGCGCAGTGGCGGCTCGATCAGAAGCGCGTGAACGTGCCGAGCGGCGGCCTCGTCTACGACACGCTATTTCGCGTGGGCGAGTGGGTGCAGGCGGGCAACCCCGTCGTGCAGATGCTGCCGCCGCAAAACGTGAAGGTGCGCTTCTTCGTGCCCGAAACGATCGTCGGATCGCTCGCGCCCGGCCGCAAGGTGAACGTGCGTTGCGACGGCTGCGCCGCCCAGGTTCCCGCCACCATCACGTGGATTTCGAACGCCGCCGAATACACGCCACCCGTCATCTACAGCAACGAGAACCGCGCGAAGCTCGTTTTCATGATCGAGGCGCGGCCCTCTGCGCAAGACGCCGTGAAGCTGCATCCGGGCCAGCCGGTCGAGGTGACGCTGCAATGAGCACACCTGATCAATTGACCGGCGACTACGCGATCGACGTGCGCAATCTCAACAAGCACTTCGGCAGCAAGCACGTCGTGAACGACGTATCGCTGCGTGTGGGGCGCGGCGAGATATTCGGCTTTCTCGGACCGAACGGCAGCGGCAAGACCACATCGATCCGGCTCATGTGCGGGCTGCTCACGCCCGACTCCGGTACGGGCACTTGCCTTGGCTACGACATCCTGCGCGAGAGCGCGCAGATCAAGCGTCACGTGGGCTACATGACGCAGCGCTTCTCGTACTGGGAAGACCTGACGATACGCGAGAACCTGGACTTCGTTGCGCGCATCTATCAGATGCCGAACCGCCGCGAGGCCGTCGACCGCGCGCTCGAATCGCTCGGGCTCGCGAGCCGCGCGAGCCAGCTCACGGGCGCGCTCTCGGGCGGCTGGAAGCAGCGGCTCGCGCTCGCGGCCTGCATGCTGCACGAGCCCGAACTGCTGCTGCTCGACGAACCGACTGCAGGCGTCGATCCCACCGCGCGCCGCGACTTCTGGGAGGAATTGCACCGTCTCGCCGCGCAAGGCATTTCAGTGCTCGTGAGCACGCATTACATGGACGAGGCCGAACGCTGTCACAAGCTCGCCTATATCGCCTACGGCAAGCTGCTCACGCAGGGCACCGCCACCGAAGTGATCGCCGAACAGAATCTCGAAACGTGGGCGATTCATGGCGAGCGGCTCAGCACGCTGGCTGCGCAGTTGCGCGACGCGCCTGGCATCGAGCAGACGGTGGTGTTCGGCTCCGCGCTGCACGCAAGCGGACGCGATCATGCCGCGCTCGCCGCTGCGGTCGAGCGCGCCGTGGAAGGCCAGCCGCTGCGCGCGGAACGCATCGACACCGGCCTGGAGGACGTCTTCATCTACCTGATGAGTCATGCTCAAGACAACTACGGAGTGAAGTCGTGAGCGCGTCGTTCCCGTTTTCCGTGGCGCGCTGGTGGAGCATCGTGCTCAAGGAGTTCTTGCAGCTCAAGCGCGATCGCATCACGTTCGCGATGATCGTTGGCCTGCCGATCATCCAGCTCACGCTGTTCGGCTATGCGATCAATACCGACCCCAAGCATCTGCCCACGGCCATCGTCGTGGGCGAGGACAGCGTATTCGCACGCAGCTTCGTTGCGGGCATGCGCAATTCCGCCTATTTCGACGTGAAAGAAACGCTGCCCGACGAAGCCTCGGCACGCCACGCCCTCGCGCGCGGCACGGTTCAGTTTGTGCTAAGCATTCCTGTCGATTTCTCGCGGCGCCTGTTGCGCGGCGAAAGACCCACGCTTCTCCTTGAAGCCGACGCGAGCGACCCCACCGCGATCACCACGGCGGTCGCTGCTCTGCCTGGGCTCATCGCGCCCGTCGCTGCGAAGGACCTCACCGGGCCGCTCGCGCACCTGAACGGCACGCCTGCCGCATTCGACGTTCAGGTGCACCGGCTCTACAACCCCGAGGGCATTACGCAATACAACGTGGTGCCCGGCTTGATGGGCGTGATCCTCACCATGACGATGGTGATGATGACGGGCCTCGCGATCACGCGCGAGCGCGAGCGCGGCACGATGGAGAACCTGCTCGCCACACCCGTGCTGCCCATCGAGGTCATGACGGGCAAGATCATTCCGTACGTGGCGATCGGGCTGATTCAGGCAACCATCATTGTGCTCGCCGCGCGCTATGTGTTTCATGTGCCGTTCGCGGGCGGTCTCGTCACGCTCTATCTTTCGGCGCTGCTCTTCATCGCCGCGAATCTCACGGTGGGCATCACCCTTTCGTCGCTCGCGCAGAACCAGTTGCAGGCCATGCAGTTGACGATGTTCTATTTCCTGCCAAGCCTGCTGCTCTCCGGCTTCATGTTCCCGTTCGGCGGCATGCCGCGTTGGGCGCAGTGGATCGGCAACCTGCTGCCGCTCACGTATTTCAACCGGCTCGTGCGCGGCATCCTGCTCAAGGGCAACGGCTGGACCGACCTGTGGCCCGCGGTGTGGCCGCTCGCCGTATTCACGATCGCGGTCATGGCGATCGCCGTGCGCTTCTACCGTCGCACGCTCGACTAGCGCGAGGCACCCGACCATGAAGCGCGACGCCGCCTTTTTACTTGTGCTCATGCTCGCAGGCTGCGCCGTGGGTCCCGATTTTCACACGCCCGCCGCGCCCGATGCCACGGGCTGGACGCGCGAGCCCTTGCCCGCGTCGACCGCCAGCGCAACCGGGCCCGGCGGCAGCGCACAGACCTTCGCCAGCGCGGAACACGCGCCGGATACCTGGTGGACACAATTCGGCAGTGCGCAGTTGAACGAGCTCGTCGATCAGGCCTTGCGCGCGAGCCCCACGCTCGACTCGGCGCGAGCCAAACTCGTTGAAGCGCGTGAAAACTACAACGCGCAAGCAGGCGCGACGAACTTTCCCTCCGTCGATTTGAAGCTTTCCGGCACGCGCCAGAAGGTCGATCTCGCCGCGTTCGGCATTACGCAAGTGCCGAACCCGCCGCCGTTTACGCTTTACAACGCATCGGTCAGTGTCTCGTACATATTCGACGTGTTCGGCGCCAACCGTCGTGCGCTCGAATCCACACTCGCCCAGGTCGATTATCAGGCGTACGAAATGCAGGCGGCACGGCTTTCGGTGGCCGGCAACGTGGTGTCGACCGCCATACGCCGCGCATCGCTGCAACGCCAGATCGACTTAACCATGCAACTCGCGCAAACGCAGGCACGGCAACTCGCGATCATGCAAGCGCGCTATGCGGCCGGCGGCGTGGCGGAGATCGACGTGCGCAGCCAGCGCACCCTGCTCGCGCAAACACGCGCCTCGCTGCCGCCGCTCGAAACGCAGCGCGACGCCGCGGAGCATCAGCTTGCAACCCTGCTGGGGGTAGCGCCTTCGCAGTTCGCCGCGCCGCTCGACGCCCTTTCGCTCGATACGCTGCATCTGCCCAACACGGTATCGCTCACTGTGCCTTCCACGCTGGCCCGCGAGCGTCCCGACATACGCGCCGCCGAGGCGCTGCTGCACCAGGCAAGCGCGAACGTGGGGGTCGCGACCGCCAATCTCTATCCGCAGATCTCGCTCTCAGCGGGCATAGGCTCGGAGCGCACGCATATCGAGGACGTTATCAGCGGGCTGAATATCTGGAACGTCGGGCTCGGCCTCACACAGCCCTTGTTCCATGGCGGCGAATTGCGCGCGAAGAAGCGTGCGTCGGAAGCTGCCTATGAGGCCGCATTCGCCGACTATCGTCAGACCGTTCTGCAAGCGTTGCAGCAGGTCGCCGACTCGCTCCAGGCGCTCCAGAACGACGCGACCGAACTGCAGGCGCGCGACGACGCCGCCCGCGAGGCACAGGCCAACGCAGCGACCGCGCAAACGCGCTACAACGCGGGTGGCGTCAGTGAGTTTTCGCTGATCGACGCACAACGCCAGGCACTCCAGACGCTGCTCGACCGCACGCGCGTTCATGCGGATCGGCTAACGGACACCGCAGCGCTCTATCAAGCCCTGGGCGGCGCCCCACTCCCTGCCACCGAGCCGCCCACGGCCGGCAACGACAAACCGGCACCCACCGCGCCCATTCGATAACCGGCTGCCCACGCGGCAACCGGCAGCCCGCAACGGCAACCATTCGTTTCCTTCCGCTTGCGCTCCTGCTGCGCGACAATGACCCTCCCCTTGTTCCATCCGCAAACGAGAGACACGTATGAACCAGGCATCGCTCTCCCCCGCAGGACTGTCCCCCAACGATCTCGTCGCGGCCGACGCGCTCCAGCTTTCGGAATGGATACGCCTGCGCAAGGTGTCCTGCCGCGAAGTGATGACCGCGTTTCTCGACCATATCGAGCGCGTGAATACGCCGGCCAACGCCATCGTCTCGCTGCGCGAGCGCGCCACGCTGCTCGCCGAGGCGGGCGTTCGCGACGCCCAGCTCGCGCGGGGCGAATACCTTGGCTGGATGCACGGCATGCCGCAAGCGCCGAAGGATCTCACTGCCGTGGCCGGCATCCCCTACACGCAAGGCTCGCCGCTGTTCCGCAACGAAGTGCCCGCGGCCGACTCCCTGATGGCCGCGCGCATGCGCGCACAGGGCGCGATCTTTATCGGCAAGACGAACACGCCGGAATTCGGCCTTGGCTCGAACACGTACAACACGGTGTTCGGCCCGACGCTCAACGCTTACGACCCTACGCGCAGCGCGGGCGGCAGCAGCGGCGGCACGGCCGTGGCGCTTGCGCTGCGCATGCTGCCCGTGGCGGACGGCAGCGACATGATGGGGTCGCTGCGCAATCCCGCCGGATGGAACAACGTATTCGGGTTCCGTCCGTCACAAGGGCGCGTGCCCTCCGTGCCCGCTCACGAGCTGTTCTTCCACCAGCTCGGCTACGCGGGCCCGATGGCCCGCAACGTACTCGACCTCGCGAAGCTGCTCTCCACGCAGGCGGGCTACGACGCGCGCGCGCCGCTTTCCATTGCCGAAGATCCCGCACAGTTCGCGGGCTCGCTCGAACGCGATTTTGGTTGCGCGCGCATCGGTTGGCTAGGCGACTACGACGGCTACCTGCCGATGGAAGACGGCGTGCTCGCACTGTGCCAAACGGCGCTCAAGGACTTCGAATCGATCGGCTGCAAGGTCGAAGCTGCGCGCCCCGACTTCCAGATGGAACGCCTGTGGCAAACGTGGCTCACGCTGCGCCACTTCTCTTGCGCGGGCACGCTGGGCGCGCTCTATCGCGACCCGGAAAAACGCGCGCGGCTCAAGCCCGAAGCGCAATGGGAAGTGGAAGGCGGCCTGAAGCTCTCGGGCGAAGACGTGTGGAACGCCACGCTCACGCGCAGCCAGTGGTACAACACGCTGCTCGCGCTCTTCGAGCGCTACGACTTCCTCGTGCTGCCAAGCGCTCAACTCTTCCCGTTCGACGCGAGCGAGCACTGGCCGAAGTCGATTGCGGGCCGCACGATGGATACGTATCACCGCTGGATGGAAGTCGTGATTGGCGGCAGTCTCGCGGGGCTGCCGGTGATCAGCGTGCCTGCGGGCTTCAATGCGCAAGGCCTGCCGATGGGGCTACAGGTGATCGGCAAGCCGCAGGCGGACCTTTCGGTGCTGCAACTCGCCCACGCGTACGATCAAGCGACGCAGTGGGTCAAGCGGCGTGTCCCGCCCTCGCTTCAGGCGTAACGCGCATAAACAAAAAAGGCAGCGCCACGGCGCTGCCTTTTTTACGTCGAAATCGACGCTTCACAGCATCACGCCTTCACCGCGCGGGCCGCGTTCCTGCCGCGCAACCATTCGAGCGCGAGCAGCAAACAGGTAGAGAACACGATCAGGATCGTTGCGAGCGCAGCGATCGTCGGGCTGATGTTCTCGCGGATGCCCGTAAACATCTGGCGCGGCAAGGTAGTCTGGTCCGCGCCCGCCAGGAACAGCGTCACGACGACTTCATCGAACGACGTGGCGAACGCGAACAGCGCGCCCGAGATCACACCCGGCGCAATCACAGGCAACGTGATGCGGAAGAACGTCGTGACGGGATTCGCCCCGAGCGAAAGACTCGCGCGCACGAGATTGTGATTGAAGCCTTGCAGCGTCGCCGCGACCGTGGTCACGACGAACGGCACACCCAGCGACGCATGCGCGAGAATCAGCCCGATGTACGTATTGGCAAGGCCGAGCGGCGCGAAGAACAGATACATGCCCACGCCCACCACGACCACGGGCACGATCATCGGCGAGATGAGCACGGCCATGAGCAGCGCCTTGCCGCGGAAATCGGCCTTTGTGATGCCAATGGCCGCGAGCGTGCCCAGCACCGTTGCCACGAGCGTTGCTGCCGGTCCCACGATGAAGCTGTTCTTCGCAGCCATGCGCCATTCGTCGGACATCACGAGGTTTTCATACCAGCGCAGCGACCAGCCCGGAATCGGATAAACGAGAAACGTGCTCGACGAAAACGACAGCGGCACGATCGCGAGCACCGGCAGGATCAGATACAGCAGCGTGAGTACGACGAGCGCACGCAGCGCGAAGTACCACACGCGTTCGACGGCCGACGTATGCGGCGCAAAAAGCGGTTTGGCGAATTTCATGGTCGCGCCTCCCTCAGCCGAGGCTCAATTGCGTGCGCGTAAAGCGCCCATAGATGAAATACAGCACCGTGGTCGCCACGAGCAGCAACGCGCCGAGCGCACACGCCATGCCCCAGTTGATAGACACGTTAGTGAAGTACGCCACGTAGTAGCTGACCATCTGGTCGCCGGGACCGCCGAGCAGCGCCGGCGTGATGTAGTAGCCGATCGAGAGAATGAACACGAGCAGCACGCCCGCGCCCACGCCGGGGTACGTCTGCGGCACATACACGCGCCAGAAAGCCGCGAACGGATGGCTGCCGAGCGACACCGCTGCGCGCTGGTAGGTAGGCGGAATCGACTTCATCACGCTATACAGAGGCAGCACCATGAACGGCAGCAGGATGTGCGTCATCGAAATGTAGACGCCCACGCGGTTGAACAGCAGCGCCAAAGGATGCGAGATGAGGCCCGTGCCCATGAGCGCCTTGTTGACGAGACCCTCGCCCTGAAGAATCACGATCCACGCGGCCACGCGCACGAGAATCGACGTCCAGAACGGAATCAGCACGAGAATCATCACGAGATTCGCGCGGCGCTCGGACAGCGTCGAGATCCAGTAAGCGAGCGGGTAGCCAAGCAGCAACGCAAACACCGTCACGAACACGCTGATGACGAAGGTGCGGCCGAACACGTCGAGATAGATCTGTTGTTCAGGGTCGGCGGCCACGATGCGGCCGAACGCATCCTGCCGATGATCGAGCGACGCGAGCAGGTAGAACGGCGAATAGCGCGAGCTATTCTTCGCGATGGCCTGCCAGTAGGCGACATCGCTCCAACGGTCATCGAGTTCGACGATCTTGGCGCGCGTTTGCGCGGGCGTGAGCGTGAGCGGTTTGCCGTCGTCGTCGGCGAGCGGCATGGCGCGCGCCGTCTTCGCGACCAGCGAGCGGAAGCCCGCGATTTCCGCGTTCAGGCGGCGCGCCAGCGCGCCCATCGCGTCGCCTTCCTTTACGACGGCGAGGTCCTGCGCGAGCGCCGCGTAAGCCGCGTCGGGCGGCGCGCTCTTGCGGTCCCAGCCGCGCAGCACCGTAATGGTGTGCGGCAGCGCCGCCGCCACTTCGGGGTTCTGCACCGCACGTGTGAGCAGCGCCGCGATCGGCACCACAAAAATCAGCAGCAGAAAGATCGCGAGCGGCGCGATCAGCATGAGCGCCATCGTGCGCTTCTTCGCTTGCGCCACGCGCAGTTCGCGCTTCAGGCGCGCAGTTTCTTCGCGCGCCGCGCCGGCAACGTTGGTCACGGTCGTCATCGTTGTCACACCTGGTCTCCAGCCATGCAGCCAAACGCTCCGGCGCTTGCGCACCGGAGCGTCCACATCACCCTTACTTCGCGGCCCACGAGGCGAAGCGCTGCTCCAGTTCGTCGCCGTGGTCGGTCCAGAACGTGAGGTTCTCCTGGATAGCGGTCTTGCCGTTGTCCGGCGAATTCGGCAGGTTGGCGAGAGTCTTCGCGTCGAGCGCCTTGATCGCGTTCGCGTTCACCGGGCCATACGCGATGTGCTGCGCGTACGCCTGCTGCGGCTTCGGCGAGAGCGTGTAGGCGATGTACTGCTCGGCCAGCGCCTTGTTCGGCGCGCCCTTCGGGATCGCCCAGTAGTCGAGGTCGTAGATGCTGCCGGTCCACACCACCTTGAGGTTCTTGCCTTCGCGCTGCGCGGCGTCGATACGGCCGTTGTACGCCGTGGACATCACCACGTCGCCCGCGACCAGGAACTGCGGCGGCTGCGCGCCGGCTTCCCACCACTGGATGTTCGGCTTCAGTTCATCGAGCTTCTTGAAAGCGCGGTCCTGACCGGCCTTCGTCGCGAGCACCTTGTAGACGTCCTGCGGCGGCACGCCGTCGGCCATCAAAGCGAACTCCATGTTGTAACGGGCGCCCTTGCGCATGCCGCGCTTGCCCGGGAATTTCTTCACGTCCCAGAAGTCCGCCCAGTTCGTAGGCGCGGTCTTGAGCTTGTCGGCGTTGTAGGCGAGCGCCGTGGACCACACGAAGAAGCCGGCGCCGCAGGGCTGCTGCGCCGCCTTCATGAAGTCGCCCTTGTTGCCGAGCTTGGCCCAGTCGAGCTTCTCGTAGAGACCTTCGTCGCAGCCGCGCGCGATATCGCCGGTTTCGACTTCCACCACGTCCCAGTCCACGTGCTTCGCGTCGACCATGGCCTTCACCTTGGCCTGCTCGCCGTTGTACTCGACCGCGGTGATCTTGTTGCCCGTCTGCGCCTGGAACGGCTCGTTGAACGCCGCCTTCTGCGCATTGCCATTGGCGCCGCCAAAGTTCACGACGGTCAGCTCCGCGGCGTTCGCCACGCCGAACGAAAGTGCGAGCGCGGCCGCGACCGCTGCAACGCGCATGTTGCCGATCTGCTTCATGGTTGAGTCCCTTCTCCTAGGTGGTTTGTCTTGCCGGGCCCTTCGATGCGAGAAACGTGGCCCGATCGTCAAAACGCTTGATTTGCGAGGCAACGGCGCGCGAAATTGCGCGCCGCGCCCGCGCGCCTCATGCGAACACGCGCAGATGCTCAGGCGCGAATTCCAGTGCGACCGGCTGGCCGGGCGCGAAACCGTCGAGCGCGTCGGTGCCGAGCGGCACCTTCACGAAGCACTCGTCCTGCTGGGGCAGGCCACAGCGCATGCGCACGTGGTCGCCGAAATAGATGAGGCCGCGCGCTTCCCCGGCCAGCGCGTTTGCGCCAATGCCCTTCGAACCGTTCGCGAGCTTCATGCGCTCGGGGCGAATGCAGGCGATAGCCGAAGCCCCCGCCTGCGCACCGGCGACGTTGCGGCCCTTCAGGCGCGTGCCGTCGGCGAGATGCATTTCGCAGTACTCGCCTTCCACGGCGGAGATGGTGCCGCGCAGCCGGTTGCTGTCGCCGATAAAGTTCGCCACGAACTCGTTGCACGGCGACTCGTAGAGTCGGTCGACGCTGTCGAGCTGCTGCACGATGCCCTTGTCGAACACGGCCACGCGGTCCGACATCGTGAGCGCCTCGCCCTGGTCGTGCGTGACGTAGACGAACGTGACGCCGAGTTTCTCGTGCAGCGATTTCAGTTCGTACTGCATATGTTCGCGCAACTGCTTGTCGAGCGCGCCGAGCGGCTCGTCCATCAGCACGAGCTTGGGCTGGAACACGAGCGCGCGGGCGAGCGCGATACGCTGCTGCTGGCCGCCCGAGAGTTGCGCGGGATAACGCTTGGCGAAGCCTTCCATGCGCACCATCTTGAGCGCGTCATTTACGCGTTGGGCGCGCTCGGCGGTGGGCACTTTGCGCACGCCGAGCGGGTAAGCCACGTTCTGTTCGACCGTGAGATGCGGAAAGAGCGCGTAGTTCTGAAACACCATGCCGATGTCGCGCTTGTGCGGCGGCACGTTGTTGAGCAGCTTGCCTTCCAGACGGATCTCGCCGCCGGTGGGGAACTCGAACCCGGCGAGCATCATCAGGCAGGTGGTCTTCCCCGAGCCGGAAGGCCCGAGCAGTGTCAGAAACTCCCCTTGATAAATATCAAGGTCAAGTTGTTTGACGACCAGCGTTTCGCCGTCGTAGGTCTTGCGTACGCCGCGAAAGCTGACGATCACATCCGAGGTCTTCATTCGCCCTGTCTCCTTTGCTTGCTCTTTTCCCGGCCGGCCCTTCTGACGCGATTAAATAAATCCTGTCGCAGGCATTAACCGAACCTGACGTGCGAATTAATATAGATCGTCCCGGCTCTATTCAATGGAGCCATTTCATTATTATCGATGGAACCACTTGGCCATGGTCATCCTGTCCGAATGGCTCGCGGCGCAACTCGACAAGGAAAGCGCCGAGCCCGCCTACCGTCAGCTGCTGCAGCTCATGCAACAGGCCATCCTGACGGGCCGGCTCGCGCCCGGCTCCAAGCTGCCCAGCTCGCGCACGCTCGCAGGCGACCTCGGCGTGGCGCGCAACACCGTGCTGCACGTCTACGACCAGCTGAGCGCCGAGGGCTACGTGATCTCGACCACGGGCAGCGGCACCTATGTCGCCGACACACGCCCCGACTCGGCCGCCGTGAGCACGGCAGCGCCAGCCGCCGCCCCCGCCGACGAGGACGACGATGAAAGCGGCGCCTCCCCGCGCGGCGACATGTCGATGCGCGGCCAGCGGCTCATCGACGAGGCGGGCGTCTCCGCCAAGCAGTGGGGCGCCTTCATGCCGGGCGTGCCCGACGTGGCCGAGTTTCCGGCGCGCACATGGAGCCGCTTGCAGGCGCGGCTGTGGAAATCGGCGAATCATGGTTTGCTTACCTACGCGCCCGGCGGCGGCTACCGGCCGCTGCGGCGCGCGCTTTCGGACTACCTGCGCGTGGCGCGCTCGGTGCGCTGCACGCCGGACCAGATCATCATCACTACGGGTATTCACCAATCGATCGATCTCGCCGTGCGCCTCCTCGCCGACCACGGCGACACCGCATGGGTGGAAGAACCCTGCTACTGGGGCGCGCGCAGTGTGTTGCAGTCCTCAGGATTGAAACTCGCGCCCATTCCCGTCGACGACGAAGGCCTCAATCCGCGCGAACAGGACCTGCGCGACCCGCCGCGCATCGCGCTCGTCACGCCTTCGCACCAATACCCGCTCGGCATGGTGATGAGCCTCGCGCGCCGCCGCACGCTGCTCGAATACGCGCGCCAGCATAAGGTGTGGATCATCGAAGACGATTACGACAGCGAGTTCCGCTACGGCAGCCGGCCCCTCGCGTCGCTGCAGGGTCTCGACGAGTCGGACCGCGTGATCTACGTGGGCAGCCTTGGCAAGCTGCTGTTTCCGGGCCTGCGCGTCGGCTACATGGTCGTGCCCGAGCGGCTCGCGGCCACGTTCCGCACGGGCGTGGCGGAGCTGTATCGCGAAGGCCAGCTCATGCAGCAAGCCGTGCTCGCGGAGTTCATCATGGACGGCTATCTCACCTCGCACGTGCGCCGCATGCGCACGCTCTATGGCGAGCGGCGCCAGTTGCTGATCGACGCGGTCACGCGCCACTTCGGCGACGCGCTGCCGGTCATGGGCGACGAAGCGGGCCTGCACTTCGTGCTCGGTCTGCCCGACCACGCCGACGATCGCGCCGTCACCGCCGCCGCTTATGACGCGGGCGTGATCGTGCGCCCGCTTGCAGCCTATTACAGCGGGCGTCAGGATCGCAAAGGATTGCTAACAGGTTACGCGTGCGTGCCGCATGAGGAAATCGAGCCGGCCTTTGCGACGCTCGCGCGGGTGATCGAGGAACAGGCGTTTGCGAAACCGGAAAAGCTGCGGCGCGCCGGTTGAACCGAAGCGCGCCGCTGCGTTGAATCGCCAAAGGGGCCTGCCTATTTCAGCCCGAAATCCACCCGCGTAGTCGCGCCCTTGTCGTCGATGCCCTTCGCATCCAGCTTCGGCGCGACGATGAACACGCGGCTCGGATCGACCTTGCCTTCGAAATACTGCTGCACCGCTTGCGCACGCTGCTGAGCGAGATTGCGCAAGGTCGCGTCGTCAACCGGCGCGTGATCCGCCAGCGCCTGCTTCATATCGTCCACGGGCAGCGTCTTCGTGAAGCCGACCATGTTGCGCGGCTTCTTGAAGTCCGAATCCTTATAGGCCTTCGTGAGGTACTTCTCGTACTCCTTGTCATCCACCTTGACCTGCGAGGTATCCACGCTCTCACCGTTGCCCACCGTGTCCTTCACCTTCTGGAGACGCACGAGGCGATCCACGTATTGCTCGCGCAGCGCGGGCGTGTCCACGGCCGGATCGACGCGGCCGATCAGGTCGATCTTGATCGAGGGCTTGTCGTCGAGCGCCTTCACGATCGTGTCGAGCTTCTTCTGGTCGGCGTCGGTGAGCGTGGCCGTGCCCGCTGCGAATTCGACATAGCCCAGATCTTCGCCGCCGCCGCCGAATGCGTTGGCGAGCAGCGTGAACGGCGCAGTCACCGCCTTCGCGATCAGGTTGAGCACCGCCTTCCAGATCAGCCCGCCCAGGCTGAACTCGGGGTTCGAAAGCGATCCCGACACCGGAATGTTCACGTCGATCTCGCCCTTGCGGTTCTTGAGCAGCGAGATCGCGAGCCGAACCGGCAGCTTGGTGGCTGTGTCGTTCTCGATGTGATCGCCGAACGTGAGCTGGTCGATGAAGATATGGTTGTTCGCCGTGAGCTGGTCGTTCGCGAGCGCGTAGTGCAGGTCGACGTTGAGCTTGCCCTTCGTGATCGGATAGCCCGCGTACTTCGCCGAATACGGCGTGAGGTTCGTGAGTTCGATGTCGTGCGCGCTTGCAGTCAGGTCGAGCGAGGGCTTCTCGATGAGCGGGTTCACCGTGCCCTTGATCGAGAGCGGCCCGTTCGCCGCGAGCTTCGCGGAAACGTCCACCGGCGCGGGCGTCGTCGACTCCGTGCCGAATGCGCCCACCGTGCCGTGTATCTGCACGAGGTCGGCGGTGTAGTTCGGCTTGATGAAGTTGTCGGTGTAGTTCACGCGGCCGTCTTGCAGCACGAGTTCGCCGAAGTGCAGGCGCACCGGATTCTTCGGCGCCTGCGCGGCCACGACCGTGGCAGGCGCGGATGCCGCCGCGGGAGCGGAAGCGGTCCGCACCGGCGCGCTCGCCGCTTGCGGCGTGAGCGGCACGGGCTCGCGCGCACCTGGCTTGCTCGTGTCCTGGGTGAGCGACTGCGCCGCGCCCGTTTGATGCGCGACCACGTCCTTGAGATTGAGCTTGCCTTGCGCGTCGAGCAGCACGCGGCCATAGAAGCCGGCGAAGGTGACGCGTCCCGCGTCCACGTCGGTGCCGCGCGCGTCGTCGTAGTTCGCCTTCAGGTTCGTGAGCGCGAGCGAGCGCCAGCCCGCGAACGGGCCGGACGTGGCCTTGTCGAGCATGCGCACGTCCACGAGCGCCGCGTCGCCGCGATAGTTCGCCTTGAGCGCCTTGCCCTGCTCCACCGAAAGCTGCCCGCTCATGTTCAGCAGCGCGCTCGCGACCACCGCATTGAGCTGGTTGCCGAAGTAAGGCTCGAACGCGGCGGCGTCGAGCCGGTTCGCGTCGATCTTCAGTTGCGCCGTGAGCGGCGTGGGGTTGATCTTGCCGCTTAGCGCCAGTGTGCCCTTGCCGTTGACGGTCGCTTTCAGGTCGATCGGCAGCGGGTGCCGCAGATCGTCGCTGATCTGCTGGATCTTCAGGTCGAACGGCGTGATGGCGAGCTTGGCCGGGCGCTGCGTCGAGTTGTCCGTGAAGTTGATCGTGCCGTTGTTGAGCGTGAATGCGTCGATCGTGTAGCGCCAGGCCGGGCCTTCCTGCACCGACTTCCGTGCCGCGTGAATCGCCGTGCGCTCGGGCATCGCCTGATGCGTGGCGGCGAGCTGCGCGAGATCGATCTTGCCGTCCTTCTGGCGCTCGGCGTTCACCACAAGACCGGTCACCTCCACCGAGGCGATCTGCGCGAGACGCGCGTTGAGGTCGACTCCAGTCAGTTGTACCGTGCCCTGGGCGAGCGAGATGGCAGGCGCCTTCGCGCCGCGCGCCGCGAGCTTGAGCGATTCGAGGCCGAGCGTGCTCTGGCCGACCTGCACGACGGAGGGCTGCTGCGCCCAGTCGGCCTTGAGCGTGGACGTGAGGTTCAGCTTGCCGTCCAGGACCTGCGCGGTGCTCAAATTGTCGACATACGGTTGCATCGGCGGCAGGCTCACGCGCTCGAGCGCGAAGTTGGCTTCGGCGTTCTTGCCCGCCATGCTGAACTTGCCCGACGCCTTGGCTGTGCCGCCGTCATTTGCGGTGGTGGCAAACGTAAATGGCGCGCCTTCCTTCGAAGTGCTCGAGAAGTTTGTGAGCGTGGTGGTGAGCTGGGTGAGCTCGATGGCCACCGGACGTGCAGGCAGATCGTCCTGGACGTGAACGGTGCCGTTCGTAAGCGCGAACTGGCGGATCGAGAGATCGAGCGGCGCGGGTTTCTCTTCTGCGGGCGCCGCCTGCGCGCTCTGGGCAGCCGAGGCGCCCGAGGCCGGCGCGGCGCTCGCAGCCTTGTTCTCCGACGGCGCAGGTTGCGCGGCCGGCGCGCCCATCAACTTCTCGACGCTCAGCACGCCTTGCTTGTCACGCGCGACCCACACGGTGGGCGCGTCGAGATGGATGTCGTCGAAGCGATAGACGTTGCTGAACGGTTCGAGCGAGGCCGCCGCCACGTGCAGACTGCGCGCGCCGAAGAACGGCGCGTTGGCGTTGTCGGTCGAGTCGAAGTCGTTGAGGTCGGTCGTGCCCGTCACGCGCAGCGTGGGCTTCTCGCCCGACATCACGAAATCGAGCTTGAGGTTGGTCGAGAGCTTGCCGCTCTTCACCGTGACGGGCAGCTTCGTGGGCGAGTAGGTCAGCAGCTTCGGCACGTCGAGGTCGGTCAGGCGCAGCTCGACTTCCGACTCGCGCGTCGCGGAGAACGGCTTGGTCCTGCCATCGATGGCGAGCGTGCTCGCGCCGTCGATGCGCGCACGCAGCATCGGCTGGACGAAGATGTCGGTCTTGGAAGGCAGCGTGGCGATGAACGGAATGCCGAGCGACCAGCGGTCGATCACGTGCTTTTCGTTGAGCAGGCGATCGTCGAAGGTGATCTGGCCGTTTTCGATGCGGATGTTTGAAACCGAAAATTGCGTGGGCTTGCTGCCCGGTTTCGAGGGCGTCGAGAACTTCTCGATGAGGTCCGAGAAGTTGAAATGCTGCGCGTCGAGCCGCACGATCGTGGCGCGCGGCGAGTCGAGCCGCAGCTCGTCCACAATGGGCGCCGCGCGAAAGATCGACGACCACGAAGCCTGCACGACGGCGCGCGACACATCGAAGAAGTCGCCGTTGCCGCCGCGCTCGCCGATATGCACGCGGTCCGCTTCGAGCCGCAGCGTGTACGGATTGAGCGCGATGCGGCCGATCGTGACGGGCCGGTCGAGCTGCTTGCTCAACTGCTGCTCGGCGACATGGCGAATGATCGGCGGCGCGGCGAAGAAGCCGACCAGGCCGAACACAACGAGGAAGATGAGGACACCCGTGAGGATGTGCCGGGTGCGTGGCGCGCGCGCGACGGCACGCACCGATTGCAAGGAAGAGTTGAGCGACGCTTTGTTCAGGCTTGCCATGCTTGCTTGCGGATAAGGCGGCAACAGGCCCGCCGCGGGATGTGGGTCTGAAGTCGGAAATCCGGGGATGCCGACAGCCGGAAGTATAGGTCCGATAGAAGATTGGACGGCGGGAAAACGCCGCCTGTGGCGCAGGTATTGCGCAACAAGAAGTAACAGCGGGAGAGCGATTGACTGGCCTATGCCTCGCGTGCGTCGCGCGTGTTGCGCGATGCATGAAAATGCGGGCGCAGAACGCGGGCGCGACGCGCTCGTGAAGGCTCCAGCGGACACAAACGGCGCAAAAAAAGCGTCGGCGGGACACTGCCCCGCCGACGCTTCATTCAGTCTGGTTCAGCCCGGTTCAGCCCGGTCCGGCGATCACTGCCGCTCGACGGCGGGCGGCTGCCAACTGCCGTCGGTCGCTTGCGGCTTCGCCGCGTAAAGGCGCATCACGAGGCGGAAGTCGCCATGCGGCGCCGGCACCCAGTTCGCGCCGCCGCGCGGCCGCTCCGCGCTCACGTGCACGTCGAGCGAGCCGTCGCGGTTGCGCCGCGCGCCGCTGCGGTCGCCGAACGCCACGCGCACGGGCGCGTCGGCGTCGAGCGCGCCATCGGTCGTATAGGCCGTGATCGACCAGAAACCGCGCACCGGCGGCAACTGCTTCGCCGTGAAGTGGATCGTGTAGCGGTTCGCGCCGTTGAGCGCATGACCGTCGCTGTCCTGGCTCACGCGCGCGCGTACTTCGTCGCGGGTCGTCGGCAGACCCGGCGACGTGTACGCCGCGTAGGCGCGCAGTGCGTAGTCGGGGCCGTAGTTGCCCGCGTCGTCGCCCACCCAGAGCCAGCCGTTGCCCGCCAGCAGGTTGGGCGGCGGCGTCGCGGCGCGCGTGCGGCCATCGGCGAGACCCGCCTTCACGACCGCGGCGTCCTTCGCGCCCGAGGGCAGTTGCGCCGGGTCGCCCGGTTGCACGCCAATGTCGCCGAGAATCTTGAGCGCATGGGCGTCGTCAGCCGCGGGCGGGTTGTCTTCCAGCGCCTGCGCGAGCCGGTTGAAGAAAGCGTTCGCGTCGAGCGCCGCGACCTGGGCGGACGGCGTGCCCGGGGCCGCCGGATCGCCGCTCTGCGTGGCGCCCGTCGGCTCGTTGCCGTGTCCGCCGCCCTTGCCGTGTGCACCGGCTTTGCCGCGCGAGCTGCGATCGTCCCACTCGGAAAGCGCCGTGACCTGCAGGCCGTGTTGCAGCCGCCGCACAGCCGCGAGATCGCCGCCGCCGCGCGTCTGGATGCGCGCGAGGAACCACACGTAGCGCGTCGATACCTCCACGCGCTTCACGCGCGCGGGGAGCGTGCCCTTCCAGCCGGCCGGAACGAAAGCAATCGTTTGCGCTTTCAGACCGCTGACGCGTTCACCGCTAAGCGCTGCGCCCGTCGACCAGACGACGTTCGTCCACATGTCGAGTGCGCGCGCATCCATGTAGCGGCCGTGCGTGTCGGGCAGCGTGACGAGCACCGGTTCGCTCGAAACGTCGAGCCAGCCGCTGGAAGCCAGCGTGTCGAGGTTGGGTTCGGGCGGGCTCGAGGCTCCGACGGGCGGCAACGACTGCGCGTGGCGCAGCGTGTTCGGCGCGGCCTGGCCGGGGCCAGTGCCCGTGGCGGCTTCACGCGACACGTCCATCAGCACGAGCGGATAGCCGAACACATAGGAGTCGGAGACTTCGTCCTTCATCCACCCGTTGCTTTTCGGCGCAACGTCGCTTGGCGCCGAGGCGCATCCGGCAATCAGGGCAAGGCAGGCAAGCGCGGAGCAGCCACGGTACGAGGAGAATGCTCGATGTATTGTTGTCATTTGTTGGTTGTATTCGGTGCGGGCGGTCCATGAAGTGACGTCGACCGGCTACCCACTCCGCGCGCGGGCCCCCCCAGGGCCGTGGTGAAAGGCGCGCGGCAAGGCGCCAATGCCGCCGATTCGTATCGTATCGCTCAGGCATGGGCCTGAAAAGCCTACAGGGTGGAATATTGCCTTACAGCCGCGTAGGTTGCTCTATGGCAGTGCAGCGTTATAGGACACGCACGCACTGCTTGCTGACCATGTCCCCAGCTTGCAACCCGTTTCCCGCCCTCTTGGTCGTCTCGGTCGTTCGGACACGGCAACCTGAGCCAGACGCCGTGCCGAGCATCGAAACTCAGACGTCGAACTGAATGCACGGCCGCTTCACCTTCCTATGCTCCCTGGATCGCCGCACGCGCTCCATCCGAAACAGCTCAAATGAGTCGCACCTTTGAATGAGATCCGTGCAGATCCCAAGGTTATGGTTGGGAAGTCGGGTTTCATACCGTCCCTCAACCAACAGGAGTTTGAAACATGCCTTGGGTTTACAGCCAGAGCACGGGCCGCTTGACGCGAAACGGGGTAACCACAGGAACCGGTTATTCCGGTCGCGGAGCGGGAAGAAACAACGGGAGCATGCAGCGTTCGCGAGGCGCCGCCCTGATCCCGCGCGGTACCTATACCATCAGCGCGCCCTTCCATCACAACCACGCCGGCAACTACACGATGCGACTCACGCCACAGCTTGGCACCAACACTTTTGGGCGTAGCGGATTCATGATGCACGGCGACAGTGCTCGCCATCCCGATGAAGCATCCGAAGGCTGTGTGATCCAAAGCTACAGCGCCCGCCATCAGGTATGGACGAGTGGCGATCGCACGCTCCAGGTCGTGCCATGATGCGCATGCTCCCCGGGATTGTGCTGGCGTTACCCGCTGTGTGTTTCGCGGCATCCCCACACTGTGCAAACTGGCCGACTGACATGGCGCTTATTCATCTGAAGAATGCGGGGATCGCCGATCCCGCTCGAATAGACGAATCCAGAACGAAGGCCGTGGAATTGGCGACCGAAAAAGTCGGCAAAGACCGCTATCGCCAAATCTACGACATCACCTATCACGAGAAATCCGGCAAGGAAATCCGCGTCATTACCTCGAGCGAGGCATCATCGGAAGAATGCTCGATGGGCAGGGTGGACGTCTACGTCGTTTCGCGAAAGATCGGCGGGCCTTAAGTTGCCGGGGTGACGACCGTTCTCGCTGTCTGACGTTGTGGCGCCCCGCGAACAAATCCGGGGCTTTTTTTTGGCGCCAAACGCGAGCGCATTGTGGACACAGTGACGCGCCCCTTGACCTTCCCATGATGGGAACGTAGATACTGCTTAACATCGATTACAGCCAGTGCTCGCACCCACATCATGAACGAACCCCTCGTTGCAGAGCGCACCGATACCGCCGTGGCCGAACTCGAGGTCCACGGCATGACGTGCGCCTCGTGCGCCATGCGCGTCGAGAAAGCGCTTGCCAAAGTGCCGGGCGTCACGCGCGCCTCGGTCAACCTCGCCACCGAAAAGGCCACGGTCGAGGCGAGCGGCGGCGTGGCGCCCGCCGCGCTCGTCGCCGCGGTCGAAAAGGCCGGCTACGAAGCCGTGCCCGTCGCCACGGAAACCGCCACGCTCGCCATCGGCGGGATGACATGCGCCTCGTGCGCGAACCGCGTCGAGAAAGCGCTTGCGCGCGTACCCGGCGTGGCCGGCGTGAGCGTGAACCTCGCCACCGAGCAGGCCACCGTCAACCTGCGTGCGCCGCTCACGGGTGAATTGCAGGACCAGCTTGTCGCCGCCGTGAAGAAGGCCGGCTATGAAGCCACGCCGCTCGCCGCCGACGTAGACGCCGCCCCGGCGAAAAACGCCGCCGCCAGCGACGAGGCGCGCCGCGAATGGCGCGCCGTGCTGATTTCGGCCGTGCTCACGGCGCCGCTCATGCTGCCGATGTTCGGCCACTGGGCCGGCCTCGACTGGATGCTGCCCGCGATGGCGCAGCTCGCGCTCGCGAGCGTCGTGCAATTCGTGTTCGGCGCGCGCTTCTACCGCGCCGCGTGGAAGGCCGTGCGCGCGGGCGCGGGCAACATGGATCTGCTGGTCGCGCTCGGCACCTCGGCCGCCTATGGCGTGAGTGTCTACGCGATGCTCGCGCACCCCGGCGACATGGCGCACTTGTACTTCGAGGCTTCGGCGGTCGTCATCACGCTCGTGCGCTTCGGCAAGTGGCTCGAGGCGCGCGCCAAGCGCCAGACCACCGACGCGATCCGCGCCCTCAACGCGCTGCGGCCCGATCGCGCGCGCATCCGTGTCGACGGCGCAAATGGCGCCAACGCAGAGGAACGCGAAGTCCCGCTCGCCCTGGTGCGCGTGGGCACCGTGGTGGTCGTGCGCCCCGGCGAGCGCCTGCCCGTGGACGGCGTCGTGCTCGAAGGCCGCAGCCACATCGACGAATCGCTCATCACGGGCGAAAGCCTGCCGGTGCCGAAAGCGCCCGACGACCCGGTCACGGCCGGCTCGATCAACGGCGAAGGCGCGATTCTCGTGCGCACCACGGCCATCGGCGCGGAAACCACGCTCGCGCGCATCATCCGCCTCGTGGAAAGCGCGCAAGCAGAGAAAGCGCCGATCCAGCGTCTCGTCGACCGCGTGAGCGCCGTGTTCGTGCCTGCGATTCTCGTGATCGCGGCCATCACGCTGGGCGGCTGGCTGTTCGCAGGCGCGAGCGCCGAAACGGCGATCCTCAACGCCGTGGCCGTGCTCGTGATCGCCTGCCCGTGCGCGCTCGGCCTCGCCACGCCCGCCGCGATCATGGCCGGGACCGGCGTGGCCGCGCGCCATGGCGTGCTCATCAAGGACGCCGAAGCATTGGAGACCGCACACAACGTGAGCGTGGTCGCCTTCGACAAGACCGGCACGCTCACGCTCGGCCAGCCCTCGCTCACCGCGTTCGAAGCGGCCGGCGGTCTCGCACGCAACGAGGCGCTCGCGCTCGCCGCCGCCGTGCAACGCCAAAGCGACCACCCGCTCGCGAAGGCCGTGGTGCAGGCGTACGAAACCCAGGCAAAAGGCACCGCTTTGGCCAACGCCGCCCACGCGCGTGCGGTGCCGGGGCGCGGCGTGGAGGCCGAAGTGAACGGCCGGCGGCTCGCGATCGGCAGCGGCCGCTGGCTCGACGAGCTCGCGCTCACGGTCCCGCCCGCTTTGGCGGCGCGCGCGCGTTCGCTCGAAGAAGCAGGCAATACGGTGTCCTGGCTCTTTGCACTGCATGACGAAACGCAAGGGGAAGCTGTCCTCGCGCTGCTTGCATTCGGCGACACGGTGAAGCCCACGGCACGCGAAGCCATTGCGAGCCTCAAGGCGATGGGCATCCGCAGCGTGCTCGTGACCGGCGACAACGCGGGCAGTGCGGCCGCCGTGGCCGCGCAGCTCGGCATCGACGAAGTCCACGCCCAGGTGCTGCCCGACGACAAGGCGCGCACGATCCGCGACCTCAAGATCCAGAGCGGCGGCATCGTCGCGATGGCCGGCGACGGCATCAACGACGCCCCGGCGCTCGCCGCCGCCGACATCGGCATTGCCATGGCCACCGGCACCGACGTCGCCATGCACGCGGCCGGCATCACGCTCATGCGCGGCGATCCGGCGCTCGTTGCCGCCGCAATCGACATTTCGCGGCGCACGTGGCGCAAGATTCAACAGAACCTGTTCTGGGCGTTCATCTACAACCTGATCGGGATTCCGCTCGCGGCCTTCGGCCTGCTCAACCCCATGCTCGCGGGCGCGGCGATGGCGTTTTCGAGCGTGAGCGTCGTGACCAACGCGCTGCTGCTCAGGACGTGGCGGGCTCGCCGCTAACCCGTGCGAAGCGCGATCGACGTATCGCGCGAAATATAGCGAAAGGGCGCTTTGTGCGCCCTTTTTCGTGGATCGCCTTCTCTTTGGAATCCGAAATTTCCCACATTCTGCACACCGAAATGGCATGACCTATCGGTAATCTTTACGTAACTGTAAGGTTTTTTCGGTCCAGCCCTAAAGGATCGCTCGCGCGCGCCGTAATGCGTCATGCCAGCGCCTCGAAGGCGCAGGTTCCTTCCTCACAAGCTCTATTCCGGAACCGAATTCATGTTTTCACGCTTAACAAGCCGCGCGAGCGTCGGCGTACGTCTCGCCTTGCTATCGTGCGTGCTCGTCGCAGCGATATTCGCCGCCTTCACGTGGGCGATCACGCACTCGGCGGCAACGCAGGTCGGCGACCAGGTGCGCGCGCGCATCACCGAAAAAGACCAGTCGGTCGCCTCGTCGATCTCGCTCATCGACGGCGCGCTCGCTGCCGAAGTCGACCGCGCCATGCAGCTCTTCGAGAGCTTCCTGCCCGGCGCCTTCACGCTCGATCCCACGCAAACGGTCGACATCGGCGGCAAGGCCACGCCGGTCTTCAAGTCCGGCGACCATGTGCTGAACCTGGACTTCACGGTCCCCGACCAGTTTCTCGCGCGCAGCGGCGAAATCGCCACGATCTTTGCGCGCAGCGGCGACGACTTCGTGCGCGTGACCACCTCGCTCAAGAAGCAGGACGGTTCGCGCGCGATCGGCACACTGCTCGACCGCAAGGGCCCCGCGTACGGCCCGGTGATGGCCAACCGCACGTATACCGGCCTCGCCCAGTTGTTCGGCAAGCAGTACATCACGCAGTACAAGCCGATTCTCGACGCGAGCGGCCACGTGATCGGCGCGCTTTTCGTCGGCGTGGATGTGGGCGCGCAGATCGATGCGCTCAAGAGCGAGATCGCCAAGCTCAAGATCGGCGAGAGCGGCTATTACTTCGTGATGGACGCTTCGAACGGCCCGACGCGCGGCACCTTCCTCGTGCACCCGAGCGCCGTCGGCAAACACTACGACGACGCGAACGCGCCCTGGTCGCGCATGCTCGAAGCGCGCGAAGGCACGCTCGACTACACCTCCGCCGACTCGACGCGCGACGAGCGCGATGCGCGCGCGAAGTTCGTCTCGTTCGTGAGCGTGCCGCAGTGGCAATGGCTCGTGGGCGGCGTCGCCGTGCGCGACGAGATCATGGCGGAAGTGAACGCCACGCGCGACCGCTTCGCGGCCATCGGCCTCGTGCTGGTCGCGCTCTTTGCGGCGCTTTCGATCTACGCGGCGCGCCGCCTCGTGAGCCAGCCGCTCGACGCCGCAGCGCAAGCCGCCGGCCAGCTCGCCGCTGGCGACCTCACGGTGAGGATCGGCAACGGCAACCGCGCGGGCATCGGCAACGCAGCGGACGCACAGGGCACAGCGGGCGCCGACGAGATCGGCCGCCTCACGCGCGCCATCGACGGCATTGGCGTGGGCCTCGCGCAGATCGTCGCGCAGGTGCGCAGCGCCACGGCGCAGATGAGCGAGGACACCTCGCGCATCGCGCAAGGCAGCGGCGAGATCGCCTCGCGCATCGCGAGCCAGGCGAGCAGCCTGGAGGAAACCGCGGCAAGCATGGAAGAGCTCACCTCCACCGTGCAGCAGAACGCCGACCACGCGACGCGCGCCAACACCGTGGTGTCGAGCGCCGCCGAAGCCGCGCTCGACGGCGGCCGCGCCGTGAGCCGCGTCGTGGAAACGATGAACGACATCAGCCGCGCCTCGCAGAAGATCGCCGAGATCACCGGCGTGATCGACGGCATCGCGTTCCAGACCAACATTCTCGCGCTCAACGCGGCCGTGGAAGCGGCCCGTGCGGGCGAGCACGGCAAGGGCTTCGCGGTGGTGGCGAGCGAAGTGCGCGCGCTCGCGCAGCGCAGCGCGGCGGCCGCGAAGGAAATCTCGGCGCTGATCACCGAATCGTCGTCGACGGTCGAGACGGGTTATCGCATTGCCGGCGAAGCGAGCACGACCATGCGCGGCATCGTCGCGCGCGTGGATGAAGTGCGCTCGATCATCGGCGAGATCAGCGTGGCCTCGCGCGAACAGTCGGGCGGCATCGAGCAGGTGAACATCGCGGTTTCGCAGATCGGCGCGGCGACGCAGCAGAACGCCGCGCTCGTGGGCGACGCCGAGCGCGCCGCCGCCGCGCTCAACGATCACGCGGCTGCACTCTCCGAGCTCGTTTCTGTGTTCAAGGTGCGCGAGTAACGCGTGTAGTCGCGCCGTCAGGGCATGCTTCGCAGTGCCCAGCAAACAAAAAGGCAGCGTCCCGGGACGCTGCCTTTTTTCGTTGACCGCGCGGCATTCGCCGCGCGCCGTCTCACTCCACGATCGTCGCCGAGCGCGCCAGTTCGGCCACGCGTTGCCCGAGCGCTGCCTGGATGGCCTCGTCCTGCAACTGGCGGCGAATGTCTTCTTTCGCCGCATCGAACGTCGGCACCTGCATCGGGCGCTTGCTTTCAAGGCGCACGATCAGCCAGCCGTCGCCGGCCTTGAGCGGCTGTGACGCGGTTTCGCCGGCAGCGAGGCTCGTGATGAGCTGCGCGAGCGGCATAGGCACGCCGTGGGTGTTGCCTTCGGTAAGCGGCAGCTTGAAGCTCACCCAGGGCATCTCGCCGCCGGTGGCCTTCGTCGCGCCGATGCCGTACTGCTGTGCAAGCCCGGCGAACGGCTGGCCACCCTTCACCGCCGCGAGCACGGTGTTCGCGGTTGCCTCGTCGGCCACGGCGATCACCTGCGGCTTGTACTCCTCCTTGCCGAACGTTGCGATCACGGACTCGTAGCGCGTTTTGACATCGCTGTCCGTGATCTTCGGCGCGTGCACGTTGTCCAGAATCCACGCGCGGATCTCGGCGTCGGTCTTTTCGGCGTCGGGGAACTGCGCGACCTCGGGGCGCTGGTCGTAGTGTCCGAGCACGGCCTGCTGGCGCAGCAGTTCGCGTGCGATCAGGTCGTCCTTGAGCACGGCGCGCAGTTGCGGCGTATCGGGCGCGCCGGTGCGGCTAACCACGTTGGCCACCGCCGTGTCGAGCGCCGATCGCGGGATGACCTGCCCGTTGACGAGCGCGGCGGCGCCCGCGGGCAGCGCGGCGGACGCCGGAGCGAGGGGTGCCGCTTCGACGGCGTGGGCGAGCGTGGGCGCCAGCGTGCTCGCCGCCACCGAGGCGAACGAGAGCAGGCACAGCGCGCGGATGGATCGGGACATGCGTGACATTTCGATTGACTCCAGCGTATTCGGAAAACCCGGGCGCAATGTTCGCCAGGGCCAGACTTTGATCCGCGCGAATCTAGCGGAATCTCGAAGGGCTGTTGTCAGGAAGTGTCAAACGGACGCGGTGCCGCAATGGAAGCTTGCGGCAGGTCAAGCGCGTGGTGTCCGCCCGCGCCGTCAACCTCGGACGACGGCGCGGGCGGATGCGTTCATTGCCCTTGCGGCTGCGCCACCGGCGGCGTGTAGCTCGCGCTCGCGGGCGGCGTGTCCGGTTCTGCTTCGTCGGGCGTCGGAGTCGGCGCGAGCGCCGGCGCCTGCGCCGGATACGAAGGCTGCGGGGCTTGCGCAGGCGGCGCGCTGGACGGCCCGACGATCGGCGGCACGCCCATGATCGCGCGCGCGGCGGCTTCTGCAGCCGCCGCCGAAGCGGCAGACGGCGCCGATGCCACCGAAGGCGCCGATGCCCCCGCCTCCGAAGCCGCGGAAGGCACGGATGCAGGCGCAGGCGCCGCTGTCACGCGCGGCGGCGGCGCATGCCGCACCGGCCCGCTTTGCGGCGGCGGCGCTTCGTGCGTGCCGACCAGCTTGTCCATCCACGCACGCAGCTTCTCGCGGAAGGTTTCGAACGCGCCCGGCGTCACTTCGGTGTCGAAGCGCACACGCGGATCGACGAGGCGCTGGCGCTGCGCACGCTGGAAGAAGTCGCCGACGATCGGCAGCGCGCTGCGCGCGCCTTGCCCCCAGTAGTCGTCGAGCGTCACGCGGCCGTCGTCGAAGCCCACCCACGCGCCCGCCACGAGCTGCGGGTCCATCAGGATGAACCAGCCGTCCGTGTTGCCCTGGGTCGTGCCGGTCTTGCCCGCCACGTCGCCGCGAATGCCAAAGCGCGAGCGGATGGCCGCACCCGTGCCGCGGTTCACGACATCACGCATGGTGTCGAGCAGCGTGCGGTCCGCTTCAGCGGAAAGCGCGCGCTCAGGCGAAGCGCTCTCGAACTGCGCAAGCACGTTGCCCTTGTGGTCCTCGATGCTCGTGACCATGCGCGGCTCGAGATACTCGCCGTCGTTGGCGATGGTGCTGTAGGCGGAGACCATCTCCTTCAGCGTGACAGGGCTCGTGCCGAGTGCAAGCGACGGCACCGGCTCGAGCTGGCTGTCGCGCACGCCCATCGCGCGTGCGAGGCGCGCGACCTTGTCCGGGCCCACGGTCTGCATCAACTGCGCGGTGATGCGGTTGCGCGAGAACGCGATCGCGTCGCGCAGCGTCATCGGGCGGTTGCTCGGCGGCACGTCGTCGGTCGGCTTCCAGATTTCGCCGCCTGCAAGCGGAATCTCCACCGGCTGGTCGATGAACGTGTCAGTCGGCTTCGCGCCCGCCGCGTAGGCCGCGCCGTACACGAACGGCTTGAACGTCGAGCCCGGCTGACGGCGCGCCTGCTGCACGTGGTCGAACGGTTCGTCGGTAAAGTCGCGGCTGCCCACCCACGCCTTGATCTGCCCGTTGCGCGGGTCGATGGCGAGGAAGCCCGCCTCCACCGCGGTCTTGCTCTTGCAGAGATTGCGCATGAAGGTGCGGTCGGAGGTGAGCTGCTTGAGCGCGTCGGCGTCGTTCGCGCCCGCATCGCGCGCGCTCTTGTAGTCCTGCGTTTCGCGCATGAACGTCGCGAACAGGTCGTTGCTGGCCACGCAGCCGTTGCGTCCGCTCCATGCGCCGTTGGCGATGCCCTGGAGCTGGTTCGTGTGCTGGCGCAGCGCGGCGGTCGCCATCTGCTGGAGGCGCGAATCGATCGTGGTGCGCACCACGAGGCCATCGGAATAGATGTTGTAGTCGTTGCGGTCGGCCCATGAGATGAGCCACTTGCGCAGTTGCAGCGCGAAGTGCGGCGCAGGGCCGGGCGGCTCGGTCTGCCGCTCGAAGTCGAGGCGCAGCGGCTTCTTCGAGAGCGTGGCGTACTGTGCCTCGCTGAGCTTGCCGTACTTCACCATCTGGCCGAGCACGGTGTTGCGCCGCGCGAGCGCACGCTCGGGGTTGATCACCGGGTTGTAATAGGCATTGCCCTTCAACATGCCCGTGAGCGTCGCGGCTTGAAGGATATCGAGCTGATCCGCCGACACGCCGAAGTACGTGCGCGACGCCATCTCGATGCCGTAGGCGTTGTAGAGAAACGGCACCGTGTTGAGATACGTTTCGAGAATCTGCTGCTTGCTGTACACCGCCTCGATCTTGAACGCCGTGATCGCTTCCTTGATCTTGCGCGTGAGCGTGGGCGCACGGCCAATCTCATCGGGATAGAGATTGCGCGCGAGCTGCTGCGTGATGGTCGAACCGCCCTGGCGCTCGCCCGAGAACGTGTGCAGCGCGGCGCCCGCCGTGCGCTTGAAATCGATGCCGTGGTGCTCGTAGAAGCGGTGATCCTCGGTGGAAATCAGCGCGTCGACCATGTGCGGCGAGATCTGCGCGAGCGGCACCCATTCGCGGTTCGAGGGCTTGAACTCGGCGAGCACCTTGCCGTCGGCGGAAAGGATCTGCGCCGGCTCGTCCACACGCGCCTTGCGGATGTCGCCAATGCTCGGCGTGAACGGAATCAGCACGAGCACGTAGAGCGCGACGAGCGCCGGCAGCGCGCCAATGGCCATGAGCACGCCGCGCCGCGTGGGATGCCGAAGGTGATGGAGCGCACGCGCCGCGAACGGACGTAAAAACGCGCCAAGCCGCGCGGCGGCGGGCTTCAGACGGGAAAACTGCATCGCGATTCGATCGCGGATCAACGGCACGTAACGCTTCACGCGGCAGGTAGGGTTGGCTGGCAAAGCGTGAATCGTACCAAACTCCCAGGGCCACTCCGTCATCCCGCCGGGCGCACGCCCTACATCGCCACGAGTCGATTTATGACAAGGAGATGAAATCATCCTTCCAGATCGAGGAAGAATCCTCTCCAGTCACAGCCGGTTTTCCGGCGCATTTCACTCCCTACACTCCTGTCGCTGTTGCACTCGCTACGAAACAACAACGCTACAGGAACCTCGAATGAAGAACACCGTCTCGCTCACCACCGCTACCGCCGTGCTCGGCGCTCTCGGCGTGGTTGCCGCGCCCGCCGCCCACGCACAAAGCTCGGTCACGCTCTACGGCCTGATCGACGCCGGCATCATGTACACGAACAACGTCGCGAGCGGCAAGTCCGGCGGCGCGCTCTGGCAGGCGACGAGCGGCAACGTGAACGGCAGCCGCTTCGGCGTGCGCGGCAGCGAGGACCTGGGCGGCGGCCTGCATGCGGTCTTCGTGCTCGAAAACGGCTTCAACGTGCAGAACGGCAAGCTCGGCCAGGACGGCCGCATGTTTGGCCGCCAGGCCTATGTGGGCCTGGCGAGCGACCAGTTCGGCTCGCTCACGCTCGGCCGCCAGTACGACTCGCTCGTCGACTTTGTCGCCCCGCTCTCCGCCACGGCGGGCACCTTCGGCGACACGGGCTTCGCGCATCCGTTCGACAACGACAACCTGAACCACTCGCTGCGCATGAGCAACGCGGTCAAGTTCACGAGCAATACCTATAGCGGCCTGAAGTTCGGCGCGCTCTACGCGTTCTCGAACCAGACCGACTTCGCCGTGAACCGCGCCTACAGCTTCGGCGCGAGCTACACCAACGGGCCGCTCGCCATCGCGGCGGGTTATCTGCAACTCAACGGCACGCAGGGCGCCACGGCGAGCAGCCCCGGCGCAGTGGATCTCGCGGAATCGACGGCCAATGGCAAGGGCGGCTTCGCGCTCGGCGCCGACCGTCTGCGTTCGTTCGGCGGCGGCATCAACTACTCGTTCGGTCCGGCCACGGCGGGCTTCGTGTTCACGCGCAGCGAATACTCGGGTACGAACTCGTTCGGCTCGCAAGGCGGCGACATGAGCTTCAACAATTACGAAGTGAACGGGAAATATCAGTTGAACCCGGCGTGGAGCCTGGGTCTCGCCTACACGTTCACGGATGGCCACGTGAGCAACACGACCACCTACGGCGCCGATCCGAAGTGGAACCAGGTGGACGCACAGGTCGTGTACCGCCTCTCGAAGCGCACCGACCTCTACGGCGAGGCCATGTACCAGCACGCGTCGGGACACAACTACGTGGCGTTCATCAACACGGCGGGCGGCGCCTCTTCGACGGCCAATCAGGTGGTGGGCACGGTGGGGTTGCGCGCACGCTTCTAATCACAGCACCAGCGATAGCGCGATCGACACCCACACGGCCGCCGCGCCGCAGAGAAAGGCGCGGCGCGCCATGAGAAAGCGCGATTCGTCGTTGGGCTTCGCGGGCGACGTGGCGAGCCAGGGCACGCTGCCGAGGCACGCGAAACCCGCGAGCGCGATGCCGACGACCACGCGGTCGCCGATACGCCAGGCCGAAGGCTCGTGCAGCCCCCAGTAGCCCAGCGCGATCATGCCGATCGAAAACATCGTCGAGGCGGCCGAGCTGAGCGCCACTACCGATCCCGTCGGAGATTGCATGGATTGCCTCCGTCGCGCGCTTGGCGCGGTCGGCCCATTATCGGCGGGCGGGCGGGACGCGGCAACGTCGTGCCCTGCGCGCGCCGCGGTCATGCCTAAAGCGGCTTACGCGCTCGGGCGCACCATCTGGAACATCTCGCCGATCTGCGCGTAGTCGGCGCGATAGCCCGCGCGCATCACGGGCTGGGCGGCGTGCGTGTCGAACAGGCCGTCCTTCAGGAATTCCTCGCGAATGTGCACGCCCACCACCTGCCCGAGCGCGAGCCAGTTGTCCATGGGTGTGCCGTCCACCGTGTTGAGCCGCACGATCTGCAGCAGCTTGCATTCGAGCGCGGCCGGCGACTCGGCCACGTGCGGCACGGCGACACTGCGCCCCGGCGCGGCCGTCAGGCCCGCGAGCGCGAATTCGTCGACATCGGCGGCAACCGGTGCGGAGGTGCGGTTCATCTGCGGGGCCAGCGCCTTCGACGTGAGGTTCCAGACGAACTCACCGGTCTCTTCGATATTGCTGATGCTGTCCTTGCGGCCT
Organism: Paraburkholderia sp. JHI869; assembly: GCF_038900775.1. Taxonomy (NCBI): domain Bacteria; kingdom Pseudomonadati; phylum Pseudomonadota; class Betaproteobacteria; order Burkholderiales; family Burkholderiaceae; genus Paraburkholderia; species Paraburkholderia sp. JHI869. Next base: position 584,618 of record NZ_JAYMSC010000002.1, read on the forward strand.
TCGCTGCAGAACCCGATGATCGGCGGAAAGGTGGCGAACGCACCGAAGAAGCTGTAGGGCGCGAGATTGAGCGCGCCGCTTTTCGCGCGGCTAGAGATCCAGCCGATCATGCGCGGCGCGACGATCGCCTTGAACGGGTCGTGCGGCAGGCCATGGCCCTGAGCGGGATCGTAGAAGTAGGTATTGGACATGTGGTGTGAGGCGTAGCGATTTCGAAGCGGCATCACTATGCCACGAGCCGCGCGCGACTGCCGTCAGACCAGAACGCAACAAGGCCGGCTCTCTTTCGAAAGCCGGCCTTGCTTGAAAATCTTGCGGTCTGACCGGAGAAACGCGTTGGACGGCACTCGCCGTCCGAAGCGCCTCAGCTTCGATCAGTCACGCGGCATGCCGAACGGCATGTAGTGCGAGCGGCGAACGCGCTCGGCTTCGCGGTGACGCGCTGCGTACGAGTATTCCGAATCCATCGGCAGATACGGCGACGCGAAGAGATCGCTCACCTTTTGGAACAGTGCAAAGATGAAGCTCATGGCGACTCCCAGTTAGGCTGCAGTTCAGGGTTTTCCCTAAGACAGAACGAATTATAGGGTTTTCCCTAGGGAAGCGCTAGTGCAATGCAGCAAAAAAACTGCGACGCGCCGTCGCACGGGGTCGAGCGCAATCGATGCGTTGCAACAGAACAACGCATCGAGATTTGAGCTAAAGGGGTGGGATCGCGGGGCGAAGCCGGTCAGCGACTGGTTTTCTGGGCGCTTTTAGCGTGAGCCGCACGGGTGGAATGCGCCGCTGCTGCATGGCGCGCGGGCGTGGGAGCCGCCTTGGCGGGCGAAGTCTTCGCCACCGCGCGGGCCGCAGGCGCCGCCTGGCTCTCCACGGCAGCGGCCGCCGCAGCGGCAGCCGCTGTTGCGGCGGCGGCCTGCGCCGTGAGGCGCTGCGACAGATCGTCAAGCGTGGACTGCTGCTTCAGGCTGAATTGCTCGAGGCGCGCCTGTTCGGCGCGGGACTCGTTTGCGAAGCTGTCGAACCGCACCGATTGCGCGATCCCGAACCCCACCGAAGCGAGCACGGCCGCCGAAGCAGCAGCAAGCACCCACTTGAGCTGCCGCGAAGACACGGCAGCCATGCGGCGCTGCTCGGCGAGCGCGCCCTGGAGCGCGTCGAGACGCTGCGCCAGCGCATCCGGCTCCGTGGCCGTTTGAGTCGCCGTTTGAGCGGCTTCGGGCGCGAACCCAGTGGGTTCGACGCGCCCGGCGTTGTCGGCGGCGAACGACGGCTCCGCGACGAACGCTGCGGCATCCGGTTCTTGCACTTCGCCAAGGCCCGCCGTCGCGGCTTCGGCCATGGCAGGGGCAGCGGCACGCTTCGCGCGCGGCGCGCGGCGCGCAGTCGTTGCTGTCGCAACGGAGCTCACAACGCTCGCCTCGTCGCTGGGCGCCGCCGCAGCTTGAGCCGGCTCAGGGTTCTCGAAGCCGCTCAGCGTACCCTGGCGCACGGCGGCGGCATCCGCTTCGGCGACGGCGGCAAGACTCTCACCCGCCAGCACCTGCGAAGCATCGGATTCGAATACAACAGGGGATTCAGTAACGTTGGACGGCGCGGACGTGGAGCGGGGCTGCCACGGTGCACTGCGTTCAGGATGCGAAGAGCTCAAGGATGCGGTATCTGCGTAATCAGCCATGGGTCAGCGATGCGGTTCGCGTCGCGCGCCGGCCGGTCACGGCCGTTTGGCGACGTCCTCGTGTTCTGGTTCGAACACCCATTGTCGCATGCCGGAACGCGCCGCCAGATACTCTCCCCCGACTTACCCAGCGGGCATCGACCAACACCCCGCATAGGTCAACCTGGCACGCCGTCCTCGCGGAACTCCTTCACATCGGGCAAGCGGCGCAGCGTCGCGCAAATCGCCTCGTACTCCATCGACGACACCCGGCTCAAGGTGATCATCACTTCGTCCAGCTCGGGCGAGTCGTCGCTCTGCTGGACGACGAACTGCTTCACGCGCGGGCTCGACGTGCCGAGCGCGTCGTGCAGCGAGTGGAACGTGAGTGCGCCGCGGCTGACGAGCAGCGTGAACTGGCGGCGCTGCCGGAACGTAATGAAGCGCCGCTCGAGCGGCTTGATGCCCGCGAGGATGATGAGAATGATGACGGTCGCGGCAATCGCGCCCGTGTAAAGCCCGCCGCCCACCGCGAGGCCCACGGCGGCGACCGACCAGAGGCTCGCCGCCGTGGTGAGGCCACGCACGACCTCGCCGCGCAGCAGGATCGAGCCCGCGCCGAGAAAGCCGATGCCCGAGACGACCTGCGCCGCCATCCGCGAAGGATCGAGCACGACGTGGTCGTCCTTGAGCACATCGGCGAAACCGTAGGCCGAAACGAGCATGATGAGCGCCGAGCCCACGCTCACGAGCATATGGGTGCGCAGCCCCGCCGCCCACGAAAGCCGCTCGCGCTCGAAGCCGATCACGCTGCCGAGCAGGGCGGCCAGCACCAGCCGCGCAATGAGTTCCCAGTTTCCGATCATTGTTTTCACCCTCCTGGTCTTGTTGTCATGGGCGCGCGCCCCGCGGCAAGGTGGAATTTCCCGCGCCTTTTGCGAATGCGTACAATCGCCGGCATTGCCCTTTGAAGTGACGCGCTTCGCCGCACCTTTTCGCCATGAACACACCTACGAGCGCAGCCAGCCTGCGCGAGCATTTCGACCGTATCGTCCTGCCGATGTGGCGCGGCCCGGGTTTCAATGCCGAACTGCGCCTGCCCTACGAGGCGCTCGATGCGGCCGGTACGAAGCCGCTGCCCGTCACGCGCTACCGCGCGATGGCATGCGCCCGCCAGCTCTTCGTCTTCACCCAGGCCGGCGACGCCGCGCACGCGCAAACGCTCTTCGAAACGCTGCGCCACACTTATCGGGACCCGAAGCACGGCGGATGGTTCTATAGCGTCGACGCCGCCGGCGCACCGCTCGACACCACCAAGGACCTCTACACGCACGCCTTCGTGGTGTTCGCAACCGCGGCCTACGGCCAGCGCTTCGGCTCGGCCGAGGCGCTCGATGTCGCGCGCGAAACCTCCTCGCTGATCGTCGATCGCTTCGCCGCGCAAGACGGCCTGCTCAACTCGGCGCTCGACGCTTCCTTCGCGAGCGTCACCGGCGGCCCGCTGCAGAATCCGCTCATGCACCTCACCGAAGCCTGGCTCGTGGCGAGCGAGGCAACCGGCGACAGCGCGTTCGATACGGCAATCACGCGCCTCGTCGAGGCGCTCGCGCGCGGCTTCCTGCACGAGCCGACGGGCTGCATCGCCGAATTGCCCCTCGGCGCGGCGGACAACCGCCTCGAGCCCGGACATCAGTTCGAATGGTTCTGGCTGGCAACGCGCGCGGGCGCGCGGCTGGGCGCGTCGGGTCTGGACGAAGCGCTCGCGCGCGCCTTCGCCTTCGCACAGAAGCACGGCGTGGACCCGGAAACGGGGGCAGTGGCGGCCGCGCTCGACGAGCACGGCCGTGTGATTGATGCAACGCAGCGCATCTGGGCGCAAACGGAATATTTGCGCGCGCTCGCCACGCACGGCGACGCCACGGTGCGCGCCGCGGTCGCGCCGCAAGTCGCGCGCTTCGCGCCGCGCTTTCTCACGCCGCAAGGCTGGGTGGAATGCCGCAATGTGAACGGCGAGGTTGCGCGCGCGGACATGCCGTCCACGACGCCGTATCACCTCTTGACCGCTTACCAGGGTATGGGCGTCTGAGGCGCAACCACTCGAAGCGCCAACGTGGGCGGGCGCAAACCCGCCTACGTGAGGCTCAACCCGATCAGGCCGCCAGCACCGCCGGCGAAATCTCGAATGCGGCCACGGCCTCGGAAAGCTGGCGCGTCTGCTGATGCAGCGAGGCCGCGGCAGCCGCGGCCTCCTCGACGAGCGCCGCGTTCTGCTGGGTCATCTGGTCCATCTGCGAGACGGCCTGATTCACCTGATCAATGCCCGTGCTCTGCTCGAGCGACGAGGCGCTGATCCCCGCCATCATCTGCGTGGCGCGCGAGATCGAGTTCGACACCTCGCGCATCGACTCGCCCGCACGCTCCACGAGCTCCGAGCCCCCGCGGATCTGCGAAACCGACTCGCTGATCAGCGTCTTGATTTCCTTGGCCGACTGCGCGCTGCGCTGCGCAAGCCCGCGCACCTCGCCCGCCACGACCGCGAAACCACGGCCCTGCTCGCCCGCGCGCGCCGCTTCCACGGCCGCGTTGAGCGCGAGAATGTTGGTCTGGAACGCGATGCCGTCGATCACGCCGATGATCTCCGCGATCTTGTCCGAGCTTTGCGCGATGCCGCGCATGCGCTCGACCACCTCGCCCACCACGGCGCCGCCGCGCGCGGTCGCGTCGAGCGCCGCCTCGGCCAGCGCGTTCGCCTCGCGCGCGTTCTCGGCCGTGTTGCGCACGGTGCCCGTGAGTTCCTCCATGCTCGCCGCCGTTTCCTCAAGCGAAGCCGCCTGCGATTCGGTGCGCGCCGAAAGATCGGCGTTGCCCGTGGCGATCTCGTCGGCGCCCACGTTGATCGAGCCCGCCGTTTCGCGCACGGTGTGGACGGTACGAGCCAGGCTCGACTGCATCAGCGAAAGGCCCTGGAACAGCCGGCCGATCTCGTTCTCGCCGCGCGCGGCGACGCGCTCGTTCAGGCGTCCGCGCGCGATACGGTCGAAATGGCGGCCCGCTTCCTCGAGCGGCTCCACCACGCCGCGCCGCAGCGCGAAGTGCACGCCGGTCGCGAGCGCGATCAGCAGTACCAGGATGAAGATGCCCACGCCCTGGAAGAGCGCGAGACGCGAGTCGATCGAATCGAGCGAAGCGCGGCTCGCGGCGGCGCTGAACTGCGCGAAGGCGTGCAGCTCCGCGAGATAGGCGTCCTGGTACGACTGCGTCGGCTGGTCGAGGAAGGCCTGCAGATTGTTGCCATTGAGGTCGTCGATCAGCTCGCCAAGCGCCTTGCGGTACACCTGGTAGCGCTCGCCGAACGCGGCGACGCGCGCGCGGTTGTCGTCGTTGATCGGCGGCACGGCCATGAGGGCCGCGAAAGTGGTGTCGGCGGCGGCGAGCTGGTCGCGCGCGTGATTGACCATGTCGGTCGGCACCGTGCCGCCACGGACCATGCGCGTGCCCGCGCGCGAGAGGTTGATGCGGGCGTCCATCAACTGCTGGGTGATGACGTTGGCGGCGCTTGCCTGCCGCAACGCCACTTTCGAGAGGTCGGCCACGTCGTCGTGCGTACGTGTGAGCGACCAGTAACCAAGTCCTGCGGTCACGAGCTGCAGTACACAGAACGCGACGAGGACACACAACAGGCCGGATGCGACCTTGATCTTGCTGAACATCGGGGACACCTGGGATGGCAGTGAATGAGTGAGGCACGAGCATGTGATCGCTCGGGCCCGCACTGCGTTTACGGCCGCGCAAACCCGGTTTTTGAGCCCTAAACCGTGAATAAACCGTGAGAAAACGCCCTAAAATGCATAGCAGATCATTTCGGCAATGGTTACACGAGCATTCTCTGCATTTCTCGCAACAATAAAATGCCGACTCGGTTCGATTCACCTTGACTCGACGCCGAGGCTTCCTAGAGTGGTTAGGAAACCACTCGGGGATAGACCCAGGGAATGCGACGATGACAGATCTCGTGGATCGCGCGCGCGGCGCTTTGCATGCCCAACCGTTCAGCGTGCTGCTCGGAACCGAACTGACGCACGTGGGGGCCGACGAGCTGACGCTGAGGCTGCCGGTACGCGACGACCTCAAGCAGCAGCACGGCTTCGTGCACGGCGGGGTGATCAGTTATCTCGCCGACAATGCGCTGACCTTCGCGGGGGCGCTGGCTCTCGGGCCGCGGGTGGTGACGGCAGAATTCAAGATCAACTATCTGCGCCCGGCGCTAAAGGGCACGCTGATGGCGCGGGCGCGCGTGGTGCACGTGGGGCGGCATCAGGCCACGTGCCAGTGCAGCGTGTACGTGATGGAAAACGGCGACGAAAAGCTCGTGGCGCTCGCCCAGGGGACGGTTAACCGGCTGCCGGAAGGCAATGGGCCGGACGAGAAAAGTTAGACAAACAGAAACGTCTGCGCCGCAAAACGAAGCGCGCGAGGCGAAGCGGGTCTGCCCCGCTTCCCCTCGCGCGCTTTTTCATGCTTCAGGCGCGCTTATTCCGCCGCGCGCGTTTTCTGCTGCTGCTCGCCCAGACCCTCGATACCGAGACGCACCGTCTGCCCCGCCTTCAGGAACACGGGGTTCGGCTTCACGCCCATGCCCACGCCAGGCGGCGTGCCAGTGGAGATCACGTCGCCCGGCTGCAGGCTCATGCACTCCGAAAGATACGAAACTAGCTTCGCGACCGTGAAGATCATCGTGCGCGTGCTGCCGTTCTGGTAGCGATGGTCATCCACTTCGAGCCACATCGAGAGATTCTGCGGATCGGGCACTTCGTCGCGCGTGACGAGCCACGGGCCGGTCGGGCCGAACGTATCGAAGCCCTTGCCCTTGTCCCACTGACCGCCGCGCTCGATCTGCCATTCGCGCTCGGACACATCGTTGATCACGCAGTAGCCGGCCACGTAGTTGAGCGCGTCGGCCTCGCTCACGTTCTTCGCGTGCTTGCCGATCACCACGCCCAGTTCCACTTCCCAGTCGGTCTTCTTCGAGCCGCGCGGGATCTCGATGTCGTCGTTCGGGCCGACGATGGCGCTCGTCCACTTGTTGAAGACGACTGGCTCGCTCGGCACCGGCATGCCCGACTCGGCAGCGTGATCGGCATAGTTCAGGCCAATGCAGACCATCTTGCCGATATGGCCGACGCAGGGCCCGATGCGCGGATTGCCTTCGACGAGCGGCAGCGTTTCCGGATCGATCGTGCGCAGTTGCGCGAGGCCGGCATCGGAAAGCACGTCGCCTGCAATGTCGGCCACGTTGCCTGAGAGCGCGCGAATGCGGCCTTCGGCGTCGAGCAGGCCCGGTTTTTCGTGGCCCTTCGGGCCATAGCGAAGCAGTTTCATCGTCTGTGTTCCTCGTGTGTCTGAGTGCTATGCAGTCGGTCAGAATCGCTTGCGGCAGATTCGGGGCTAACTAGTTAGACCATCCGCCGTCGATCACATGCGCCTGGCCGGTCGTGAATCCCGATTCGTCGGAAGCGAGGTAGAGCGCGAGCGCCGCGATTTCCTCGGGCTTGCCCACGCGCCCCATCGGCTGGCGCGCGACGAACGCGGCGCGCGCCGCGTCCACGCTCGTGCCCTGCGCCGCGGCTTGCGTCGCGATGCGCTCCTCGAGCGACGGCGAAGACACCGTGCCGGGGCAGATCGCGTTGCAGCGGATGCCGCGCGTCACGAAGTCAGCGGCTACGGCCTTCGTCAACCCTATCACAGCGGCCTTCGAGGCGCCGTACACAAAGCGGTTGGGCACGCCCTTCACGCTCGACGCCGCCGACGACATGTTGATGATCGACCCGCCGCCCTTCGTCAACATGGCCGGCAGGAAGGCGCGGATGGTCCGGTACATCGCCTTCGCGTTCAGATCGAACGCGAAGTCCCAGTCTTCTTCGCTCGCTTCCAGTATCGAGCCCGCGTGCACGAAGCCCGCGCAGTTGAACAGCACGTCGATTGTGCCCAGTTCCTGCGCGAGCGCGGTGATGGCCGCGCCGTCGAGCACGTCGAGCTTGCGCGCCTCGACCGGCAGCGCCGAGAGCGCGTCGATGCGCAGGTCCGTGGCGATCACGCGTGCGCCTTCGCGCGCGAACAGTTCGGCGGCCGCGTAGCCTATGCCCTGGCCCGCCGCGGTGATCAAGGCCGTCTTGCCGGCCAGTCTTTGTACCATCTGCCACTCCGGTTGAAAGCGCGGTTGAAAGCGAGGCACGGTGAGACCCGGTACTGCTGCAGGCGCCCCGTGCCGCGATCGAGCGATGAAATCGCGGGAAGAAGTCGGGATGACGCGAACGGCCATTATGGCGACGCAGGCGCGCCTCGTGGCGTTCGGCGGACGTTTTCTAACCGGCTGGATCGTCCCCTAGCCCGGTTTTAAGCCGATAGAAAGCCGCTGCATTGCCGCCAAAAACAGCGGCGCGCTCGTCTGCGGATAGCGCCTTCGTGAGTTGTTGCGCGCTTGCATGCCAGCGTTCGTAGTCGCCATTGAGGTTCAGCACCGGCCAGTCGCTGCCCCACATGAGGCGCTTCGGGCCGAACGACGCGAGCAGATGCGCGACCCAGGGCGCAAGCGTGGCGTCGTCCCAACCAGGCGCGGCTTCGGTCGCGAGCCCGGAAAGCTTGCAATGCACTTGCGGAAACCGCGCGAACCGCGAGACGGCGTGCGACCACTCGGCGAAACCGCTTTCTGCGCCATCGGCAATAGGCGGCTTCGCGCCATGATCGATCACCACGCGCAGCGCGGGATTGCGCGCGATAAACGTCGCGAGCGCATGCGCATGGCGCGTGAAAACGAGTGCGTCGAAGGCGAGATCGTGCGCGATGAGCGCTTCCACACCTCGCGCGGTATCGGCATTCTCGATCCAGTCGTCGTCGGGCAGGTCCTGGAGCATGGGGCGCACGCCGCACAGCTTCGGCTCGCGCGCGAGTTCGGTGATCAACGTGCCGACGTGCGGATCGTCGAGCGGCACCCAGCCCACTACGCCCGCAATCGATGGCTCGTTGCGCGCGAGGTCGAGCAGCCAGCGCGTTTCCTCGACGGTCGGCGCGGCCTGCACGACCACCGTGCGCGCCACGCCGCACGACGCGCGCAAAGGCGCGAGATCAGCGGGACCAAACGCGCGATAAAGCGCGGTCATCGAAGGCGTGAGCCAGCCGTAATCGCCGCGCGCGGGGTCCCAATAGTGCTGATGGGCGTCGATCGCCTCGATCGTAGTGATCGTAGCCATGGCTCAAACCTGCGGAAGCGGCGCGCGCGGATCGAGAAGACCTTTGTCGCGCAGCGCGAGCCACAACTCGCGAGGCAATTTCGTCTCGAACGAGGCGGCGTTCTCACGCACCTCTTGCGGGCTGCGCGCGCCGTTGAGCACCGTTGCCACAGCCGGGTGCGCATAGGGGAACTGCAGCGCCGCCGCGGCGAGCGGCGCGTCGTAGGTCCGGCAGATCGTTTCGAGCCGCGCCACGCGCTCGACCACTTCCTGCGGCGCGTCGGCATAGTTGAACTTGAGTTCGCCAAGCAGGCCGTGCGCGAGAATGCCCGAATTGAACGCGCCGCCGAGCAGAATGCTTACGCCCTTCTCCTCGCACTCGGGCAGCAGATCGTCTAGCGGCGCCTGTTCGAGCAGCGTGTAGCGGCCCGCGAGCAGCGCACAGTCGATGTCGAATTCCCGCATCGCCTCGAGTATCACTTCGCGCTCGTTCACACCGAAGCCGACCGCCTTGATCGCGCCCGCGCTGCGCAATTCGTCGAGCGCCTTGAAACCACTGTCGCTCAGTTGCCGCCAGTAGTGCTCGTTGCGCTCGCCGTGCGTGAAGCGGCCGATGTCGTGCACGAGCAGAATGTCGATTTCGACGAGGCCAAGCCGCTGCTGGCTGTCCTCGAACGAACGCAGGATGCCGTCGCGCGTGTAGTCGAAAATCGCTTCGAAGGGCAGCGGGTTTTGCCAGCCCTCGCTGCCGTCGTACGGATGCGTGCGCGGCACGAAATGGCGGCCCACTTTCGTGGAAATCACGTACTCGTTGCGCGGATAGCGCCGCAACGCCGCGCCCAGCCGGTGCTCGGCCTTGGTGTGGCCGTAGTGCGGCGCGGTATCGAAAAAGCGGATGCCGGCTTGCCACGCGGCGTCGACAGTGGCCTGCGCTTCTTCCTCTGACAAATCGCGGTACAAGCCGCCGAGCGGCGCAGTGCCGAGACCCAATGCGCTCACTTCGAGCGCCGTGCGTCCGATACGGCGCGTATGCGCCACCCTGGGATGCTGTTCTTGCGCCATGGCTCGTCACCTCCTGGAGATGGTTGGGTCCACAACGATTGCCGTTTCAGTTCGCGGCTTCGACGATCGGCACGCGCGCACTGGCGGGCAGGCATGCGGGGCCGACTGGTTCGAAGGTCTTGTACGTGAGGATAAACTCCTGGTGCCCGAGCGTCTCCGACTTCGAGCGCTCGCCGCCCGCCACCGCCAGCGTGCGGTCGAACACTTCGCGCCCCACTTCGTCGAGCGTCGCGCGGCCCTCCAGAATGCGGCCCGCGTCCACGTCCATGTCGCCGGCGAGGTTACGGTAAGTCAGCGGGTTCGCGCACACCTTGATGACGGGCGCAAGCGCCGAACCCACCACCGACCCGCGCCCCGTCGTGAACAGGATCACGTGCGCGCCGCAGGCGATCAGCTCCGCGATTTCCGCATTGTCGCTGATATTCGGAAAGCCGAAGCGCGGCTCGCCGTCGGGCACCACGTCGAGCAGATAGAGCCCGCCCGTGGGCGGCACGTCGCCCGGCTTCACGATGCCGACGATCGGCGAGGCGCCGCTTTTGGCATACGCGCCAAGTGACTTCTCTTCCTGCGTGGTGAGGCCGCCGTCCGCGTTGCCCACGGCAAACGAACCGTGGCCGAGAACCGAGTAGTAGCGCGCCGCCTTGGCCACGCACGCAACGATCTCTTCGCCCAGTTCGGGCCTGGCCGCCCGGCTTTTCATGTGAAATTCGCAGCCCACCAGCTCGCCAGTTTCTTCGAAGATGCAGGCCGAACCCGCCGCGATCAGCTGATCGAACGCGCGGCCCACGGCCGGGTTCGCGGTGATGCCGCTCGTGCCGTCCGAGCCGCCGCAGATCGTGCCGACCACGAGTTCGTCGAGCCGCATCGGCACCTTCTTTTGCACGGCGAGTTGCGCACGCGCTTCGCGCACCCAGTCGAGACCGTACTGGATCGTGCTGCGCGTGCCGCCCTTTTCCTGGATCGTCAGGACTTCTACCGGACGACCGCTGGCGCGCACCTGCTCCACGAGGTAGTGCTTGTTCATGCTCTCGCAGCCAAGCGAGACGAACAGCACCGCGCCCACGTTCGGATGCGTGGTGAGCTGCTTCATCATCTTTTCGGCGTAGCTGTTCGGGAAGCAGCCCGGAAAGCCGATCAGGTGAACCGGCGGCTCATGTTGAGCGGCCGGGTCGTCGAAAGCATCGAACGGCTCGCGGAACTGCGCGACGATTTCCTGCGCCACATGGTGCGCGCATTCCACGAGATAGGCCACCGCAACCACGTTGCGAATGCCCTTGCGACCGTCGCTGCGCAGCCAGCCTTCGAGCATGGGCGCGGCGGCTTGTGAATTTGTGACGTTGCTATCGCTCATAACTTGAATCCTGCTCGCGGCGCGTGCCGCATCGTGGAGGCGTTACTTGTGCGGCACGAACTCGTGCCCCGCGTCGTGCGTATAGGTCGGCAAATAATCGCTTTCCAGGTTGTGCGTGTGCAGATGCTCACCGCGCGCCACCGGCTCGTTCACGTGGCCGATGCGCGCGCCATAGCGCAGCACCTTTTCGTCTTTGGCAAGTGCGCGGCGCGCCACTTTGTGACCGAGTTCGATCGTCTTCGCGAGTGTCACGCGCTCGCCTTCTATCGCTACCGTCTCGCCCGCTGCCAGACGCGCCGCCGCGATCAGACAGTTGTCCTCAGGAGTGAGCAGGATGAGACGGGCGTCGGTATGGGGTGCGTTGCCGTTCACAAATAGTCTCCGCTTTCAGTTCTGTGCCTCGCCGCCCGCGAGCCGCGCCACCATCAGCGAGCCGAGGATGATCGCGCCGTAAATCGCCTGAATCCAGAACGACGGCACCTGGGCGAGCGTGAGCAGGTTCTGCACCACGCCGAGCAGCAGCACGCCCGAAAGCGCGCCGAGCATCGTGCCCTTGCCGCCATCGAGCGAAATGCCGCCGATCACGGCCGCCGCGAACACGGTGAAGATCATGCCGTTGCCCTGATTCGCGTTGATCGCGCCCACGTAGCCGGTGACGATCAAGCCGCCAATCGCGGCGAGCACGCTGCCGAGCACGAACACGCCCCACGTGATGCGTTCCACGCGAATACCCGCTGCGCGCGCCGCATCGGGATTGCCGCCGATCGCGTAGAGCGCGCGGCCCACTCGGTGGTAGCGCAGCATGAACGCGGCGAACGCGAACGCGGCAGCGGCAAGCCACACGGAAACCGGCAGGCCGAGCACGATGGTGGTGGCGAGCGCGAAGAACGACGAAGGCATGTCGAAGAGCGTGCCGCCCTTCGTTGCGCCCACAAGCATCCCGCGCAGCACGATCAGCATCGCGAGCGTGACGATGAACGCGTTCAGCCGCAGCCGCACCACGAGAAAGCCGTTGATGAAACCGATCAGCGCGCCCACCAGAACGATGGCGGCAAGCCCGACGAACGCCGGCCACTGCGTGCCGAAACCCGCAGAAGCGGCCGGCATGACGAGCATCGCGCCAACGGCAGGCGCAATGCCCACGGTCGATTCGAGCGAAAGATCGAACTTGCCCGTGAGCACGATGAGCGATTCGGCAAGCACCACGAGCGCGAGCGCGGCGGAAGCCCCGAGCACGCTGATCAGATTCGCGCGCGTGAGAAAGCTCGGGCTCACGAAGCCGCCGATCACGAGCAGCAGCACCAGCGCGGGAAGCAGCGCGAAATCGCGCAGGCGCGCCAGTTCGATGCGGGGACGCGCACTGCGCCCTTGAGCGGCCGCATCGGCCTGCGCCGCCGCAAACGCGGGCGTCGAAACACTATTCTTCATGGAGATCGACTCCTTCAATCGATGCGATCAGTTCGTGGTCCTGCCATCCGGCCGCCATTTCGGTGACCACCTCGCCGCGAAACATCACGAGCACGCGGTCGCAGGTGCGCAAGTCGTCGAGTTCGCTCGACACCACGAGCACGGCCTTGCCTTCGTCGCGCACGCGGTCCACGACCGAGAGCAGCGCTTCCTTCGATTTCACGTCCACGCCCGCGGTAGGGTCGATGAGCACGAGAACGTCAGGATTGCTTGCCAATGCGCGCGCCATCACCACCTTCTGCTGGTTCCCGCCCGAAAGCCCCGAAACCACGTGGTCCGGTCCTTGCGCGACGATGCCGAGCGACTCGATCATGCGCTTGCCAAATGCCTGCTTCTTCGCGGGCGGCGCGAAACCGAAGCGCCCGAGCAATCCCGCGATCGTCATGGAAGCGTTCTCGGCCACCGACTGCGTGAGCACGAGCCCTTCGTGATGGCGGTCCTTCGGCACGCAGCCCACGCCGCTCGCCAGCGCCGCGGGCACGTCACCGGGCGTGAGCGGCACGCCCTTCACGCGAATCTCGCCTGCGCGCTGCGCGGTGAGTCCCGCAATCGCCTCGCCCACACTCGTGCGGCCGCTGCTCGTCGCGCCCGTGAGGCCGACCACTTCGCCGCGTTTCAGCGTGAACGACACATCGTGGTAGTCGTGCCCTGTGAGACCGCGCACTTCTAGCGCCATCGGTGCGTTGGCGGGCAGCGCCGCACGCGCCGCCGCATCGGCGACATTGAGCCCGCCGCGCTCACCCGTCATGGCTTCAATAAGCCTCTCGCGCGGCAATTGGGACACAGGCGCGCTTACGATATGCCGCGCATCGCGCAGCACCGTGACGGCCTGGCAAATCTCGTACACCTCCTGCAAATGGTGCGAGATGAACAGGAACGTCACGCCTTCGCGCTGCAATTCGTCGATACGCCGGAAAAGGCGCTTGATTTCCTCGCCGTCGAGCTGCGCAGTCGGTTCGTCGAGAATGATGAATCGTGCGCCATACGAAAGCGCCCGCGCGATCTCCACGAGTTGGCGGGCTTCGACCGTGAGGTCGCCCGCGCGCGCATCTTCGCGTACGTCGATGCGCCAGTGGTCGAGCAGCGCACGCGCGTCGCGGCGCATGGTGGGCCAGTCGATTACGCCGCGCCGCCTTGGCTGGCGATTGATGAAGAGGTTTTCCGCGACTGTGAGATCGCGAATGATCGTGGAATGCTGATACACGCAGGCTACGCGCTCGCGCCAGGCGTCGCGGTCAGCAATCGCGGGCGCACTTTCGCCGTTGAAACGCACACTGCCTTCGTCGGGCTTGCGCAGGCCGGTCAAGATCGAAACGAGCGTGGACTTGCCCGCGCCGTTGCGGCCCACCAGCGCGTGCGACTCGCCCGCCATCACGCGCAGGCTCACGTCGGCGAGCGCCGCCGTGGAGCCATAACGCTTCGTCACGCCGCTTGCCTCGACCACCGGCGGCAGGGCTCGCGCGGCCGCCTCGCGGCTGCCCACGGATACCGCGCCGCCCCACGGCGGCGCGCTATCGGCTACGACCCGCGCTACGGCCCGATCGCTCGTTCGATCGTTCATTTGACGGTGTTGCCCCACAGGTTCTTGTCGTCGACGTTCTGCTTCGTCACGAGCGGCGCCGGCAACTGGTCTTCGAGGATGCCCGACTGCAGCTGGATGATCGTGCTGTCGTGATCGGTCTTGCCCGGCTTGAATGTCTTGCCCTCCAGCGCGGCCTTGATGTAGTAGAGGCCGTACTTCGCATAGAGGTCGGCGGGCTGCGATACGGTCGCATCGATCTCACCCTTGCGAATTGCTTCGAACTCCTGCGGAATGCCGTCATTGGAGACGATCACGATGTGCTTCGGATCGCCCGCGGGAACAAGCAACTGCTTGCGGCGCAGCGTTTGCAGCGTGGGCGAGAGATACACGCCGCCCGCCTGCATGTAGATGCCCTTCACGTCGGGGTTCGCGGTGAGCAGGCTGTCCAGCGCGCTCGCGGCCACGTCGCCCTTCCAGCCGGCCGGAATTTCCAGCAGCGAGAGATTCGGATAGTTCTTCAAGCACGCGCGGAACGCTTCCGAACGGTCGCGCCCATTCACCGAGGCGAGGTCGCCCATGATCTGCACGACCTTGCCCGACTTGACATGCTCGCCGATGTATTTGCAGGCCTGCTCGCCGTAGGCGCGGTTGTCGGCGCGCACGACCATCGCCACGTTGCCCTGCGTGGGCGCGACGTCCACGGCCACGACCTTCACGTTCTTCTGGGCGGCGTTGCCGAGCGCGCGGCTGATCGCCGCCGAATCGATCGGCCCGACCACGATGCCCTTCGCGCCCAGGTTGATCATGTTGTTCATGTCCGTGATCTGCTGGGCGGGATCGTTGTTCGAGTTCACGGGCGCGAGGATGTCGATGCCGTCCTGCTTCGCGTAGGCGCCGAGGTAGTTGTTGTACGACTGCCAGAACGGCGACGTGAGGAGCGGCAGGCCCAGGCCGACCTTGCCGAGTTCGGCGGCATTGACGGCACTCGACGCGCCGAACGCCGCAGCGCAGGCCGCGGCGACGCAAAGCGTTTTAGTGGCGGCGCGGGCGAAGGAGCCGCGTGCTTGATGAATTGCGGTGGAGCGGCGGGCCTTCGAGAGCCCGGATGCGAACGCCATGTGTGTCTCCTGTCGACGCGCGTGGCACGCCGATTCTGTCGTTGATGAATCGCATGTGTTTGCCGCGCCCACGTGGAAATGCTCGAAGCGCCGGCGACCCGTTGCAACTGCCTCTTCCTTACCTGACGACACTGGCGTTTATTCACCAGTGAACATATTATTCATATACGCACCGCACGAGGTCAAGGAAAGTGCAGTGCAACATGGGTCCGTGATTTCCCTGGGGACATCGAATGGAAAAGAACGCGAAAAATAGCCAGATGGACAACGTGCCCGAAGAAACCGAAGAGAAAGACGACGCCGATCGCTATCGCGCGCCCGCGCTGGACAAGGGGCTCGACATCCTCGAGTTGCTTGCGGAGCAGCGCGCCGGCCTCACGCGCGCCGAGATCACGAAGGCGCTAGGGCGCAACGCGAGCGAGATCTATCGCATGCTCGAGCGGCTGGTGGCGCGCCAGTACGTCATCCGCTCGGAAGGCGGCGACCGCTATGCGCTGAGCCTGAAGCTCTTCGCGCTCGCGCACCGTCACCCGCCCATGGAACGACTGATCTCTGAAGCGCTGCCGCTCATGCAGCGCTTCGCCGACGAAGCCGAGCAGTCCTGCCACCTCACCGTGTACGACCGCGGCAACCTGATCGTGATCGCGCAGGTGGACGGGCCGGGCACGTGGGGCATCGCGGTTCGGCTGGGTTCGCGCGTGGGTCTCGTCGATACGAGTTCGGGCCGCACGCTCCTTGCCTGGCAAACGCCGGAGCAGCGCGCACACATGCTCGCGGAGCATACGCAGGTGAAGGGCGAGGTGGCGATCGACCACGCGGCGCTCGAAGCCGCGTGCGAACAGGTGCGCGAGGCGGGATTCTCGCGCAAGGACAGCCAGCAGATTTTCGGCGTGACGGACGTGACGTTTCCGGTGCTCGGGCCGTCGGGTCAGGCGATCGCGGCGCTCACCTGTCCGTTCCTCAAACGCATCGACGACTATGTCGCGCCCTCGCTCGACGAGGCCACGCAAATGCTGAGCGCGACCGTGCAGACGTTGTCGATGTTTCGCGAGGACGGTGGGGCGTGACGCGAAAGCACGCCACACCTGACTGCACCTAGCGCACGACCACGGGCGTCCGATCGTCCACTTCACCCCTTACCGCCTGCGCCTCCCGCTCCACGATCGCCACGTAGAGACGCTCCAGGTCGCGCGTGAATCGCGCCGTATCGAACAGCGGCGACGTAGCGCGCGCGGCTGCAAGCCTTTCGCGCACCCTGGCGCGCCATGCCGCGTCGGTGGCAACGCCGAGCGCGATCTGGAAGTACGCGTCGAGATCGCGCGCGACAAGTTCAGAAAGCCCCACCGCGTGCAGCAGACTCACGCCCACGCGGCCCGCGAACAACGTGCCGGGCGCCGTCACCATCGGCACGCCGGCCCAGAGCGCGTCGCTGCCCGTCGTGTGCGAACCCACCGGCAGCGTGTCGAGCGCGAGGTCCGCGAGTTGCAGGCGCGCAAGGTGCGCTTCCTGCGACACACGCGGCGCGAAGATCACGCGCGCGGGATCGACGCCTTGCGTCTCGTAAAAAGCCCGCAGATTCGCTTTCGCGCGCTCCGAACCCGGATCGAGCAGCCAGAGCACGCTGCCGGGCGTGGCCTTGAGCAGGCGCGCCCACAGCGCCGACATCGGCGCATTGAACTTGAACGTCTGGTTGAAGCTGCAAAACACAAAGCCCGTTTCAGGCAAGCCCGCTTGTGCGCGCGAGGGCGGCGGCGCGCTCTGCCGGCGGTGATCGACAGGCTGGTAGCAATGCGGCATCAGCGCCAGCGTCTCACTGTAGTGCGGGGCTGCCGAGGGCGGCGTGACATCGGCGTCGGAAATGAGATAGTCGGCCAACCGGGCGTGACCCAGCGAGCCGGGATAGCCCAGCCAGCTCACGATCACGGGCGCGGGACGCAGCGCCGTGATGCCAAGCCGCGAGCCCGTTGTATAGCCCTTCAGGTCGACGAGCAGATGAACGCCGTCATGCACGATCTCGGCGGCGCTCTGGGCGTCGGACAGCCCGCCGATGTCGTGCCACGTGCCCGGCACATGCGTGAAGCGCGCGCGGGTGGCGGCGTCGGGGTCGGGCCCGTACGAGTACAGATGAACGTCGAAGCGCGTGGCGTCGTGCAGTTCGAGCACGCCCGCCAGCAGGCGCAGCGTGGCGTGATCGTAAAAGTCGGCCGAAAGATAGCCGATGCGCAGCCGCTCGCCCGCCGCGCGGCGTGCAAGCGCGGCGGCAAGCCCCGCGCCGCGCGCCACGAGCGGCGCCGCGGCCAGTTCGCCGCGCCAGCGGCTCTGCGCGAAGCGCGACCCCGCTTCGCGATGCAGTTGCGGCGTCAGCGCCGGAATGCCGAGCAGGCACCAGGGCGTGAGATTGTCGGCCGTGCCCGCCGACACCATGGTGAGCGCCGCCGCGTCGATCTCGGCAAGCTGCTGCCAGTGCGCCTCGCGGCGGCGCACGTATTGCGCGGCTTCCCACCGGCCACCGCGGCAATAGGCTTGATCGGCTTCGTCGATACGGTTCAGTCGTTCCAGCAAACCGCCATAGCACTGCCAGAGATGCGCCGAGTTCGGGGCAAGCGTGAGTGCCTGCTTGAGGTTGGCCTCGGCAGCTTCGAGTTGGCCGGCATCCTGCTGAAGCATTGCGAGATTGCTGTAGGCGAGCGCGTAGCCGGGCTCCATCGCAATGGCTTCACGGTAGCAGGCCTCCGCTTGCGGCAGCGAGTTACGCTTCTTGAGCAGATTGCCGAGGTTGCTGAACACACGCGCCTCGCGCACGCCCGCGCCGATCGCGGCGCGATACGCTTCGATCGCCTCGCCGTCGCGGCCCTGCCATAGCAGCGTCCACGCGAGATCGCGCCGGCACGGTCCGCTCTCGCGCTGGGCGAGCGAAGCCCGGTATGACTGCTCGGCCGCCTCGAACTGCGACTGCCGCGCGAGCGTCACGCCGAGTTGATGGAGCGCTTCGGCATGCTGAGGCTCTTGCGCGAGGATCTCGCGAAAGAGCGCTTCGGCGAAGCTGTATTTTTCGTCGTGCAGGTGCCCGATGCCGCGTTGAAGCAAAGCCTCCGGGCGCGAATCGGCATGAGATGAGGGGCGCGATGAGTTCATCCGGCGATGATAGGGAGCGCCTTCACCCGAAGAAATCGGACACGTCCTACATATGCGCTGCGCGCACATGCAAGTCCGTTCTGAGCAAATGGAAGGCCGCCACGCAAAACGGTTAGAATGGCGGCCCTCTCAAAAAACTGTGCGCCTTGCCTTCCCCGGCAATTGAAGGCTGCGCATTCGAAGACCCCGAAAACCCATGGCGAAACTCCTGACCGATCAAGAATTCCAGCGCTTTTCCGAGCTTCAGCAGAAACAGGCGAGCTTCACGATCACGCCCGAAGAAGCCGATGAGCTGCGCGACATCGTCGCGCGCGCGCAGAAAAAGCGCGATGACCGCGCCGACGCGATGAAGACCGTCGAAACCGCCATCGCGCAATTCGAGATCGCCCCCGAGGAGCTGTTCACGGCTGAGCAGATCGCCGAAGCCGCGCGCAATTTCGGCCTGATTCCGGCCACGCGCAAGGAGCGCGTGCTGCCGCCTTCGCTCACCTTCAACGGCAAGACGCACCAGTGGACCACGCGCGTGCTGCCCGAGGAAATCCGCACGCCGCTGTTCGAGGCGTTCCAGGGTGGCCAGTCGGTCAAGGCGTTCATTGCCACGCCCAAGGACGCCGCACGCTGCGCCGCGACCATCGCGCGGCTGGAAAAGGAAACTGGCGCGCAGTACGGCGAGGCCTGGCTCGAAGAGCTGGCGCTCACGCGCGGCCAGATCGACGACGCGCTCGCGAAGCTGGCCGCTTAAGGTTCCCGCTCAGTCGAGCGGCATGCGGAAACCGACCACGCCCGGGTCTTCCGTGGGCGTGACGGTAAAGCCGATGGCGCGCGCGAGGCCGATCATCGGCGCGTTCTCGCGCAACGCCTCGCCGAGCAGCCAGTGCGTGCCGCGCGAGCGCACATACTCGATGATGCGCGTCATCAGCAAGCGGCCAAGGCCGCCCCGCTTGAGATTCGACAGGATGGCGACCGCGAATTCGGCGGTCTCGTTGTCCGGGTCCGCCACGGCGCGCACCACGCCCAGCGTGCGCGGCTGTCCGTCCTCGCCCTGCACCACCGCAATGAGCGCCATCTCGCGGTCGTAGTCGATTTGCGTCATGCGCGCGAGCTGCGTGTGATCGAAGCTGCGCACCGCCGAGAAGAAGCGCAGGCGCAAATCGTCGGGTGTCATCGATTCGACGAACGTGCGGTGCATCTCCTCGTCTTCGGGACGGATCGGCCGGATCGTGAGGCGCTCGCCGTGCCAGTCGAGCGTTTCTTCCAGCCGCCGCGGATACGGCATGATCGCGAAGCGGCTGCGCTTTTCCGCGAGCTGCAGACAGGGTGCGACGACCACAACCGCCTCGGGCAGCACGCGCAGTGTCAGACGCATGCCCACGATTTCCCGCACCTCGCACACGAACTGCGATAGCTCGGTGAGCGCGGCCAGCGTGGGCTCGGGCGCCGCGTAGCGCGCATAGGGCGAGTGCGCGACGATGTCGCGCGAGAGCACGGGGTTCAGCGGCGGCAGGCTGTACACGCGCAGCGCTGGCGAAAATTCGTCCGGCGAAGGCGCAGCGAAACGGAACACCGGGCCGAAGTTGTCGTCGTCTCGAAAGTCGATCGACACGTCCACCACTGGCTTCACGCCCGGCTCGTCCTGCGCCTGCGTGACCAAGCCGAACAGGGCCAGCAACTTGCCAGCCTCCTCATCTTTCAGCTCCGTGCGCCCGGCGGCCAGCGCCGCGCGCGCCTCGCCTTGCGCGGCCTCGATCGCGGCCGGGCCCTGGGCGGGCATCGTTTCGGGCGTCTGCATCAACAGCTCGCGGCCCAGCCGGTAATCGACGAGACGGGCAAACGCGCGCGCCAGACGCCGCGGCGTGGTGTGCACCGGAATGCCGTGCGCGTGCAGCTCGTCGCGCGTTTTTTCGTCCACGCCGCCGAAAAAGCACGCGAGCATGCCGCGATACGCATAACGCTGCTGCTCGATCAGCGTGCGCGCCACCGCGTCGACCGGCGCGCTGTGCGTGGGCGCATGCACGACGAACGCCGTGCCGCTCGAGCGGTGCGTCGCGAGCGTTTCCAGCGCGAGACCGAAGTGCTCGGGCTTCGCGGTGTCGCCCAGCACGAGCGGATTGCCCGCCTGCGCGTGCGGCAGCGCGGCCTGAACGGCCGCGATCGCTTCGTCGTTCCAGCGCGCGAGCGTGTCGCCGGCCTTCATGAAGGCGTCGCGCGCAAGCGTGGCCACGCCGCGGTCGCTCGTGATGAGCGTGGCCGAGTCGCTCGCAGCCACGCGGCCCACGCCGAGCGTTTCGATTTCGTCGAGCAGGTCGTCGAGCGTATCCACGCGCACGAGACCTGCGCGCCGGAACGCCGCCGTGTAGAGCGCGTCGCCCTTGTCGTCGCGGCCGCTCCTCAGCGCGAGGACAGGCTTGTTGCGAGCCGCCGCGCGCGCCGCCGACATGAACTTGCGCGCCGCGCGGATCGTGTCCACTTCGAGCAGGATGGCGCGCGTGCCGGGGTCGCTCGCGAGATAGTCGAGCACGTCGCCCACGTCGACGTCGGCTTCGTCGCCGAGCGCGATCACGTGCGAGAAGCCGAGGCCCCGCGGCGCGGCCCAGCGCAGCACGGCGTTGGTGAGCGCGTTGGACTGCGAAACCCACGCCACGCCGCCCTTGCGCGCAATCGATGCCGCCGCGCCCAGTTGCGCGTTGAGCGCGGGCGTGAGCGCGCCGAGACTGCCGGGGCCGACGATGCGCAGCAGATGCGGGCGCGCCGCCGCGAGCGCGTGGCGCAGATCGGCCTGATCGGCCTCGTCGCGCACCTCGCCCACGATGATCGCCGCGCGCGTGCCCATGCCGCCCAGGCGATGCACGAGCGCGGGCCACGTGGCGGGCCGCGTGCAGATGATGGCGATGCCGGGCGCCTCCGGCAGGTCGCCTGCGTCGGCAAGCACCGGGCGGCCGTCGAAGGCTTCGAAGTCCCCCGCATGGCGCGGATTGACGGCCCAGAGCGGGCCCGTGAAACCGCCTTCGATCAGCCGCCGCCACACCATGCTGCCGATGCTGCCGGGGCGCTGCGAAGCGCCGATCACGGCCACGGATTTCGGCTGGAACACCGCGTCGAGATTGCGTACGGTCACAGGCACTCCTCGTTGGTCGATCGGGCGTGCACCGCTAATGGCGGACGCCTGTTTGTCGTCTTTACCGTTACGAGAAGAGGATAGGGCAAGCGCGCAGGCGGTGCGCGTTTTTCGCCCGGCGCAGGTGAGCGCAGAGGCGGCGGCATGGCGTCGCACGCCGCTCAGGGCGTGCTTCGACCACAATGCGCCACGATGCGCGAGAAGGAACTTCGCTTGTTTGAAAACGCGGCGCGAGCGCGCCGCGTGTTTTACATCGACTTCTTGAACGGCGCGCCCGAATGCTCGCGCAGCTCATTGAACACGATCTTCGGCCAGGCCTTTTGCGCGACCTCGATTTCGGAGACGTGCGAGGCGAGATAGGTCGGCGCGTTCGACGCGTCGTGGGCCATACGCGCCTCGTAAGAATCGGTGAAACGGCGCAGCTCGGCGGGATCGTCGCAGGTCACCCAGCGCGAGAGGCGATAACGCGCAGGCATCAGGCGCACCGCAACCTTGTACTCGGCGGCGAGGCGGTGCGACACCACTTCGAACTGCAGCTGGCCGACCGCGCCCAGAATCGTTGCACCGCCGTGGATCGGGCGGAACACCTGGATCGCACCCTCTTCGCCAAGCTGCTTGAGCGCTTCGCCCAGTTGCTTCGCGCGCATCGGATCGACCACTTCGATGGTCTGGAAAATTTCCGGTGCGAAGAACGGCAGACCCGTGAATTGCAGGTCTTCGCCTTCGGTGAGCGTGTCGCCGAGGCTCAGCGTGCCGTGGTTAGGAATACCGATGATGTCGCCAGGGTACGCCTCGGCCACGGTTTCACGGCGTTGCGACAGGAAGCTCACCACGTTGTTCGCGCGGAAGGTCTTGTTGTTGCGCGTGACCTTCAACTGCATGCCGCGCTCGAAATGGCCCGAGCACACGCGGATGAACGCCACGCGGTCGCGGTGCGCGAGGTCCATGTTGGCCTGCACCTTGAACACGACGCCCGTGAACTTGGGCTCTTCCGGCGAAACCGGACGCTGCACGGCCATACGCGGCGACGGCGGCGGCGCGAGGTCGACCAGTGCGTCGAGAATTTCCTTCACGCCGAAGTTGTTGATCGCCGAGCCGAACAGCACCGGCGACTGCTCGCCCGCGAGGAAGGCGTCGCGATCGAACGTGGGCGTCGCGCCCGTGATCAGCTCGACTTCTTCCTTGGTGCGCTTCCAGTGATAGCCGAAGCGCGCTTCGCCATCGGCGTCGCTGATGTTCTGCAGCGTTTCCACCGCGCCGCCAAGCGATTCCTGGCCTGCGCGGAACACCCGCACCTGGTCGCGCTGGATGTCGTAGACGCCCTGGAATTCCTTGCCCATGCCGATGGGCCAGGTGAACGGCACCGCTGCCACGCCCAGGTGCTGCTCGATTTCGTCGAGCAGGTCGAGCGGCTCGCGCACTTCGCGGTCGAGCTTGTTGATGAACGTGAGAATCGGCGTCTTGCGGCTGCGGCAGACTTCGAGCAGCTTGAGCGTTTGCGCTTCAACGCCGTTCGCGCCGTCGATCACCATCACGGCGGCGTCGACCGCCGTGAGCACGCGGTAGGTGTCTTCCGAGAAGTCCTCGTGGCCCGGCGTGTCGAGCAGGTTGATCACGGCGTCGCCGTACTCGAACTGCATGACCGAGCTCGCGACCGAAATGCCGCGCTGCTTTTCGATCTCCATCCAGTCGGAGGTCGCGAAGCGGCCGCTTTTCTTGCCCTTCACCGTACCGGCGATCTGGATCGCGCCCGAAAACAGCAGCAGTTTTTCGGTGAGCGTGGTCTTGCCCGCGTCCGGGTGAGAAATGACCGCGAACGTGCGGCGGCGTCTGAGTTCGGCTACTGACATGGATCTGGCGGGTATCACGGATGAATTCGGGCAACCGGGCCGCGCGGCGGGGGTTGCGGCGAGCGCGGCGGCGCTTGCGGGCGCGTTTTCGAGCAACGCTTGCAGCACATGCGCGGCATGTGGGCCAAGCGGCTACGCACAGCAAATAGCACGAGCGATCGGGAATGTCCCGCGCGTGCCCGCGCAAAAAAGCGAAAAGGCGCCGGGACCGAATGATACACGGCATTCGCGCCGCCGACTAAAGGTTTGATGGGGTTCGAACGGGTTAGACGTGCAGGTTGGCGCCGCTTGACTAAAGGTGAGCCTTTACAGGACCTCGATACGAGCGCATAACCGCTCTCGCGCGGGCACAGCGCGTAAGGTGAGCTTTTTCGGGAAATGCAGCGGTGCGGCCGTCACGTCGGGCGCGGCGCGCCCCTCGCGCAACGGCCTGACCGGAATCGGCCCGTTATTCCTTGATGAGGAAGCGTTCGCGGTTCTTGCCCGCCAGCCAGCCGGGCGCGCGGCCACGGCCGCTCCAGGTCTCGCCGGTCTTCGGGTTCATGTAGCGGGCCGGCAGCGCCTTCTTGCGCGCGGGGCCTGCACGTCGGCTCGTGAAGCCCAGTTCTTCCGCGGTGATGTCGTATTCCGCGATCTTTTCCTTGATCTCGGCGATCGCCTGGTCAATTTCCTTTTCACGCGCCGCAGCCACTTCCTTGTGAAGCTTCTCCAGCTGGGCGGTCAGTTGCTTGTAGCTCGGCATGAAACGTCATCTCCAGTTCGGTCGCGAGACTGCCATTGTGACCGGTTTGGAGCCCGCGCGACCGCGAAGGCGCGCTTTTTTACAAAGCTGCCGCAAACGTTGGCGTTAGCGCTCGCGTTGCTGCATCGATTCGTGCGACAGGCGGCTTTCGAGCGCGCGCAGCGCGTCGTTGAGCCGCTTCACGCGCTGCACCTGCGAAGGTACGAGGTTCGCGCTGGAAACCGACTCGAGCCGGCCGCGCCAATAAGAGAGCGGAATACGGTCGCGCCCCGAGAGCCGCCCGATGATGTGTTCGAGATGCTCAATGTCCTTTTCGAGTTGGTGATGATTCATCGCTGCCCCCGGTAATGACAAGTTTTATCGAGCATGCGCAAATAGCGCGCACTCACTTTCGTCGCATCGCCGCTTTTCCGCACGCTGCGGATAATCGGTCAGTTTGGTAATCACGCCGGCCGGCGATGCTAAATGCACGCCGCCGCGGATTTTCGGCTTTTGTTCGTACCGTCAGACCAGAATAAAGGTAGCTCGCCCGGCTATCCGTTGGATACCGCACGGAATCTCAAAGGCCGCTCGGCCACGCTGACGGTTGTATCCGCATCCATATCCGAAGGCAGATTAACGAGGGCTATTGCATCTGTATATTCCTCAATTGTGGAACGCTATGCGGAGCGCATTTTATGGCCGCAAGCCTTTCACAATACGAACAACGAGAATGGCGTGAGAACAAACGAATCAGAATACGACCGCCTGCTGCATCTTATTTACGACACACTCGATAATCCTTGCGCCTGGAAGGATTTTTGCGCGCAATTGCGCGAAACGACCGGGGTGGCGTCGATTCATCTGTTTGCCTTTGACCGGCAGCGCGATCTTTTTTCCTGGAGCGACGGTTTCGCACTCGCCGGCGCAGAACCGCTGGAGCGCATTCGGCCGCTTTACCGCGACGACGCGCGCCTTGCATGGCTGCGCGCTTACCCGCCGGGCAAGTGGCTGCATTGCGGCATCGAGCTCGACTGCGCGGACGACGCCTGCGCAGCCGGCTTCGAACTCTGCCCGCTCGAGGAAGGCCATCGCTGCGTGGCGCTGTGCAAGCTGATCGAACAGAACGGGCTCGCCGTCATGCTCGCGTGCCGCGCGGGCGCCGAGACAGGGCCGCTCCCGGACGAGCGCCGCGAACTGCTCGAGCGGCTCACGCCGCACCTCGTGCGCGCAGTGCGCCTTTACGTGCGCCGCTTCACGCTGAACGCGGACACGCTTGCAAACCGCTCCCGTCCGCCCGCCATGCTCGTGAGCGCGCTGGGCGAGGTGCTCCACAGCAACGAGCCTGCGCAGCGGCTCCTGAAGGCGACCTCGCTCGTGCGCGTGCGCGGACGGCGGCTCACGCTCGCGGCGCCCCATCACGCACGCCTGCTCGAGGACATCGCCGTGAGCGAGGCGCGCCTGCGCAGCCGCACGAGCGGCGCGCGGGCGGCGGCGGCGCGCTTTCGCGCGTTGCGCATCGTCGGCGCGGTTGACGGCACGGACGCGGCGGATGCGCCTGACGTCGCCGCCGCTTCACCGGACCCGCACAGCGAGCCGGGCCGCGCACAAGCCTCGGCGAGCCAGCAGGAGGTGCTCTACGCGTTCTATAACGTGGTGACGGCCGACGACGCCTCGGCCTCGGAACTGCGCGCCTTCGCGGCGCTGACCTTCTATCACCCGCGTTCGGCGCCGTTGGTCGACGAGCGGGTGCTCGCCACGGCCTTCGATCTCTCGCCGGCCGAATGCCGTATTGCGCTGCTGCTCGCGGAAGGTCTCACGCAGAAGGAAATCGCCGCGCACGTTGGCGTGCAGCACGATACCGTGCGCAAACAATTGCAATCGATCTTTCAGAAGACGGCGACGCGCCGCCAGCCCGACCTGCTGCGCCTGTTGCTGAATCTGCCGGCGCGCGGCACGGGCGCCGCCGCCGAAGGCTAAAACGGCGCCTGCGAGACTTATTGGGCCTTGCGGCAGGCGAACACGAGCGTGTAGTTGCCGTTGTCGGTGGATGACGTAACGGTGTCGTAACCCGCGCCGGCGCAGCGCGCACGCGCCTGCTGCGCGCAAGAATCGCGATCGCCCGAGGCCGGACATTGCACCTGGACCGTCGGACGGCCGTCCGACAGGAACAGCGGCGGACCGCTGCTGCACGCAGCGAGCCCTGCGATCAAGGTCAACGCGCATGCGGCGAACGGCAATCTGCGCAAACGGAACAACGACGAACCTGGACGAGTCATTTGGAGCACCCCGATGGGCTTCTAGTTTTTCGACGCTGCGATTGTGCCATGCCGCGAGCCACGTGCGATGCATCGCAGCGAGCGACGCCCGCGCGCTCAGGGCGAGATCAAGGCGCGCTAGAGAGAGTCTTGTAAGGCAGTGCGCCTCGCGGATCGGAACTCACACGCACGAAGACCTGCTCGACGTCGGGAATCGCGGTGAGTTTGCGCTCCAGCGCCGCGCTGTCGAAGCCTGGGCCCACGCAACCTTCCGCGTAGACGAAACGGCGCTGCACCGTGATCCAGATGCTCGTGCCCACAAACAGGGCATCGCCTTGCAGTTGTTGACGAATCGCCGCCGCAATGTCGGCATCGTAAAGATACGAATTCGGCTTCGAGCACTTGTGCGCGAGCCAGCACGTCGTGCCGCGCTCCACGCGATAATGGGCGTCGTCGTCGGCTTCGGCTTTCGTCATCAGCGGGCCGAGCGGCTGCGGGCAGGCCTGTATCGCGCTCGACAGTGCGAAGAACGGATCGTTGTACCAGTTCTTGCGCTGGGCATCGGCCGCCGCCGAGGCCGGCGCAGAAGTGGCCTCGGAAGGGCTCGCGGATGTCTGCGCCAGCGCGACGCGTGAGCCTGAGCCCACAAGCACACCGGAGCAAGCGAGCGCCGCCGCAAGCCGCACCGCCCGCGCGCACCCCGCGCTTTGCCTGTTCACACCGATTGCGCTCATCGACTGTCACCTCGCCGGCGAATTCCGGCTTGCTCACTTGCGCAACGATAGGACCGCGCGGCCACGCTCGCAATAACGAGACACATCCTTTCGCTACAATCGCCGCGAAGCACCATGGCCGCGCCGCATGAAAAAAAGCATCTAAAGCCATCGCGCACGCAACACGCCGCACCGCGCAACACGATCGATCCGCAGGAGACTCCATGTCGTTTGTTATCGTTCTCGCCGCCCTCGCGTTCCTCATGCTCGCCGCGTATCGCGGCTACAGCGTGATTCTCTTCGCGCCCATCGCCGCGCTCGCCGCGGTCCTCCTCACCGAACCCGCCGCTGTCGCACCCGTCTTTTCCGGCATCTTCATGGAAAAGATGGTGGGCTTCGTGAAGCTCTACTTTCCCGTGTTCCTGCTCGGCGCGGTATTCGGCAAGGTGATCGAACTATCCGGGTTTTCGGAAGCGATCGTGCACGCCGCCATCCGCTATATCGGCAGTTCGCGCGCCAACGCCGTGATCGTGGCCGTGTGCGCGCTGCTCACTTACGGCGGCGTTTCGCTCTTCGTGGTGGTGTTCGCCGTGTACCCGTTCGCGGCCGAACTCTATCGCCAGAGCGATATTCCCAAGCGCCTCATGCCGGGCGCCATCGCGCTCGGCGCGTTCTCGTTCACGATGGATTCGCTGCCCGGCACGCCGCAAATCCAGAACATCATTCCCACCACGTTCTTCAAGACCACCGCGTGGGCCGCGCCCGCGCTGGGCGTGATCGGCTCGCTTTTCATCATCGTGGTGGGCCTCTCGTACCTTGAATGGCGCCGCCGCGGCGCGATGGCGAAGGGCGAAGGCTACGGCACCTCGCTCGTGAACGAACCCGAACACGTGAAGACCGAGCACCTGCCCAACCCGCTGCTGGCCATCGCGCCGCTCGTGCTGGTGGGTGTGGCGAACTTCCTGCTCACGCACTGGATTCCCGTCTGGTACGGCGACACCGTGACCGTTCCGCCCGAAGTGCTGCCCGGCATTCATACGCCGGTCACGGCCACCGTCAAGCAGGTCGTGGCGATCTGGGCGGTTCAGGGCGCGCTGCTCGCCGGCATCGTGCTCGTGCTCCTCACGGCGTTCGGCCGCGTGAAAGACCGCTTTGCGAATGGCACGAAAGCGGCCGTCGCCGGGGCGCTGCTGGCCTCGATGAATACCGCCTCTGAATACGGCTTCGGCGGTGTGATTGCGGCACTGCCCGGCTTCCTCGTCGTGAGCGATGCGCTCAAGAGCATTCCGAATCCGCTCGTGAACGCCGCCGTTTCGGTGAGCGCGCTTGCGGGTATCACGGGGTCGGCTTCGGGCGGCATGAGCATCGCGCTCGCGGCCATGTCGGATCTCTTCATCAAGAGCGCGCAGGCCGCGCATATTCCGATGGAAGTACTGCACCGCGTGGTGGCCATGGCGAGCGGCGGCATGGACACGCTGCCGCACAACGGCGCGGTCATCACGCTGCTCGCGGTCACGGGACTCACGCACCGCGAGTCGTATCGGGACATCTTTGCGGTGACGGTGATCAAGACGTTGGCCGTCTTCTTCGTGATCACTGTGTATTACACGACTGGACTTGTTTGACAGGAAGTGCTCGCAGCCGCGCTGATTCAGCCGCTGCGAGCCCTGCCGGTTTCGGTCTCACGTGCGCCATCGCACATTCCTGGCCTCGCAATCCGCGGCGCAGAAGCTATATTTGTAGATCTAACGTTCGGCACGCGCATCGCACGCGACACCGCATTTGCGGAGGTAACGCCCGACACAATATTCAGGATTGCGAACAAGCTTGACATCAACTCGCCGTGTGCGGCAGTTGGATTGTGCGTGAGGAGCCAGCGATGTCCAAAACGATAGTCTTTTGCGCAGACGGTACGTGGAACGGCCCCGACGATCCGGCAGGAAAAGGCGATGGCGCCGCTCCCGATGCCGAGGCAGGATGCCAGCCTGAACTGACTAACGTATGCAAGCTTTTCGCGTGGCTCGATGGAAGCATGCTGCCTGAAGGAACCGACTGGGGCGGCGTCGAGATGGAAAAGGCGCTTTCAGACGCAAACGGCAGACTCGTACAAATCGCGAAATATATTCACGGGGTCGGAAACTCCCAGCAATTGCTCGATAAAGTCGCTGGCGGCGCATTTGGCGTTGGTGTCGTCGCCCGTATCGCTCGCGGTTATACCTATATTTCGCGCAACTTCCAGGAGGGCGACAACATCGTGATCGTGGGATTCAGCCGCGGCGCGTACACCGCGCGAGCCCTTGCGGGACTCATTGCGGGGCAGGGGTTGCTTCGGCCCGAACTCGCCGCCATCGACGATGCGAATCGTTACGACACCGCTGTGCTGGCGTGGTATCGATGGAGACACGGCCAGGATACGACGTTCCAGAAGATAGCGGACGGATTGCTGGAGTTCCTGACGATCCATAGCGCCTTCTCCAACCCAAAGCCGTTGGACGCCAACTCTTTCGTCGACGCCAAAATCGCCGCGGTGGCGGTATGGGATACGGTGGGTTCGCTCGGCATCCCAATCTACTACCAGGGCTCCGCCATCGATCTGTTCCGCTTCTGCGATCTGAATCTCAGCCCGGACATTGGCCTGGGCGTGCACGCGGTCTCGCTCGACGAGCAACGCAGGCCGTTTGTACCGACGTTGTGGAATCCCAACCCGAACGTGACGCAAGCGCTCTTTCCTGGCGGCCATTGCGATGTGGGCGGCGGCTATCCCGATCACGGCCTTTCCGACGGCCCCCTGCTCTGGATCGTGGACAGGCTGCAGCATACGGACGTGGGATTGAACTTTGGCCTTCATCCGCCCGTTGCCGTCCAATCCGATCCACTGGGGCCGCGACACCGGGAATGGGTAGAGGATCCTGTCTGGCTGGCCGCCGGAGTGGGCGCGCGAGCCTTCCCCGCAGGCATGGTCGTCAACGACAACATACGGCAGCGTATGAACGGTCAGCCTGAAGATCTTTTTGGGGCCGCCGGTCAGCAGCCCATCTATTCACCGGGCAATTTGCCGCCACGCTAGGCGGGATATCCGCAGCAGAGCGCCCTACACTTCCAGCCATTCCTGGCGCACGCGCGCATCGGCCTTCAGTTCCTGCGGCGTGCCCTCGAACACGATCTGGCCGTGCCCCATCACGTACACGCGCTGCGAGATATCGAGCGCAATCGCCTGCTTCTGCTCGACGAGCAGCACCGAAATGCCGCGCGCCTTCAGCGTCTTCAGGTACTCGCCCACCTGCGCGACGACGAGCGGCGCGAGCCCTTCGGTCGGCTCGTCGATGATGATGAGGTCGGGGTCGCCCATGAGCGTGCGGCACAGCGTCAGCATCTGCTGCTCGCCGCCGGAGAGCAGGCCCGCGGGCGTGTCCTCGCGCTCCTTCAGGCGCGGGAACATACGGTACATGTCGTCGAAGTTCCAGCGCGGCTTCTGGCGTGAGCGGTTGCGCTTTTCGCCGAGCATCAGATTCTGCCGCACGGTGAGCGTCGGGAAAATATCGCGGTTCTCCGGCACATAGCCGATGCCCCGGTGCGCAACCTCGAAGGTGCGCAGCCCGTGCACTTCCTCGCCGCGCAGCAGAATCTGCCCCTCGCATCGCACGAGTCCCATGATGGCTTTTGCCAATGTCGAGCGGCCCACGCCGTTGCGGCCGAGCAAGGCGACGATCTCGCCCTCGCCCACCCTCATCTCGACGCCGTGCAGGATATGACTCTTGCCGTAGTACGCATGCAGGTCGCGCACCTCCAGCATGGAATTCGCGGTCGCCATCAATGTGCACCTGCGGGTTCGTCCAGCGTGGTGCCCAGATAGGCTTCCTTCACGCGGCGGTTGTTGCGAATGGCTTGCGGCGTGTCCGTGGCGATCACCTCGCCGTACACGAGCACGGAGATGCGGTCGGCGAGACCAAACACGACGCTCATGTCGTGCTCGACCATCACCAGCGTCTTGCCGACAGTAACCCGGCGAATCAGATCCACCGCGTGATCCGACTCCGAGCGGCTCATGCCCGCGGTGGGTTCGTCGAGCAGGATCACCTCGGCGCCGCCCGCAATCGTGATGCCGATTTCGAGCGCGCGCTGCTCGGCGTAAGTCAACAGCCCCGCAAGCGTATCGTGTCGCGCCTGCAAGCCGATCAATTCGAGCACTTCTTCGGCGCGTTGGCGCGCGTCGCGCAATTGCTCGAGACGATGCCAGAACGAATAGCGGTAGCCGAGCGACCACAACACGGAACAGCGCAAGTTCTCAAACACCGAAAGGCGATGAAAAATGTTCGTCACCTGAAAGCTGCGCGAGAGCCCCATGCGGTTGATCTTGTACGGCGGCAGGCCGCCGATATCGACGCCGTTGAGTTTCACCGTGCCGGAACTCGGCGCCATGCGCCCCGAAATCAGGTTGAACGTCGTCGACTTGCCCGCGCCGTTCGGGCCGATCAGCGCGTGACGCTCGCCCTTCTCGATGCTCATGTCCACACCGCGAATGATCTCCGTGCGCCCGAAATTCTTGCGCACTTCACGCAACTCCAGTGCGGCCGTCATACGTTGCTCCCTGCGATTTCCCGTTGCACGCCATCCCACGCGTCGCGCACGCGCGCGGCCGCGAGGCGTCCCGCCTGCGCGCCCAGCGCCCACAGCACCGCCGCGACGGCCCAGGGCTTCCACGACGCGGCATCGAAGCTCAGGCCGAAGAACGCCATTGCCGTGCCGTTGTCGCTATCGATCTGCACCTTGTAGACGAGTTCGACCGTCAGCACGAGCGCGCCAAGCAAAATCAGCGCGGCGCCCAGCGTCGCCGCATACGAAGGCAGCATGCGGTGCAGCTTGCGCGCTGCAATGAGAGGAACCTGTTTCATCAGCAGGCTCGACACGCCGCCCGGCACGTACATCACCACGAGCACGAAGAACAACCCGAGGTACAGCAACCATGCCGGCGTGAGATTGGACAACGCCACCGCAAACAGCACGAACAGAATCGAGCCGATGATCGGCCCGAAAAAGAACGCTCCGCCGCCGATGAACGTCGCCAGCAGCACGCCGCCGGACTGCGCGGCGCCGACGTTCTCCGCCGTCACGATCTCGAAGTCGATCACCGAGAGACCGCCCGCAATGCCCGCGAAAAACGCAGAGAGGACCATCACGAAGAAACGCACGCGCTGCGTGTTGTAGCCGACGAATTCAGCACGCTCGGGGTTGTCGCGCACGGCATTCGCAATGCGGCCAAGCGGCGTTTGCGTCCAGGCGTACATGGCGATCATCGACACGAGGCACCACGCCGCGATCAGGTAGTACACCTGGATCGCCGGGCCATAAGTGATGCCGAGCACCGCGTGGCCAACCGTGCGGTTGGTCGGCACCCCGCCTTCTCCGCCGAAGAACCCCGGAAACATGAGCGAACTCGCGGCTACCATTTCGCCGATGCCGAGCGTGATCATCGCGAAGGTGGTGCCCGACTTGCGCGTGGTGACATAGCCGAACAGCACGCCGAACAGCATGCCGCCGAATCCGCCCACCAGCGGCAGCAGCGAAACGGGCAACGGGAAATGGCTCGCGCCGATCTGGTTGAGCGCATGCGCCGCCACGAAAGCACCGAGCCCGGAGTACACCGCGTGCCCGAACGAGAGCATGCCGGTCTGCCCGAGCAGCATGTTGTACGAGAGCGCGAAGATGATCATGATGCCCATCTGCGAAAGCAGCGCGATGGCGAAGCCGCTGGAAAACACGAGCGGCAGCACCATCATCACGAGCACCGTGGCGCCCCAGATGATCCAGCGCAGCGAATGCGCGGCATGCAGCCATCCGTGGCGTTGCATGGCCGAACCGGGGCTGGCCTGAATGAGCGGTTTCATCGTTCAGCCCTCCCGCTTGCCGAGCAGCCCGCGCGGTCGCAGGATCATCATGAGCACCATGAGCAGATAAGGCAGAATTGGCGCAACCTGCGATACCGGCATGCGCAACAGCGACGAGAGCGCCGTGCTCTCCGTCACCGTCACGCCGGCGAGCGAGAACAGATCGGAGAGCGATGCGTCGATCGTGACGGCGAAGGTCTGCATGATGCCGATCAGCAGCGACGCGATGAACGCGCCCGGCAGCGAGCCCATGCCGCCCACCACGGCGATCACGAACACGATCGTCCCCACCGACTCCGCCATCGAAGGCGACGTAACGAACGCATTGCCGCCAATCACGCCGGCGAGGCCCGCTAGCGCGGCGCCGCCGCCGAACACCAGCATGAACACGCGCTGCACGTTGTGCCCGAGCGCCTCGACCATGTCCGGGTGCGTGAGCGCAGCCTGAATCACGAGGCCAATGCGCGTACGCGTCAACACCAGATACAGCGCCACGAGCATCGCGACCGAGATCAGCATCATGAAGGCGCGGTACTTCGGGAACTCCGACGTGTACACCTTGAACAGCGCCCCGTTCAGTTCGGGCGGAATGGCGTACGGCACCGCGGCGAGGCCCCAGACCAGCTTGACGCCCTCGACGATCAGATACGAGAGGCCGAAGGTGAATAGCAGTTCCGCCACGTGCCCGTACTTGTGCACGGTGCGCAAGCCGAAACGCTCGACGAGCGCGCCGACACACGCAACGAGCACGGGCGCCACCACCAGCGCGGGCCAGAAACCGATCTTGCTGGCAATGGTGTAGGCGAAGTAGGCCCCGAGCATGTAAAAGCTGGCGTGCGCGAAGTTGAGCACGCCCATCATGCTGAAAATCAAGGTGAGGCCCGACGAAAGCATGAACAGCAGCAGCCCATAGCCGATGCCGTTCAAGAGAGAGATGGTCAGGAATTCCACTGCCCGATGATCCTTGTGAAGTGTCGTAGCGGGAGCACGTTCAGCCCGGGCGCTTCATCTGGCAAGTGGTCGGCTGCGTTGCCGCGGTCGGCCCAAGCTGGACGTCGGTGCGCCAGCCATAGCCGGTGTTCTCCTGGTCGTACTTTACCGTTTTGCCGTCCGCCTTGGTCCATGTCGCGATCACGAGCGACTGCTGCGCCTGGTGATCGGCGGCGCGCATCGCCACCGGACCGTTCATGCCGTCGACGGTCATGCCCTCCATGGCCTTGGCCACCTTCACGGGGTCGGTCGACTTCGTGGCGTTCATCGCCTTGCTCAACATGGCCATGCCGGCGTAGGCCGTAGCGAGGTAGTAGTCGTCGTTGTACTTCTTCTTGTAGCCCTCGATGATCTGTCCCACCACCGGCGGGTTGTTCGCCGTGTTCGGGCCGAACACGCCCACATACTTCACATGGTCGGCGCCGGACGCGCCCATGGCCGTCGGCACACCGGTCGTGCCCGCGTAATAGGTATAGAAGTTCGACGTCACCCCCGCATCCTTGCTCGCCTTCACGAGCAGCGCGAGGTCGCTGCCCCAGTTGCCCGTGATCACCGTGTCGGCGCCGGACGCCTTGATCTTGGTGGCGTAAGGGGAGAAGTCCTTCACGCGCGCGAGCGGATGAAAATCGTCGCCGACGATCACGATATCCGGGCGCTTGGCCTTCAGGTCCTCGCGCGCCACGCGCGAAACGTCATGACCAAACGAGTAGTCCTGATTGATGAGATAGACCTTCTTGATGTCCTTGTCGCGCGCGAGGAAGGTGGTGAGCGCATCCATCTTCATGTCGGCGTTCGCGTCGAAGCGGAAGTGCCAGTAGTCGCAGCGGGCGTTGGTCATGGCCGGGTCCACCGCGGCGTAATTCAGGTAGACGATTTCCTTGCCCGGATTGCGCGAGTTGTACTTCGCAACCGCATCCTCGAGCGCGAGGCCCACGGAAGAACCGTTACCCTGCACGATATAGCGAATGCCCTGGTCGGCGGCCTGGTTCAGCAGGGTGAGGCTTTCCTGCGGCGAAAGCTTGTTGTCGAATCCCACCACCTCGAACTTCGTGCCGTTTGCCCAGTTATGCTCGTTGGCGTACTCGGCCGTGTATTGCCAGCTGTGCAGCTGATTCGTTCCGAGAGACGCCATCAAACCGGACAGCGGATCGATAAAGGCAATCTTGACTGTCTCCGCTTGCGCGGCCCCTGCTACCAACGCTGACGATACAACCGCACCAACCAGCAACGAGCGCAACATCCTCATGGACTGTCTCCTTTGTTTGGGCATTTCTTATCGTGCGTGAATTTTTCTGTCCGACCGTGCGATTTTTCGCTATATCAACACATTCCTGGCGCTAATGACAGCACTCCAGGGAAATCGCTGAGGTGACCAGGCATAGCGCCTCAAAATGGTGCTTGGCGTGATTGACACGCGCAACCCAATTGAGCCATGCACCTCGCTTACGGAACGCCTGGGTCCGGCTTGCCGCCCGCCCTGCGCCGCACAGGCTCGAGGGAGGGCGAGCGCTCGGTGAGGGACGGCGCCGCATGATCGTCGGCGCGTTTCGCGCCCGCGAATTGCTGCCGGTACGCCACGGGCGTCAACGCTTTCGTGGCCTTGAACTGCCGATTGAAGTTCGCGGCGTTGGGGAAACCTGACTGGGCGGCGATCACGGAGATAGGCATCTGCGTGTCGGTCAACAGCCGGCAGGCATGGCCGATTCGAACCCGCGCGAGGTACTGACCCACGCTTTCGCCTGTGTGCTGCACGAAATGTCTCGTCAGCGTGCGTTCAGACAGACCCGCGGCCTTGGCGAGCGTCGAAAGCCGCAAGGGTTGCGAGAACTGCGTTTCGATCAGCGCCAGCACCCGGTTCAGTTGCTCGGGCTCATAGCCCGAAGATGCGCCGACGCGGCCTTCGAACGCGCTGGGTGTCGTCAACTGGGTGGCGGGCAAATCAGTCAGCCAGACGAGGATGTCCAGCACGGCCGCAAGACGCTCACGCGGGTCCGCCGACAAAAGACGGCCCAGATAGCCGCGCATATGCGCGCCAGCGCCCGCTTCGAAAACCAGCCCGCACGCCGCGCGACGCAGCAGGTTGCGCAGGTTCGCGTATTCCGGGCAAACGTCGGCGAGACGCTGCACCCAGTTGCCTTCGAACCAGATGACGATGGCGACCTGCGAGTCCGCCGGATCGATCGAGCGATTGGACGACCAGGTGTGCGGCATGTCCGGCGGCACGAGCACGAGATCGTCGGCGCCATACACCGTGACCGAGTCGCCGATATAGCGCTTGCCCTGGCTGTTCATCGTCAGCGTGAGTTCGTATTCCGGGTGGTGATGCCACTCGAACGGAATGCGCGGCAAGCGCCGGTGGTAAACCCGCACCGAGCAACTGCTGCCGAAGTCGACGTGCTCGTACGCTGCTTTCATGGCCGAAATCGCAAAAAGATTGACTCGATAGTATCACTGTCGAGCGTTGCGCCGGCGTACGCTTCCATCATTCGAAATCACGACGGTGGAGACAACGAAATGGCTTTGCATATCGACGACTTGCCCGCGGCTATCCGCCTGGCGAAGCAGGAACTGCGCAAGCACTTGCCGACCTACAAGACCGTGTTCGCCGAGGTCGAAGCCGCCATGCACGAAGAGGCGCATCGCATTGCCCAGCTTCGTGACCGGGGCGAGCCGGTCATTCCCGAAATCGCGTTCGCGGACATCGTCGGCAATCGGGTTAGCACGCAGCAAATCGCAAGCGTGAAGGCGCGCGGCGCCTGTGTCATCCGCAAGGTATTCGGCAGATCGCTGGTGGAACAGTGGGACAACGACATTGCGGACTATGTCGAGCGCAACGATCTCGACCGGAAGCTGCTCCATCGCGCCGAAGACAAATACTTCGGCCAGCTCGCTTCGAGCAAGCCGCAGATCTACGGCGTTTACTGGTCGAAGCCGCAAGTGCTGGCGCGCCAGTCGCCGGAGCTGACGCAGGCGCGCGTGTTCCTGAACCGGCTGTGGCGCACCGAGAGCGAAGGCCGCGTGCATTTCGACCCGAATCACGTGCCGGTGTACGCGGACCGCCTGCGCCGCCGCCCGCCTGGCTCCGAGTCGCTGGGTCTTTCCGCGCATTGCGATGGCGGTTCAGTCGAGCGCTGGATCGAAGCGAACTTCCGCAAGGTCTACCGTCATGTCTTCTCCGGGAACTGGCGCGACTACGACGCGTTCGACGCGGCTTGGCGCACCGAGGTCGAAGAGATTCCGTCACCTGCCGTCTGCTCGATGTTCCGCACGTTTCAGGGCTGGACGGCACTCACGCAGCAAGGCCCCGGCGACGGCACGCTGCAACTCGTGCCCATTGCGAACGCCATGGTCTACATCCTGCTGCGCGCGCTGCAGGACGACATTGCGGACGACGACCTGTGCGGCGCAATGCCGGGCCGCGCGCTGTCGATCAAGCCCGAATACCACGCGCCGCTTTTCCACGCGCTCTCGTCGATTCCGTTGATGCAGCCGGGCGACACCGTCTTCTGGCATAGCGACGTGATTCATGCGGTGGAAGATGCGCATCGCGGCAAGGGCTACAGCAACGTGATGTACATCGCTTCGGCGCCGTCCTGCGCCAAAAACGACGCGTACCTCGCGCGGCAACTGCCGAGCTTCCTCGAAGGCAAGAGTCCGCCAGATTTCCCGACTGATCATTTCGAAGTCGATTTCGTTGGGCGCGCAACGATCGATGACCTGTCGCCGCTCGGACGCGCGCAGATCGGGTTGAAGAGCTAGCACCGCAGCGGTGTCATTCGTCCTTGTCGAGCGCATTGCGCACCGCAACGGCAAGCTCATCGAAACGATAAGGCTTGCTAATGAGCGCGACTCCTTCGTCGAGCTTGCCGTCGTGGAAAATGACGTCGCGTGTGTAGCCAGACGCAAACAGGACTTCGGCGTAATAGGGCGGCCCGCTGGCAATGCGGGCCAGCTCGCTGCTTCTCACCGTGCCCGGCGTCACGACATCAGTGAACAGAAGATCGAAACGCTGGCCGCTCTGGATCAGCTTGAGCGCGTTCTCCCCGTCCTGCGCCGAAAGCACCTTGTAGCCGAGCTGGGCCAACATTTCGATCGCGGCAATGCGAACCTCGGCATCGTCCTCGACGACGAGAATGGTCTCGCCGCCGCGCTCCTGTCTCGCGACCGTCGGCTTGTACGCGTCGTATTCCGCTTCGAGGCTGCGCGGAAAATAGAGGTTGACCGTGGTGCCCTCGCCTTCCGTGCTTTCAATGAAGACGTGGCCCGAACTCTGCGCCACGAACCCGTGCACCATGCTCAAGCCCAGTCCCGTGCCCTGGCCCTCGGCCTTTGTGGTGAAGAACGGTTCGAACACGCGCGCCTTCACGTGGCCGGGCATGCCGCTGCCCGAGTCCGAAACGCTCAGGCGGACATATTCGCCCGCAGGCACGCCATCGCGGCGCGCCCCTTCGTCGTTGCCCGCGTCGATGTTGGCGAGACAAACGCCGA
Source organism: Paraburkholderia sp. JHI869 (assembly GCF_038900775.1). NCBI lineage: Bacteria > Pseudomonadati > Pseudomonadota > Betaproteobacteria > Burkholderiales > Burkholderiaceae > Paraburkholderia > Paraburkholderia sp. JHI869. The sequence continues at coordinate 623,176 of NZ_JAYMSC010000002.1, forward strand.
TGCGTCCGGGGCCGTCTATCGCATCGCGCGAGTTGATGACCAGATTCAAGAGCGAGCTTTCCAGCTGACTGCGGTCCGCGCAGATGTTCCAGCTCTCTTCTGCGCGCTCGATGACGAGCTCGATCGTCTCCGGCAACGTGCGATGCAACATCTCGGCCATGCCTTCGGCCAGCCGGAAGGGATTGAGAACGGCCGGCGCGAGCGGTTGCCTGCGTGCAAAGGCCAGCAGTTGCGAGGCAAGCTTCGCGCCGCGCGACACCGCGTTGCTGACCGCCGCCACGCGCCGCTCGAGCGCCGCGTTGCCTTTCGTCGAAAGCTCGATCAGTTGCAGGTTGGCGGAAATGACCTGCAGGACATTGTTGAAATCGTGCGCCACGCCGCCCGTCAGACTGCCGATCGCCTCCAGCTTTTGCGCCTGGCGCAACCGCTCCTCCATCGCCACGCGCGCGCCCACTTCCTCGGCTATGCGCTGTTCCAGTGTCTGGGTCAGTTGCAGCAGCGCGTCCTCTGCCACCTTGCGCTGCTTTTCCGCCTTTATCTTCGCGGTCGTTTCGAACACGATGGCGAGCACGCCTGCCGGCCGCTCGTCGTCTTCGAAAACCGGGCTGTAGCTCAGGTCCATCCAGACGTCTTCGGCGTGGCCCTCGCGATACAGCACGAGCTGCTTGTCCTGAAAGGCCAGGGTCGCGCCGGCGAGACAGGTATCGACGACATTGCGGTTGAACGACGCTACCTCCGGCCAGCCGGTTTCGACCGGCTTGCCCAGCAGGAACGGATGCCGGCCGCCCGCGAAAAACGCGTAGGCGTCGTTGTAGACCATCGTGCCTTCATGGCCCCATAGCATGACGAGCGGAGAAGGCGAGGCGAGGAGCATGTTGATCGCGGCGACGAGGCTCGCCGACCACGTTTCGCGCGGGCCGAGCGCCGTGTCGCGCCAGTCGAATGCGGCGATGCGCTCCGCCATTTCACCCGGCCAGCGGGTCGAGGGGCGCTCGATCGGCGGTGGAACTTCCTTGTTCATGACGCGACTCTGCTCCGAGGAGACGCTGCTGGAAATCGGAACCACGATGTTCGTGGAGATTCGAGGCCGCCACGAGCGAGACAGGGTGCGCAATTATTGTTCCGGGTCCCGGCGGGACCCGTCAACGCAAAAACAGCGGGCAACCGGCGGCAACCCGGCCGCCGGTCAGACTGGCGTCACAGACAGTCCAGCAGGTCTTCGAACCGCACCGGTTTCATCAGACATTTGTCGAAGCCGGCTGCAGCGGCCTTGGCCACGATGTCCGGATCGATGTGTCCCGATAGCAGAACGTACCGGGTATTCGCGAGAGCGGGGTTGAGCCGAAGCTGGCCCACCAGTTCGCCGCCGCTCATGTCTGGCAGCTTCCAGTCCACGAAGGCAATCTCGGGAAGGAACGATGCGGCGACGAGCAAGGCCTCATGCCCATCTGCGGCGCATTGGGCGTCGTGACCATTGAACTCGACGAGCGCCGCGAGCGCATCCGCGACCTCTCGGTTGTCGTCGACTAGCAAGATTCGTTTCGGCATCGGGCGCGAAAAGCTGGCTGGAGCGGGGAGGCGATCGGCTCTGAGTGTACCCGGATTCCGCCAATGGCAACCGCCCGCGATCCCGCTCGCACGCCATATCTGGACGAATACATCGTCGTACTGATCAATTCACAGCGCGATTCGCATAACGGCAACGCCGCACGCCCATAACGCGTTGTTACCAAACTAGCATCACCGTTTCACCTGTGTCGTTGGGCCACACCTACACTCGGAACCGTGCTCATCAAGAACGCACGCAACGTGCGAAGGAGTCGCGATATGAAGAGGACGATTCTCGGCCTGGTCCTGGGCGCAGCGGCATTGGCGGCTTCGACCGCTGCATTGGCCCACACGGACGTGGCCGTGGGCGTTTACATGCCAGGCGCGACGTATTCGGCAACTCCTGTCCAGACCGACTGGAGAGGAGACGACGACTGGCGCGCGCGGCGCTGGCGGGAACACGAATGGCGCGAGCGCGAACGCCGTGAGCATGAATGGCGCGAACGGCAGTGGCGCGAACGCGAGTGGCACGACCGCGGGCGTTCGGACTACTACTGATCCCACTCAGCGCAGGGCGTCCAGCAGCACCTGAATCGGGTGACGCAACTGACGCCCTCGCAGGCGCTTGACCTGGCAGCGGCATGAGTAACCGGTGGCGAGCAGTTCTTCCTCCCCATGCGCCGCCGCAGCTGCCCCATCGACATGCCGCGCCCACGATTGCTCGAAGATCGATTCCGAAGTCTCGCGGTTGCGCGCCTCGTGGCCGTACGTGCCCGACATGCCGCAGCATCCGCTAGCCGGCGTCGCCAGCGCAAGGCCCGCTGCCGCGAATACGTCTTTCCACAAGCCCGTGGCGGCGCTCGCATTGGTGCGCTCAGTGCAATGCGGTAGCAGGCTGAACGAACCCGATGCGCGATGCTTAGTCTCTCGTGCGCGCAATGCACTGATCAACCACTCCTGCGGCAGCAGGACCTCCGGCGTCACCTCGATGCCATCCACCTTGCGGTACTCCTGGCGGTACACGAGCGTCATGGCCGGATCGATGCCAACGAGCGGCACGCCCGATCTGGCAAGCGCGGCCAGTTGCGCCGCATTGCGCCGCGCGGCGCGGCGAAACTGCGGCAGAAACCCCTGCACGTGCAGCGGCTTGCCGTTTGGCAGATAAGGCGCGACAAATACCTTGAAGCCAAGATGCGTGGCGAGTTCCAGAAATGCGGCAGCGACTGGCGTTTCGAAGTAGCGTGTGAACGCGTCCTGCACCACGATCACGCTGCGCTGACGCTCGGCTTCGCCAAGCGTTGCGAGCCGTTCGGGCGTAGCGATCTCCGCTCGCGACTTGCGCAGCACACCACGCCATGACACACGGCTCAACAACGGGCTATCGACAAGACCAAGGCCGCGCGCAAGCAAGGATCTGACGAGGCCGGCGCTCATCAACGCGTTGTATATGCGACTCGCGCCAGGCACCGCCGCTACGCTCGGCATCGTAAATTCAAGCGCGCCGATCAAATAGTCGCGCAACGGCCGCAAATAGCGCGTGTGATAAAGCTCGAGAAAGCGCGCGCGGAACTCGGGCACGCTCACCTTCACGGGGCACTGCCCCGCGCATGATTTGCACGAGAGGCAACCCGCCATGGCGTCATAGACCTCATGCGAGAAGTCCTGCTCGCCCTGGCGTTTGCGCACGCTATTGACGATGCGCACGGGCAACGCCGCGGCAACCGGCGCGGCGGTGAGATCCGCACCGGCATCCTGTTGCCGACGCAACCATTCACGCATGAGCGAAGCCCGGCCTTTGGGCGACTGCACGCGCTCGCGTGTGGCTTTCCACGACGGACACATGGCGTCGTTCGGATCGAAGTTGTAGCAGGCGCCGTTGCCGTTGCAGTGAACGGCGTCGGCGTTGGCCTGCCAGACGCGCTCGTCGATGCGCCGGTCCAGCTCGCCGCGCAGCGTCGTCGCGTCGATTCTCAGCAGCGCCGCGCTCGCGCCCGCCGGTGTCGCGATCTTGCCGGGATTGAGCTGATTGTGCGGATCGAATGCCGCCTTGAGCCGCTGGAGCGCCGGATACAAAGGCCCGAAATACTCCGGCACGTACTCGGAGCGCACGCCCTTGCCATGCTCGCCCCACAGGAGGCCGCCATACTTCATCGTCAATGCCGCCACAGCATCCGAAATGGGCCGCACGAGCGCGGCGTCGTCGGGATTGCGCATGTCGAGCGCGGGGCGCACGTGGAGCACGCCCGCATCGACGTGGCCGAACATGCCGTAGCGCAGGCCGAAACCATCGAGCAGCGCGCGAAACTCCGCAATATAGTCGGGCAGATTTTCGGGGGGCACGGCGGTGTCTTCCACGAAAGGCTGCGGCCGGCTCGGGCCGCGCGCGTTGCCCAGCAGGCCCACCGCGCGCTTGCGCATCGCATAGACGCGATTGATCGCGGCCTCGCCATCGGCAATCGTATGGCCCAGGCGCTTTACGCTTTTGTCCTCGCCAAGGTGCTCGACGAACGCCGCCACGCGCGCGCGCAATCCGTCCTCGTCGTCGCCGCTGAATTCGACCATGTTGATGCCGCTCGCACCGCCTTCGACGCCTTCGTCGTCGGGGAAATACTCAGCCACGCTTTGCCAGACGATATCCTCGCGCGCCAGCCGCAGCACGGTGGAATCCACTGTTTCGATCGAGAGCGGACGGTGGGCCATCAACGCGCGCGCGTCGCGCAGGGCATCCATGAACCCCTCATAGCGGATATTGACGAGCACGGCGTGCTTCGGCACCGGCAGCACATTCAGCGTCGCCTCGACAATGAAGCCGAGCGTGCCTTCCGAGCCGCACAGCACGCTATTGATGTCGAAGCGCCCTTCGCCGTCACGCAGATGCGCGAGGTCGTAGCCCGTCAAGCAGCGGTTCAGTTCGGGAAAGCGCTCGCGTATCAGGCCCGCTTCGCGCTCGCTGATATCGCGCGCGGTGCGCAACACCTCGCCGACCTTGTCCTCGCGCGCGCAGAGCGCCGTGAGCGCGGCATGGTCGACTGGCGCGCCAGACAACCGCTCGCCGCCGACCAGGACCGTTTCCAGCGCGAGCACGTGGTCGCGCGTTTTCCCGTAGGTGCAACTGCCCTGCCCGCTCGCATCCGTGCTGATCATGCCGCCGATGGTCGCGCGGTTCGACGTCGACAGCTCCGGCGCAAAAAAGAGTCCGTGCCGCTTCAGTTCCGCATTGAGCTGATCCTTGACGACACCGGCCTCCACTCTCGCCGTGCGCGCGACGGGATCGATTTCGAGGATCCGGTTCATATGCCTCGACATGTCGACCACGATGCCTTCGGTCAGCGACTGCCCGTTCGTGCCCGTGCCGCCGCCGCGCGCCGCGACCGCCACGCCGCGAAACGCCTCGCGCCCGAGCAGGCCCGCCATGCGTTCGACGTCTTTCGCATGGCGCGGAAACACCACCGCTTGCGCATAGCTCTGGTAGATCGAGTTGTCCGTCGCCAGCACCGTGCGCGTGGCGTGCGTCGCATCCACCTCGCCTTCGAAACCCGACGCCTCCAATTCATGCAAGAATTGACGGATCAGCGGCTTGCTGAATTCGCCGATGGTAAGCCGGGCAATGGTCATGTCGCTCTCGATCGAAGTCTCGCATAGGGCGTTATACAGCCCCTTATGGCAACGCATTGTCGCGTGCGGACCGGCGGCCGGCAAACGTATATTCGTTGGGTTGATCATGAGGTTTATGAATGAATTACCGCAAGCTCACGCCTTCCATGTCACTGCTGCTCGCGTTCGAAGCGTCGGCGCGGCATGAGAGCTTCACGCGTGCTGCCGAGGAGTTGTCGCTCACACAAAGCGCCGTGAGCCGCCAGGTTCAGGCGCTCGAAGCGATGCTCGACCTTGCGCTTTTCACCCGCGAAGGCAAGCGCATCATCCCGACCGACATCGGCCGCGCCTATATGGCCGAGATCTCCCACGCGCTCACGCTGATCCGCAGCGCGACGCTGCAGGCCCTCACGTCCAACGCGCCGAAAACGCAATTGCGCGTTGCGACCCTGCCGACGTTCGGCGCCAAGTGGCTGTTGCCGCGCCTGCAGCGCTTCTATCAGGCGCACCCCGATTTGCAGATCGATCTCGACTCGCGCATCGAGGCCGCGGACTTCTCGACCCAGGACCTCGACGCCGCAATAGTGGTGGGCGACGGCCGATGGCCGGGTGTGACAGCGCACAGGCTCTACGCGGAAGAGTTGGTGCTGGTCGGCAACCCTGCCGCGTTGCCGTTCGCGCGAAAATCAAGGCGAAGGGCCGCCACGCCAACCATCGAAGCCCTCGAAGGCCTCACGCTGCTGCGCGTTCGCAGCTTTCCCGACGCATGGCGCGAATGGTGCGCGCACTTCGGTTTGCCCCACGACGCGCTGCGGCCGGGCCCGAGTTTCGAACTGACCTCGCATTTGATCCAGGCGGTCGTGGCCGGTATCGGCGTGGGGCTCGTGCCGCGCATGCTGGTGGAAGACGAGTTGAAGGAGAGCCGGCTTCTCAGCCCGTTTGAAGCCGTGCCAAGCTCGCGCTCGTATTACCTGGTCTACCCGGAACGCGCTCAGCACCACCCCGTGCTGGTTGCGTTTCGCGACTGGCTGCTGGAGGAGCTTACCGGACAGCAGTGATTGCAAGGTTGCATCCGCAAGGGGCTGCGGAATGAAAATTGCTGCACAGCCATCCTCCTGATCACAATCGCACCGATAAGAAAAACAGATGGCTTATTTAGCGTTTCGCAAAGCCTGAATACCAGCGTCGCCCTCCATAATTCCGTATGAATAATCACAACGGAGGAGACAGTGAGGCTGTTGCGCAAGCTGTACATCCAGGTGCTGATTGCTATCGCGCTGGCCATTGCGTTCGGCCTGCTCGCGCCGCACGAGGCCGTGAAAATGAAACCGCTGGGCGAGAGCTTCATTGCGCTGCTAAAGATGATGCTCGGCCCCATCATCTTCTGCACCGTCGTGCATGGCGTTGGGCACATCAAGGACTTCAAGCGCCTTGGCCGGCTCGGTGTGAAGACACTGCTCTATTTCGAAGTGGTCAGCACGCTCGCCATGCTGACGGGCTTTACGGTCGTCAATATCGTGCGCCCTGGCGACGGGCTCCATGCGCACTCGCTGAGCGCGAGCGCCGGCGCCGCAGAGGCGATCAAGGCGGGCACGAGCGGCGACTTCTCGTTCACGCACTTTCTCACCTCCATCATTCCGCATACGCTCGTTTCGGCGTTCGTCAGCGGCGACATTCTTCCCGTGCTGTTCGTTTCGCTGCTCGCAGGCTTCGCGCTCGCCACCTGCGCGAAGCCGGACTGGGTCGTATTCCGCCTGATCGAAGAAGCGCAAACCGTCGTTTTCAAAATGCTCGGATTCATCATGCGGCTCTCGCCGCTGGGCGCATTCGGCGCCATGGCCGCGGCCGTGGGCAGCTACGGCGGCGTCACGCTGCTTTTCCTGCTGCGCTATGTGCTCACCTATTACGCGAGCACATTGTGCTTCGTGTTCATCGTGCTCGGCGTCGTGGCGGGGCTGGCCGGATTTTCGATCTTCCGGATCCTTTCGCTCATCAAGGAAGAAGCCATTCTCGCGATGGGTACGGCCGCGAGCGAAGTCGCGTTTCCACGCCTTGTCAGCAAGCTCGAACAGGCGGGCTGCGACGAGGTCGTGGTGGGCTTCGTGCTGCCAGCGGGCTATAGCTTCAATATCGATGGCGCGTGCCTCTATATGGCCTGCGGCGTCGGCTTCATCGCGCAAGCGACCGATACGCCTTTGAGCCTCTCGCAACAACTCGCCCTGCTCGCGGTCATGATGCTCACTTCCAAGGGCGGTGCGGGCGCGGCGGGCGGCGCACTCGTCAAGCTCGCGGCTACGATCCAGACCTCGCGCGCGCTGCCGCTCGCGGGCGTGGGCTTGCTGTTCGGCATCGACCGCGTGCTCGCCATTGCGACTTCCACGACCAATGTGATCGGCAATTCGGTGGCCGTGCTCGTCCTGTCGAAATGGGAGAAGATGTTCGACAAGAACAAGTTCGAGGCCCATATGCACCGGCGTCTCACGGCCCATACGGAGTCGCCCCCAGTTCAGGCGAGCGAACCGCGCGTGTAAACCTGCAAGGTTTGTCTTTTCATTAACGTCTTCGAGAGAGTGTCAGGCATGGAACAGCAAGACCAACGGCCAGTAACACGCGTTGCGATGATCGGCTTCGGCGAAGTGGGGCCTATTTTTGCGCATGCATTGGCCCAAGCCGGGCTGCACGTTTCGACTTTCGACATCAAGCTGCAAGAGAGCCCCACGCGCGAGACGATCATCCAACGGGCTAGCGAAAGCGGTGCACACGTAGCCGACGATCTCGCCTCTGCGTTAAAGGGCGCGCAACTCGTGTTCTCCGCCGTCACGGCGAGCCAGGCCGAAGCTGTGGCGAGCGCGTGCGCTGCGCATCTGGTGACGGGGCAGACGTTTATCGACTTGAATTCCGTCTCGCCCGCCGTCAAGCAGCGCAACAGCCTGGCGGTGGAGCGCAATGGCGCGGATTATGTGGAGGCAGCGGTAATGGCGCCAGTGCCCCCGCAAGGCATCCGCGTGCCGATGCTGCTGGGCGGACGCGCAGCCGAGCGCACCGCCGACGTGCTCAACGCGCTCGGCATGCGCGCGCAATGCGTGGCCGCCGAAGTGGGACTCGCTTCCGCCATCAAGTTGTGCCGCAGCATCATGATCAAAGGCATGGAAGCGATGTGCGTGCAATCGATGCTCGCCGCGAAGCAGTTCGGCGTGGACGACCGCGTGCTAGCTTCGCTTGCGGCGAGCTTCCCGGGCATGGGTTGGGACACAGGCTATGAGTCGTACCTGATTGGCCGCGTGGTGGAGCACGGCCAGCGGCGCTCCGAAGAAATGCGCGAGGCGGCAGCGATGCTCGACGGACTCGGCATGTCGAGCGAGCTGGCGAACGCGATTGCGAATGTTCAGCAGGAACTGGCCGAGCGCGCTGCGCCGCTCGTCGAGGCGCTCGACGAAAAGGGCAGACTGCCGCAATGGCGCACGCTGCTCAAGCCTGCTTAATGTGATTGACGGCTAGCCACCGCCGGCACACCGGCCACCAGCGCCGCACCGCTCACCACCAGCAGCGCCGCGAGCAGATATAGCGCGTTATCCATGCTGCCCGTATGCGTCTTGATGAGCCCGATCGCCCACGGGCTCACAATGCCGCTCGTAATGCCGATACTGCTGATGAGCGCGATCCCCGCCGCCGCCGCCTTGCCCGAGAGATACGCCGAAGGCACCGCCCAGAAGATCGGCAATGCGGCGAAGATCAGCACTGCTGCGATCGAAAGAATCGCCATCATCGCCGCGAAGCTCGCAAGATGCAGCGTGAGCAGCGCCAACGCAATGCCGCCGCCTACCGTGCATGCCGCGAAGTGCCAGCGCCGTTCGCCACGCCGGTCCGAGCGGCGCGCGATCCACATGAGGCCCACGGCGCCCACCGCATTCGGAATGACCGTGTAGAGGCTGATCGCCAGCACGTCATGCACACCGAAATCGCGAATCATGAGCGGCATCCAGAAGTTCAGCGTGAGCGACGCGCAGGTCAGCGAAAAGTAAATGAACGCGAACAGGTACACGCGCGGGTTGCGTAGCGCAGCGCCGAACGAACGTGTGGAATGCGCGTGATCGCCTTCGCCGTCGCGTTGTGCGAGCAGGTGAGCCTTTTCCGCATCGGTCAGCCACCGCGCCTTCTCGGGGCCGTCTACGAGCCAGAACGCCGCCATGAGGCCGAGCAGCACGGCGGGCAGCCCTTCGATCACGAACATCCAGCGCCAGCCGGTGAGGCCCGCCACTCCCGCCATGTCGCGCATGATCCAGCCGGAGATGAGGCCGCCCAGCACGCCCGCGACCGCCACGCCCGCAAAGAAGATCGAGAACACAGCGGCGCGGCGGCGCGCAGGATACCAGTACGTGAGATAGAGCACGATGCCCGGAAAGAAGCCCGCCTCGAACACGCCCAGCAGGAAGCGCAGCGCATAGAACTGCGTGGGGCTCGACACGAACATCATGCTGGTCGAGGCAATGCCCCACAGCAGCATGATGCGCATGAACGTGCGGCGCGCGCCAAAACGCGCGAGCAGCATGTTGCTCGGCACTTCGCACAACACATAGCCCACGTAGAACACGGCGGCGCCGAGCCCGTACATCGCGTCGCTGAAACCCAGATCGTGCTTCATCTGCAATTGTGCGAAGCCGATGTTGATGCGGTCGAGGAACGACACGACGTAGCAAACGAACAGGAACGGAATGACGCGCGCCGACACCTTGCGATAGAGCGCGTCGTCTTGCTGCGAGGGGTTCTGCGCGGACGTAGCGAACGCGCGCGCGGCTTCGGACCGGCGGTCCGGGGCAATCGATTGGGGCATCTGCCTGTCTCCAAACATGACTCCGGTTCACCCAGGCAAGCCTCGGCAGACCGTTGATGCGCGGCGTCTTGCGCGCCTTGCGCGGCTCGCCCGGACGCGTGCAGTTCGCACGTCTCCAGGCAGTGAGCCGATCATAGGTGGGGCAGGTTTAATTTGTCAATGACGAATCGTTTCGTTTTACGCTAATGCGGGTTTGTCCGGGTTTGTCTTCAGGCAAGCCTGTCGATGGCGTCGTGGCTCGCGGTTTCGTCATATAAAAGCTTTGCCATCGGCGAATCCAGCGCACGCAAAAAAAACGGCGCACCGTGAGGTGCGCCGCATCGTTGCCGCAAGTGCTTTCGTTTTTTAGTGCTTCAGGAAGTCGAGCACCATGCGGTTGAACGCTTCCGCATGCTCCCATTGCGCCCAGTGTCCGCAACGGTTGAACACGTGCAATTGCGCGTTCTGCATACCGGCCAGCAGGCGCAGGCCGATATCCATCGGCACGAAGCGGTCGTCGCGGCCCCAGATCACAAGCGTGGGCGCGGCGATCTCGCCAAGGCGCGGGCCGTAGTCGCTGAACTGCTTCGGAAACGCGGCCAGGCTCTTCACAAAATTTTCCAGGTGGTCGCGGCGCGCAAGCATATTGTCGAGGCGCGTTTGCATCAACTCGTCGGTGAGCGCGCTCGCGTCGTACACGAACACGTTCATCATGCGCTTGAGGTTTTCGATGGTCGGATCGCGATAGAGACCTTGCAGCAGCTTGATGCCTTCGGTCGGCATCGGCATGAAGCTGCTCGGGCCGCCGGTGCCGCCGCCCATCAGCACGAGCTTGCCCACGCGTTGCGGGTTCGCCAGTGCGAACGCGACGGCGCTATGACCGCCCATCGAATTGCCGAGAATATGCACGCGCTCGATGTCGAGCACGTCGAGCAGGCCCTTGAGCACGCGGCCGTTCAGATCGGAGCGCGAGCTCGTGCAGACGACAGGGTCGCTCTTGCTCCAGCCTGGGCAGTCCATCAGGATCACGCGGTAGCCGGCCGCGACGAGCGGTTCGACGTTGCGGTTGAAGTTGGCCCAGCCGCTCGCGCCCGGACCCGAGCCGTGCAGCATCACGACGGTTTCGGCGCCAGCGCCTGCGTCGTTGTAGTGAATCTGGAACTCGATCTCGCCGTCCTTCACGCGGGCGAACTTGCTCGTCGAGGCTTCGGTGATTGCTTGTGCCGTATTAGTCACGATGACCATCCTTTAAAACGTAGTAACCCATGCCGGAGAAGGCGTGTGCCTTCTCCCCTTCAATTTCATGCGCCTTGCGCGCCCATTGCGCTTCGCTGCCTGAATGCACCCACCACGCTGAGCGCGCCAAGCGCCGCGACGACGACGAGCGGAATGCTCGAGCCCACCAGCATCGACGGGCTCTGGCCGAGCGCGAACAACTGGCCCGCCACGAGGGGCCCGAGGATCGAACCCAGACGTCCCACGGCCACTGCCGCGCCCACACCGGTGCCGCGCACTTCCGTGGGGTACGCATGGCCTGCGAGTGCGTAGAGCACCGACTGGCCGCCCACGATGAAGAAGCCGCACAGCAATCCACCCACGGCCGTCGAGCCTGCACCGCCCGCGCCTGCGAGCACGGTGAGCGCCACGACGATGCCGATGTACATGCCGATCACCGTGCCGCGACGGCCGAAGCGGTCCATGATCGTTGCGATCGCAACAGCACCGATGCCGCCGCCAATGTTGAACATCATCAGCACTAGGTTCGACTGCACGCGCGAAAGGCCGCGTGCAAGCACCATCGAGGGCAACCAGTTCATCAGGAAGTACAGCACGATCAGCGTGCCAAGGTAGCTGATCCACAGCGCGATCGTGGTGCGCGCGCGGCCCTCTTGCCAGAGCGCTTGCGCCACGCTCGGCGCGCCTTCCTTCGCGATCTTCGAAGCCTGCGCAGCCACGAATTGCTGCGACTCGCGCAGGAACACGCCAAGCAGCGGCACCATCACGATCGGACCGACACCGCCGACGTAGAACACGTGGCGCCAGCTTGCATCGCCGGTGCCGAGCATGCCGATCACGGCGGCGATCGCCGCGCCGAACGGCATGCCGCAGTACATCGCGCCCACCGCCGTGCTGCGCTGCTGCGGACCCGCCGCCTCCGAGCACAGCGCGATCAGGTTCGGCATGGCCGCACCGAGGCCGAGACCCGTGAGCAGACGCGCAACCAGCAGGCTTTCGAAATTCCACACCATGGTCGTGGCAAGCGAGAACAGCCCGAACAGCGTCACCGACCACATGAGCACACGCTTGCGGCCAAAGCGGTCGGCGAGCCGCCCGCCCAGCGCCGCGCCGGGCAGCAGGCCAATAGCGCCCGCGCTGAACGCCCAGCCCATTTGCGCCACGGCGAGATGAAATTCCTTCGCTATTCGCGGCCCCGCTACGCCCGCCGATTGCAGGTCCAGCCCTTCGAGCAGCGCAATCGCCAGACACAGGGCGATGGTTGCCTTGCTGCTCGTTCCACTTGCGCTAGCACTACCGTTTCGCGACGTCATTAAAAGTCTCCATATGTATAGGCGAGCCGCTCTTACCGGCGGCGATATGCGGCAACGCCGCGCATCGCACAAAGGCGACGCGCGGCGCGCTTGATCAGGACTGCAATGCTTCCTGGCGCTTTTTCAGATCGAGCGCCACGTCCACGATCATGTCTTCCTGGCCACCCACCATCCGGCGCTTGCCGAGTTCGACGAGAATGTCCACCGTCTTCAGGTCGTACTTCCGTGCGGCCACTTCCGAATGGCGCAGGAAGCTCGAATACACGCCCGCATAACCGAGCGCAAGCGTTTCGCGGTCCACGCGAACCGGACGGTCCTGCAGCGGGCGCACGATGTCGTCGGCGGCGTCCATCAGCGTGTAGAGGTCCGTGCCGTGGTTCCAGCCCATGCGTTCCGCCGCGCCGATGAACACTTCGAGCGGCGCGTTGCCCGCACCGGCGCCCATGCCCGCCAGCGATGCATCGATGCGGTCGCAACCTTCTTCTACTGCGACGATCGAGTTCGCCACGCCAAGCGACAGGTTGTGGTGTGCATGCATGCCCGTTTGCGTTTCGGGCTTGAGCACCTGTTTGACCGCGCGGAAGCGGTCGCGCACGTCGTTCATCGTGAGCGCGCCGCCCGAATCGACCACGTAAATGCAGGTCGCGCCGTAGCTTTCCATCTTCTTCGCTTCGACGGCGAGGTTTTCCGGCGTGGTCATGTGGCTCATCATCAGGAAGCCCACGGTGTCCATGCCCAGTTCGCGCGCGTATTCGATGTGCTGCTTCGAAATATCGGCTTCCGTGCAGTGCGTTGCCACGCGCACGATGCGCGCGCCCGCGTTGTACGCGGCCTTCAGGTCGTGAATCGTGCCGATGCCGGGCAGCAGCAGCGTGGCGATCTGAGCGTGCGTGACCACGTCGGCCACGGCTTCGATCCATTCGAGGTCGCTGTGCGCACCGAAGCCGTAGTTGAAGCTCGAACCTTGCAGGCCGTCGCCATGTGCGACTTCGATGCTGTCCACCTTCGCCTTGTCCAGCGCGCGGGCGATGTCCTGCACGTTCTGGATCGAGTACTGGTGGCGGATGGCGTGGCTGCCGTCGCGCAGCGTCACGTCGGAAATGTAGAGTTTCTTGCTCATCGCGTCAGGCTCCTTGCATGTTCACGAGCGTCTGCGCCATGCGTTCGGCGGTGGCGAGCGCGGCGGAAGTCATGATGTCGAGATTGCCTGCATAAGCAGGCAGATAATGCGCGGCGCCTTCCACTTCGAGAAACACCGAGGTCTTCAGGCCGCTGAACTTGCCAAGGCCCGGAATGTTGAGCGGCGCGTTCGCGGGAATCTCGTCGAACTGCACCTTCTGCTTCAGGCGATAGCCAGGCACATAGGCGTGCACCTTCGCGGCCATCTCCTCGATGGACTGCTCGACTTTCTCGCGATCTGCCAGTTCGGAGAGCGTATAAACCGTGTCGCGCATCATGACCGGCGGTTCCGCCGGATTCAGCACGATGATGGCCTTGCCCTTCGCGGCGCCACCCACGACTTCAATAGCCTTCGACGTCGTTTCGGTGAATTCGTCGATGTTGGCCCGCGTGCCGGGGCCCGCCGACTTGCTGCTGATCGACGCGACGATCTCTGCGTAATGCACCTTCGCGACGCGCGACACAGCGGCGACCATCGGAATCGTGGCCTGCCCGCCGCACGTCACCATGTTGACGTTGAGCGCTTCAATATGCGCGTCGATGTTCACGACGGGCACGCAGTACGGTCCGATTGCGGCGGGCGTGAGGTCGATCACGCGGATCGACGGCTTGAGCGCGCGCAGCAGCGCGTCGTTCTTCACGTGCGCGCCAGCGGAGGTCGCATCGAACACGAAGTCGATCTCGTCGAATACGGGCAGTCGCGTGAGGCCAGCCACACCTTCGTGCGTGGTCGCGACGCCCAGGCGCGCGGCGCGCGCGAGACCGTCGGAGTTCGGGTCGATGCCGACCATCGCCGCCATCTCCAGATGCTTGCTGTGGCGCATGATCTTGATCATCAGATCCGTGCCGATGTTGCCGGAGCCGATGATCGCGGCCTTGAGTTTTTCGGAAGCCATATGAATTCCTGTATCAGGCGGAGAAAGTCGCGCGAACGCTGCCGAGGCCTTCGATCTGCGCGGTGTACGTGCCGGGTTCCTTCACGGCGACCATGGGCCCGAGCGCACCCGTGAGCACCACATCGCCCGCACGCAGCGGCGTGCCGAGGTGAACCATGCGGTCTGCGAGCCACACCGCGGCGTTGAGTGGGTTGCCAAGGCATGCGGCGCCGTTGCCGCGCGAGAGCACTTCACCGTCGCGCGAAAGTTCCATCGCGCAAGCGGTCAAGTCGATCTGCGAGAGCGGCACGGGGCGGCTCCCCACGACGAAGCGCGCGCTCGAGGCGTTGTCGGCCACCGTATCGACGAAGCGGATATCCCAGTTCTGGATGCGGCTGTCGACCACTTCGATCGCGGCCAGTGCATACGCGCTGGCGCGCAGGATATCGACGAAGGTGTGCTTTTCGAACGTGAGGTCGTGCTCCAGCACGAGTGCGATTTCAGCTTCCACCTTCGGCTGGATCAGTTGCGAAAGCGGAATCGCTTCGGCATCGCCGTAAGCCATCGAAGCGAACAGCGCGCCGAAGTCGGGCTGATCGACACCCAGTTGCTTTTGCACCGCAAGCGACGTGAGACCGATCTTGCGGCCCACGATGCGCTCGCCGGTCGCCACGCGCAGATCGACGTTGGCTTGCTGAATTGCATAAGCGGTGGCGATGTCGTCTAACGCGATCTCACCGCGCACCGGCTCGATCACGTTGCGCGAGGCTTCGGCTTCGTGCAGGCGCGCGGCCAGCGCCGCGACGAGTTTCGGATCTGTCATGTTGATTCTCCGGAGTCCGTACTGATCTATCACGCCGCGTCGGGCATGGCGTGCATGGTGGCAAAGCCCGCGATCCACTCGGGAATCTCGCGGTAGTAATCGAGTGATGCGCGATACGGTCCATAAGCGGCCAACGCGCCGAACGCCGCGACCCACGTGCGGATTTCATGGGCCGACTTGCCGCCGTCGCGCGTGATCGCGGCGTTCGTCATGCCATCCACGGCAGTCAATTCGCCCGATTCGAGGCGCGCGAGAAACGCGCGGTCCCATTCGGGATTGAGCGGATGCAAGGGGCTGTCGCCCGCCGTGAACGACTTCGCCGCGGCCACGGTGCGCGCCTGGCGCGCGGCGCGCGAATCCGCCGACGGGTTGCGGCCCGCGATCAGGCGTTCGGCCACTTCCGGCGTCGCGCCGAACAGTTCCGGCACCGGCGGCTCGTGCGAAATACCGCCCGAGCCCACCACGAGCACACGCTTATCGCTGCGCGAAAAGAAGCGGCCAATCGCGTCGCCGAGCAGGCGCGCACGGCGCAGCGTCGCCATGGGCGGCGCAACGGAGTTGATGAACACCGGAATCACCGGGTAGCGATCGAGGCCGCCGGTGAGTACTTCCAGCGCCTGCGCGCAGCCGTGATCGACCTGCATACGGTACGAAAGCGCCGCGTCGATATCGGCGTCGAGCACGCTTTCGGCGAGCTTGTGCGCGAGCGCTTCGGGCACCGGCAACGTACCGGCCATGCTCTTGAAGTCGCCAATCGCCTGGGCACGCGCGCCAATGCAGAACGGCGGCATCACGTCATAGAAGAAGCCGTTGAAGTGATCGGGTGCGAACGCAACGATCAGGTCGGGGTTGAACGCTTCCACGCGTTCGCGCGCGGCGCGGCCTGCCCGTTCGACCTCCGCCACTACTTCCGGCGCGGGGTCGAAATAGCCATGCAACGGCGTATGCGACAGACATTCGAGGTGAATCGGCATGCTCATGCTCCTGCTGTGCGCGCAACGGCCACGCCGCGCACGGGACGGTTTTGCGGGGCAGCGGCGCTCGCCTCGCGCAAAGCGGATTCGGCGATGCCGAGCTTGCTCGCGAGTTCGACGATCGAGTCCGATACTTCTTGCGGCGTGCACACGCCAGCGACGAAGCGGTCCGGGCGCAGCAGCACGACAGATTCGGGCAGTCGGCTGAACCACTCCTTCAGGCGGCCCTGCACGTCGCCGAGCGCGAGTACGCCCTCGGGCACGTCGTCGCAGTATTCGAGTTGCACGTCCGGCTTCGCGAAGATGAAGCGCGCGCCAAGGCGCTCCCACAACGCACGCGCTTGCGGCGTGAGGCCGAAGGTCGGGTCCGCGCCCCAGGCGAGCACCGCGAAGCCGTTGCCGATCGCGTCGTCGAGGCGCACCACGCGACCATCGGCCAGGCGCACGCACGGCTGGATGAACATGCGGCCCACGGGCGAGGCGGCGAGCGGATCGCGGCCATAGGCGAGACGGCCGATCAGCGAATCGCGCTTCTGGCTCATCAAGCCGAGCAAACGGCCCGGCGCCGAGTTGCCCGAGCGCTCCAGCAGGCCTGCGAGCCAGCCACCCGTTTTCTGTGGCGGAGGCAGCAGCACGACGCCCGCTTCATAGCGCGGCATCGGCTTGAAACGCATTTCCACGAAGTAACGCTTAACCGATGGGAACACGTTCATGTAGCGCACGAACGTGTCGCGAAAGCGCGCACCGAATCGCGTGGTGGGCGCGAAAATATCGCCCGCGACTTCGGAGAGGTGAATCATCGAGCGCGCATGCGCGCGGCGCTCCACGGTATAGCTGTCGAGCAGACGGCCATCGGCCTGGCCCTTCGCGACCATCGCGAGCTTCCAGCCCAGGTTGTTCGCGTCGCGAATGCCGCTGTTATAGCCCTGGCCCTGCCATACAGGCATGATGTGCGCGGCGTCGCCGGCGAGCAGCACGCGGTCCACGCGAAACGTTTCGGCGAGGCGCGCGTTGTGCGTATACACGCGCTTGCGGATGTAGTCGACCTTGTCGGGGTCGGCCACCACCTTGCGGATCAGCGCGGCCATGTTCTCGGGCTTCGAGAGTTCCTCTTCCGTCTCGCCCGGCATCACCATGAATTCGAAACGGCGAATGCCGTGCGGCAGCGCAGCCGAAACATACGGGCGCTGATGATCGCAATGCATGTAGATGTGCGGCGAGCCGATGGGGTCGTTGCGCACGTCCACGACGATCCATTGATTCGGCTTCGTGCGGCCTTCGAAGGGCACGTTCAGCGCGCGGCGCACGAAACTGTTGCCGCCGTCCGCGCCCACCAGGTACGCTGCGCGGATCAGGCGGCGCTCGCCATTCGCATCGCTCACATCGATCGTCACGCCCTGCGCGTCTTGCTCGAACGCGTTGACAGCGTGGCCGAACAACACCTCCACATGCTCGAAGCGCGCGAGCCCTTCGTACAGCACGCGGTCTGCGAGCGGCTGAATGAACGCGTTGCGGCGCGGCCAGCCGAACTCGTCGGTGCGCGGCTCGATCGAAGCGAAGACATGGCCGTCTTTCGTGACGAAGCGCATCCAGTGGTCAGGCGTGGTGTGCGGCAGCAGCGCGTCGGCGAGACCGATCGACTGGAACACGCGCAATGCTTCGTCGTCCAAACCAATTGCACGCGGGTAGTCGATGATCTGGTCGAGCTTTTCGACGAGCGTGACACGCACGCCTTGCAGGCCGAGAATGTTGGCGATCATGAGGCCGACCGGACCCGCGCCGATGATGGCGACGTCGGTGACAATCTGGCGAGGGCGGACGGTATCCGCCGCCTGGGCGAGGGGGGTGTTCATGTGTCTCCTTCTCGCGCGGCTTATGGGGCCGCTGCGGATGCTGACAGGGGGTGCCTGAAAACGGATCACCCGGTTGGACGCTTTGTCACAGTCCGGTGAATGAAAGCGAGTCTAGGTTCCGCCCGATGCTCGCTCAACATTTTTAGAGAAATGTGCATAGAATGCACACAATTGATTCTTAAGGCATTTTTCTATGACGAAGTATGCAAACGTGCGGGGGCTGGCGCGCGGCCTGCAGGTGCTCCAGGCGCTCAACGCCATGGAGAACGGGCGCGCCACGAGCCAGCAACTGAGCGAGGCAACGGGCCTGCACCGCACGACGGTGAGACGCCTGCTGGAAACCCTGGTGGAGGAGAAGTTCGTGCGCCGCAGCGCGTCTGACGACAGCTTTCGTCTGACGATGAACGTGCGGGGCCTGAGCGAAGGCTTCACCGACGACGAGCTGATCGCGACCATCGCGCCGCCGATCATGGCGCAAATGCTTCAGCGCACGGTGTGGCCATCGGACCTCACGACGCCCGATGGCGACTCCATGGTGATTCGCGAGACCACGCACCGCTTCAGCCCGCTTTCGTTTCACCGTGCGATGGTGGGCCGCCGCCTGCCGATTCTGCTCACGGCGGCGGGCCGCGTGTACTTCGCGATGTGCCCCGAGGCGGAGCGCGAGGACATTCTGGAACTGTTGCGCGCGGGTGCGGGCGGGGAGCAGCAGCAGAAACTCGCCAGCGACCAGGCTTATATCCGCAATCTCGTGCGCCAGACCCGCGCGGACGGCTTCGGCTCGAACCACGGCGACTGGTCGGATCAACGCAAGATCGGTGCGCTCGCAACGGCGATCGAGGCACACGGGCGCGTAATCGCGAGCCTGAACGTGATCTACCTGGAGCAGGCCATCAATCCGGCGGAGGCCGTGCGCCGCTTCGTGCCCGAGTTGCAGCGCGCCGCACGGGAAATGGTGACGGCGTTGGAGGCGCAAGAGGAAAACACGAATCCTTAAGGCTCGTTTCACCCGATTCGAGAAAAGCGCTTGCAAGCGCGCACGAGTGTCTCTATAATTCGCGCCTCGACAGGCTCGTAGCTCAGTTGGTTAGAGCACCACCTTGACATGGTGGGGGTCGTTGGTTCGAATCCAATCGAGCCTACCAACGAACAAAGCAGAACGAACAAGCAGTAAAGAAGCTGTACCTTGCAGCAACATTGCGAATGACGCATTCCCTCGCGGGTCTGCGTCATTTTCTTTTGGTGCATGCTAATTACGCAGACATCTATGCATTGCGCGCCGACGCGCACTTAGCTTCGCAGAAATCGTCAGTTCTTCTCGCAGCACAAGGCTGCTTGAATGGGCGCTCCACGTCCAGCCGAGGAGACTTTCGATGTCCGACGTTCAAACGCAGCGCCCTGCCGTTTCCGCTTCGTCCACGCATCTGCACGCCACGCCGGAGCAACACGCCGATACCGCACTCGACCTCCATCAAGTCGCGGGCCGCATCGGCGCGCGCATCGACGGCGTGCGTCTTCACGCCAATCTCGACAGCGCCACGTTCAACGCCATCAACGCCGCCCTGCTGCGCCACAAAGTGCTCTTCTTCCGCGGCCAGCAGCATCTCGACGACGCCTCGCAGGAAGCCTTCGCGCGGCGCTTCGGCGTGACGGTCGCGCATCCCACGGTGCCCTCGGTGGAAGGCGGCAGCCTGCTGGAACTCGATTCGCAGCACGGCGCGCGCGCCAACTCGTGGCACACCGACGTCACCTTCGTCGACGCCTACCCGAAAGTCTCGATCCTGCGCGCCGTGGTGATTCCGCCATTTGGCGGCGACACGGTGTGGGCCAACACGGCAGCCGCGTATGCGCATCTGCCCGAGCCGCTGCGCGCGCTCGCCGACACGCTTTGGGCGCTGCACACCAACGCCTACGACTACGCGTCCACACACGCGAACGCCGACAGCTCGCAACTCAAGCGCTACCGCGAAGTCTTCACGTCGAAGCTCTACGAAACCGAACACCCCGTGGTGCGCGTACACCCTGAAACGGGCGAACGCACGCTCGTGCTCGGCCACTTCGTGCAGCGGCTCAAGGGGCTTTCGTCGTTCGATTCGGCGCATCTGCTGCAGGTATTCCACGAGCATGTGACGCGGCTCGAAAACACGGTGCGCTGGAGCTGGCAGGAAGGCGACGTCGCGATCTGGGACAACCGCGCCACGCAGCACTACGCGATCAACGACTACGGCGACGCGCGCCGCATCGTGCGCCGCGCGACCGTGCGCGGCGAGGTGCCAGTGAGTATCGACGGACGCACGAGCGTGGTCGTGCGCGAGGAAGGCGCGACGCTGCAATAAGCGCAGGCCGGGGCGTCAACGGATCGTTCAGCGCCCCGGCGCAAAAGCGTCGCCGTCGATCGGCAACTCGCGCTCCGCCAGCAAATCGGCGAGCAGTTGCGCGCTGCCGAGCGCGAGCGTGAAACCGAGCGCGCCATGCCCCGTGTTGAGCCACAGGTTGCGAAAGTGCGTCGCACCGATCACGGGCTTGCTGTCCGGTGTGGCGGGACGCATGCCGGTCCACGTCTGAATGGCGTCGTAGTCGCCGGCGTGGGGGAAGGTCTCGCGAGCCTGGCGCGTGAGCAGCGCGATGCGGGCGTCGTCGGCGTGCGGGTTCATGCCCGTGAGATCGACCATGCCCGCAATGCGCAGGCGCTCGCCCAAAGGCGCATAGACGACCTTGTGATGCGCGTCCGTGACCGAGACGCGCGGCGCACCCTGCGCGTTCGCGTTGGGGAGCGTGAGACTGTAGCCCTTCAGCGGATACACGGGCACGTGCACGCCGAGCGAGGCGAGCATCGGCTGGCTCTGGAAACCCATGCACACTACGAACGCGTCGGCTTCGATGTCGCCTTGCGAGGTTTGTGCGGCGAGCACGCGCAGTCCTTTCGTTCGCAGTCCAGAAAATTCCGTGGCCAGTTGCAGGTTCACGCCATCGCGCTGTGCCGCGCGCGCGAGGCCGCGCGTGAACTGGTCGCAGTCGGCGGCCTCTTCGCCTGGCGTGTGTATGCCGCCCACGATCTCGCCGCCGATATGCGCAAGCGCCGGTTCTAGCGCCACGCATGCCGCGCCGTCGAGCGCATGCTGCACGCAGCCCAGTTTCGCCTGGTACTCCGCCTGGCTGCGCGCGCCCTCAAACCCTTCCTGATCGCGATACACCACGAGCTTGCCGTTGCGCACGTAGTCGAACGCAAGCGCTTCGCGCTCGACCACTTCGTGCATGAGACGCTGGCTCAGAAAGCCGAGGCCGAGCAGTTCGGCCGTGGTCGCGCGGCTGCGTGCGCGCGTGCAGGCGCGCAGGAACGCGGCACACCAGCGCCATTGGTGCGGATCGAGCCGCGGCACGAAACGCAGCGCGGCGTCGCGCGAGAAGAGCCATTGCGGCAGTTTGGGGAGCACCGAGGGGTCGGCGAGCGGCGCGACGTAGCTGTAGCTGAGCTGACCGCCATTGGCGTGGCTCGTTTCGCGCGCCACGTCGACATGGCGTTCGACGAGCGTGACCTCGTGCCCATCGCGGGCGAGCGCATACGCCGTGCTCACGCCGATCACCCCACCGCCCAAAACGCAAACTCGCATAGTCCGTTGTTCTCTTTCGCTTACGGCCAAACCCTCGCAGCCTATGCCGCCAGTCTCGCCGGGAACGACGGGGAACTCAATTGCGAATTGCGCGCGGGGTATAACCTCAGGTTAAAGCGTAATGCGGACGAAAGTTGTCCTTGCAACGGCAAGGACAACTTGCAAGCCCAAGCTCAGGCGAGCGCAGGAGCCTTCCCACGAGCCGCGCGCGCGTCGGTCGCAGCGCCATGCGCCGGGCGCGCCCCCGCCTGCCCCGCGCCGCCCAGGTTGAACACCGCCACGGCCTCGCGCAGCAAATCGGCCTGCGATTCGAGCGACTGCGCGGCCGCCGCCGCTTCCTCCACGAGCGCCGCGTTGCGCTGCGTGACTTCGTCGATCTGCGCAATCGCGTGGTTCACCTGCTCGATGCCGTCGCTCTGTTCGTGCGTCGCGGTCTCGATCTCGCTCATGATCCCGCTCACGCGCGCCACTGCGCTGCGCGCCTCGTCCATGGTGCGGCGCGCGTCTTCCACGAGGCGCGCGCCCGCGCCGACGGTCGCCGCCGACGCCGCGATCAGTTCCTTGATCTCCTTGGCCGCCGTGCCCGAGCGCTGCGCGAGGCTGCGCACTTCGCTCGCCACAACCGCGAAGCCGCGGCCCTGCTCGCCCGCGCGCGCTGCCTCCACCGCCGCATTGAGCGCGAGAATGTTGGTCTGGAACGCAATGCCCTCGATGATGCCGGTGATCTCCTCCACCTTCTGCGACGAAGCCGTGATGTCGCTCATCGTCGCGTTCACGCGGGCCACCACTTCGGCGCCGCGCGTGACCGTTTGGAGCGCGGTCTGGGCGAGGCCGCTCGCTTCCTTCGCGCCGTCCGTGTTCTGGCGCACTGCCGCCGAAAGCTCCTCGATGCTCGCCGCCGTTTCCTCGAGCGCCGCTGCCTGCTGCGCCGTGCGGTCCGACAGATCGACGTTGCCCGACGCGATCTGCTTCGCGCCCTGGGTGATTTCGTGCGTGCTGCCGCGCACGCGCGAGACGGTGTTCACGAGGCCGTCGCGCATGGTCTGCAGCGCGCTCAGCAATTGGCCCATTTCGTTCTTCGAGCGCACGCGCACGTCCACCGTAAGGTCGCCCGCGGCGATGCGCTCGAAATGGCGAATCGCATGGTTCACCGGCTTGACCACGGCGGCGGCGAGACCCACGCGCGCGATCACGCCGATCGCCACACCCACCACGCCGATCAGGCCGAACACGATGAGCGAAAGACGAAAGCGCTGCGCGGCGGTGTCGGCATCCTGCTGCTGGCGCGCGGCCTGCCAGCTTTCGAGTGCATCGATCGCCTTTGCATAGGCGGCGTAATAGCGGTCGGCAGTTTCGCCCTGGATCGTGCGGAAAGTGTTGAAGTCGTTGTCGACGAGCGACTTGTACTCGGGCTCGAGCGCCTGCGAGACAAGCGCCTCACGCGCGCTGCTCACGGCCTGGGCGAGGCGCGCCTCTTCGGGATCCTCGAACGGGCCGGCACTGTATTGCGCGAACTCCTTGTTCGAATTCACGAGCACCTGGTGCGCCTTGTCGAGCAAGCCGTCCGTGGCCTTGCCGACGCTGAACAGCGTCTCGTAGCCGCCGAGCGCGAGGCGCACCTGGAGCAGACGTTCCGAACTGGTCTTGAGGGCGTCGAGCGACTGCGCGCCGCGCTGGGCGTCGTGCAGGCTGTCGTTGGTGATCTTGAGCGCGCCATACGACACGCCGATCACCGTCAGCAGAAACGCGACGAAGATACCGATAACGAGCGTCAGCCCACGGCGAATGGTGATGTTTCCCAGCATGAGGTCTCCGTTGCGTTTTTATCTTCCAGCCGATGCGAAGCTGCGCGGCCCGACGCGCCTTCGCACCTCGTCTCGCCTAACGGCAGATGGTGCCCGGCGCTGGATAGGGGAAATCCATGATGTCCGCAGGGCTACGCGAGGTTTGCCAGGGCATCGTCCCAATGTCTGGGAAAACCCCGCCTGGACGGGGTTTCGGGCGATTTCCGAGGGCTGCGCGCGGGTCGCGAAACGTCGGCCTGCGGGCGCTGTCAGACCAATTGGCGATTCGTGCTATCGTTTTGCTTTCACCGATTGTTTTTCCTGGCAGCGCCTCCGGCTGCCCCCGCTCTCCCACACATGTCCGACCTTTCCACGCCGCTCGCGCGCGCGCCGCGCCCACTCGACTCCATCAATCCCAAGCCGCTAGGCATCGCGCTGTTACTCGTCGCGCTCGGCGCGGTGTATCTCGCGCAGACCGTGAGCGCGCGCCAGGCGGCGCTCTACGTGGTCGGCGCGCTGCTCGGCATGACGCTCTATCACGCGGCGTTCGGCTTCACCTCGGCGTGGCGCGTGTTCATCGCCGACGGCCGCGGCGCCGGTCTGCGCGCGCAGATGGTCATGCTCGCCATCGGCGTGCTGCTGTTCTTTCCGGCGCTCTCGGCGGGAACGCTGTTCGGCCATCCGGTCACCGGTCTCGTTTCGCCCGCGGGCACGTCGGTCATCGTCGGCGCGTTCATGTTCGGCGTGGGCATGCAACTGGGCGGCGGCTGCGCCTCGGGCACGCTCTACACCGTGGGCGGCGGCAGCACGCGCATGGTCGTGACGCTCATCGCCTTTATCGTGGGCTCGGTGATCGCCACGGCGCACATGCCGTTCTGGACGTCGATGCCGCAGTTGAAGCCGTTCTCGTTCGTGAACGCGCTCGGCGCCGCACCCGCTATCGCGCTCAACCTCGTGGTGTTCGCGCTCATCGCTGCGCTCACGGTGGTCGTCGAAAAGCGCCGCCACGGCCGCCTCGTGAACGAGCCGCGCGCACCGCACACCTCGCCGTGGCTGCATGGTCCGTGGCCGCTGCTTGCCGGCGCGGTCGCGCTTGCGATCCTCAATTTCGCGACGCTCGCGCTCTCTGGCCGCCCGTGGGGTGTGACTTCGGCGTTCGCGCTGTGGGGTGCGAAGGGCTTCGCAACGCTTGGCATCGACGTGGCGAGCTGGAAGTACTGGATGGCCGGCCCGAACGCCGCGGCGCTCGCCGCCCCGGCAAGCCACGACGTCACCACCGTCATGGACATCGGCATCGTGCTCGGCGCCATGGCCGCGGCCTCGCTCGCGGGCCGCTACGCGCCGGTGTGGCGCATTCCGCTGCGCTCGCTCGTGGCGGCCGTGATCGGCGGCCTGCTGCTCGGCTATGGCGCACGCCTCGCTTATGGCTGCAATATCGGCGCGTATTTCAGCGGCATCGTCTCGGGCAGCCTGCACGGCTGGCTGTGGCTCGTGTGCGCGTTCGCGGGCAATGTGCTCGGCACGAAGCTGCGCCCGTTGTTCGGGCTCGAAGTCGAGCGCGTGAAGAATACGGGCTGCTAAGGCCGTCAGCCGGTCCGACGGTTCGGGCCGCACAGAAATGACGAAGGGGCAAGGCTTGACGCCTTGCCCCTTTTTACATGATCCGGCGCTTTTTA
Source organism: Paraburkholderia sp. JHI869 (assembly GCF_038900775.1). Classification (NCBI taxonomy): domain Bacteria; kingdom Pseudomonadati; phylum Pseudomonadota; class Betaproteobacteria; order Burkholderiales; family Burkholderiaceae; genus Paraburkholderia; species Paraburkholderia sp. JHI869. The sequence goes on from NZ_JAYMSC010000002.1 coordinate 648,452, forward strand.
CCGGAGCGCGCCTCTTCAGATATTCAGACGCGTGACCTTGGTGCCTGCCAGCGAGACGTCGGCCATCAGGCCCGCGTTGGTCAGCACGAAGACTTCCACCGGGTGCGTAGCCGTGTTGGTGTCGACAACGCCGTTCGCGCCCACGGTCACGAGCGCGACCGATGCGTCGGCGCCCGCGGCCCAGCCGTCCGTCGCGCGGAATTTGTCGAGCGAGTCCTGCGTCATGAAGGCGAAGATGAGCGCCTTCGACTGAGCGCCGGCCTGAAGGCCGAAAGAGCCCGACACGGTGCTGTAGTAGCCGACCGTCGCGCCGCCCACGCGCAACGCGCCCTCGCCATACTGCGCGCCGACGATGAAGCCGGCCTGCAGCACTTCGGGGAACACCAGCACGCCGCGCGACTTCGCGAGGAGTTCGTGCGAGCCCTTCACGGTCGAAGTCAGGCGCGAGAGGGTGCCATCCACAGACGCGTCGATCGACTGGCGCTTTGACATGTTCTGCGACGCTGTGGAACTCGAAGGCGTCGTGGTGCTACAGCCCGCGAGCGTGAGACCGCCCGAGGCGAGGGTCACCGCCGCCGTTAGCATGAAGTTGCGTCGTTGCATTTGGTTATCTCCACACGAATGAGAGTGCGGAGATGGTCTAGCAAGCCGCATGCCCGACTTCTCCGCTTCCGATGGCCAAAGCCCGCATCGGGCGACAGCCACGTCGCCGTGGCTTGATTGTGCCCGAATTCCGTGTGCAGCGTCTGTCAGAGAACGACGTCAGCAATCATGCCGCCCGAAGGACGGCGGATCGTCGATCAGGGCTTGGTGGCCTGCCAGGTCGAGTCGGGATCGAACGCCTTGATCGCCGCTGCCGCATGCGCGCCGTTTGGCCCGAGGTTTTTCTGATACAGCTGGCCGTCCTGGTTGATGATGAAGCTCATCACACCGGTTTTGCCGTACTGCGCCGGCCAGGCCACGAGCGCGAAACCGCCGCTCAGATCCCCGTTCTCGAGATAGTTGCGTGCACCACCGCTGGCGTGCGCACCCTGCGCGGTGAGAACGCGGAAGTGATAGCCGTGATAGCCCTCTGTTGGCGTGATCTTCGCATTGCCCGGCATGGCTGCCGCGAGCGGTCCGAGCGGACTTTCGGTCTCACCCGGCTCGACAGGCCAGTACAAACCGTCGTGCGTGCCCGGCGTGCTGATGAGGCGCTGCGCATAGTGCTGCGTGAGCTTGCGATAGTCGTTCTGCGCGTCGACGTAGGCGAGCGAGGTGAGCATGGCCGCACGCTCGTTGCGGCCAATGCGGCGCGTGAGGATTTCGCTCGCGCCTTCACGCGGGTCGAAATGCCAGCCCTTGCCCGACTGCACGAGGGGGATGGGCAGCGTCCAGCCGCTGTCGCCCACCTCGACATGAGCGCTCGCCTTGCCCGCAACGGGGGTGGCGTCGGGCACGACGCGGTGGCCCTTTGCCCAGGCGCCAAGGTAGTCGTCGATATCGTCCTGACCGATGCTCTGCGTGGGGATGAACTGCGTGAAATCGTTGCCGAGCACGTGCTTCATGGCGCCCTGGTCGTTGGTCGCGAGTGCGTCGGTGAACGCGTTCGCGGCGGCTTCAGGCGTGGCGAAGACAGCTTGCGCGTAAGCGGCGCCGCCGAACTGGGCGGGCAGCAGCGCGGGCGCGCCAAAGAGCGCGAGTGCCGTGCCGAGCGCGAGCGCATAGTCGTACGGCAGGCGGCGTGCGGAGATGCGGATCATTTCTAGACTCCTCATGATATTCAACGTTATCGACGGCCGATGTGACGTCCACCGCCACCACCACCGCCGAAGCCGCCGCCTCCGCCGCCATGGAAGCCCCCACCGCCGCCGTTAAACCCGCCACCGCCGCCATGGCTCTGGAACGCATCGCGGCTTTGCTGTCCGCGCTGTTGTTCGAGGCGCGCATTGTTGCCATCGCCCGCGCCGCGTAACGCGTTATCGCGATTCATGCTCTGCGCCCGGTTGTTGAGATCGTTCGAGCGGTTCGCGTTCTGCGCGCCGTTCTGCCCGCGGTTGCCGAGTTCGTTGCCACGGTTCGCGTTTTGCGCGCCGTTTTGTGCGCGATTGTTGAGCTCGTTGCCGCGATTGCCGTTCGCTCCGTTGCCGCCGTTGGCATTCGGCCGGCCACCTTGCTCGATGCCCTGGTATCTCTGCTGTGCATTGCCGCTCATGTTCTGGCCAGTGCGGTTCTGCAAGGTCTGCATGGCCTGCGTGCGGGACTGGTCGTAGCCACGGTACTGGTTGCGCTGGCCGTTCATGTTCGCGTTGTTGTAGTTCTGCCGACGCTGGACGTTGGCGTTGCTATTCCAGTTCTGCGTGGCGTTTGCCGTGTTGATGCGGTTGTTGACGTTGATGTTGTTGTAGCGATTGACGTTGACGTTGACGTTGTTGGTGCCCCAGTTGACGCCGCCCCACAGCGAGTTCGCGACCGCCACGCCCGCGCCGAACGCAAGCCCGCCCACGAAGGCGGTGGCCATGGCATATCCCGGAGGCGGTGGCATGTAGACAGGCGGGTAGGCCGGATACGGCCACGCGCCATAGACCACCGTCGGGTTATACGTCGGCACGTAGACCACTTGCGGATTGGTCGGCTCGATCACGATGGTTTGCGTGGTCGACGTACCCGAGGCCGGCTGCACCACGACCTTCTGCTGCTCATTGGACTTGAGATTGCCCGCCTTCTGCGCCTGCGCGCGCAGGCGCTGCACGGAATCCATCACGTCGTTGGGCTGCGCGAGAAACGCATCGCCGATTTGTTGAACCCACTCTGGCTTCGAAGCCATGGTGGCGAGCGCCTGCGGGAACGCCACCAGCGACTGCACACTCGGATCCCACGGCTCGGATGCCACGGCCTTCACCGCGTCGTCGCCCTTGAGGTTCGGATTGGACTTCGACCACGCGGCGGCAGCGGACACGTCTTGCGGGAACGTGGTGGCCATGAGCACCTGCGCGAGCAACGCGTCAGGATAGAGCGCAATGGGCGCTGTGAGTGAATCGAGTTGCTGGTTCGAAAGATGTGCCGCGTTCTGCGCGAGCGCGACAGTGGGCCCAAACGGTCCCACGAAAAGCGGTGCGCCTGCGAGTGTGGCGCACACGAGCCAGGCGAAGCGCTGGCTTACACCGGTTGATTTCACGTTACGGTCCTCCCGGTTACGAAATAGTGTTGCTGACTTTTGCCGCGATCGAAATATTCTCGAACTACTTTTTCAAACTACACAATCGCTAAACGCTACGGCGTGCTTCAGGAAAATAAAGGGCCAAGACTCACCGTGTCAACGGAAGATGTGTATCAACACTGCGGTTACGCGACATGCATCAATGGCAGACAACACTACGTTGAGCATAATAATTTCGCGACCGCAATCAGACCTCGCTCGAGTGCGATTGCGACTCGTTTGCGCTCAAGTGCATACGCACGAAACCCACGTGTTCTCGCAGCACGTAAAACGCGTCGGCGTACGCGAGTGGCATGCGCAACGTGTTGAGCGAGCGTTCGATCTCGTCGAGCTCCTCGACCAGCGCGCGCCGCTCTTCTTCGTTCGTATGTTTGAGCGCGTCGCGCTCGATGGCGATGAGCGCACCGTAATAGCGATAAATGCGCGAACGCACGCGCCAGCGATACAGCGCCGGTATCGTGCGCAATGCGGGAATCACAAGCACGGCCAATGGCAGCAGCAGCACCAGCAAGCGGTCCGTCACGCTCGCGAGCCAGAACGGCAGCGCGCGATAGAGAAAACTCTTGCCCGACTTGTAGTAGCGCGTAGCGTCCTCGCTCACGCGGAAGTCATGTACCGCCGGGCTTGGAAACTGGCCTTCGCGCTGCAGGAGTCCAGGCGCGCCATTCACCTCGCCCGCCGCTTCGATGAGCAGATCGGAAAGCGCGGGATGCAGCGTGTCGCGCGCAACGAGTTCGACAGTCGGGCCGATCAGGTGCACCGTTTCGCGTGGCTGGCGCCTGCGCAAATCGAGCACGCCGGGCGGCAGGTCCACGTCATCGAGGTAGGGAAAGAGCCGCGTATAAGCGGCCGCTTCGTCGAAGCTCATCACCGAGATGCCGGGGATGTCGAGCAGGCGCAGCATCAGAGCGCGCGTGGTCGAGTCGCCGCTCAGCATGGCGGCCTCGACGCGGCCGGACACGAGCGCGGTGGCCGCGTCCATGCCGTCGAGCGGCAGGAAGGTGGACTCACCGCCGGGGTCCATGCCGTTCGCGGAGAGCAGCTTGAGCGCAAGCTCGCGCGTGCCGCTGCCCACGCGGCCAACGGCAATGCGCTTGCCTTCGAGCTCGGAGAGCCGCGTGAGACCCGAGCCGCGATAGAACACGATGATCGGCAAATAAGCCACGCTGCCGAGCGACATAAGCGAGCGTGTGTCCACGCCGTCGGCCACGCCGCCCTGCACGAACGCGAGGTCCACGTGCTGCTTTGGATCGAGCAGGCGTTGCAGGTTCTGCACCGAGCCGTCCGATTCGAGAATCTTGAGCGCCACGCCGTTGCGCGCGAGGATCGCGCGGTAGGCTTGCGCCATCTGCATGAAGGAGCTGTCGGCGGGGCCCGCGCTGATCGTGATCGTATGCGGCGGCGCGGGATCGACGAGCCAGAAGACAAGACCGACCACCACCGCGCAGAACAGGGCCACGGGCAGCGTGGTCAAAGCGATATCGCGCCAGGCTGGGTGCGCGTGGTCACGCAGAAAGTTGGGTGGCGGCGGTCGATATCGTCTCATGAGAACCCGGCGGCAGAGCGTCAGACTCCTGGAATTCTCATGATGCCATTTTCGCGCCAGATCTGATCGCTGGCGTGGCCGCCTCGCCTGAAGGGCTTACGAAACGCGTGCGTGCGTAAGTGGAGTGTCAGCCCGCCGCGGCCTTCGTCAGTGCAAACAGTTCAGTGCGTAGCGCCTTCGCGCGGTCGCGCTTCATGTGCTGCTCGAACTCGGCCTGGGCGTCGAGCCATAACGCGTGCGCCTTGTCATAGCGACGCAAGCCCGCAGCCGACAGCCGGTAGACCAGCGTACGGGTGTCGTGTTCGGCCGCCGCCGTGAGCACGAGGCCGTCGCGCTGCAGCGGCTTGAGCGCCCGCACGAGCGTCGTGCGGTCCATCACGAGGTCGTCGGAAAGTTCGGCGGCCGTGGCGTCGGGCCTACCCGCGAGGCGCGAGAGGATGGTGAACTGCGCGGCCGTGACGTCCGCCTGCGAGAGGTGCCGCTCGTACAACTGCGTAACGAAACGCGCTGCCTGCCGCAGCGCAAAACAGTTGCATTCCTCGCGTGTGATCCGCTTCGTCATCGTGTTCCCCGCCTGTATCCCAGTCCGCATCGCAGTCCATCGCGCCTCAATGTCATCCGGCCATCATACTTTCTCGAGCGCGAGCGCGATACCCTGGCCGCCGCCGATGCAAAGCGTTACGACGCCGCGACGCACGCCGTCGCGCTGCATCGACCATGCGAGACGCGTGGTGAGAATCGCGCCCGTCGCGCCGATAGGGTGTCCATGCGCGATCGCGCCGCCTTCCACGTTCACGATGTCCTCGGGAATGCCAAGCTGCTTCATGACCGCGAGCGGCACGGCCGCGAACGCCTCGTTGATCTCGAAGCGATCGACGTCGCCAAGCGACCAGCCCGCGCGCCCCAACGCGAGTTGCACGGCGGGCACGGGGCCCAAGCCGAACATGCCAGGCTCCACCGCCGCCACGCCCCACGCCACCAGCTTCACCATCGGCGCCAGACCTTCGGCTTCGGCAAAGCCGCGCTCGGCCACGAGCATCGCACTCGCAGCGCTGTTCAGGCCGGGTGCGTTGCCCGCTGTGATCGTGCCGTCCGGGCGAAACGCGGGACGCAGCTTCGCGAGCGCCTCGAGCGTCGTGTCGGGGCGCGGCGCTTCGTCGGTATCGATGCGCTCCATGCCCTTCTTGCCTTTCACTTCCACCGCGGCGATTTCTTCCTTGAAGCGCCCCGCCGCTTGTGCGGCTGCGAAACGCTGCTGCGAACGCACGGCCCAGTTGTCCTGCTCCGCGCGCGTGAGCGCAGACTGCGTCACCAGATCTTCGGTGTGCCAACCCGAATGCTGGCCCGAAAATGCGTCGACTAAACCATCGCGCAGCATGCTGTCATGAATCTCGGCGTTGCCCATGCGATAGCCCCAGCGGCCGCCGTCCAGCAGATACGGCGCGCGGTCCATGTTCTCCATGCCGCCCGCGAGCGCGACGTCGGCGAGACCCAGCATCACCTCCTGCGCGGCGCTCGCGATGGCTTGCGCGCCTGACCCGCACACGCGATTGACCGTGAGCGCGGGCACCTGAACCGGCACGCCGCCGCCAAGCTCGGCCTGGCGCGCGGGATTCATCTTGTTCCCCGCCTGGACCACGTTGCCGAGCACCACGGAGCCGAGCCGCGCGGGATCGAGCTTCGCACGCGCGAGCGTTTCGCGCACCGCCGCCGCGCCTAGCTCCGTGGCCGGAACGCCCTTGAACGCACCGTTGAAACCGCCAATTGCCGTACGCACCGGCTGGCACAAAACGATCTCGCGCGAATTCAGCTTGCTCATGGACAACTCTCCTTTCGTGTACGCCGCTCCGTCATCATTCTATGTATGCATATGCACACTTTCAAACGATTTTGTGGAACAAGCGCTCGCGTGCGCTGGCACGATTGATGTCGTGTCCAGCGCACGCGGGGTGGGTAAAACTGTTTGCGCTACATTACGGCGCGGCCGGAAAATCCAGCGTCGTATCGTTGATGCGGTTCACGAGGTTCGTGAACGTGATCGATGCCACAGCGAGCGAGATTTCGACGATCTGGCGCTCGGTATAACCGGCCTCGCGAATCGCGCTGACTTCGCCTTCGGGCAGCGTGCCGTGCGTGGTGACCAGCACGCGAACGAAGTGCACGAGCGCGTCGCGCTTGGCGTCGCCGGTCGCATCGCCTGCGCGCACCGCCTTCATCGTTTCCGGCGCCAGGCCTGCGAACTTGCCCGCCAGCGTATGCGCCGCGAGACAGTAGTCACAGCCCGCCACTTCGCTCACCGCGAGCTTGATCGCTTCGACGTCGGGCTTCGACAGCGTGCCGGCGCCGATCACCGCTTCGACGCCCAGCAGCGCGCCCAGCGCTTCGGGGCTATGCGTGCCGATGGTGGCGTAGGCGTTTGGCACCTTGCCCACGGCCTTGCGGATCTTTGCAAAGATTTCAGCAGCGGCGCCGGTGGCGGCTTCAGGCTTGATGGCGGAAAGACGGGACATGTTGTGCTCCTTAAACGTTGCGTGGTCGCGAGCGGGTGTCTGTGTCGCGTTGCCATCGTCGATGGCATGGATGCAGTGTATGCGCGCACCGTTGCGCTTTTAATGCCAGAATGGCGCGACTTCATGCTCAATCGTCTCACTCGCCCACCATGGATCTGCTGAGCCGCCTTCTCGCGCTGATGCCCGTTGCCGGCCGCCTCGACGTGCGCTGTCATTTCGGCGCGCCATGGCGCATCGATGAACCCGGCGCGAAGGAGCGCGAGATCCGCTATCACGTGCTGATTGCCGGGCGCGCCATCGTCGAGGATGCGCACGGCGCGCCCGTCGCCATGCATGCGGGCGACATCGTGCTGTTTCCCTCGGGCAGCGCGCACGTGCTGCACGATGGCAGCGGCGCGGCGCCCGCCACCGTCGCCAAGCGCATGGAAAACGGCGTGACCGTCGAAACGAATACGGGCGACGGCGCCACCGCCGACGTGCTGTGCGGCCGCTTCCTGCTGCCCGCCGTGCCGCAGCGCCTGCTGCGGGAGAATCTGCCCGCGCGCCTCGTCGTGCATAGCACGCGCGATGGGGCGCAACCGCCCGAACGTCTCGTGCGCCTGATCTCGCTGTTGCGCGACGAAGCCTATGAGGCGGCGCCTGGCAGCGAGTCGCTCGTGAACCATCTTTCGGGTGCGCTCTTCGGGCTCACGCTGCGCTACGCCAGCGCCGGCGACGCCCCGCCGCGCGGCTTGCTCGCGCTCGCACAGCGCCCGCGCCTGCAACCCGCCATCGACGCCATGTTCGAAACGCCCGGCAAGCCCTGGACGCTGCCCGAGCTTGCGGAGCTTTGCCACATGTCGCGCGCGACGTTCGCGCGGCACTTCGACGAGGCCATCGGCCGCTCGGCCGCCGACGTGCTCACCGATATCCGCATGACGCTCGCGGGCCGCATGCTTGCGCAAAGCAACGAGAGCGTGGCCGAGATCGGCGAATTCGTGGGCTACCAGTCGGACGCCGCCTTCCAGCGCGGCTTCAAGCGCCACGTGGGCATGACGCCCGCGCAGTGGCGCGCGCAGGCACACGAGGCGGCTTCCGGCGCTTGAGCGCAAGGTCATGGGTCGGTCCGTGCCTTTTAGCCGCCGTGCGCGGGGGTTTCCTGAGCGAGCACCACGTCGCCGCTCTGACTCCAGCCGCCGCCAAGCGAGCGGTAAAGCGCGACCGCCGCGAGCGCGCGCTCGCGCTGCGCGTCGTTGAGCAGGTCCTGGTCGGCGAGCAAGGTTTGCTGCGCGTTCAGCACGTCGAGAAAGTCCGTGGCGCCGCCCTTGTAAAGCTGGTTGGCGAGCTTGAGCGATTGCGCCGACGAAGTCAGCGCGTCGTTCAACTGCTGCGTCTGACTCGCCGTGCTCACGAGATCGCTGCGGCTGTCTTCCACTTCGCGCAACGCCTGCAACATGGTCTGCTGCAGATTGAGCTGCGACTCGCGCATGCGGCTCTCGCTCTGGTCGATGTCGGCCGTGATGCGCCCCGCGTTGAAGATCGGACTCGTCGCGCCAATCGCCGCGCTAAAGAGGTTATCCGTGAGCGTGGGCATGCCAAGATAGGACGCGGCAAGAATGCCGTCCGTGAGATTGAGCGTGAACTTCGGATAGCGCTCGGCACGCGCCACGCCCACTTCGGCCGCGCGCTGTTGCACGGTGGCGTAGGCGGCCTGCACGTCGGGGCGGCGCAGCAGCGCTTCGGAGGGCAGCATCTGCGGCACGCTCGCCGGCACGCCGGGAATGGGCGCGGTTTGGGCGAGCGCGAGCTGCGCCACGGACTCCGGCGTGCGCCCCGTGTACACCGCGATCAGGTTCAACTGATGATCGATGCTCGCCTGCGCGCGCGGAATGCGCGCTTGCAACTCGCTTAGCTGCGTTTGCGCGCGCGCCACGTCCAGTTGCGTGGAAAGGCCGTATTTCAACCGGTCCTGCGTAAGCAGCAAGGTACGCTTGCGAATCTCCAGGTTATCCTGAAGGATTTTCAACTCTGCCTGTGCATAGCGCAGATCGACATACGCCGAGGCCGTATTCGCCGCCAGCGCGAGGCGCACCGCATCGAGTGCGTGCTTCTGGCCCACGAGATTCGCCTGAGCCGCGAGCAGATCGAGCCGCTCGCCGCCGAATACGTCGGGCGACCAGCTCAGCGCGAGACCCGCGCCCGCCTGCTTTACGTAGCCGAGCGGCGGCGGCGTGTTCTGGCGCTCGTAGACACCGTGCGCGGTGAAGTCGAGCTGCGGCAGCAACGCCGCGTGCTTTTGCGTGGTGATCGCTTGCGCCTGCTTCACGCGCTCGGCGGCGGCCTGCAAGTCGAGGTTGCCTTCGAGCACCGTGGCGAGCAGCGTATCGAGCGTCGGATCGCCGAATTGCGCCCACCAGGCGCGCGCTGCGATGGCGTCCTGCGGCGCGTCGATGCGCCATGCCGCAGGCGCCGTTTCATGCACCGTGGCGGGCAGGTCGGGATGCTGCGCGGGCTGCACCGCGCAAGCGGCGAGCACGGCGGCTGAGAGCAGCGAGAGCACGAGGCGCATGGGGGTCGATGAGCGTTCGGGGGTTTTCATGGGGTACCTCAATGGGCATCGGGCGGCGGGCCACCCAGCGAAATCGGCTTTGAGAACGCCACGCTCGCAATGGCGACCAGGAAGCAAAGCGAGAGCACGAAGAACGTATCGGAGAACGTCATCACGAGCGCCTCACGCAGAATCAGCGCGTGCAGTTGCGCGAGCCCCGCTTCGGCGGCATCGATGGCGTTGCCCGCCACGGACGACCAGTACGCAGTGCGCCCCGCCAGCAGCAACTGCACCTGTGGCGTGCCGCCGGTCACGCTCTCGTTCAGGCGCAGATAGTGGAAGTTGAGCCGGTCGTTGAGCATCGTCGCGCTCACGGCAATGCCGATCGCGCCACCCAGATTGCGCATGAGATTGAAGAGACCGCTCGCCGACTTCAGCCGCGAAGGCGGCAGCGAGCCGAGCGACATCGTGACGATGGGCGGAATCGCGAATTGCTGGCCAATGCCGCGCAGCGCTTGCGGCACGAGGAACTGCTGCCAGCCCCAGTCGTGCGTGAGCGGCACATACAGGTAGCAGCCCAGCCCGAAACAGATCAGCCCGAACAGCAGCAGCGAGCGCATGCTGAAAAAGCGCGTGGCGAAGGCGTATACGCCAAGCGCGAGCAACTGGAACACACCCACCGAAAGCAGCGACAAGCCGATTTGCAGCGAGCTGTAGCCGCGCACTTCCGCGAGAAAGAGCGGCGTGAGATAAACGGCCACGAAAATGCCGATGCCCGTGACGAACGAAAGCAGGCTGCCAATGCCGAAGTTGCGCACGAGCAGCGCGCGCAGATCGACGATCGGGTCCTTCGCCGTCAGTGCATGCACGATGAAGAGAAAGCCGCAGATCGCCGAGATCCACGTACAGGCGACGATCACGTCGTCGCCGAACCAGTTCTTGCGCGGACCTTCTTCCAGCACGTATTCAAGGCAGCCCAGAAAGCCGCACATGAGCGCAATGCCGAGATAATCGCCACGTTTGAGAAGCGAAAGATCGGGCTTGTCGATATTTACGTACTTCGGCACCAGCGCAGCGACGGCCACACCCGGCACGAGGTTCAGATAAAAGAGCCAATGCCACGACCATTGATCGGTGATCCAGCCGCCAATCACAGGCCCGAGCGTGGGCGCGAGCGAGGCGAGCGCACCGATGGTTGTGGACGCAACGAGACGCTGCTTGCCGGGAAAGAGCACGAAGGCCGTGGTGAACACGGTGGGAATCATCGCCGCGCCGAGCGCGCCTTGCAGGCCGCGAAACACGATCATCGAGTTGATATCCCATGCGAGGCCGCACAGCATGCTCGTGATGGTGAAGCCCACTGCGGAAGCCACGAAGAGCCAGCGCGTGGAGAACACCTTCGAGAGCCATCCCGACATGGGGATCACCATGATCTCGGCGATCAGGTAAGCCGTTTGCACCCACGAAAGCTCGTCCTGGCTCGCGGAAAGACCGCCGCCGATGTCGCGCAGCGACGAAGCGACGATCTGGATGTCGAGCGTGGCCATGAAGAAGCCGATGCACATCAGCGCGAATGCGAAGGCGCGTTGCGCCATCGGCTGGAGATGGGGAGCGAGCGTCGGGTCGTCGCTGGGGGTGGCGTTCATCGCAGTGGCCTCTTTAATGTGCTTCGGAGAGGTGCACTTTCACGGTCGCCGAAAGACCGGGCCGCAGCGCTTGCGCCAGAGCTGCCGGCGCATTGGCGTCGATGCGGATGCGCACCGGCACGCGCTGCACGATCTTCGTGAAGTTGCCCGTGGCGTTCTCGGGCGGCAGCACGCTGAAGGTCGCGCCCGTAGCGGGGGCGAGGCTCTCCACGGTGCCGTGCAGCGTGCCGCTGGCCGCGTCGAGCGTCACGTCGGCGCGATCGCCCGCGTGCATCATCTTCAACTGGTCTTCCTTGAAGTTCGCGTCCACCCACAGGCCCGTGGCGGGCACCACGGTAAGCAGCGGCGCGCCCACGTTGGCAAGCGTGCCCACACGCGCCGTGCGGTTGCCGATGTAGCCATCCACGGGCGCGGTCAGCGTCGTGTATTCGACGTTCAGTTGTGCCAGGCGCTGGTTGGCTTCGGCGGTCGCGACACGCGCCTGGGCGTCGTTGATCTGCGCGGCGAGCACGTCGAGCTGGCGTTGCGCCGCCAGCACCGCCGCGCCGCTTTGCGCGACCGACGCCTGGGCCTTCGCGTAGTCGGAATCCGCACGCTCGACCAACTGGTTCGACACGGCGTCGTCTTTCACCAGCTCGCGGTAGCGCGTCTGGTCCTGACCGCTGCGCGTGAGTTCCGCGTTCGAGGCGCGCACTTCGGCCTGGTGCTGATTGATCACCGCTTCCTGCAACGTGCGCCTCGCCTGCAATTCGTCGACTGCGGCGCGCGCGCTTGCCAGCTCCGCGTTGGCCTGGGCGAGCTTCGCGTCGTAGTCGCGCGAGTCGAGGCGCAGCAGCACCTGGCCCGCGTGAACGTGCTGGTTGTCCTGCACGGGAATGTCCGCGACGAAGCCGCTCACGCGCGGCGCCATCACGGTGACGTTGCCGCCCACGTAGGCGTCGTCGGTGGTCTCGATGAAGCGCAGCACGAAGAACCAGTAGCCGGCGGCGGCCGCCAGCACGAGAGCGACCGCGCCTAGCGCGAGACGCATGCGCGAAACGCGCGCACGCTCTCTCACCTGCGCTGGCTCGACCACAACGGAAGTGGAAGGACTCGACATGACGTTTACCTGTGCATATACACTACTGAAGATGAAAAAAACGCCGCGGTATGAAGAAACGCGACGCGACCCGCAAATCCACTACGACTTCAAACCGCCCGTGTGATGCGAAACAGCTCGCGCCGCAGCCACGCGGCGCGTTGTGCGCCAAAACGGCGCTCGAATTCGTCCTGCGCGGCGCGCCAGTGTTCGTGCGCCGCGTCGAGCCGCGCGCGGCCCGCTTGCGTGAGCGCGAGGCGGCGGCGGCGTTCGCCGTGGTCAGGCGCATCGGCCACGAGCGCGCCGCGCAACAGCGGCCGCAAGGCTCGCACGAGCGTAGTGCGCTCCATCACCATCGAGCGCCCGAGTTCCGCCATCGTGAGACTCGGCCCCCGGCCGAGCTCGCCGAGAATGCTGAACTGCGTGGGCGTGAGCCCCGCCGCGCTCAGGTGCCGTTCGTAAAGCTGCGACAAATGTCGCGCAGCCTGGCGTACGGCAAAGCAATCGTCGTGCTCAGGTGACAGATAAATGTGCATATGCACAGAATAGTCGCCAATCGGACCCTGAACAAGCCTTACGCACGGCATCACATTATGGCCGCGGCGACAATAATCGCGGCGGAGCTTTCACTAAGCCTTCAGTTTGGAAGGCGCCTCGTGTGACACGTTGTCGAAAAACGCGGTGGCGTGGTCGATGAACGCGCGCACCTTCGCCGGCTGCAGCGTGCGCGTGGTGTACGCAAGGCGAATCTCGATCTGCATGTCGACGAGCGGGAAGTCATCGAGCACCGTCACGAGCTTGCCCGCCTCGAGTTGCTCCCTCAAGAGCCCGGTGGGAAGGATGCCAATGCCGAAGCCTTCCAGCACCATCGCAAGGTTGAACTCGGGGTTGTTCGAAGCGATTTCGTGGTGCAACGGCACGACGACTTCCTCGTCGCCTACGCGAAACGCGATCGTGGGCTTGCGCATGGAAGGCGGCATCGGCACGAACACGTGGTCGGCGAGGTCGGTGGGATGCTTTGGCGTGGAACGCTCGGCGAGATACGCGGGCGTCGTGACGAGCGCGAGCGGAATGCGCTCGAGCAGGCGCGTGACGGTCGATTCGTTGTTGAGCATGAACGGCAGCACGAGACCGAGATCGTAGCCGTCCGCGATGAGATCGACGGGGCGCTCGGTGAGGATCACGTCGAGCGTCACCTTGGGATGCGCGCGCTTGAAGCTCGCGATCAGCGGCACGAGGCGATTGACCGTGGCCGTGGTATGCGCGACGAGGCGCAGCACGCCATTGGCTTCGCGCGTTTGCACGGTGGCGTCGGCCTCCAGCGCGTCAAGGTCGTCGAGCACGCGGCAGCAGCCATCGTAGAAGCGCTCGGCCGCCTCGGTGAGCGACACTGCGCGCGTGCTGCGATGAAAGAGCCGGCTGCCGAGGCGCTTTTCGAGGCGCGCGATGGCGCGCGAGACCACGGGCGTGGTGAGGCTGTGCATGTCCGCGGCGCGCGTGAAGCTGCGCGCCTCGACGACGGAGCGGAAGATCCGCAGGGTGTCGATGTAGTCCATGGTCGTGTGCGATGTAGAGTTGGCGTAGCTTAAAGCGTTTCAGTCACCCTCGCCGAACACCTCCGCGCAAAACACGCGCCCTTCATCCGACAAACTCGCCGTGCCGGTCCCATCTTCGGCCTGCGTTGTCACCACCAGGCCGCTGTCCACGAGCGCCGTGAGTTGCCTGCGCAATCCGCTCATCGGCACGCCGGCCTGCTTCGAGAGTTTCGCGAGCGACCACGAGCGCCCCTGGCGCTCAGGCTGGCCGTGTTTCTCGCATTCCGCGCGCCACAACTGCTCGAGCACGGCAATCAGCACCGGATCGACGCCCGACTCGTCTGCGTCGGCGTCATCGCGTTCTTCATCTGCGTTCATCGTCTGTCTCCTCATGCCATCTTCGCGGCCATTTCGCCTAGCGTCTTCAGCGCGGCTTCGGTCTGCGCGTTCCATGGGTAGCTGTAATTCAGCCGGATGTAGTGGTGATACTCGTTGCGCATCGAGAACATGTAGCCGGGCCCGATGGTAATGCCCTGCGCGAGCGCCGCCTGATAGAGCCGCATCGAATCGACGCGCGGCGGCAGTTCCACCCACAGCACGTAGCCGCCTTGCGGCTCCGAGGTGCGCGTGCCCGCCGGAAAGAAGCGCTCGACCATCGCCCGCATGAGCCGCGCCTGTTGCCGGTAGAAGCGCCGCACGCGGCGCAGGTGCCGGTCGTAGCCATCGTGGCGCAAGTAATCGGCCAGCGCCACCTGGGGAACCGAGGGGGTCGTGAGCGTGTTGAGGAACTTGAGCTTTTCGACCTGCGCGCGATAGCGCCCCGGCAGCGCCCAGCCAATGCGGTACGACGCCGAAAGGCTCTTCGAAAACGAGGCGCAATGCAGCACGAGGCCGCGCGTGTCGAACTGCTTGAGCGTGGAAGGCCGCGTTTCCCCGAAATACAGTTCCTGATACACGTCGTTCTCGATCACGGGCAAATCGTGCGCCTCGGCCAGCGCCACGAGCCGCGCCTTGTGCGCGTCGGGCATGCGAAAACCTAGCGGATTCTGGAAGTTCGGCATCACCATGCAGGCCGCCACCTTCTGGCGCGTGAGCACGCGCTCCAGCGCGTCGAGGTCGATGCCGATATCCGCGTGCGTGCTCACTTCGATGGCGCGCATGCCAAGACGCTCGATGGCGTGCAGCATCGCGTAGTAGGTGGGCGATTCCACGGCCACCGTGTCGCCCGGTTTGGCCACGGCTTGCAGGCTCAGGTTGATCGCCTCGGTCGCGCCCACGGTAATGACGATTTCCTCGGGATCGACGCTCACGCCGTTTTCGGCGTAGCGCCGCGCGATCTGGCGAATCAGCTCGGGGTTGCCGGGCGGCAGGTCGTCGATGAGGTTCCAGCTCGCATGGCGGCGCGCAATGGCGTTCGCGTACTGGTTGATGCGCCGCCAGGGGAACAGCGCCGGGTCCGGGTATGGCGAGCCGAGCGGCACGGCGTCCTGCGCGCCGATGCTGCGCAGCGTGGATAGCACGAGCCGGCTCACGTCCACGTTGGCGGGCACGGGCTGCCGCGGTGCGCTTGTGCGGCGGGGTTTGTCCGGGGAGGCGGCTTGGGTGCCCTGCCCACGTGGTGTGCCCTCCGCGCCGCGCCCTTGCTGCGCACCCAAGCGCGCGCGCACGAAATAGCCCGATTGCGGCCGCGACTCGATCACGCTGCGGCTTTCCAGCAGCGCATAGGCGCGCAGCACCGTCTTGATGCTCACGCCGTGCTGCTGGCTCGCGCGCCGCACCGAGGGAATGCGCTCGCCGGGGCCGAACACGCCGCGGCGCACAGCGGCTTCGATATCGTCGGCGAGTTGTTCGTAGCGGGTCACGGTCGGGTTGCGTCCAGGCAGGCGAAAGGCAGGAAGACCGCGCGGGCGGCCGAACCGCCCAAGTCTATGACAAAACGCCGCAACTGTACCCCTTGCCTTTCGGTTTTTCTGTGATCTCCGGGGGCACAGGAACACAGTAGCCTTGAGTCATCGGGCAGACCGCCCTCCAAAACGAAAAGCCAACCGCATCATGAAGAAGCCGCAAGGTTACATCGAGCCGTATCACCACCCCGCCGCTGGCTGGGGCGCGCTCAAGCAGGTCGCCATCAATCTCATCAAGGAGAAGGTGACGGGCGGCAATTACCGCACCCTGCTCAAGCAGAACCAGCCCGACGGCTTCGACTGCCCCGGCTGCGCCTGGCCCGACCGCGAGCACGCGTCCACGTTCGAGTTCTGCGAGAACGGCGTGAAGGCCGTGGCGGCGGAGGCGACCAGCAAGCGCGTGACGCCGCAGTTCTTCCAGGAGCACACGGTTAGCGAGCTGATGGCGCAATCGGACTACGAGCTGGAGCAGCACGGCCGCCTGACCGATCCGCTTGTCTACGACGCATTGCAGGACCGCTACGTGCCGATCGACTGGAACGACGCGTTCAAGCTGATCGCAAAGCATCTCAACGCGCTCGACGACCCGAACCGCGCCGCGTTCTACACCTCGGGCCGCGCGAGCAACGAAGCCGCGTTCCTCTATCAGCTCTTCGTGCGCATGTACGGCACGAACAACTTCCCCGACTGCTCGAACATGTGCCACGAGGCCACGAGCCGGGGCCTGCCGGGAACGGTGGGCATCGGCAAGGGCACGGTCACGCTCGACGACTTCGAGCACGCCGACACGCTGCTCATCTTCGGCCAGAACCCGGCGACGAACCATCCGCGCATGCTCGGCGAACTGCGCGACTGCGCGAAGCGCGGCGCGACCATCGTCTCGATCAATCCGTTGAAGGAACGCGGGCTGGAGCGCTTCGCGAGCCCGCAGCACACGCTCGACATGCTCTCGCCCAAGGGCGTGCAGATCAGCTCGGTGTTCATCCGCCCGCGCGTGGGCGGCGACTTCGCGCTCATCAAGGGCGTGGCCAAGCGCACGATCGAACTCGACGACGAAGCGCTCGCAAACGGTACGGAACGCGTGCTCGACGTCGATTTCATCGCAGAGCACTGCGTTGGCTTCGACGCCTTCGCCGCCGACCTGCGCGCCGAATCGTGGGACACCATCGTCGCCGAAGCGGGTGTGCCGATCGAAGAAGTGCTCAAGCTCGCCGATATTTACGTGAAGGGCAAAGCTGTGATTTCGACGTGGGGCATGGGCCTCACGCAGCACAAGAATTCGGTGGCGACGATCCAGTTGCTCTCGAACCTCATGATGATGCGCGGGAACATCGGCCGCCGCGGCGCGGGCCTGTGCCCCGTGCGCGGCCATTCGAACGTGCAGGGCGACCGCACGGTCGGCATCGAGGAAAAGCCCACGCAGGCGTTTCTCGACCGCCTCGGCAAAGCCTACGACTTCGAGCCGCCGCGCGAGCATGGCTACGACGTCGTGGAAACGATTCACGCGATGCTCGAAGGCCACGTGAAGGTGTTCATCGGTCTCGGCGGCAACTTCTCGATCGCCACGCCCGACACGCCGCGCACGTGGGAAGCCATGCGTGCGTGCGCGCTCACCGTGCACGTGACCACGAAGCTCAATCGCAGCCACCTCGTTCACGGCCACGACGCGCTCATTCTGCCGACGCTTGGCCGCACCGAAATCGACCTGCAAAACGGCGTGCCGCAAGGTGTGAGCGTCGAAGACTCGATGAGCATGGTGCACATCTCGTACGGCATGAACCGGCCCGCTTCGACGAACCTGCTTTCGGAGATCGCGATCGTCGCGCGCATGGCGCACGCCACGCTCGGCAGCGACAAGGTGAACTGGCTCGACCTCGCCGCCGACTACGCGAAGATCCGCGACGGCATCGAGAAGGTGTTCGACGGTTTCGAGAACTACAACGAGCGCCTGAAGCACCCCGGCGGCTTCCACCTGGGCGTGGCCTCGCGCGACCGCGTGTGGAAAACGCCTAGCAACAAGGCGCAGTTCGTCGTGCACGCCATCGCGCTCGACACGCCCATTCACCGCGCGCGCGCCGAGCACGGTCCGCGGCTCATGACGCTCATGACCACGCGCTCGCACGATCAGTACAACACCACGATCTACGGTCTCGACGACCGTTATCGCGGCGTGTACGGCCTGCGCCGCGTGCTGTTCGCGAACCGCGAGGACATGACGATGCTCGGCTTCGAGCCGGGCCAGCACGTGGACATCACGAGCGTGTGGGACGACGGCGTGGAGCGCCACGTCGAGGACTTCATGCTGGTGGAGTACGACATTCCGCGCGGCTGCCTCGGTGCGTACTATCCCGAGACCAATCCACTCGTGCCGCTCTCGTCCGTCGCCGATGGCGCGGGCACGCCGACTTCGAAGTCGATTCCGGTACTGCTGAGCCCGACGAAGGCCGCGCTCATCGATCAGGCCATCGCAGCCTGATCGTCACTTCGCCAGCATGATTAAGGCCTCGGCAATTGCGCCGAGGCCTTTTCGCATTCGCGCTGCCTAGCTCGCGAGCTTGCGGAACGTTTCCAGCACCGCTTCGCCCTTGAAGGGCTTCACGATCCAGCCGCGCACGCCCGCCGCCTTGCCGCGCTCCTTCATGGCGGGGCTGCTTTCCGTGGTCAGCATCACCACGTTCACGGCCGTGTTCGCCAGCTCGCTGCGGATCTTCTCGACCATCGTGAGGCCATCCATGTTCGGCATGTTCACGTCGCTCACCACGAGCTTCACGCCGGGGTTCGAGCGCAGCTTCGCGAGGCCGTCCTTGCCGTCCACGGCCGTGTCCACGTCCAGACCGTTCTTGCGCAGAAAACCGGCCACTTCGTCGCGCACCGTGCTCGAATCGTCCACCACCAGAATCTTTGCCATGCTGTTCATCTCCTTCGCGCCGCGTATGGCGCGTCTTTCATCAAAATAATTCGAGTTCGCCGCTGGCCTGCTCTTCAACGGCGGCGGCGGCGGCCTGTGCGGCCGTCTCGTCAAACCCTTCGCGCGACCAGCCAAGGCTGAACACGAACCGCTGGTCGATCACCACTTCGCGGCCCGTATTCGGGCACGTGAGCCGGTACTTGATGCACAGCTGCGGATTATCGGAACCAAACGACAAATAGCGCCGCCGATGGTTGATGAGCAGCGGCACCTGCACCTGCGCGCGGCCCCAGCCCGCTTCGTCGGCGGCGCGCGCGTTGCCCAGATAGCGGTTGCGGAACGCACCCCACACGAGATTCGTTAGCTCGGCGAGCACGCCGTTCACGTCGCGGAAGTCGCTCGCCTCGTCGCGGCCCGCGCGCGGCGGCAGCAGCTCGATCAGTGGCGTCTCCTCGGTCTGCATGAGAAGCCAGCCGCGGCACCATGCGGTCTCGATCGGGATGAGCGTCAGCACCTCGCCGAAGATGATGCGGTCGCGCACGATGCTCGGCGTATCCCAGTTCACTTCGAGATCGGGAAAGAGGCCGCGCAAGCGCCCGAGCGTCATGTCGGTGATGCCGTCTACGAGCGGGTCTGGATAGTCGTGCGAGAACACGTGCGCTTCGAGCGCCGCGATCAGCGATTGCGGATCGCTTTCCTGCCAGTTGGCGCACGGCAAATCGCGCAGGGGTTCTGGCAACGCATCGCCGTGTTCGTTGGCCGCACGCCGCAGCACGACAGGCAGTTCGGGGCGCTCGGCTTCGAGCGCGACGGCCACCGCCGCCGCGGCTTCGAACGAGCCGCCAAAGTCCTCGCCGAGCAGCACGCCGCCCAGGTCGTAGTGCGTCTTCAGCGCGGCCGAAAGCGCTTCGCGCCGCACCGGCACGCACACGCAGTCGTGTGCCGCCGCGGTTTGCGCAATCGCCTCGGCGCGCGCCGTATCGCTTTCCAGCAGCAACAGCTTGCTGACTGGCTTGTTCGCGTTCATGTTTCCGTTCTCTGCCTTCAAAACAATTCGAGTTCGCCCGCGCTGTCGTGCGCCTCGACGGCGGCAGTGCTCGCCACAAAATCGAGCGGCGCCTGCGTGCAGACGCACAGCGTGGCGCCGAGCCGCACGTCGTGATCGATCGTGAGCGCATACGACTGCACGTAATCCGGCTTCAGTTCGCGCAGATACGGCAGGCAGTCGCTGCTGAGCGCATAGGGCGTGGACATGCCGAGGTCGGGGAAATGCTCGACCAGTTGCTGGTTCATCGCCCCGCAGCACAGGTTGCCGAACTCCATGAAGCATTCGGTGAGCGCACGCGAGGCGTCGCCCACGTAATAGCGTTGCGTGGCCTCGTCGTCTTCGAAGTGCAGGAGCAGCAGCAGGCGGAACTGCATCGACGAAATCGTCAGGACGACCAGGTGCTCGCCCAAGGGCGCGTCACCCGCGCGCGGCTCGATTTCGCAGTTGTGCTGGGCATCGGTCACGAGACGCATGCGCGCAGCCGCGAAAAAAATCCGCTCGATGCTGTCTTTCGCGTGCGTGCCGATCATGCGTGCGCCCCGGCGCGCGTCGCTTCGAGCTGGTGATGCAGCTGCTGCGACGACGCTTCCACGCTCGCGAGCGTCGCCGCGATCATCTTGCCGCCCGCCTGGATGTCCTGGAACGTCGCGGCGGTGATGAGGTCGTTGCGGTTCAGGCTGTCGCGATAGCTCTTCGACAGATCCTGCGAGCGCGTGGCGAGCGAACGCACTTCGCCCGCGACGATCGAGAAGCCGCGCCCGGCCGCGCCCGCGCGCGCCGCTTCGATCGAAGCGTTGAGCGAGACGATGAGCACATGGCTCACGATCGACGACAGCTCCTGGTTCTTTTTGTGCATGTCGTTGTTCTGCGCCATCAGCGAGATCATCTGCTCGTGCCAGCGCTCGAACGTCGACGACATGAGCTTCAGCCGCGATGCCTCGCTCGCAATGCGTGCGGCGTGCTGCATGGCGTCGTCGCGTTGCGCGCGCTCGCTGGCGAGCGCCGCTTCGAGCGCGTCGGCCACGGACTTGCGCTGCGCAAGTTCAGCTCGCAGCGACTCGATCTGAGCCGCCAGCGCTGCGTGTTCGCGCGCGGCTTCGTCCTGCTGCGCCGTGTGGCGCGCTTCGGCCTGTGCAAGCACGTCAGCGCGTGCCGCGTCCTGCGCGCGCGCTTCGTTGCGTGCCTGCTTTTGAGCGCGCTTGTGCCGCGCCGCGGCCACGCCGGCCGCCAACGCGACGATAGCCGCGCCTTCGATCAAATACGGTAAGACCACTGCCACCCCCGCCATGCGCTTAGCCCGCCAGCGCTTCCTCTTGCTTAGCTTGCGTTGCATCCGCCGTCTTGACAGCCCACTGCTGCGGCAAACGCACGACGGTCTGGAAATGCCGGTAATCGGCGCCCACGCGCTCGTCGGTGAAACGCAGTTCGATTGCCCCGCCCTCGCGCTCGAGGAAATCGCGCACCGCGTCCATGCCCACGCCGCGGCCCGAGACTTCGGTCACGTTCGTCGCCGTCGAAAAGCCGGGGCGGAAGATGAACGCCGCGATCGCTTCGTCATTCACCGGTTCGTACGCCTGCAACCAGCCGCGCTCGATCGCAATGCCGCGAATGCGCGCGAGCGCGAGGCCGCGGCCGTCGTCGGCGAGCGTCATTTGCAGCGCGCCGTTCTGCACGTTCGCGTCGATGTCGATATGCCCCGACTCGTCCTTGCCGATCGCGCGGCGTTGCGCCGGCATTTCAATGCCGTGGTCGAGCGAGTTGCGCAGCAGGTGCATGAACACGTTCTTCACCGTGCCGGCGGCCTCGCTGCGCAGGCGATAACCGTTGTCCTCGATCTTCACCGCCGGGGCGGCCTTGCCGAGCTCCTCAGCAAGCGAGGGCAGCGAGCCGGTCACGCCCGCGAGCGCATCGGCCACGCGCTCGGTGCCGATGGCGCGCAGCGTGACGCGCAGTTCGGCGCGCATCGCGCGCAGCGCGGGCAGGTCGTTGTCGTCGGTGCGATCGACGATGCGCAGCGTCTCTTCGATCGCTTCACGCGTAATGGTGAGGCTCGCCGCGCCGGTTTGCGCGCCAGCCGCACGCGGGCCGCGCCCAAGGCTCACTTCGTTGATGTTCGAATAGTGCTCGAGCGCCGCCTTCACGCGCTCCAGATCGGAGATGAGCGCCTGCTGGTCCCACGTGTGGCTCGTGTCTTCACGGCGCAGCGCGTCGTAGCGCTGCTCGACTTCGTGCACCACGCCCGTGAGATGCTGCAGGCTGTACGTGCGCGCATTGCCCTTGATCGTGTGCATGTTGCGGAACAGCGCGGCAATCGCGCCCGTGTCCGCGCAGTCGTGCTGGCGAATGATGTGCTCGTTCTCGTGAATGAAGCTCGTCGAGCTATCGACGAAATGCTGGAACTTCTCTTCGCTCACGGCGAGAATTTCGCCGATCATTTCGAGGCGACGCTTTTGCTCGCCGGCTTCGGCCGCGAGTTCGCGCAGCTCCGTCACGTCGCGCACGCACAGCATGAGGCGCACGACCACGTCGTTTTCGTCGGTAATCGCCGACCAGCTCAGGTCGAGTACCTTCGCGCGGCCATCGGGCAGCGTGCGCGTGATTTCGTTCACGAGCAGGTGCTGGTTGAACGCGAAGTTCACGTCGTCTTCGCCCAGGCAGGCCTGCACGGCGGCGTCGATTTGCGAGAGCGTGTCGGCGTCGAGATGCGTATGCGAGAACACGAGGTCCATGAGCGAACGGCCCGCAATCTCGTTCGTTTCGAAGATTGCCTCGAGATACGCGGAGTATTCGTTGTGGATCGTCGCGCCTTCCACCACCGTGAGAATGCCCTGCTGCATGTTCTGCAACATGGCCTGAATGTCGGCGGTCTTGCGCTTGAGCTGCGCGGAGCTCTGCTGGATCTTCTCGATCATGCCGTTGAACGCGACGATCGAATGACCGATTTCGTCCATGCGGCCCACGGGTACGCGGCGCGTGAAGTCCTGGCTCGATGCGATCTCGCTCATCATGGCCTGCATGCGCGAAAGCGGCCGGGTGATCTGGCGGTAGAGTAGCGAGCCGATCAGCGTGAGCAGCAGAATCGCGCCGCCCGTCACGCCCGCAATCGCGCTCGTCGTGGTGTCGAGCGTGCCGTTGAGCGTGCGGATCGCGTCGTCTTTCTGGCGGTTCTTTTCCACGCGCATCGTCGTGACGATGCCTTCGAGCTCGTCGCGGTACTGCGCGACGTTCGCGAAGAGATAGGCCTGTGCGAGCTCGTTCTTGCCGCTCGCCTTCATCTTCGCGGTGTCGTCGATGGCAGAGAAGTAGTTCGTCAGGCTTTCCTGCGCCTGCGAAACGAGACCTTCCTGCGCGTGGCTCGCTGCCGCCTTGCGCTGCACGTCGAGCGCGGCGCGCAACGCCGCTTCCTTGTCCTTGAGCTCGTTTTGCGCGAGCGACGCGACCGTGGCGTCGGGTGCGTAGACGAGCGTCATGGTGGCGAGCTGCACGTCTTTGACGAGCGCCACGAGGTCGGATGAGGCGAGTGCGCTTGGCACGACGCCCTGGGTAACCTGGCGGACGTCGGTGGCGCTGCGGCGGGCCTGGTAGGCAGCATAGCCGCCGATGGCGGACAACGCGACGAACATCAGGACGATGAGTAGCGTGATGCGGTGACGAATGGTCATGTCGAAATCCCCGGGCCTTCGTCGCGCCGGCCGCGCTATGGTTGCGCGGCTCGGGACACGTTGGCCAATTTATTCGCGGTGGATTATCGACGCTCAGGTATGACGAAATGATGACCGAGCATGATTCGGCTGAATGCGCTGTGCGTTACGCCACACATTGTGTGCACTGAGCGGCAATGACTGTCGTGCTTAGTCGGGCACGGCTGGATCGTCGAGAAAGAGCACCATGAGTTCGTCGTCGGCGTACTCGCCGTCGATGCACAGGCCGCGTGGTTCCACGCCATAGCGCACGAAGCCGCATGAGCGGTAGAGGGCCTGAGCGCGGGGGTTCAACACGCTCACCACCAGTTGCACTTGCAGCAAGCCGAGCGCGCGAGCGTGAGCGATGGCGCCCTCCATCAATTGCCTTGCAACGCCGGCGCCCCGCCATGCGGGATCGACAAAGACGCCCCAGATGAGCCCCTTGTGTGCGAGCTTGCGACGTGGTTCGCGCATGAGCCCCGTGATTCCGACGAGCTTGTCGCCAGCGAATGCGCCGAACACGACCTGATTCTCAGTGGCGCGCACCCTGGCTCTGCTTTCTTCGGGCGAGCGTTTCGATTCCTCTTCGTAAGTCGGGACGATACCGGCAGGATAATTTTCTGTGGCGTACAAACGCATGGCGTGAAACGCCTCGGCATCTTGCTCGTTCAACGGGCGAATCGTTGTATTCGTCGGCTTCGTTTCGTTCATGTGCAGTGCCTGGCAATAGAAAGGGAATGACCCGCGCGATTCGAACAAGCCTATCACGTCCCCCGGCTTTCTCCCCTTGCGCTAATATGGACCACCTGCGTCGCGTCATGCACGCAGCATCACTCCGAGGTCTTCCATGCCGCAAGCCACGACGTCCGACGCGCAGCCCTACTTCTGGCGCGATGCAAATCTGCCGTTCATCGAACTGCGCGCAATCGCAGACGGCCGCAAGGTCCGCTATGGCCGTCACGCGCACAGCACGTTCTCGATCGGCGCGGTCACGGGCGGGCGCAGCACCTATCTGAACGGCAGCACGCTCTCGCATATCAGCGCGGGCGCGGTGGTGGTCGTCAACCCGGAAGTGGTGCACGCATGCAACCCGGCCGCGGACGAACCCTGGGCCTATCGCATGTTCTATCTCGACACGGCGTGGCTCGCAAAACTGCAACACGATTTGGGCTTCGGCGCGCACGAAGGCTTTCGCCCGTTCGAACAGACCTTGTCCTGGGAGCGCGATTTATTCGAAGGGCTCAACGCACTCTATGAACTGCTCGTCGATCCGAATGAGTCGGCGTTGCGCAAGGAATGCGCCGTCGTAGCCTATTTCTCCAGGCTTCAACAGTCGCTCAATCCTGCGCCGGTCAGCGCACGCGAACCAAACGAGCGCCTCGCGCGCGCAGCAGAATTCATCGACGGCAACTACACGCGCGCGCTCAAGCTCGAAGAAATCTGCGCCGCCGCCGATCTTTCGCCCTCGTACCTCATCCGCGCGTTTCGCGAGCAGTACGGCATGACGCCGCACGCGTATGTCGTGAACCGTCGCATCGAGTTCAGCCGCGCACAACTGCGCCGCGGGCACGCCATTGCCGATGTCGCGGCGCAAGCCGGTTTCGCCGATCAGGCGCATCTGCAGCGTGCGTTTCGCCAGTTCGTTGCCGCGACGCCGGGCCAATATCGCGGCTAACGCAACCGCCGCACGCTCAGGCAAGCACCAGCCAAACCGCACTGCCCGCAAGCAACAACGCCATCGCGCGGTTCACGAAACGTACGCGCGACGGTTCGCGCAAGGCCTGGCGCAGCGAAGCACCTGCCCACGCCCAGCACGCAATCGACACATAGCACACCCCGAAATAGATCGCGGCGAACTGCCAGACGAGCGCATTCTCGCCGGAAGCCGCATATAAGCCCATGCCCGCCACCGAGGCGAGCCACGCCTTGGGATTGAGCCATTGCATCGTGGCGCCCACTATCAGCGAGGGACCGCGCGCGGCGTTCGGGGAATCGATGCGGCCATCGTCGGCGGCGAGCCGGTACGCCACGTAAAGCAGGAAGGCCACGCCCGCCCATTCGAGCGCGCGTGTGAGAAACGGCAAGCGCGCCAGCAACTCATGCATGCCGAGGCCGATCAGCAGCAGCAACAATGTGAAGCCCACCGTGGCGCCGGTCACGTGGCGCAGGCTCGCGCGCAGCCCATAGCGCGCGCCCGCGCTCAACGCGACGATATTCACGGGTCCAGGGGTGATGGAAGTGGCCAGCGCAAAGGCGGCCATCGACAAGGCAGTACTCACGGTTTTCCTCGCTATGCCCATTTGGGATTGGTAAGCGTCGAGGGTAGACGCGCGCGCCGCTCGCGTATTGAAGAAAATTGCCCATGTGCACGGGCGCGGCACGGCGCGAAACTCGCGCTATCATTGCGCCGCACTGGCGACTCCCATTTTCGGAACTGCAACGTGAAAAAGATCCTCATCATCGGCATCGGCGCCGGCGACCCGAAGTACCTGACCGTGCAGGCAATCGAAGCGCTCAATGCCGCCGACGTGTTCTTCGTGATGGACAAGGGCGCGGCCAAAGACAAGCTCGTCGCGCTGCGCAAGGAAATCTGCGCGCGCTTCATCAAGGACCACGACTATCGCATCGTGGAGGCGACGAGCCCTGAGCGCCGCCGCGACGAAGGCCTCGATTACAAGGCTGCAGTTGACGAACTCAACCGCGACAAGCAGCGTGTATTCGAACGCCTGATCGAAGAGGAATTGATGGACGGCCAATGCGGCGCGTTCCTTGTATGGGGCGATCCGTCACTCTACGACAGCACCATCCGCATTCTCGATTCGATCCTGGCCGAAGCGCGGTTCGCATTCGACTTCGAGGTGATTCCCGGCATCAGCAGCGTGCAGGCGCTCGCGGCGAAGCATCGTGTGCCACTCAACTTCATCGGCAAGCCAGTAAGCATCACGACGGGAAGGCGGCTCGCGGAGGGCGGCTTTCCGCAGGACGTGGAAAGCGCGGTGGTCATGCTCGACGCGCAGAACGCGTATGCGCAACTCGCGGGCGAGGAACTCGATATCTACTGGGGCGCTTATGTCGGCACGCCCGACGAGATCCTGATGTCGGGCCGCCTCGACGACGTGAAAGACGAGATCGTCCGTGTTCGCGCCCAGGCGCGCGACGCGAACGGCTGGATCATGGACACGTATTTGCTGCGCAAGCGCGGTGTGAAAGACTGAAACGAAAACGGGCGCGAAACGTTCGCGCCCGTTGCTGGATTCACACGTTTGCGCTTACGCCAGCCCCACGCACACGGCCACGATAATCGAGCCGAACAACAGCACGGCGCCCGCCGTCTTGCGCTTGTTCAGCTCCGTCCACAGCAGCACGCCCGTGAGCGAAAGCAGAATGAGCGCACCCGCGAAGCTGTCGATAAAGAGCACCCAGCCGACGCTCATGCCCGTGCCCTTGTGCAGGTTCGTGATCGTCGAGACGAGCGAGTTGTCGTTGCGCTTGAGCGTGAGCTTGTCGTTGCCCACCCAGTACTCGACCATCACGCTCTCGCCGGGCGACGTGAACATCATCTGCCAATGCTCGGGCTGCACAACCGTGCGATCGCCCCAGGCCACGTTGTGCTCGGGCTCCTTCTGCACGCGGCCCATGCGTGCGGGCAGCTTCAAATCCGGTTGCGAGCGCAGCCATTTCACCATCTCGCGCGGCGTTTCGGGTGCGGGGTCAGGCACGGCAATCTGCACCGTCGAGACTTGCGGCGCGCCCGGTGAAATGCGCAGCGGCTCGGCGCGATGATTGAGCACGACCCCCGTTGCGCCGAACAGCAGGCCGAGCGCCGCGCCCCACAGACCCACCCAGCCGTGCACCTTGCGCAGCCACTTGATGAAGGTCGCGCGGCGCGAACGCTTCGCGCGATCGTCGCGCTGTTCGGCGTCGAGACGCGTGCGCGGCGTTGCCGGCGCGTCGATCTCGGCGGTTTCGGGAAAGCTCATGTTTCACTCCAGAGTCGCAAAAGATTGTGGTAGCAGCCCACGAGGCTGCGCCGCGCCTGGGCGTCGGCGTCGCTCGCGTTCAGGCGCTGGATAGCGGTGTCCATGTCGAAGAGCAGCGCGCGTTTGGTGTCATCGCGCACGAGGCTTTGCACCCAGAAGAAGCTCGCCACGCGCACACCGCGCGTAACCGGCGTGACCTGGTGCAGGCTCGTGGCCGGATAGACGATCATGTCGCCTGCGGGCAGCTTCACCTCTTGCACGCCGTAGGTGTCTTCGACCACGAGTTCGCCACCCTCGTATTCATCGGGCGACGAGAGAAAGAGCGTGCAGGAAACGTCGGTGCGCAGCTTCACGCCGTTGGGCAGCACACGCACTGCGCCATCCACGTGACTGCCGAACGTCATGCCGCCTTCATAGCGGTTGAAGAGCGGCGGATACACCTGGTTGGGCAGCGCCGCGCTGATGAAAAGCGGATTGCGCTCGATGGCCGCGAGCACCATGTCGCCAAGCTCCCGCGCGATGGGCGTGTGCTCGGCGATCTGCGCGTTGCGCTTCACGGGCGCGCCCGACCATCCGGCCGTTGCGCGGCCGTCCACCCAGGCGTCGCCTGCGTTGTCGAGCCGCGCGCGCAGCGTGTGCACCTGCTCGGGCGTCAGTACATCAGGGACGTGAACCAGCATCGTCAATTCCTTCGTTGTGCCGTATAAGCGGCAAAGCGGCCGCGCTCTTGCACATACGCGCAGTTGCGCAAAAAGCCCGCATTATGCGGGCTTCGCGTGATGGCACGCAAAAGGCGCGACGCACGCTTAACACGGCGGCGTCAGAACCGGTAATCGGCCGTCGCAAGGAACGTGCGGCCAATACCCGGCACAGCGCGCCCGCCGTCCGACTGAATGAGGGCGTCATAGTAGAACTTGTTGGTGAGATTCAGCAGATTCAGCCGCACGTCCCACTTCTTCTCGTGGTACGCGGCCGTCGCGTCCCAGCGCGTGTAGCCGCCGGTTTCCACGTAATTCGTGTTCGCTGCGTAACGCGCCGACATATAGGTCGGGCCGCCGCCAATTTCCCAATGCGGCGTGAACGCGTAGGTGGTCCACAACGTGAAGGTATTGCGCGGCGTATTCGCGGGCGTATTGCCCTGAGTGCCGTCGAGCGCCTTGAGAACCACGCCGTCCATGTACGTGTAGCCTGCGAACACCTGCCACTTGTTGGTGATGTGGCCGGTTGCGCCCGCCTGGAAACCGCGCACGCGAATATCGCCTTCGAGCGTGTACTCGCCAGTCGACGTTTGCGTACGCGCGTTGTCCATCTCCTGCTGAAAAAATGCCGAGGTAACCGAAAGATTGCCGCCCAGCAGGTCCCACTTCGCACCCACTTCATACGACTTGGTATGTTCGGGCGAGAGGTTCTGCGTATTGTTCGTGACGGTTAGCGCTTCGAGCGACGGATCGAACGACGTGCCGTACGAGAAGTAATACGACTGCCAGTCGGTCGGCTGATAGATCGCCCCCGCCCGTACGCTCGTGAACGTATTCGTCTGGTCCGCGTAGAGCGGCGCGTTGATCGTGTTCGCAATGTGCGCCTGGAAGCGATCCCAACGCACGCCGCCAATGAGCTTCCAGTGCTCGCCGATCGACATCGTTTCGTTGAAGTACGCCGCGAACGTGTTTGCGCCCGACTCCGCGTGATTGCCTACTGTCGTCGTGACGTTCGAGGGCGTCGACATGTAGACCGGGTCGAGCAGCGAGAGAATCGGCAGGTTGTTGCGCGTGTAGGCCTGATTCGTGTAGCTGTCGTGGCCCACCTCGATGCCCGCGAGCATCTCGTGCTTCAGGAAGCCCGTAGTGAACTTGTATTGCGCCATCGTATCGTTGTAGATCGAGTGGTTTTCGATCACGCGATCGTGGCTCGCCAGCTTGATGTACAGGTCTTCGAGCGGCAGGTTCGTGAAGTTGCCGTTCTTGAGCGCCGTGCTCGAAGAGAGCGGGCCCGTCAGCACCGCGCCAGGCGCGGTTTCGCGCGCGTCGGTGAGCGAGTGCGAGAACTGCGTCTGGTTGGTGATCTTGAACTGGTCGTTGAAACGGTGATCCACGCGCGCCTGAACCGTCTGCACGTCCTGAATCGTGCGGTCGTCGGTGAGGCCGTAGAACGTGCTTTTCGAAGGCGCGAACGGATGGCCGTTGACCGCCTGCACGCCGTAGTCCGGCATGTCGTAGTTGTGCTGGATGAGCGCCGAGATCGTGACTTCGGTCGGCGTGCCAATGCCAAAGCGCAGTTCGGGCGCGAAACCGTAGTCCTTGTTTTTCATTACGTCGCGCGTCGAGCCCATCGACTGGCCGAATGCATTCAGCCGAAATGCAGCGTGATCGCCGAGCGGACGATTCACGTCGAGCGCCGCGCGATAGCGGTCGTCGGTGCCGATGGTGGTCGAGACTTCGGTGAGCGGCTTGAGGTTCGCCTGCTTCGTGACTTGATTGATCACGCCGCCCGTGGAGCCGCGGCCGAACAGCATCGACGAGGGGCCGTAGAGCACTTCGATCGATTCGAGGTCGAAGGTGTCGCGGTAGTACTGGTTGCGGTCGCGAAAGCCGTCGAGGTAGATGTCGTTTTGCGCCGTGAAACCGCGCAAATTGATGTTGTTGCCGATCTGGCCGCCTTCCGCGCCGCCGATCGTGATACCGGGCGCGTTGCGCAACGCGTCCTGGAACGACGTGGCGCCCTGCGACTGCATCACGGCCTTGTTGATCACCGTAACCGTCTGCGGAATATCGCGCAGCGCCGTGGGCGTCTTGGCACCGACGGTCGAACGTTCTGCCTGGAAGTCCTGAGCATCGCTTTGGCTTTGGCTCGACACGGAGATCGTCGGCAGTGTGGTGGCGTTCGCGGTGCTGGACGCCTGCGCGGCGGCCGTCCCCGAAGCGGCCGTTGCTGCAGCAGGCGCGCTTTGCGCAAGTGCAGACGAAGCGAAAGGTACAGCAAAGGTCAGCGCGAGCGCACTCGCGAGCGGCGTCCGGTTCAACATGAGGTCCCTGTACACGGCAGATGACCCGGCCGTGCGACGCGCGGATAACTGGCGCGGACGACGTGGGTCGATTGGCTGGCTGGGCCGCCCCGAAAGGACCGAGGGAATCGACGCTAGGCTGGCTGATCTTGTTGTTTGGCCGCGGAAGGCTCCGCGGTAATGAGAATCGATATCATTCCATATGTTTCATTGTCTTTCAATCGGTTTCGGCGTTTGAACAACAGTTCGGTGGAGGGTTGGGAAAGACGCGCCGGCATTAAGGAAAATGTAATTTGCGCGTTGAAATCAAGTTGCTACAAGCTTGATTCATCCGATGAATTTCGCACGGTGTCAGGATATTATTTCGGATAACGAATTAAAATCCGATGCCGTGCGCTATGCCGCCTGAGCGCATTCGCGCAATTGCTGCGCGAGTACGCCAATCGCCTCGTCGAGCGTAGCGGTGCTGCGCCTGAGAATGCCGATCGGCTCCACGCCCTGCGGGGCCGGCACGTCAATCTGCACGAGCACGCCAGTGTCGATGTCGCTTTGCGCGACTCGCTGCGGCACGATCCAAACGGCGTCCGATCCTGCAACGATCAAGCGCGCTACGGAGGCCGACTGCGTTTCGATAGCGCCTTCAGGCACGGCGAAACCATGCGTTTCGAAAAACGCTTCGGTGTGATGCCGCGGCGCGGTGCGCTCGCCCGCGATCACGAGCGGAAACGCAAGCAACGCACCGAGCGCGGGCGCAACGCTTTCGTTCGCAAGCGGATGCCCCGCACGCACGACGACAAGGAGTGACTCCGTGTAGAGATATTCGAACGACACGCCCTGCATCATCGCCGGCTCGGCCATCCGCCCCACCATCAAGTCGAGGTCGCCTGCTTTCACCGCACGCAGGAGTTCGGCATTTGAGTCCGTATGAATCTTCACGCCCACTTGCGGGCGCAACGCCTTGAAACGCAGGAGCGCCGCGGGCAGCAGCGCCGTTGCCACGGTTGGCAACGCGCCCAGGCGCACCGCTGGCGCTGCATGCGCGTCCTGCCGCGCGAGCGCGAGGGCGGAAGCCTCGACCGCGCGCGTGGCGTCGAGCGCATAGCGCAGGAAGCGCTCGCCCTGCACTGTGAGCGCCGCGCCGTTTCTGCCGCGTTCGACGAGGCGCACGCCCGCCCATTCCTCGAGTTCCACGAGCGTCTTCGAAACGGCTGGCTGGCTCAAATGCAAACGCGCGGCCGCCCGCGCGAGCGTGCGCTCCTGGGCGATCGCCACGAAACAGTTCAGATGCCGCAGCCGCAGCCTCGACGCCAGTTGCCGCTGCGCCTCTTCGGCCGCCTCGCGGGCAGCGTCTGCGTTGAGGTCCGCCTTCCTGGGCGCCTGCGCACGCCGCCGGGTTTCTTTGTTTTCCATAATCTGAAGTTATGGAATTTTCGCGAATAAGTCAATTTACATAACCTGTAGTCAACTCTACATTGGCGCCATCCACATTAATCACCCGCAAACAAGGAGCAGGGAGACATGGCCACGATCGTTGGCGGCATCGCCGTTTCGCACACCCCGACCATCGGCTTCGCGCACGACGCGCACAAGGAGCAAGACCCCGCCTGGGCGCCAATCTTCGAAAGCTTCGAGCCAGTCAAGCGCTGGCTGCGCGAGCAGCGGCCCGACGCCATCGTCTACGTCTACAACGACCACGTGACGTCGTTCTTCTTCGACCACTACTCGGCGTTCGCGCTCGGCATCGGCAACGAATATGAGGTCGCCGACGAAGGCGGCGGCGCGCGCGACCTGCCCGCCATTGGCGGACACGCGGCGCTCGCAAGACATATCGGCACGAGTCTCATGAGCGACGAGTTCGACATGTCGTTCTTCCAGGACAAGCCGCTCGACCACGGCTTCTTCTCGCCGATGTCCGCCCTGCTCGACCGCACGGAAACGGGCTGGCCCACGCGCGTGGTGCCGCTGCAGGTAGGCGTGCTGCAATTCCCGATTCCCACTGCGCGCCGTTGCTTCAAGCTCGGCCAGGCGCTGCGCCGCGCGATCGAGAGCTACCCTGAGGACCTGCGCGTGGTCGTGATGGCAACGGGCGGCCTCTCGCACCAGGTGCACGGCGAGCATGCGGGCTTCAACAACGTGGACTGGGACCACCGCTTCCTCGACGCGATCACGAACGACCCGCAAGCGCTCGCGGAAATGACGCATGCCGAGTATGCGCAACTAGGCGGGCTCGAAGGCGCCGAGATCATCATGTGGCTGATCATGCGCGGCGCGCTGAGCGGCAACGTGAAGAAGGTGCACAGCGGCTACTACCTGCCTTCGATGACGGGTATCGGCACGCTCGTGCTCGAGAACACGGCGATGGCGCCGGTGGGTGAAGCGCAGGCGCGGCACCGCCAGCACATGGCGCGGCAACTGGCCGGAGCGGAGAAGCTCACGGGCACGTATCCGTTCGGGCTCGAATCGAGTGTGAAGGCGTACCGGCTGAACAAGTATCTCCACGCGATGATCGACGAGGGAAATCGGCGCGCGTTTCTCGCCGACCCGGAACGCTCGTTTGCCGAGGCCGGGCTCACTGAGGAGGAACAGGATCTCGTGCGCCGCCGCGACTGGTGTGGGCTGATTCACTATGGCGTGATCTTCTTCATGCTCGAAAAGCTTGGCGCAGTCGTTGGGACTTCGAACCTTCACATCTATGCGGCCATGCGTGGCGAGACGCTTGAAGATTTCCTCAAGACGCGCAATACGCGAGTGCTTTACTCGGTGGCGGGGGATGTGGAGGCAACCGACGAATGGCAGGAAGGGGAAGCGAAGTAAGCGAGGGTTCGCGGCGGCCGCTTCGAAGTGGCCGCCGCGTTGAAGCGCAGCGAGACAAT
This sequence comes from Paraburkholderia sp. JHI869, assembly GCF_038900775.1. Taxonomy (NCBI): domain Bacteria; kingdom Pseudomonadati; phylum Pseudomonadota; class Betaproteobacteria; order Burkholderiales; family Burkholderiaceae; genus Paraburkholderia; species Paraburkholderia sp. JHI869. The sequence goes on from NZ_JAYMSC010000002.1 coordinate 681,890, forward strand.
CAGTCAAGCGCCCGATCATTCGGATGCGCAAACAGCTCCCGATTCTCGTTGGACAACGGATAGTTCAGGTTCATCCCCTTCGGCGGAACAGGCTGCGTAAACCACTTCGTGTACAGCCGTTCCGCTTCACCCGACGTCTGCATGCGGGCGATCACGCCATCGGCCAGTTTCTTGAAGACGGGGTCGTCCTTGCGCACCATGCAGCCATAAACCTCTGAGAGCGGCGGCGTGCCAGTGATCAGGTAGTCCTGCTGATTCGCTTCCTTGGCACGCGCGCCGTACAGCAGCGGCTCATCCATGACGAACGCAACTGCGCGTCCCGTCTTCACGTTGAGAAACGACTCGGCGTGATCCTTGGCGGCGATGAGTTGCATGCCCATCTTCTTGTCGTTGTTCATTTCGCGCAGCAGCCGGTCTTCCGACGTGCCCGCCGTCGTCACAACCGTCTTGCCCGCGAGATCGGGAAAGTCCTTGATGCCCGAATCCTTCTTCGCGATCAGGCGCACGCCATATTGAAAGAAGCTGTTCGTGAACGCGACCTGGTTGTCGCGCTCCTTGGTGTGCGTGGTCGAGCCGCACTCGATATCGATCGTGCCGTTCTGCACCAGCGTAATGCGGTTCTGCGAAGTGATCGGAATTTCCTTGACCGTGAGCTTGTCGAGCTTCAGCTCCTTTTTCACCTCGTCGACGATCTTCAGCGCGATGTCCTGGGCATAGCCGATCGTGTGCTGCTCGCTGTCGTAGTAGGAGAACGGCACCGACGATTCCCGTACGCCCAGGGAAATCACGCCTGTATCGCGGATTTTTTTGAGGGTAGCGCTCGTGGCGTCTTGCGCCTGAACCGGCGCGAGATACGTGCATCCCATGACGACGGCTGCGAGCGTTGCAACTTTTTTCATTGAGTCTCCTCCGGATGGTCCTTCGACGCTCTGTGCGCCGCTCCCGAGTATTCATGCGTCGAAGCGATGCTGCAAATGAAATCGGTTGCGTCGACATAACTCAAGGTTAAGTCGCTAGTGAAGGAGCACCGTGCGAAGCGCCGTTAGCTCGTCGTTCAAGCAACTACGCAGTTGCGCGCTATTGCAACGCTCTTCGCGAAGCTGGGCGTCGAGCGCAAGCACGATGTTGCCGAGAGCGTCGATAGCGTCGAGCAGCGGGTCGGGCTCATGCGTCGATTCGTCGACCTGAACGGATTGGACTTGCGACTGCACATCGGGGTGCGGTTGCGGATTCGGCTCAGGTGAAGGCTCGGGCATCGCATCGGGCGACGGGTGCTCCGCTTCGAAATCGAACAGCGACTTGAATAGCGTGGGGAGTTTCATTGCAAGGACCGCCGGCGTGGGGGACGAGGGGCGGCTATCTTCGCACCGGCTCGAAATTGTTCATCCCGAAAACTTGTGCGGCAGGTGAGGCTGGTTTCGTTGGCAACACGAAGCGTTCCGCGCACCATGACTTGTCCACAAATTTTGTTGGCAGCCCTGTGCGTAACCTTTGGAAGACCGCATCAAGTCCTTGATGCGTCTCGGTTAACCCACTGCGTTCCGAATCGCGGCAACAGCGCCTCGAACGACCTCGACGCGCACCCATCTTTTCCACAGATTTTGTTGGCAGCCCTGTGCACAACTTCTGGACAGCGAACCTAAGTCCCTGATCGCAAACGTCAATGCTCCACGCGACAGAGAAGTTGCACGTTTTGGAGGCACTGGACTTGTCCACAGTTAACGGGGAAAAGTCTGTGCATACGCCCCCCAACATCCACGCCAATCCATTGATAGCACAACAGATTTTCTCGCTGCGCACAGATCGGTTCATACGTGCCTCACACGCACCCAAAGCGGGCATACCCCTAAAGTTTGTAAGGGAAATGCCGTTATGCCTCGCTGTGTTGTTGGGTCTCAAGCGGCCCCATCGAAGGAATCTCATGCGCAACAATCAACCCGTCACGCAACAGGAATTCGACTATCCCGCTTCGCAGATGCTCGTCTCGGCCACCGACCTCAAGGGCCGCATTCAGTACTGCAATCCTGCGTTCGTCGCGGTGTCCGGCTTTACGAAAGAAGAACTGATAGGCAAGGCGCATAACATCATTCGCCATCCCGACATGCCGGCCGAAGCGTTCGCCGACCTGTGGGACACCGTTCGCGAAGGTCGCCCCTGGACCGCGATCGTCAAGAACCGCCGCAAGACTGGCGACCACTACTGGGTACGCGCGAACGTCACGCCCGTCTCGGAGCAAGGCACGGTGGTCGGCTATTTGAGCGTGCGCGTGAAGCCCACGCGCGAGGAGGTCCGCGCGGCCGAAGCCTTCTACGCGCAAATGCGCGAGGGCCGTATGCAAGGCGCGCGACTGCGCCACGGCTCCGTGGTGCGCACAGGCCTCGTGGGCGCGCTGCAGTCGCTCTTGCGCGTGCCTGTCGCCACGCGCATTGCCTTCGGCTATGGCGCCGTGCCGGCCGTGTTCGCCGCTGCCGGCTTCGCCGCGTGGCAAGGTCTACCGCCGCTGCCCTTCTGGGGCGCGCTTGGCGCGGCGTGCGTCTGCGCGCTCGGCGCCTGGCGTCTCACCACGCGCCACCTCGGCGCACCGCTCGCGCAAATGACCACGGCCTCCACGCGCATGGCCGCGGGCGACCTCACGGCCACGCTCGCGGTCGCCACGAACGACGACCTCGGCGACGTGCTCCAGGCGCTCAACCAGTTGCAGGCCAATCTCACGGCCATCGTGTTCGACGTGCGTTCGCAGATCGACGGCATGCTCGACGCCGCGCACGAAATCTCGAGCGGCAATCTCGATCTCTCGCGCCGCACCGAAATGCAGGCCGCATCGCTCGAAGAAACCGCCGCCACGATGGATCAGTTGACGACCACCGTGCAGGCCAACGCCGAAGCCAGCGCCCGCGCGCTCGATCTCGCGCGCGACGCGCAGTCCGCCGCCGCCGAGGGCGGCTCGATCGCCGCTCAAATGGAGCGCACGATGACGGGCATCACCGACGCGTCGCGCCGCATCAGCGACATCACCGGCGTGATCGACGGCATCGCGTTCCAGACCAACATCCTCGCGCTCAACGCCGCCGTCGAAGCCGCGCGCGCCGGCGAGCAGGGCCGCTCGTTCGCCGTCGTGGCGGGCGAGGTGCGCATGCTCGCGCAGCGCTGCGCGGCGTCGGCCAAGGAGATCAAGCAGGTCGTGGACGCCAGCGTGACCGAGATCGCAGAGGGCACGCGCCTCGTCGGCAACACGACCGCGCAGATGCGCTCGATCGACGAAGCCGTGAGCCGCGTCTCGTCGATCATCACCGAGGTCGCGAACGCGAGCGGCGAGCAGGCCGAGGGCATCCGCCAGGTCAACCAGGCCGTGGCGCATCTGGACAGCGCCACGCAGCAGAACGCCGCGCTCGTCGAGCAGGCCGCCGCCACGGCGCAGCGGCTCGCCGAACAGGCCGACGTGCTCGACGAAGCCGTGCGCCTGTTCACCGTGGCGGGCGCAGAGGCGCCAAAGCGCGCGAAGCCGGCTCGCACGCCAGCGCACCGCCAGCCAGTCAATCTTGCCGAAGTGGCCGAGGACGTCGCGGCATAACGGCCGGCACTGCGCCGCAAGATCCGTCGAACCGCTTCGTCTATTGGTCTGAGAGATCGGCGTTAGTCCCATCTCGACAGCGCGGCGGACGGACGGCACCATGAACACCGTCAGCAAGCCGTACCACGGTTTGCTGATCCGAGTAACAACGGCGTTTCAACGGCTCACCTGGCCTGCCCGGGTGAGCCGTTTTTTCTTGGTGCATACGCTCGCGCCTGGCATCGGTTTGCTTCGCAACCATGACAGCGGTGCAACGCGCAACGCATTTCGCATGGCCCGTTGCAGGGCGCGCAAAAACGGGCGTTGCAAAGGCGAGTCGCGTTAAACTGGCTGGCCCGGGTCGCGCCACAGCGATCTCGCTGTGTGTGTCTGCGCTCACTTGCATGAACACGCCGCGCAGCCGACCCCGTACAATGGCTCGACCACCCAACGCACGAGGACAACATCAATGCGCACGACCGGGTCTTCCGGAAACATGACCCTGCTCACCGAGCATGACGACGCGACCGGACGCGAACTGCGTTCACTGCGCCTCGAATCGGCGGCCGACGGCAAAAGCCTCTTGCTGGTCGAAGTCGACGAGCGCAAGCCGGGCATCCATCGCGAAGTGCGTTACGAAATCACGCCGGCCGAGCTGATCGCGGCAATTCGCGCACAAGGCGCCGAACTGCCCGGGGAATCACACACGCGCTAAGCGCACGCAAAGCGGCGCCACGAACGCGGCACGCGTTGTCTGCTGTGCCGCGTTCTGTCGCTTTGCGCTCACCTCGCGCTTTTTGCTTGGCGCTTTTCAATCCGGCGCTTTTTTCACATGCCTGCCCCACTCGGCAGGCATTCTCTCGCGCGTAGAGGGGGTCGCTTGCACGCCTTCGAAATGCGTCCATAATCTTTACGTTACCCTCCTATCTTTCCCGTTCCTCGCTTAAACGCGCAACGGAAGTAAGCCGATGCTACATGACCTCATCGCGCAATACGGGCCTGCGCTGGTGTTCATCAATGTGCTTGCCGGATCGCTTGGGCTGCCCGTGCCCGCGATGCCCGCGCTCGTATTGTTCGGCGCAATGGCGGCCATGCATCCCGGTTCGATCGGCCAGCAGGTCGCGCCGGTGCTTGGGCTCGCCATTATCGCCATGCTGATTGGCGACAGCGTGTGGTTCCTGGCCGGGCGCCTCTACGGCGGCAACACGCTCAAGACGCTCTGCAAGCTCTCGCTCTCACGCGACACCTGCGTGAAAAAAACCGAACGCTTTTTCGGCCGCTGGGGCGTGCGCGTGCTCGCCGTCGCCAAGTTTGTGCCGGGGCTGTCGCTCGTTTCCGTGCCGCTGGCCGGCGCGATGGGCGTGCCCTATCGCCAGTTCGTCGGCTTCGACGGCATTGGCGCGGCGCTGTGGTCCGGCACCGGTCTGCTCATCGGCGTGATGTTCGCACCGCAGATCGATATGCTGATGAGCGGCGCAAGCCGCCTTGGCCGCTTCGCCTTCGTCGTGATCGTCGTGCTGCTGGTGCTCTACGCGACCTACCGCTGGCAGCGCCGCCGCCAGCTCATCAAGAAGCTCGCGAACGCGCGCATCACGGTGGAAGACCTCTACCATGCGATGGGCGCCAAGCCGCCTCCCGTGGTGTTCGACATTCGTTCTGAAGAAAAGCGCAAGCTCGATCCGTACATCATTCCGGGCGCGTTATTCGCCGACGAGCGCAAGCTCGAAGACATCGTCGGCAAATATCCGAACGACCAGAAGCTCGTGATCTACTGCTCGTGCCCCAATGAAATATCCGCGGCCTGGATGGCGAAGAAGCTCGTCGAGGCTGGCTTTACCGATGTGGTGCCGCTTCTTGGCGGCCTCGACGCGTGGCGCGATGCCGGCCGCACGCTCGAGTCGCTCCAGTTGCACGCCCACGCCGACGTCCCGGTCAACATCACGCCTAAAGCTGTCTGATCCGGGCGGCCCGCTCCCGAGCCGCCCGCACGAGGAGAACCGCCAGATGGGCACGATCACCGAAGCCGAGGTTCCGGAATCCGCGGAACTTCCTTCCGCGAGCCGCCACTCCGACACGCAGCCGCAACCCGCCGAGGCACCGTTCTCGACGCTTTCCTCGCGGCGCCACCAGATGTTCCCCGAGCTCACCGACGAAGAGATCGCGCGCCTCGCGCGTTTCGGCGAGCAACGCCACTATGCGACGGGAGAACTGCTCTTTCATACGGGCGAAACCGGCCCCGGCATGTTCGTGCTGCTCTCCGGTTCGGTCAAAGTGTTCCAGCGCGACGGGCTGGGCCGCGAGCGGCTCATCGTCGAGCATGGGCGCGGGCATTTTCTCGCCGAAGTGGGCCAGCTTTCGGGCGGCCCGGCGCTCGTGGACGGCCTGGCGCTCGAATCTGTGGATGCAATCCTGATTCCGCCCGAGCAGCTGCGCGCGGCCATCGTCGCCGAAGCCGAACTCGGCGAGCGCATCGTGCGCGCGCTGATCCTGCGCCGCGTCTCGCTGATCGAAAAGGGCGCGGGCGGCCCAATTCTCCTGGGCAAGCACGACGATCCCGCGCTCGTTTCGCTGCAAGGCTTCCTCTCGCGCAACGGCCATCCGTATTCGGTGCTCGACGAGCGCGACGAATGCATGCTCCGCCTGGTCGAGCGTTTCGCCGCGCGCTGCGAGGACTTGCCGCTCGTGATCTGCCCCGACGGCTCGGTGCTGCGCCACCCCAGTGCGCCCGAACTGGCCACGTGCCTCGGCATCCTGCCCGAACTCAACGGCGAGCGCATCTATGACGTCTGCGTGGTGGGCGCGGGCCCGGCCGGTCTTGCCACTGCGGTCTATGCGGCTTCCGAAGGCCTCTCGGTGATCGTGCTCGACTCGCGCGCGCCCGGTGGCCAGGCGGGCGCCAGTTCGCGCATCGAAAACTATCTGGGCTTTCCCACCGGTATCTCGGGCCAGGCGCTCGCGGGCCGCGCGTTCGTGCAGGCGCAGAAGTTCGGCGCGCACGTGGCCATTCCGGTCACGGTGCGCAAGCTGTTCTGCGATGAAGAACCGCGCCGGCTGGAAACCTGCAGCGGCGATGTGCGCGCGCATACCGTCGTGATCGCGAGCGGTGCCGTGTACCGCAAGCCGGCCATCGAGGGCATCGACCGCTATACAGGGCGCGGTATCTACTACTGGGCCTCGCCGGTCGAGGCGAAGCTCTGCAAGCACGAAAACATCGTGCTCGTGGGCGGCGGCAATTCGGCGGGCCAGGCGATCGTCTATCTCTCCACGCATGCGCGCCAGATCGACGTGCTGATCCGCAAGGCCGGCTTCGAATCGACGATGTCACGTTATCTGATCGACCGGATCGCCTCGCTCTCGAACGTGCGAGTGCATGGGCACAGCGAGATTGGCGGCCTCGACGAAGACAACAGCGGCCTCGCGGCGGTGCGTCTGAAGATGCCGTGCCCGGAAGGTGTCGACCATTTCGATTCGCGCCACCTGTTCCTCTTCACGGGCGCCGACCCGAACACGGGCTGGCTGCGCGCGTGCGGCGTGAAGCTCGACCCGCACGGCTTCGTGCTGACCGGCGATAACGAGTCGTGCAGTCTCGCGACTTCGGTCGAAGGCGTCTACGCGATCGGCGACGCGCGCGCGGGCTCGACCAAGCGCGTGGCCGCGGCGGTGGGCGAAGGCGCGGCCGTGGTCGCGCAAATCCATCAACGGCTCGCTGCGCTGCGGCCGGCGACGGTGGTTGCGGGCGTCCATGTGTGAGCGAGTTGCGGACGCTGCAGAAGCGTCCAAGGTTGCCCACGCCAGTTCGACGCCGATCCTGCCGCTCGCGGCGGCTCGCACGCTGCACCTCGCGGCACAAGGGCTGCTCGCGCCGCCGCGCCGCAAGGCCACGCAAGACGACGTGCTCGACGCGATCCGCCGCATGGCGCAATTGCAGATCGACACGATCCACGTGGTCGCGCGCAGTCCTTATTTCGTGCTGTTCAGCCGCATTGGCGCGTTCGAGCCGGCCTGGCTCGACGCGCATCTCGCGCAAGGGCGCCTGTTCGAGTACTGGGCGCACGAGGCCTGCTTCCTGCCGATCGAAGACTACGGGCTGCTGCGCCATCGCATGCTCGATCCTTCCGGCATGGGCTGGAAATACGCAGCCGAATGGCACGACCAGTACCGCGACGAAATCGACGCGCTGCTCGAGCGCATCCGCACCGAAGGCGCCGTGCGTTCCGCCGACTTCGCGCGCGCCGAGGGCGACAAGGGCAACGGCTGGTGGGACTGGAAGCCGGAGAAGCGGCATCTGGAAGTGCTGTTCGCAACCGGCGAGCTGATGGTCGCCCAGCGGCACAACTTCCAGCGTGTGTACGACGTGGCCGAGCGCGTGCTGCCGCACTGGAACGACGCACGCGACCTGCCGCCACGCGCCGAAGCGGAACGCGAGCTGCTCTTGCGCTCGTGCCGCGCGCTCGGCGTGATCCGCGCGGACTGGGCCGCGGACTACTTCCGCCTGCCGCGCCGCCCGTACGCCGACGAGTTGCACGCGCTCGCAGACGCGGGCGAGTTGCTGCCGGTGCGCGTGGAAGGCTGGAAGCACGACGCGTTCGTGCATCGCGATCACGCGACGCTCATCGACGAAACGGCGAGCGGCAAGCTCGCCTCCACGGTCACGACCCTGCTCTCGCCCTTCGACCCAGTGGTGTGGGACCGCAAGCGCGCGCTGGCGCTATTCGATTTCGACTACGCCATGGAGTGCTATGTGCCGGCTGCGAAGCGCAAGTACGGTTACTTCGTACTGCCGATATTGAACCGCGGGCGACTGGTCGGGCGCATCGACGCCAAGGCGCATCGGGCGCAGCAGGTGTTCGAGGTGAAGTCGCTGCATCTGGAGCCCGGCGTGCGCGCGAGCGGCCGTCTGGTGGCCGACTTGCGCCGGGCGCTGCAGCGTTGCGCGGACTGGCACGGCACGCCGGAGCTACGCATCGGCACGGCGCCGGACGGCCTCGCGGCCGCCCTGCTGGCTGAGTGAGCGTGCGGCGCCTAGCTGCCCGAGCAACCGCACGCGTTGAGAATGATTAGTGCTCCAGCTTGGCGCGCAGCTCGCGCGCGGCTTCGAGCAGCCCTTCGTAGCCCGAACGCGCGTGCTGCGGCAGATCAGGGTCGCCCACCAGCGCGCCCAGCGTTTCGACGAGGCTGAAGACGAGGCCCTTGGCCGCGCCCGCCGCGATCTTGCCGGACTTCACGCCTTCGTCGACGTGACTCAAGGCGGCGTTCAGACTTTCCAGATCCGGTTGCGATGAACCGGCGCCAGGTTTTTGAGCGTCCTGCTTTTGCGTGTCGTCGCTCGTCATGATGAAGTCGATCTCCCTTGGTGAGCAGTAGTCAAAAGAATCCCGCACTTTTTAATGTTATATACCCATCGGGTGCAGGCGTCCATTCGAGGCCCGGCAGCGCGAGAGGCAACGCAAAGCGTGCTCCCGAATCTTCTCACCTTTACCGCCCGCGCGCAGAAGCCGTGGGCGCGACGGCTTGTCGCCCCGGTACGTGCGGCCGTAAAAAAAACGCCTTGAAATCAGGCCTAATGTGGATTTAGCACGATGGATTGCCGGGTGCCGCGCCTCGCTTCGCATCGTCGCCGGGCATGCACCCCTTCCTCTCCCGCAAACGCTCACCTTTGTGCCTCGAGGCGTGGGTTCACGCGGCCTGGAGTGCGGCCGCCGATCGGTTCTCTCTCACCTCATCAGACGCTGGTTTTGCATTTCGCCCTTGTTTTCAAGGTACTTTTGCACTTGACCGCACCACCAGCGCGCTCGCGCAATTCCGCCCGAGGTGCGTGAACACGTGCGAACATCCTCACTCCCGAAAAGCCTCACCTTTCGCGCGAAACGTCCCTGCGAGCGTCGAAGCGAAGCCTGAACGCTGCCGCGCGTTGCGGTATCGTATGGGGATGTCTGCAGATGCCAATGCGAGGAATCACACGATGAGCTACGCAACGAAAGCGCCCGCCCGCAAGGAAGTCGACTCGCTCAGCGGGGCCGCCGTCGTCGAATTCGGCACCGACTGGTGCGGCTATTGCCAGGGCGCGCAACCGCTGATCGGCGCGGCGTTCGAGCGCAATCCGCAGGTGCGCCGCCTGAAAGTGGAAGACGGACCGGGCCGCGCGCTAGGGCGCTCGTTTCGCGTAAAGCTCTGGCCCACGCTCATCTTCCTGCGCAACGGCGTGGAGGTCGCGCGCGTGGTGCGTCCGCAAAACGCCGCCGAACTCGACGAGGCATTCGCTTCGCTCGCTTAAGTCTCGCCAGGGCCTCATACGCGGTCCGAACTATCCGCGCGGACCGCTCCCGAAAAACCTCACCTTTGCTCGAGAACGCACCGGAAGGCGCGCTCCGCGCTCACTCCTCCAGCCCGGCGAGCAGGTCGTCGATCGCGCGATACACACGCTCGACCACCTCCGGCCCCACCTCCGCCTCCAGCGCCTTGTAGCGCGCCTCCAGTTCCTTCGAGATCGCTTTCACGAGCTGGTGGCTCTTCTTCGTGAGCGAGACGAGCACGCGCCGCTGGTCGTCGGCGAAACGCTCCTTCGTCACGAGGCCGAGCGCCTCCATGCGCGCGAGCACGCCCGCCATGCTCGGGCTGGAAATCGTGCACAGGTCGGAAATCTGCCGCGGCTCGAGCGGCCCGCTTTCGTTGAGCGCGCGTATCACGCGCCACTGCTGCTCAGTGAGGCCGTGCGACGTGATGAGCGGGCGAAAGCGCTCCATCATCTTTTCGCGCGCGCGCAGCAGCAGCATGGGCAGATTGCGGTGCGCAACGCGAGTGGTCGGACGCGAAGTATCGGACATGGCGGTTTCAGCTAAACGAGGAAATTCGAGGAGCGGGGTCGCCCCAGGGGAAACCCGAAAAATTCTCATCGACGATTGACGACGGATCATAGCAAGCGCACTATCACTCACATATTAGTGTTTCCGTGAAGCGAATCCAAGCCATGTTTTCCGTTGCCGATCATCTGCTGCACGTCGAAGGCGAGGCCTTGCCGCGCGACGTCAGCGCCGCTGCCATGCGTGCGCTCCTCGCCACGGGCGCACGCTGCCGGGCGCCTGTGAACGGCGCTGTCTACGGCACGCTGCTCAACGACCGCCACGCGCTGGAAGCGCTAGGCGATGCCGTGAACGCCCCCCCTTATAAAGCGCCGCCGCGCGCGCCCATTCTTTATCTTAAGCCGCGAAATACACTCGCCGGGCATCGTGCGCGCGTGGCCGTGCCCAGCGATGAAGGCGTTCAAGTGGGCGCGTCGCTCGGCATCGTGATTGGTCGCACGGCCGCGCGCGTCGCCGTGCGTGAAGCGTTCGATTACATCGCGGGCTATACGCTCGTGACCGATCTAAGCGTGCCGCACGCGAGCGTCTATCGTTCCTCGGTGCGGTTTCGCGCACGCGACAACTTTTGCGTGATCGGCCCCGCCGTGGTCGCGCGTCGACATGTGGCCGATCCCGATCAGCTCGCCATCGCCGTGAACGTCGAAGGCGGCACTGACTTCAATGCGACAACGGGCACGAGCATTCGCGGCGTCGCCCAATTGCTCGCCGATGTCACCGACTTCATGACGCTCGCCCCCGGCGACGTCATCACGCTCGGCGTGCCGCATGGCGCGCCCGTGGTTCAGGCCGGTGCGCGCGCAACGATCTCCATCGGCGACTGGGCGCCGCTCGAAATCGAATTCGTCGCGGCAGGCGCAACGCTGGGAGAACAAGCATGATGCGCGGACGCGTTGCCTACGCAGGCGCGATACACGAAGCCACGCCCGAAGGCAGCCGCGTGCGGCTCGCCGACGGCCGCGTGCGCGAAGAGCACGAAGTCGTCTGGCTCGCGCCGTTCGAGCCCGGCACGATCTTCGCACTCGGCCTCAATTACGCCGAGCACGCGAAGGAGCTGCAGTTCTCGAAGCAGGAAGAGCCTCTCGTGTTCCTCAAGGGGCCGGGCAGCGTGATCGGCCATCGTGGCACCACACGGCGCCCCGCTGACGTCACGTTCATGCACTACGAGTGCGAGCTTGCCGTCGTGATCGGCCGCACCGCGCAGAACGTGAAACGCGACGAAGCCATGCAGTACGTGGCCGGCTACACCATCGCGAACGACTATGCGATCCGCGACTATCTGGAGAACTACTACCGCCCGAACCTGCGCGTGAAGAACCGCGACGGCGGCACCGTGCTGGGCCCCTGGTTCGTCGACGCCGCAGATATCGCCGATGTCAACGCGCTCGGCCTGCGCACTTACGTGAACGGCGAACTCAAGCAGAACGGCAACACGCGCGATTTCGTCACCGGCATCGCGGAACTTATCGAGTACTTGAGCGGTTTCATGACGCTCGCTCCCGGCGACGTCATTTTGACCGGCACGCCCGAAGGCGTCGTCAACGTGAATGCAGGCGACGAAATCGTGTGCGAAATCGACGGCTTGGGGCGCCTCGTCAACACCATCGCGAGCGACGCCGACTACGGCCGCTGATCCGGCAACGAACAGAACACGGGACAGTTTAGACATGCGCATCGAACATCTCATCAACGGCCGCGCGCACACCGGGCGCGACTACTTCGAAACCGTGAATCCGGCGAACCAGGATGTGCTCGCGGAAGTGGCGCGCGGCGGCGCGGAAGAAGTCGATCTCGCGGTGCGCGCCGCGAAGGACGCATTCCCCGCGTGGGCGGCCAAGCCCGCCGCCGAGCGCGCGAAGGCCATTCGCAAGCTCGGCGAGCTGATCGCGAAGAACGTGCCGGAAATCGCGCAGACCGAAACGAAGGACACGGGCCAGACCATTTCGCAAACGGGCAAGCAACTCGTGGCGCGCGCCGCCGACAACTTCAGCTACTTCGCCGAAGTCTGCACTGCCGTGGACGGCCACACGTACCCCACGTCCACGCATCTGAACTACACGCTGTTTCATCCCGTGGGCGTGTGCGCGCTCATCTCGCCCTGGAACGTGCCGTTCATGACCGCCACGTGGAAGGTCGCGCCCTGCCTCGCGTTCGGCAATACCGCCGTGCTGAAGATGAGCGAGCTATCGCCGCTCACGGCCTCGATGCTCGGCCAGCTCGCGCTCGACGCGGGCATTCCCGCGGGCGTGCTCAATGTCGTGCACGGCTATGGCAAGGAAGCCGGCGAGCCGCTCGTCGCACACCCCGATGTGCGCGCGGTATCGTTCACGGGCTCGACGGCTACGGGCAATCGCATCGTGCAGGCCGCGGGCCTCAAGAAGTTTTCGATGGAACTGGGCGGCAAGTCGCCGTTCGTGATCTTCGACGACGCCGATTTCGAACGCGCGCTCGACGCCGCCGTGTTCATGATCTTCTCGAACAACGGCGAGCGCTGTACGGCCGGCTCGCGCATTCTCGTGCAGCGTTCGATCTACGCGAAGTTCGCGCAGCGCTTCGTCGAGCGTGCGAAGCGCATCACCGTGGGCGATCCGCTCGACGAGAAGACCATCGTCGGCCCGATGATCAGCCAGGGCCATCTCGCGAAAGTGCGCAGCTATATCGAACTCGGGCCGAAGGAAGGCGCGACGCTCGCGTGCGGCGGCCTCGACGCGCCCGCGCTGCCCGATGCGGTCAAGAAGGGCAATTTCGTTCAGCCGACCGTGTTCGTCGATGTCGATAACCGCATGCGTATTGCGCAGGAGGAAATCTTCGGGCCGGTTGCGTGCCTGATTCCCTTCGAAGACGAAGCAGACGCGATCCGTCTTTCCAACGACATCGCCTACGGCCTCTCCAGCTACGTGTGGACCGAGAACACGGGCCGTGCGCTGCGTGTGGCCGCTGCCGTCGAGGCGGGCATGTGCTTCGTGAACAGCCAGAACGTGCGCGACCTGCGCCAGCCGTTCGGAGGCACGAAAGCTTCGGGTGTGGGCCGCGAAGGCGGTACGTGGAGCTATGAAGTGTTTCTCGAGCCGAAGAATGTGTGCGTTTCGCTCGGTGCACATCACATTCCGCACTGGGGCGTGTAATGGGCAAACTCGCGCTCGCCGCCAAGGTTACGCACGTGCCTTCGCTGTACCTCTCGGAACTCGACGGCCCGCACAAGGGCTGCCGCCAGGCCGCCATCGACGGTCATCACGAGATCGGCAGACGCTGCCGCGAACTAGGCGTCGATACGATCGTCGTGTTCGACGTGCACTGGCTCGTGAACAGCGAGTATCACATCAACTGTGCGCCGCGCTTCGAGGGCGTCTACACGAGCAACGAGCTGCCGCACTTCATCAAGAACATGCCGTATGCGTATCCCGGCAATCCGCAGCTTGGCCATCTGATCGCCGATGTCGCGAACGAAATGGGCGTGAAGACGCGCGCGCACAGCGAAACGACGCTCGACCTCGAATACGGCACGCTCGTACCCATGCGCTACATGAACGGCGACGAGCATTTCCGCACGGTGTCGGTGGCGGGCTGGTGCATGTGGCACGACCTGGCCACGAGCGCGCGCTTCGGCCTGGCCGTGCGCCGCGCGATCGAGGAGCGCTACGACGGCACGGTGGCGATACTCGCGAGCGGGTCGCTCAGCCACCACTTCGCCAACAACGGCACAGCGGAAGAATACATGCACAAGGTCTGGGACCCGTTCCTCGAAGCGACCGATCGCAACGTCGTAGCGATGTGGGAGCGCGGCGACTGGAAAACCTTCTGCGCCATGCTGCCGATGTACAACGAAAAGTGTTGGGGCGAAGGCGGCATGCACGACACCGCCATGCTGCTCGGCGCGCTCGGCTGGGACCGCTACGAAGGCCGCGCGGAAGTCGTCACGCCGTATTTCGGCAGCTCCGGCACCGGGCAGATCAACGCGATCCTGCCGGTTACGCCGCTGCCGGTTTGAACAACGGAGCAAGCGATGCCCCATCTCACTCTCGAATACAGCGCGAATCTCTCAGATGCGAGCAGCATCGGTCAGCTTTGCGAAACGCTTGCCCATGTGCTCGATGCGCAACGCGACGAAAACGGCGCACGCGTCTACCCGCGCGGCGGCATCCGCACACGGGCGCTGCGCTGCGAACAGTACTTCGTTGCGGACGGCAATCCTGGGAATGCCTTCCTGCACGGCTGCCTGAAGATTGGCGCAGGCCGCTCGCAAGCCGTGCGCCGTGCGACCGGCGAGGCGCTCTTCGATGCGATCAAGCAGTGCTTCGCACAAGCCTTCGCTTCACATGGCCTCGCGCTCTCGCTTGAAATCGTCGAGTTCAGCGAAGAAGGCGCGTGGAAGCACAACAACTTGCACGCCCGACTCAAAACCTGAGCGCACTGGAATTCGCCATGCTAGATCAGCAAACCATTTGTGAGCTGGCCGCGCAGCTCGATGAAGCGGAACGCACACGCACGCAGTTGCGGCATTTTTCGCGCTCGCATCCGGACATGACGATCGACGACGGCTACGCGATCCAGCACGAGTGGGTCAAGCTCAAGCTCGCAGCGGGCCACACGATCAAGGGCCGCAAGATAGGCCTCACGTCGCGCGCCATGCAGCGCTCGTCGCAGATCGACGAGCCCGACTACGCGCCGCTGCTCGACAGCATGTTCATCCCCGCAGGCAGCAATATTCGCGCGGATCGTTTCATCGCGCCGCGCGTGGAAGTAGAACTGGCGTTCGTGCTGAACCGCACGCTTCAAGGGCCCGACGTCACGCTCTTCGACGTGCTCGACGCGACAGCCTACGTCACGCCCGCCATCGAGATCATCGACGCCCGCATCGAGCAGTTCGACCGCGAAACCAAGGCGCCGCGCAAGGTGTTCGACACGATTTCCGACTTCGCGGCCAACGCGGGCGTCGTGCTGGGCGGCCGCCCGGTCAAGCCGCTCGACGTGGACCTGCGCTGGGTGGGCGCACTGCTCTACAAGAACGGCGCCGTGGAGGAAAGCGGGTTAGCCGCGGCGGTGCTCAACCATCCGGCCACCGGCGTCGCGTGGCTCGCCAACAAGATCGCGCGCCACGACGAGCGCCTCGAAGCCGGCGACGTGATCCTGAGCGGCTCGTTCACCGCCCCGATTCCGGCACGCGCAGGCGATACGTTCCATGCCGATTACGGCCCGCTCGGCGGCATCGGCTTCAATTTTGTCTGATCAGGATTCCATACGAATGTCCGTACCCGCCAATCCTTTCAAGCGGGCGCTTGCGCAGGGCCGCCCGCAAATCGGCCTGTGGGCCGCGCTGGCCGACTCGTACGTAACCGAACTGCTCGCGAACACGGGCTTCGACTGGCTGCTGATCGACGGCGAACATGCCCCCAACGACCTGCGCAGCACGCTCGCGCAACTGCAGGCCGTCGCGCCCTACCCCACGCACGCTATCGTGCGCCCCGTGCGCAACGACGCCGCCATCATCAAGCAACTGCTCGACATCGGCACGCAAACGCTGCTCGTGCCGATGATCGAGGACGCCGATGAGGCACGCGCCGCCGTGGCCGCGACGCGCTATCCGCCGTACGGCGTGCGCGGCGTGGGCAGCGCGCTCGCGCGGGCCTCGCGCTGGAACGGCTCGGCCGATTATCTGCATCATGCCGCGGAAGAACTGTGTGTGCTGGTCCAGGTGGAAACGGCAAGCGCGCTTGCGCAACTCGAAGCCATCGCGAACGTGGAAGGCGTGGACGGCGTGTTCTTCGGCCCCGCGGACCTGTGCGCTTCGATGGGCCTGCTCGGCCAGCCGGGCTCGCCGCAGGTGCGCGAGGCGATCTGCAACGGTATTCGCGCCGTGCGTGCGCAAGGCAAGGGAGCGGGCGTGCTCGCGGCAGACCCGGTTATTGCGAACGAATATCTCGAAGCGGGCGCGACGTTCGTCGCCGTGGGCAGCGACGTGTCGTTGCTCGCACGCAGCGCCGGCGAACTGGCCGCGAAATTCCGCCAGCCAGCGGCGCGCGGCTAGCGCGCTTCATTCACCCTCTTCCCCGCTCTCCACGAGCTTGGCCAGCACGGTCGCCAGCACCTCGCGCTCGTGCTCGCTCAGCGTGGCGAGAATCGCGTCGTTCGTCGCCTTCGAGATCGTTGCAGCGCGCCGGTAGGTGCTGCGCCCCTGCGCCGTGAGCGCCACGAGCACGCCGCGCGCGTCCGCCTCGTTCGAGGTCTTGGCGAGCAGGCCCTTGCGTTCGAGCACGTCGGTGGCGCGGCTCGCCTGGCTGCGGTCGAGATTCGACACGCGCCCGAGATCCGACACCGACAACGAGCCGAACGCCCCCACGCTGAGCAGCAGCCGCGCCTCCGTGAGTGACAGAGAAAGCGCTGCCTCGAACGCGTCGCTCATCGTGCGGTCGGTCTGCTTCTTGAGCACATGGAGCCGGTAGGTGAACAGCTCCGCAATGTTGTACTTCCCCGTCATTCGTCTTCCCGCCCGGTTTCACCTGCCGCGAAATACGGCCACGCCGACAGCATAGCATCGATTAAAGCCCTTTTCTGTGGGCATTCCACGGAAAATTTGATGCTTGCACACGCATTTATTTGCGCGTAGGATCGGCGTGATCAGAGCCAGCCATGAGGAGACTTTCATGAATGAAAACATCCAGCGCACGCGCCCCGAATGGTGCGACCCCGCGGAGTGGGAAGCGCGCGTGCAGCTTGCCGCCGTGTATCGCGTGTTTCATCTCATGGGCTGGACCGAGCTGATCTTCAATCACATTACGCTGCGCGTGCCCGGGCCGCACAAGCATTTCCTCATCAACCCGTTCGGGCTCACGTATGACGAAATCAAGGCCTCGAATCTCGTCAAGATCGATCTCGAAGGCAATGTCCTGAGTCCGAGCGAGTATCCGATCAACCCGGCCGGCTTCGTGATCCACAGCGCGATCCACGCAAACGTGGCAGACGCGCATTGCGTCATGCACACGCACACCACGGCAGGGCTCGCGGTCGCGTGCATGGAAGGCGGCCTCGCGTATACGAACTTCTATTCGGCGCAGTTGCACGACATGGTCGCGTATCACGACTTCGAAGGCATCACCGTGCACGCCGAAGAAAAGTCGCGCATTCTGAAGTCGATGGGCGACAAGCGGCTGCTCATCCTGCGCAATCACGGGCTGCTCTCGCATGGCGTGACGCTCGCGCATGCATTTGCGCTGCTCTGGACGCTCAATCGCGCGTGCGAAGTGCAGGTCGTGACCGATTCGATGCGCGGCCAGACGCTGCCGATCTCGCCCGCCATTACCGAGCGCTCGACGCGCGACGCGTTGCAGTTCTCGCCCGCTCACGGCGCGGGCCAGAACGTGCTCGACGCGCTGGTCCGGCGCGTCACGCGCATCGACCCCTCATATCAGGAGTGACAGTTTGAACACCCCGAATCAGAAGATCACCGTCGTCGGCGGCGGTGCGATCGGCGGCCTGATCGCGGCGCGTCTTGCGCGCGCGGGCATCGCCGTGAATCTGCTCGCGCGTGGCGCGCATCTGGAAGCGATTCGCCGCGACGGTCTCACGATCGTCGAAGGCGACACACGCTACACGCAAGCCGTCAACGCCACCAGCGACGCGGCCTCGCTCGGCGCACAGGACCTCGTTTTCATTTGCCTGAAGGGGCAGTCACTCGCGCAGTCGGCGGCTACGCTCGCGCCGCTCGTGGGCCCGCACACGCATATCGTCTCGGCGATGAATGGCGTGCCCTGGTGGTTCCTCAACGGATTCGGCGGCACGCATGCGAACGGCAGGCTCGAAGCCGTCGATCCGGGTGGCGTCGTCTCGGCGGCGTTGCCGCCCGCGCAGGCTTCGGGCTGCGTCGTGCATCTGTCGTCGTCGATTGCGGGGCCGGGCGTGATCCGCAAGGGCGGCGGCAATCATCTGATCGTCGGCGAGGGTTCGCCTGGCATGGCCGGGCGCGCGCAGGAAGCGCGCAATCTGCTTGCAAAGGCAGGCTTCGAAGTCACGAAGGCCGCGCCCATTCAAGCCGATATCTGGGCAAAGCTCTGGGGCAACATGACGATGAACCCCATCAGCGCGCTCACGCGTTCGACCGCCGATGTGATTCTCGACGACCCGCTCACGGCGCAACTCGTGAGCACGGTCATGGTCGAGGCGCGCGCGATTGGCGAAGCGCTCGGCATTCGCATTGCGATGACCATCGAGGAACGCAGCGCGCTCACGCGCAAGCTCGGCGCGTTCAAGACTTCGATGCTGCAAGACGTGGAAGCGGGCCGCTCGCTCGAAGTCGAAGCGCTGCTTGGCGCGCCTTATGAACTGGCGCAGCGTGTGGGTACCGCGGCGCCGTCGCTCGGCATGCTTTACGGCCTTGCGCGCCAGCTCGACGCGAATCTCGAAGCGGCGCGCGAGGCTCGCTAGCGCGTGAGCGTCAATCCTCGAGCGGCTTGCCCGTGAGGTCGCGAATGAACGGCAGCGCGAGGCACGAAATCGCCACGCACGCCATCACGTACCACGCGGGCGAGAGCAGATTGCCCGTGCTCTTCACGAGCCAGGTGGCGACGGTTTGCGCGAAGCCGCCGAAAATCGCCACGCCGATGCCGTAGACGATCGCCATGCCCGTCGCGCGCACGGCGCGCGGGAACATTTCCGGCAGCATCGTGATGGAGGGCGCGGCCTGCAGCCCCAGCAGCACGCTCAGGCCGCCCACGGTGATCAACAGACGCGCGGCGTCCGGTCCGCTCGCGAGCCACAGGAACGCCGGGTAGATCAACAGCAAGACACCTACGCGCGGCCAGAAAATCAACGCGCGTCGGCTGAACCGGTCGCACAGCAGCCCCGATACGGGCGCCACCAGAAACGTCACGACGCCCGAAACGAGCCCCGCCAGCAAGGCCGTGGGCGCGGGCACCTTCAGTTCGTGAATCGCATACGTCGGCATATAGAACGTGACGACGTAGGCCGTGACCGTGGAGCCGATCGTCAGCAGGATGCCGAGCGCCGCGCACCGCCAGTGGTCGTGCAGCACGGCGAGCACCGGCATGCGCACCGCGCTCGCCTGCTGCGGCAACTGTTCGTCCAGACGCCGGCGAATCCACATGCCGATCGGCGCGATCGCCACGCCCATGAGGAACGGCACGCGCCAGCCCCAGGCGAGCAGCGTGTCGGCGGCGAGGAAAGTCGTCAGGAGTCCCGCCGTTAACGCGCCGAGCGAAACGCCCATCCCCTGGCTCGCGAACTGCCAGCTGCCGAGCAAGCCGCGATTGGCGGGCGTGCCCGCTTCGATCAGCAGCGTAGTGGAAGCGCCCACTTCGCCGCCCGCGGAAAAGCCCTGCAACAAGCGCGCGAACACGATCAGGACCGGCGCGGCCACGCCGATCTGCGCGTAGGTGGGCGCGAGGCCGATCAGCATGCAGCCGAGCGCCATCATGAAGATGGTGAGCGTCATGGCAGGCTTGCGTCCGGCGCGGTCGGCATACGCACCGATCACAATGCCGCCCAGCGGCCGCATGACGAAGCCCACGCCGAAAGTCGCCACCGATGCCAGCAACTGCCCGTAGCTCGACATGGTCGGAAAGAACAGCTTGCCGATGGTCAGCGCGAAGAAACTGTAGACGGTGAAATCGAAGAATTCGAGCGCATTGCCGATGGTTGCGGCGACGATCAACTGTGTGCGGCTCAGTTTGGCCTTGCGAACTCCGGTCATGCTGACGCTGTTCATGGCTCTCCTCGTCGGCCTCTGGCGGGCCTGGATAGTGGACTGTGCAACGGTAGCATTCGTCCGGGCGCGTGCGCCACTGATCAAAACCCGCGTGGTTGGCGCAGCGTGTACGGCATTGAAGCGTCCCTTTTATCGGCGCGCAGCGTGTGCGCCTCATCCGCGTTCGTAAGCTAAAAGAGGCATACTCCCGCCATAGTCAGCACTCACGTTTCGCGCGCCGCGCCGTTCTTTGCGGTCCCGCAAACGCCATGTGGCCCATCTGGGCACAAAGTGGGCACCAAAATTGCGGCAGCGCGTCGAACGTTCCGACGAATCGGGCGACGGCAGGCTGTGCGCCGCGCCAATGCGCTTCCAGCCGCGCGTGTCGCCCCGTTTCGTCTCGCTGTCTTTTCCTCCGCCGCCACTGAAGGGTCGCCGCTGCCGCGACCCGTAAGCCAATGACAAGGATGTCCCTTTCTTCTGCCTTTCGGTCCCTGCGCTCGTCTCGCCTGCAGCGACTGCATGCCCTCGTTGCCGTTCTCGCCGTTTCTGCCGGCCTGACGCTCACGCTGGGCGCGTCGAGCGCAACCGCGGCGACACCGGCCACCTTAGCCGAAGCGCTCAAGCCCGCCGCGAGCCCCGCGCATCCTGCCCAGCCGGCCGCACCCGCGCCTGACGCCAACGCGGCCAACCCCGCCGCCCCCGTCGCGCTCACGCCCAGCCAGGCGCAATCCGCACTCAAGGTGCTCGACGACCCGGTGCAGCGCGGCCACATGGAAGACACGCTGCGCGCCATCGCGGCCGCCGGCGCGCTGGCCGTGCCCGCTTCCGCAACGACGCCGGCCAGTGCGCCCGCGGCGGCCTCCGGCGCGTCGGCGGCCACGGCCGCATCCACGCCGCTCGCGGGCGCGCTGCGCTCGAACGGTCTAGTCGCACAGGTCGCCGCTAACGCCGCGCACGGCGCGCACATGATCGGCCAGCATCTGAACCATACGTTCGCGACGCTGCTCGGCCTCTGGTCCTCGCGCAACTGGTGGCAGGACCATCTGAACACGCCGCAGGGCCACGCGCTGCTGCTCGCCCTGCTGCGCGTGCTGCTGCTCACGCTCGTGCCCGCGCTCGCGCTCGCCACAGTACTGCGCCGCGTCATCGCCGCGCCGGAGCGTGCCATTGCCGCGCATCAGGCCGCGAAGCAGCGCGAGAACGCGCAGCCCCCGCAAGACGGCACATCCACGCCGCAGCCACAAACACCCGAAGCGACAGGCACGAGCGTCGCGCTCGCCTCGCAAGCGAAAGCCGCCGATGCGAAAGCCGATGCGAAAGCCGAGGCGCAGGACGAGGCGCTGCGCGAAGCCGCCGGCATGGAACCGGCCGAGGGCAAGGACAAAAAGGACAGCGATCCGAACGCCGGCCCCAACGCGAACGCAAGCGCCAACGCGGCGGCGCGCGCGACCGTGGTCGCAGCGCAAGCGGAGGACAACGCAAACGCCGCTTCGAAAACCGCTGCAGACCGCGCGAAAGAGGCATACCACGCGCTGCGCGGCGCGCATCACTGGCGCCTCCTGCAGCGTCTGCCGGGCGCGTTGCTCGTGATGCTGCTCGAAGTCGTACCCGTGATCGCCTTCGGCCTGTGCGCCGCGGGCGTGCTTTCGCTCTTCGGCGCCGACGACGCCGCGCCCGCCGAAGCCGTGGGCCATATCGTCGACACCTATGTGATCTGCCGCGTGGTCGCGATATTCGGCAAGCTGCTGTTCGCGCCCGACGCGGCCGCGCTGCGCCTCGTGCCGCTGCCCGACGACTGGGCCGCTTACGCGCAGCGCTGGGTCGTGCGCATCGTCGTGATCGGCGGCGTGGGCGGGGCGATTGGCGGCGCGGTGCCGCTCGGCATGACCGAGGACGCGCATCTCGCGCTCGTGAAAGTGGTGACGCTGATCGGCCACCTCGCGCTCGCCGTGATGATCCTGCAACTGCGCCGCCCCGTGGCCGACGCCATGCGCGCGGCCGCCGCGCGCCACGGCTCGTATGCGTGGTTCATGCAGTGGTTCGCCGACATCTGGGTCGGCTTCGCGCTCTTCGTGGTGCTTGCGCTGTGGTTCGTCTGGGCGCTCGATCTGCGCGGCGGCTACGCGGCGCTGCTGCGCGCGGGCGGGCTCTCGCTCGTCGTCCTGCTCGCCGCGCGCGTGAGCGCCATCGTGCTGCTCGGCGCGTTGAGCCGTGCGTTCGGGTTCAGCGACGATCAGGAGAAGATGAGTTTCGGCCAGCGCCGTGCGTATCGCTATTACCCGGCGCTGCGGCGCATCGTCGTCGCGGCGATCTGGATCGTGACGCTCGACCTGCTGCTGCACGTCTGGGGCCTGCGTCCTGCACGCCTGCTCGCGCTCGCGCCGATGGGGCATCTGCTGGGATCTGCACTCCTGACTATCGTGATCGCCATCGTCACCGCCGTCGCGATCTGGGAGTTCGCGAACGGCGCGGCCGAGCGGCGCCTGAACGCGTGGACCGACGCCGGCGACTTCGTGCGCGCCGCGCGCCTGCGCACGCTCTTGCCGATGTTCCGCACCACGCTGCTCGTCTCGATCCTCGTCGTGGTCGGCCTCACCGCGCTCTCGCAGCTCGGCGTAAACACCGCGCCGCTCATCGCGGGCGCGAGTATTTTCGGCGTGGCGCTCGGCTTCGGCTCGCAAAAGCTCGTGCAGGACTTCATCACCGGCATCTTCCTGTTGACGGAAAACGCCATGCAGGTGGGCGACTGGGTGACCGTCGCAGGCGTCTCGGGCACCGTCGAGTTTCTCTCGATCCGCACCGTGCGTCTGCGCGGCGGCGACGGTTCGCTCTACACCGTGCCGTTCAGTTCGGTGACGACCGTGAACAACACGAATCGCGGCATCGGCAACGCGGCGGTGAAGGTGCAGATCGCGCACGGCGCGGATCTGCAGCGCGCCATCGACACGCTCAAGGACATCGGCGCCGAGATCCGCAAGGAAGACGCGTTCAAGAACGGCATTCTCAGCGACTTCGCGTACTGGGGCGTCGATCAGGTGGATGGCGCGACCGTGACGCTCGTCGGGCAGATCCAGTGCAAGGACTCGGCGCGCTGGGGCGTGCAGCGCGAGTTCAACAAGCGCGTGCTGCTGCGCTTCACGGAGCGCGGCATCGAGCTGGCGAAT
Source organism: Paraburkholderia sp. JHI869 (assembly GCF_038900775.1). Classification (NCBI taxonomy): domain Bacteria; kingdom Pseudomonadati; phylum Pseudomonadota; class Betaproteobacteria; order Burkholderiales; family Burkholderiaceae; genus Paraburkholderia; species Paraburkholderia sp. JHI869. The sequence goes on from NZ_JAYMSC010000002.1 coordinate 705,161, forward strand.
CCGCAGCGCAACTTCCTCGTGGGCATGGCGCGCGGTGACGATGCCGAAGGCCAAGAGTACGGTGACGACCACGACGACGAAGCCAGCGACGACGATCGTGCGCGGGCGCAGTCGCGCGGCGCTTCGAAGACTTCCTCGCAAGGCGGCAAGCCGCGCAATGGCCGCACCGGTGCGTCGGGCGACGGTAACGGGTCGTCGTCGAGCGGCAAGCCGAATTGATGTGCTGACATCGCAGCCGGTGCGCGTCTCGCGCGCACCGGCCTCACCCTTCGCTTCGCACCACTCATCTCCCGAAAAAGCTCACCATTACGCCGCCAGCAACGTCGCGGCGCAACGCGGGCGGGGTAAAGTTCTCCGTCAAATCAAAGGTCTGCGCGCAGTGGCATGGTGCGCCGCACGCTTGGCGCGGCAGGTCCCGAAGAAGCTCACCTTTGCAACTGCCTTCGCAATTCGTGGAGTCGCTTATGCCGAAGATCGACGTCGTTCACGTGCCTGAGCGTAGAGGCACGGGCTATCCCGCTCCATTCGACGCGCCATGCGCCGAGCGGATACGACAACGGCTCGGCGACGCCGGAGGGCTGCGCGACTTTGGCGTCAACCTCATGCGTTTGCCGCCGGGGAACTGGTCGAGCCAGCGCCACTGGCATTCCGACGAAGACGAATTCGTCTACGTTCTCGAAGGCGAGTTGACCTTGATCGAAGACGATGGCGAAACCGTGCTCCGCGCGGGGGACTGTGCCGCGTTTCCGAAAAACTCCGGCAACGGGCATCACATGATCAACCGGTCGGATCGCGTCGCCGTTTATCTCGAAGTCGGCTCGCGTTCGCCGGCAGATGTCATCACCTGCTCCGACGTCGATATGATCAGCCCGAGCAGCGACGGGCGGTTTCTGCACAAGGACGGCACGCCGTACGCCAGCCCCTGAAACATCACACCGGCCACGAAACGGGACCGGGGCCGCGCGCCCGATATAATCGATTTGCCATTCAACGAGGACATCTCATGAAATCACTGATTGCCCTGGTCGCCGCTGCCACTGTCGCAACGAGCGCGTTCGCCGCCAACACCATCGAAAAGTTGCCGTCGGGCGTCGTCGTCGAACACATCAAGCAAGGCACGGGTCCGCAACCCGCCGCCACCGACGTCGTGCGCGTGAACTATCGCGGCACGCTCGCGAACGGCACCGAATTCGACAGCTCCGACAAGCACGGCGGCCCGGCGTCGTTCCCGCTCAATCGCGTGATTCCCTGCTGGACGCAAGGCGTGCAGAAGATGAAGGTCGGCGGCAAGGCGAAGCTGACCTGCCCGGCGGCGACCGCTTATGGCGATCGCGCAGTCGGCCCGATCCCGCCGAACAGCGACCTCACGTTCGAAATCGAACTGCTCGGCGTCGGCCAGTAAGGCAAGCAGGTTCTGCCCGAAAAAAAGCGGGCGGCTTGAGGTTCACACCTCAAGCCGCCCGTTTTTGTCTTTACGAAGACTTACGCTTTACGCCTCGACGTCCTCGAGACTGAAGATCTCAGTCTGGTCGTTATACGAAAACACTTCGCCATAACGCGCCCATTCGACCACGGTATCGAGCGTTTCTTCCGCAGCGACATCCGAAAGCACGTCCTCCAGTTCCTGCTCGAAGCGCACACGCGGCGCGCGATGGCCGGGCCGCTCGTCGAGCACCTTCTTGATCCGCGCCGCGAGCGGCACGTTGCGCAGCAGGTGATCGGCGAACATGAGCTTGCGCGCCTGCGTGCCCATCTCGGCGAACACGCGCGCGGGCGGCGTGAGCAGCACGTCGCCTTCGCGCACGTCGGCAAAGCCGAGCTGCTGCAGCATTTCCACGATCGGGAACAGGTCGTCCACTTCCAGATGCAGCGAACGCGCGATTTCCGGCATGTCGGCGCGGCCATGGTACGGCGCGGCCGCCAGCGTTTCGATCAGACCCGCCATGATGTTGGTCGACACGTCCGGCAAGCGGCTGCCCACTTCGAGACGGCGATGCGTCGCTTCAGCGGCTTCGCGCGCGGTCATCTTCGCGTAGATGTCGTCCACGAGCTTGCGGAACGCCGGGTCGAGACGGTTGCGCGGATGCTTGAACGGCACCTTGATCTCGGCCGACACGCGCCCCGGGTTCGACGACAACACGAGAATGCGGTCGCACATGAACACCGCTTCCTCGATGTTGTGCGTGACGATCAGCACCGACTTGATCGGCAAGCGGCCTTGCGTCCACAGATCGAGCAGGTCGGTACGCAGCGTTTCGGCGGTCAGCACGTCGAGTGCGGAGAACGGCTCGTCCATGAGGAGGAGCGTCGGGTCCACCACGAGCGCGCGCGCAAAACCCACGCGCTGGCGCATGCCGCCCGAAAGCTCGCGCGGGTAGGCGTTTTCGAAGCCGTCCAGACCGATCAGGTCGATGGCTGCCAGCGCCCGCTCGCGGCGCTCGCGCGCGCCCACACCCTGCGCTTCGAGGCCCGCTTCCACGTTCTGCAGCACCGTGAGCCACGGGAACAGCGCGAAGGTCTGGAACACCATCGACACGCCTTCGGCCGGCCCTTCGAGCGGCTTGCCGAGCCAGTTCACCTCGCCTTCGGTCGGCTCGATGAGTCCGGAGATGATGCGCAGCAGCGTGGACTTGCCCGAGCCCGAACGGCCCAGCAAGCCAACGATCTCGCCCTCGCGCAGCGTGAGGTTCACGTCGTCTAGCACGAGGCGCTCGTCCTCTTTCTTCGCGAAGCCGCGCGAGACATGCTTGACGTCAAGTACTTCCTGACCGGGAACGGGGCGCATAGGCAGCAGGTCGGATGAGACGATTTTCGGATTCAGCATGATGTCACTCCATCTCAATCGAGGCGCAGCCGCGACTCGGCATACGTGTACAGCGGACGCCAGAGCACGCGGTTGAACAGCGTCACGAACAGGGACATCATCGCGATGCCCAGAATGATCTTCGGGAAGTCGCCGGCGGCGGTCGTTTGTGCGATGTACGAGCCGAGGCCATGCGCAACGACTTTCGTGTCGCCCCACTGCACGAACTCGGAAACAATGCTCGCGTTCCATGCGCCGCCGGAAGCCGTGATGGCGCCCGTGATGTAGTACGGGAAAATGCCCGGCAGCATGGCCTTCTTCCACCATTGCCAGCCGCGAATGCGGAAGTTCGTGGCCGCTTCCTTGTAGTCGTTCGGATACGCGCTTGCGCCCGCGATCACGTTGAAGAGGATGTACCACTGGGTGCCAAGCACAATGAGCGGCGACAGCCAGATGTCCGGGTTGAGGTGAAAGCGCACGATCACGATCACGAACACCGGGAACAGCAGGTTCGCCGGGAACGCGGCGAGGAACTGCGCGAGCGGCTGGACCTTCTCGGCAAGCGCCGGGCGCAGGCCGATCAGCACGCCGAGCGGCACCCAGATCACCGAGGCGATGGCGATCAGCAGCATCACGCGCAGCAGCGTGATGAGGCCGAGCACGAACACGTGCCAGACTTCGTCGAGCGTCACGCCGGTGCGCACGTAGGCCACTACGCGCCACACCACGAACACGGTCAGCGCGATCACGAACACGGCCCACACGATGTCGCCGATGCGCGAGCGCTTGCTGATCGTGGTGACGACGGGCAGCGACTTCGGCAGTTGCACGCGCAACGGAATGCGCGCGAGCGTCGCGAGCATGAAGCCCATCGGCACGAGCAGGCGGTGAATGAGGCGCGTACGGCGAATCAGGTCGAGCAGCCACGATTCCGGCGCGTCGCCCGAACTCGTGTTTTCCATGCGGAACTTGTCCGCCCACGCCACGAGCGGGCGGAACAGGAACTGGTCGTAGGCGAGAATCACCACGATCATCGCGAGGATCACCCAGCCCACGGCGTGCAGGTTCTTCTCGGCAATCGCCTGGGCGAGATACGCGCCGA